>JAJFHZ010000010.1 GCA_021775355.1 Amylibacter sp. | reverse complement strand
GCGCCGATTAGTAAATAGGCCATCACCCATGTGCGTTGTTTATAGGTTAGGCGAATATCATTAGGGTCAATATCGGACATTTTAAAACTCCTTTTTTTCAAATGAAATCGGCTGTCGAAAAACATCGACAGCCGGGGAGTTCGTTAGCCGCACGAGTACGACTGCTATGACCTTTAGGCCGAAGCCCTGAACATACGTCATAACCTCCCCGACCTAAATATCGAGGAAGCATCATTGCGGTTGATACCAACCGACCCGTGTGGAGTAACGACACCCCGAGGCTGACCTGCGCCAACCCTAACGGCAGGATAAGCGAGGATGGTGGGCAGGGGAAGAGGGAATTGGGGTTGCAGCACAAGCAGTTGTGTCAGGCGGGAACCAGTGGTAGTAGCTTTGCGGACAAAGCTGCCGTCGATAGGTGAAGCTCATGCGAGGCGCAATCTGGCAAGTTGGGTACCTTCATACGCAATCTCATTTGCAAGGGCTGTTACAGATTTCGAGCGAGATTTTCGGTTTTGGCGGACGATAAAAGTGACTTTAGGCGGCCTAGGTAACTGACCATCGATGATAAGCATTTCATTTGTGAGATATTGCTCAGGCAGTAGTGCGATGCCTAAGCCTGCTTGGATTGCTGACACTATGCCCGCTGAGCTTGCACATTCTAGAACCGTTTCCAGATAAACTGCGGGCACCTGATCAATTCCCATCGCCCAGTGTTTATAGAAACACTTGTCGTCGTAAGCCAAAAACGGAAGCGGGCGATCAAAGTCCACAACCAAATCCCGCGCTTTAACCCAATGTAGAGTTTCATCATAAAGAATCAAATCAGTGGGATGAAGGCGATGTTTAAAAATTTGCATTACGGCCAAGTCTATCTCACCGCGCTCTAGCTCGTATTCCAAAGTCAAACTTTGACGGACATGGGTCCGCACGGTAACATTTGGGTGCAATCTTGTGAAACGTCCTAAAATTCGTGACAAATCGCTACTTGTGGTATCTTCTGTCATACCAAGTCGGATTTTTCCCGTCAAAGGCTGTTTGCTTAGGCTCAAAAGCGCTTCGTCGTGAAGCGACAGGATGCGTTTTGCATATTCTACAAGGCGCAGCCCATCGTTTGTCAGCAAAGGTGCGCCCGTGCGACGCGTTAGCAGTTCACAATCGATATTCCCCTCAAGGCGTTTGATTTTGTGACTGACCGCAGATTGTGAAAGCGACAGATGTTCCGAAGCGCGGGTTACCCCACCAAAATCTTCAATCGCACACAGCGTTCTAAGCGCGTCGATGTCTAGTCGTTGATTCATGTCTATACTCTTTTCAGCAATGCATGACAAAAACAGATGACATCATGAAAATGTCCCATTTGATTCATGATCTATCAGATGACAGGCTCAAGGAAAAGCTCAAATGGAGATTCGTTATGAACCACATTGCTACAGATAACATCCTGATAAATGGAACCCGTATTGCCCATGGCGTTCACGGTACTGGCGAGCCGGTAGTCCTGGTACACGGAACACCATCTTCTTCGTATATCTGGCGTAACATCATGCCCTCATTGGTCAACGCAGGCTTTAAAGTTCACGTGTTTGATCTCTTAGGTTACGGTCTTTCGGAACGGCCATGGAACCCCAAGACAGATACATCAATGACTGCTCAGGTGCCAATCCTGGAAGGTCTGTTGGACCACTGGGGACTGGATAGTATTCATCTTGTTGCCCACGACATCGGAGGTGGTGTAGCACAACGATTTGGCATTCAATCACCAGAACGGTTGCGTACATTAACAATGATCGATGTGGTCAGTTATGATAGCTACCCTTCAAAACGCACCCGTCAGCAAATGGATGCGGGGTTAGAAGCTTTGATCGAAGCCTCGGATGCCCAGCACAAAGCGCATTTCCGCGAATGGTTGCTGTCTACCGTTTACAACAAGCAGAAGTTTTCCGACGGAGCTCTTGATACCTACTTGGATTTCATCTCCGGCCCGGTTGGGCAAGCCAGCCTTATTCAGCATCAAGTACGTCACTATGACCCCAAGCACACAATGGAGCTGGCGGATCGGATGCACATATTGGGCAATGTTCCGGTTAAACTTATTTGGGGCGCAGAGGATGGGTGGCAGGTTACTGACTGGGCGCATAAATTGAATGCAGCGATACCGGGATCGGAACTGGATATCCTGAAGGGTTGCGGCCACTTTTCACCCGAAGACCAACCGGAAAAGATTTCAAAAATCATTGCCGCTTTCTTGAAAGAAAACTCATGACCCAGATAAGGGCAATCACTACGGAAAAGTCAAAACTCATTACTATTTTTGAGTTTACTGGCTCAGCACTCGCCATAGTTTACGCATTGTTGATCGCTTCAAATACAGGCAATGAACTGATTGGCTTTATGCTGCTGCTGATCTCCTCTGGCCTGTTTGCGGCGTGGGCGGTGATCGACAAACGTTGGGCGTTTCTTTCGCTTCAGTTTTTCTACGCAATGTCAGCAGTCATTGGTCTAATCAGGTGGGCGTAGATATTGATACACAGGGTTCCAAATAGGCTGCGCGTCAAAGTAACATTCGGTGCGTTTTAAACTTTGCCAACGGATTTTTCATGTCCGCTAAGGGCTCATAGCTGCCGTTGGGAGTTTTAGGTTTCCAACGCTCGCTCATAGCGGTTAATGCGCAGTTGTCTGAGTTTCGCGATGCAGCCAAAGTTCATACACTCTGTGCACGGGTTGTGCACGCCGATCATACGCCGATTTCAGGTATTTACCCCAGTGCGGATTTCGCCGCCGTCACTAATCCATGGTGGATCGATGCCGCCGTTGACCGTGGCCCGTAAACGCTGAAATATGCGTGTGTGCGACACATTACGAAACACCCTGAATGTTCCAAAGACGTGCGTGAAACCGTGCCCTTTATCATGGCGCGTGTATCCAGAATACAAAGCCGTTCAAACACATCCGAACAGCCCGCACCCTGCACATCAAACCGCACCCAGCCGTCGGTTTGTTCGGTTACGGAAGCAGTTCGTTTCAGCGCATCCGCAAGTGTATTCGCAAGCGTTTCATTGTCGGCAATCGGGGCCTCGACAAAGTATTGATTTGGACCGGTCCAGAACACGGTAATCCCACCCTTGCCCGCACTTTTTGACGGTTTTGGCATGGTAATGCCAAGGGCCTTTTTCATTGCGGCACCAAGCTGTTTTTCCTGACCCATTCGCGCCGCGACAGACGCAATTGCCCAGTCGGGACATTCAGTGATTGTCAGCCCATGGACGGTGTCCACTTGTGCTTCATGCCCGCCCAACGCGGTGATGGCTTTAAGATTATGCACGCAGTCGCTCCCCTTCTGGGTCAAAGAAGTGCATGCTGACCACTTCCAATAAAACCTCTTGATTTTTCAATGGATTGACCGCGCGTATGATCTCACCTTTGCGGTTGCCGCCGTCCTTTAAAAACCCTAGGCCGATAGAGCTTCCCAAGGTTGGTGAATACGCGGCAGAGGTGATATAGCCCTGATCAGTTTTAGCGTTCACATCGCCGGTTTTGTTCATCAAATGCGATCCCGCAACGACGGGTTCTGATGGGTCGACGGGCTTCAGCCCAACCTGCATCAATGCGTCCGGTTCATTCAACCCCGTGCGTTCCGACAGGGTTGACCCGATACTGTCCTTAGCTTTCGAAACCATACGGCCCATGCCAAGGTTCAGTGCGGTGGCCGTGCCATTCAATTCATTGCCTGTTGCGTGACCTTTTTCGATGCGCATAACGCCCAAGGCTTCGGTACCGTAGGGTACCACATCAAATTCTTTTCCTGCATCCATCATACGGCGCATCAGTGCATCGCCATAGCGTGTTGGAACCGCGATTTCAAAGGCAAGTTCGCCTGAAAAAGAGATCCGGAAAAGCCGTGCCCGCAAGCCCCCGCAAATGGTAATCGCACCACACCCCATGAACGGAAAAGCTTCATTCGAGATGTCAAATTCAGGATCAACTATTTTTTGTAAAAGCTTGCGCGCGTTCGGCCCCGCCACCGCATATTGCGCCCAACTTTCCGTTGTGGAAATCAGCTGTACATCCAAATCAGGCCACAGGCATTGGCGGCAAAATTCCATGTGTCTATAAACACTTACGGCGTTTGCCGTGGTGGTGGTGACAACGAAATGACCCTCGGCTAAACGTGCCGCCGTGCCGTCATCCATGACAATTCCGTCTTCGCGCAGCATTAGACCATAACGGGTTTTTCCGACCGCAAGTTTGGCAAATCCGTTACAATAAATCCTGTTCAGATAAGTTGCGGCATCGGCCCCTTGCACATCTATTTTTCCAAGCGTGGTCACGTCGCAAATACCAACCGATTTGCGGGTGGCAATCACTTCACGGTCAACCGATTGACGCCAATGGGTTTCGCCTGCTTTCGGGAACCATTGTGCGCGCAACCAGTTGCCGACTTCGACAAAAACCGCACCCTGTTCTTCTGCCCATTTATGGCTGGGGGTTTTTCGGGTGGGGTGGAAGTTTTTACCAACTGCGCGGCCACCCAATGCACCCATCGCAACGGGTGTGTAAGGCGGGCGGAAAATGGTGGTACCGACCTCTGGTATGGATTTGCCGGCCAATTCCGCCATGATAGCCAAACCACCCATGTTCGATGTCTTGCCCTGATCGGTTGCCATGCCAAGCGTGGTGTAGCGTTTCAGATGTTCAACCGCGCGGAAATTTTCACGGTGCGCAAGCTTCACGTCCTTTACGGTTACATCATTTTGCTGATCAAGCCACGCACGGCCTTTACCGGCTTTGACGTGCCAGAAAGGTTGTAAATTGACAGGTACATCTTCGGCCTTTGGCAGTTTGATGGGTTTTGTTGAAATGCCAATATCTTGCAATGCGGATATCGTGGAGTTCATCCCACTTTCCAACGCACCTGCGGTTGAAAACACACCCATTGCGGCCCCGGCAGCGCTTAGGCCGTCAGGCCCATTTTTACCGGGGATAAAGGCTGCAATTTTTGTATTCCATTCAGGGCGACCCCTTTGGTGGCTGCTGATATGAACGTTCGGATTCCAGCCGCCGGAAACCCCCAAAGCTTCGCAATGCACATGGCGCATTGAGCCGTCTGCAAGTTGTACCGTCAGTTGCTTAACCCCCAAGCGGCCAAGTGAGTTAACAACTTGTGCCCCTGCCAGAACTTCCACTTGCGTAGAACCCGGCGCATTTGCGCGCGTGTCGATAATCGCCGAGATTGCAACGCCTTTGGCGGTCAGGTCAGCCGCAGTGCGATGGCCGTCATCATTGTTGGTGAAGATTGCCACTTCACGCGCGGGTGTTGCCGCCCAGCGGTTGGCGTATGACCGTATGGCACTTGCCAGCATTATACCGGGCCGATCGTTGTTTTCAAACGCGATGGGGCGTTCAATGGCGCCTGCGCAAAGCACTGTACGTTTGGTGTAGATGCGCCACAAAATCTGGCGCGGTTTATCGGGGGCGGGGATTGCCAGATGGTCGGATACACGTTCCACCGCGCCATAAATGCCGTGGTCAAATGCGCCGATAACCGTGGTGCGGGTCATAACGCGTACGTTTGGTAATGACGCAAGTTCTGCTAAGGTTGCTGCAATCCAGACGGATGCATCTGTGTCATCAAGCGTGAACGTTTCTGCATTCAGACGCCCGCCACAGGCATAATCCTCATCCGCCAGTATGACATTTGCCCCTGCCCGACCTGCGGTCAGGGCGGAGGCAAGACCTGCGGGGCCTGCGCCGATAATCAACAGATCACAGTGTAGGAAACCCTTGTCGTAAGCATCAGGATCATCCTGCATTGACAATGATCCAAGGCCTGCAGCTTTGCGAATGATCGGCTCGTAAACCTTTTCCCAAAATGCGGCGGGCCACATGAAGGTTTTGTAGTAAAACCCGGCGGTCAGGAAGTTGGAAAAGCGGTCGTTGATCGCCATTGCATCGAATTGTAATGACGGCCAGCG
This sequence comes from Amylibacter sp., assembly GCA_021775355.1. Taxonomy (GTDB): domain Bacteria; phylum Pseudomonadota; class Alphaproteobacteria; order Rhodobacterales; family Rhodobacteraceae; genus Amylibacter. Next base: position 230,691 of record JAJFHZ010000010.1, on the reverse strand, counting down.
GTTTTGGCTGGTGGCGATAAGCTCATCGAAAAGCTCAGCCGTGGTGGCGCGTGTGTTGGGCTCTTGCCGCGCGCCTGTGCGCAGTTCCACAATGGCGTTTGGTTCTTCCGAGCCTGCGGTCAAGGGGCCGCGTGGGCGGTGATATTTGAACGAGCGACCCATCAGGCGCACGCCGTTCGCCAATAGGGCCGAGGCCAGTGTATCGCCTGCATACCCCTGATAGGATTTGCCGTCAAAGCTGAAATTCAAGGGCTTGCTGTGATCAATCAGCCCACCTGTTAAGCGGTTAATCTGGGTCATTTGCCGTTCCCCCTTGCACGAGCGGCATCGGATGCCATTTCCACCTTTGATATTGCGTGGGTCAAGGTATTGCGGGTTACAACCAGCCAGCTGCGGTCACCTTGTTCGTGGTACCACAATTCACGATGTTCGCCTGCGGGATTTTCGCGCAAGTATTGGTATTCATAGAATTGCTCAGCAGCATCAATCGCTTGCCAGTCGGGGCGGTTTAACAGGGATACGTCACCCAGATAAGTGAATTCAGCAGCATCGCGCGGGCCAAGAATGGGATGGTTAATAATCATATCAGTGCAAATTGGGCTGTGCGCCCACCCCTTTTTCGTCGATCATGTAACCGCGCCGGAAGCGGTCCAGCCGATATGCGGTGGCCACTTCGTGTGGTTCGTCTTTGGCCAACAGATGGGCATAACACCAGCCGGATGCGGGTGTTGCCTTGAAGCCACCATAACACCAACCACCGTTGAAATAGAGCCCGTCGATATGGGTTTTGTCGATGATGGGTGAGCCGTCCATCGACATGTCCATCACCCCACCCCACATGCGCAACAATCGGGCGCGTCCGATCATCGGCATGATCGCCATACCACTTTCGCAAACATCTTCAACGGTCGGCAGATTACCGCGCTGGGCGTAGGTGTTGTAGCCATCTATGTCGCCGCCAAAGACCAGTCCGCCCTTGTCGGACTGGCTGACATAGAAATGGCCGGCACCAAAGGTAATCACACCGGGAATAACGGGTTTCAACCCTTCGGAGACAAAGGCCTGCAACACATGGCTTTCAATTGGTAGGCGTATATTGGCGTGTGCCATAATACGACTGGAAGAGCCTGCTACACAGGAACCGACTTTATTTGCCCCGATAAACCCACGCGAAGTTTCCACCCCTTTGCAGACACCATTTTCAATGCGTAAGCCGGTGACTTCGCAGTTCTGGATAATATCGACCCCGCGCTGATCTGCGCCGCGCGCGTAACCCCATGCGACTGCATCATGTCGTACGGTACCGCCACGCCGTTGCGCCAAGCCGCCTTTGATAGGGAAGCGGGCATCATCGAAATTCAGGAACGGGTTTTCGGCGCGAATTTGATCGGCTGTCAGGTATTCGGCATCTGCCCCGTTCAGGATCATCGCATTGCCGCGCCGAATGAATGCATCGCGCTGGGCGTCAGAGTGGATAAGGTTCAATATTCCGCGTTGGCTGACCATGGCATTATAGTTGAAATCCTGTTCCAACCCTTCCCAAAGCTTCAGCGAAAACTCATAGAACGGTTCATTACCGTCCAGCAGGTAGTTTGAGCGGATAATCGTGGTGTTGCGCCCCACGTTCCCGCCACCGATCCAACCTTTTTCAAGCACGGCGATGTTTTTTTGACCGAACTCTTTGGCCAGATAATAGGCCGTGGCAAGCCCGTGACCACCACCACCGATGATGATGATGTCATAATGCGGTTTCGGCTCAGGATTGCGCCATTGCGGCCCCCAACCCTTGTGGCCCATCAATGCCTCTTTGATTACTTTAAAACCTGAAAAATGCATGAAAGGTCTCCGTTCGTTTATACAGTACGAAAATATGCAAGCGACGTCGCCACCGAATCCGACAGCAGCAGTTTTTTATCCGACACTTGAATGTTGGTATTAAAACCTGTTTGACTTTGTCAAACGGCATTTGAGGATAATATGGCTGAACTTAAGATAAAACGTCTGGGCTTTATGATTTTTCATGGGTTTCCCATGGCGTGCCTAACCTCGATGATTGAACCATTGCGTGGTGCTAACGAGATACTTGGCCAAAAGGCGTTTTCATGGCAGTTAATCGGTGAAAAAGGCACGCGGGTGACGTCCAGCGCTGACGTGGGGTTTGACCCTGATATTGCATTGGCGGACGCTGAGGATATGGATTTTCTATTCTTGCTTGGTTCGCCGCAATCGCAGTTTGACGACCCAAAAGCCTCAAACGGAATTTTGCGCCGATTGGTTCAGCATGGAATGTCTATTGGCGGGATCAGTGGTGGGGTTTTCCCACTGGCCCGTTCGGGGTTACTAGACGGCTATACGTGCAGCGTGCATTGGTGTTACCGCGCAGCTTTTGAAAGCGAGTTTGCGCATATTGAAACTGTTGATGATGTAGTGTTTAGGGATCGCAACCGGGTCACTGTGTCAGGTGCGGCAGCAGGATTTGATGCGATGTTAAATCTGATCGAGCAGGAACTGAGTGCTGAAATCATGACCGAAGTGGCCTGCTGGTTTCAACATCCACTGGTGCGCGGAACAGGGGTGCAGCAACGCATCCCAACAGTACATTCCAGTAGCACCGACGATATGCTGCCCAAGTCGTTGCAAAAAGCGGTACAGCTGTTTTCTGAAAGTTTCGATGATCCGATTAGTGTTGCGCAGGTTGCGGAAATTGTCGGCCTGTCATCGCGCCAGATGGAACGGAAGTTCAAACAGGCAACAGGGCAAAGCCCGATCAATTTCTACCGTAGCAAACGGATGAAAGCTGCGCGCCAACTGGTACTTTATTCCGGCGATAGCTTGTCACAAATCGCTTTGGCAGTCGGATATACGACCCCATCCCAAATGATTAAATATTATAAGCAAGAATTTGGCGTGGCGCCGCAGGATGACCGTGAAAAAATCAATATGTTCCGCACCAAAGAAAATGCACCCGTGCCATCTGTTTAATAATTATTCAGAGTCGTAAATCTATGGTTTTCATCGGTTTGACAGCGTTGTACTCTGATTTAAAGAATACGTTTTTAAGGCGAATATGCAGTTTACAGATTGGATGGCAATAGCATGACAATAGCGGTGCAGATATTTTGGGGAAGCATTATCCTGGGTATCTGTTCGGTGATTCATATTGCTATTATTGTCTGGTCGGTTTCGTTGCTTCGGTTAATAGGCCCGAAGCTGACACGATATTCAGCGAAAGTGCGTATGGGTGTTATGCTGAGCAAGGCTTTTGGTTTTGTGGTTATCTCGCATACTATTCAGGTTTGGATATTGGCATTTTCATTTGTTATATCCAACGCCATTATAACAATCGGTGATGCTATTTATTTTGCGCTAACCACCTACACGACGTTGGGATATGGTGATATTATTCTTGATACGAATTTTCGGGTATACGGAGCAATGGCATCAGTTACGGGGCTGTTGAATATCGGGTTAAGTACGGCGTATCTGGCAGGGCTTTTAGTCAGGTTGTTGCCTTGGAAAAATATCTAGACCATATCGCCGATGAAAATATAACCAGCCCCATATATAGTTTTGATGATCTTCGGATTTTGCGGATCGTCCTGAAGTTTCGTACGCAAGCGCGACACCCGTACATCCATCGCGCGTTCAAAGTTGTCGCTTGCCGTACCCCCCAGTTTTTCCAGCATGTGATCACGTGAGATCAAGCGGTTCGGGGCGGACAGGAATAGTTGCAACACTTGTGCTTCTGCAAATGACAGGCTTTGCAACTCGCCCTTGGGTGAGGTTAGAATATGTTGATCGAAATCCGCAATCCACCCCGAGAACTTTATAATCTGATTCGCAGGCTTGTTTGTTTCAGCTTTGCTACGGCGCAACAATGCCCGTATCCGAGCAACCACTTCGGCGGCTTCAAAAGGCTTTGTGATATAATCGTCGGCACCAAGTTCTAGCCCGACAACTTTATCTTGCACCTGTGCGCGGCCCGAAATAATGATGATCGCGGCACCACTTTCAAGGGCGAGTTTGTTGACTAGGGACAGCCCGTCTTTGTCCGGCAAGCCAAGATCAACGATGCAAACATGTGGTGACATTGTTTTAATCGCATGTTCGAATTCGGTTGCACGGGCAAAGCATTTTGTTTGAAATCCGGCGTTTTGCAATGCAACTGATAATATTTCTCGAATTTCTTGAGAGTCGTCAAGTATAGTGACCAGCTGGGGTTGGCTTATCATTGGTAGGCACTTTCTTGAAAAACTGTTGCAAGTTGCACATCACTAAAGGGTTTGTGCAAAACCGGGAATGATTTAGACGCTGTGCGTCTTAGTGGATTATCTTTGGGCAGGCCAGTGATAATGGTTATCGGTAATGTCATACCGTGGCTTCGCAACTGCATTGCCAGATCATAGCCTGTCATTTCGCCCATCAGCATCAGGTCTGTGATAATATGGGTCAGATCCGAAATGTGACTTAACTTTAATGCTTCCTCTGCGCTGTCCGCTTCCAGAACGGAATGGCCCATCTTGCGCAGGTAATCGCGAATGGTTTGACGGATGTCAGCATTGTCTTCGACAAGTAAAACCAGACCGGGTTCAACAGGAACTGCTGCAATATAAGGTATGCGCATTGATACGATTGCGCCGCCATCTTTGTGATTTTTTACATCCACACGGCCACCACTGATCTTGGCGAAGTCAAATACGGTGGTTAGCCCAAGGCCACGTCCTGCCGCACCTTTTTTGGTTGTAAAAAAGGGGGTAAATACATTTTTTATAGCGTCTTTACTAAAGCCTGTTCCTGTGTCCCTGACAATGAACTCCAGCCAGTTTTCAACGCGCTGTGCCGTTATTGAAATTGTGCCTGTATCGTTAATCGCTTCGCGTGCGTTAAGGATCAGGTTTAGTAATGCATCCTGTGTGAAACCCTGATCCAGAATGACACGTTTGGAGCCAACCTGATTGTTAATGTCAAGGTGTATACTATCGGGTAGGGTGGCCTTGCCTAAACGTTCTACTCCATTGATAAGGTTTATAAAATCAATAGGATTTTGGCTTAGCCCGCGTTTGGCGTCAAGTTGTGACAGACCGTCAAGCAAGGCACCACCACGTAGTGCTGCTGCTTTCGTGGTGACAACGATTTCTTTGACATCTGGCAGCAAATCGTCAATCGCTTCCAGCTTGTTTTGCTGGCCCAAAATAATCGTTAATAAGTTGGAAAAGTCGTGCGCTAATCCGCTTGTCAGCTGTGCGGCTAATTCGCGCCTGCGGGCATGCATTAAAGCGCGGCGTGCATTGGCTTCTTCGGTAATGTCCATCGACAACAGATAGGCCCCGATCACGTTGCCTTGTTTGTCTTTATCAGGGGTTAATGCCACGCGAACCTGTTTGCCGTGATCTTTCAACGTAAACTCAAAGGCACTTGATTGCCCTTTTAGTGCGTTCAGGAAGCGGGGATACACTTCTTCATAGGCCTCACCACCTAAGGCTTCTTTGAAATGTTTGCCCAGAATATTCTTGGGCCGGTTTGGGATGACGCTGTCCAGTTTTTGATTGGTGTAGGTATAACAAGCATCAATATTGACCCGTGCAATATGTGCAGGGATCATCGAGTTTGTCAGGTTCAAGCGCGATTCGGATGCGATCAGTTCGCGCTTGGCCTCTTCAAGTGCAATGACAGATGCGGTTAGTTCACGGTTGATCTGTGACAATTCTTCGGAACGGGTTAACAGTTGTTGTGACAGATCTTTTGAACGGTCGCGCAACAAGGCTTCTTGATTTTTGATATCGGTGATGTCGGTGTAAACCGTAACCCATCCACCCTGGCGCAAGGGGCTGCCCTCGATCGAAATACGGGTGCCGTTAGCGCGGTCGCGTTCGATATAATGTGGTTGAAACGCCTTGGCTTGTTCGACTTTTTCGGCCACATAAGCATCAATATCCTCGACGGGGCCATAATCCCCTTTGGAGGCTAAATAATGGATGCAATCAGCAAACGGTTTACCAATTTCGACCAACTCATCAGGAAGATTGAACATGTCCTGAAACCGTTGATTGGATACGGCAAGTTTCAGATCCGCATCATAAATCGAAATTGCCTGTTTGATCAGGTTTAGACCCGATTGGGTCATTTGGGTTATTTCATGTGCGGTTCTTGTCATGCCTTAGTGCTAACATTCAAAAGTATTATTTGACCAGAGGTCAGAAAATGTATCTTGTTACAATTCGTAACATTTCAGAAATAGTTCTGCAAAACAACTGATGCAGGTTAGGCTTGAGGAATTAGCCTAGATTCGGATGATCTGGGCGCGTCATTTATGACGTTGGGAGGATATATGACTAATACCACGACCGCCAATGCACTGGATACGGTGCCTAGGCTTCTTGCGCGAAACGCCAAGGTCTACGCGGACAAGGCTGCCTACCGTGAAAAAGAGTATGGCATTTGGCAAAGCTGGACTTGGGCACAGACGTTTGAGGAAATTCAGGCACTGGCATTGGGTTTTTTGACCCTTGGGGTAAAAGCAGGCGATCATATTGCGATTGTCGGCCGTAACCGACCCTATTTTTATTGGGCAATGGTTGCAGCACAATCCGTAGGCGCTGTTCCTGTGCCGCTTTACAAAGATGCAGTGGCCGAGGAAATGGCCTATGTATTGGATCACTGTTCAGCACGGTTTGTTGTAGCTGAAGATCAGGAACAGGTTGATAAAATCATAGATGTGATGGACGATCTGGAAACCCTTGATGGGATTATTGCCCTTGATCCAAGTGGTATGCGGAAATATGAGAAATCGGTACTTTTTGATTATCGTGAATTGCAGCAAACGGGGCGTGACAAGAAATCTGAACTACAAGCTGAACTGGATAAGCGTCTTGCTGACCAAGGCCCTGATACCACATGTGTTATGCTTTATACCTCAGGCACTACAGGGCGGCCCAAAGGTGTGGTTTTGTCAAGTCGCAACATCATCGAAACCGCTAAAGGCACTTGTGAATTTGATCATCTGGTGGCGGACGACAGCGTTCTGGCATACCTGCCAATGGCATGGGTCGGTGATTTTATATTTTCAATTGCGCAAGCATATTGGAGTGGATTTTGTGTTGGGTGTCCTGAAAGTCAGGAAACCATGCAAAAAGATTTAAATGAAGTTGGACCGACTTACTTTTTCGCGCCGCCACGCTATTTCGAAGGGCTGTTGACGTCAGTGCAAATTCGCATGGAAGATGCGGGGCCGTTCAAACGTTGGCTATTTAAAACATTCATGGAGAACGCCAAAGATGTAGGGCCGAAATTACTGGACGGTAAATCTGTCGGGTTGTTGAAGCGATTGAAGTATAGTCTTGGTAAACTTCTAATTACAGGTCCATTGAAAAATACACTGGGCCTAAGTCGTGTGCGTGTGGGCTATACGGCGGGTGAAGCTATCGGGCCGGAACTGTTTGATTTTTACCGCTCCCTTGGGATCAATCTAAAGCAGCTTTATGGCCAAACCGAAGCCAGCGTTTTCATTACACAACAACGTGACGGTGAAGTGCGGGCCGATACGGTTGGCACGCCGTCGCCGGGCGTGGAGTTACGTATTGATGATAACGGTGAAGTTTTCTACCGCTCATCCGGCTCGTTCGAACGCTATTATAAAAACCCTGAAAGTACAAAAGACACTAAAGATCCGGAAGGCTGGGTTGCTACGGGTGATGCGGGCTTTATTGAAAAAGACAGCGGGCATTTGCGGATTATTGATCGCGCCAAGGATGTGGGTAAATTGAAAGACGGTTCAATGTATGCGCCGAAGTTTGTTGAAAACAAACTGAAGTTCTTTGCTAACATTTTGGAAACTGTGGTGTTTGGGAATGACAAAGACCACTGCGTGGCATTTATCAATATTGATCTGACGGCAGTAGGTAACTGGGCTGAGCGAAACAATATTGCATATTCATCCTATCAGGAACTTGCGGGGCACCCCCAAGTTTACGAGATGATTCAGGCCAATGTGGAAGAGGTGAATGCTTCTGTGGCCGAAGATGAAATGCTATCGGGTTGCCAGATAACCCGCTTTTTGATCCTGCATAAGGAGCTGGACGCTGATGATGGCGAATTGACCCGTACCCAAAAGGTGCGCCGCAATATCATCGCGGATAAATACGCTGATTTGCTGGGTGCACTTTATGACGGATCAAACAGCATTTTTACTGAAACCGAAGTAACTTATGAAGATGGTCGCAAAGGTGCAATTACAGCGACATTGGAAATTCGGGATGCAGCGACTTATGATCGTAAAAAGGTGGCGGCATGAATATGCAAGACAGTTATGTAACTGCTGACGGGCGCACTATCGGTGCCACAGTGATGGAAATGAAAAACATCACTTTACGCTTTGGCGGTGTAACCGCGATCAAGGATATTTCCTTTGATATCCGCGAAGGTGAAGTGCGTGCGATCATCGGGCCGAATGGTGCAGGTAAATCGTCGATGCTGAATGTGATCAACGGGTTTTACCATCCGCAAGAAGGTGAGGTCTGGTTCCACGGCAAAAGACGCCATGAAATGAAGCCGCACCAAATTGCCAAACAGGGTATCGCGCGGACGTTCCAGAACATCGCGTTGTTCAAGGGCATGTCGACGCTGGATAATATCATGACGGGGCGTCTGACCCATATGAAATCCGGGCTATTCTCACAGATGGCATGGTGGGGTGGTGCGCAGGCTGAAGAGGTTGCAAACCGTGAAATTGTTGAAAAGGTTATAGATTTTCTGGAAATCCAAGCCATTCGTAAAACCCCTGTTGGCCGCTTGCCTTACGGGTTTCAAAAACGGGTTGAACTGGGGCGTGCACTGGCAGCAGAACCAAAATTGCTGCTGCTGGACGAACCGATGGCGGGGATGAATGTGGAAGAAAAAGAAGACATGTCGCGGTTTATTCTGGACGTGAACGACGAATTCGGCACCACAATCGCACTGATTGAACACGACATGGGCGTGGTGATGGATATCGCTGATCGAGTTGTGGTGATGGATTACGGCAAAAAAATCGGTGACGGCACACCTGATGAGGTTCGCAATAACCAAGATGTAATTGACGCATATTTGGGGGTGGCACATGACTGATTCTGGAACAAAATCATCCCGTACTTGTTGCGGGATCACATATGGCCATAATGGAGGCAAACATGTCTGCTAATTTCTATTTCGGGATTGAAGTATTCCTGAACGGCATGATGGCCGGTGTGCTTTATTCGCTTGTGGCTTTGGGCTTTGTGCTGATTTTCAAAGCGTCGGGTATTTTCAACTACGCCCAAGGCGTTATGGCCCTGTTTGCGGCCCTTACATTGGTGGGCTTTCAAAACGGCCAAATTCCGTTTTCACATCTGATAAATGCGATTTTCGGGACGAACATCCATCACTTCGGCTGGCATATGCCTGCAATCCTTGCGATTATTTTTACTTTGATGGTGATGATACTTTTTGCGTATCTGGTTGAAAAATACATCCTGAAACATCTGGTCAATCAAGAGCCGATCATTCTGTTTATGGCCACCATCGGGCTGGCTTATTTCATGGAAGGGTTCGGCGATTTGATGTGGGGTGCTGATATCAAGAAGCTGGATGTTGGTATACCCCAGGGCGGTAATATCTGGCTGGAAGAACATACCGCTTTTTTGGGTGGTGATGATTTCTACGGGTTTTATTTGGATAATCTCGATATGTTGGCCACGATCTTTGCCGGACTTCTGGTCGTATCGCTGGTGCTGTTCAGCCAATATACGAAAACCGGGCGCGCATTGCGTGCGGTGGCAGACGATCACCAAGCAGCACTTTCCGTAGGTATTTCGTTGCGCGCCATCTGGGTTATCGTGTGGTCTATTGCGGGCTTTGTCGCACTTGTCGCCGGGATCATGTGGGGATCCAAATCAGGGGTTCAGTTCTCACTATCCTTGATTGCTTTGAAGGCACTTCCAGTGCTGATGCTTGGTGGATTTACCTCTATCCCCGGTGCGATTGTCGGCGGTTTGATTATCGGTGTGGGCGAAAAAATGTTTGAATTTCTAATTGGCGTACCTTTCTTGGGTGGCGCAACAGAAAACTGGTTTGCTTACATGCTCGCCTTATTATTCCTTGTCTTCAGACCGCAAGGTCTGTTCGGTGAGAAGATTATTGAGAGGGTATAGGTATGTTATATCGTGAAGCGGGTGATTTCAAAACATCCTATGCAAAAGACCAGCAAACTTTTCCGATTGCGTTTGATCGCTGGGGGTACTTTATAACTATTGCCTTTGCCGTTCTGGTTGTTCCTTTTATCCTGAATGATTACTGGAGCAATGCGGTTATCCTGCCATTTCTGATCTATGCGATTGCCGCGATCGGGTTGAATATCCTGATAGGATATTGCGGGCAGGTCAGCTTGGGATCAGGTGGTTTCATGGCTGTTGGGGCTTATGCCGCCTATAAGCTGATGACGGCATTCCCAGAACTGAACATCATTTTTGTTATTCTGTTGTCAGGTGGAATAACCGCCCTTGTCGGTATGCTGTTCGGCCTGCCAAGCCTGCGGATCAAGGGGTTTTATCTGGCGGTGGCAACTCTGGCTGCACAGTTCTTTTTGGTCTGGCTGTTCAACAAAGTGCCGTGGTTTTACAACTATTCGGCCTCTGGCCAGATCAGCGCACCCGAGCGCAGTCTGTTTGGTTTTGTGGTGACGGGTGCCAATGCGCATCCTGCCACAAGTTATTTGTTCTGCCTTGGCTTTGTCTTTGTGATGGCATGGGCTGCACGAAATATGACGCGCGGGGCTAATGGCCGCAAATGGATGGCTATCAGGGACATGGACATCGCTGCCGAGATTATCGGTGTTGATCCGCTGAAAGCGAAATTGACCGCATTCGGTGTCAGTTCTTTTTATATCGGCATCGCAGGGGCCTTATTATTTGCGGTCTATCTGGGAGCCGCAGAAGTGGGTGAGGCCTTTGGTATCGAAAAGTCGTTTCTGATCCTGTTCATGGTTATTATTGGTGGGCTTGGCTCAATATTTGGATCCTTTGCAGGTGCGGCTTTTATGGTTTTGATGCCTGTATTATTGAAAAATATCATGGTGGGGCAAATGAGTTGGCCCACGGATCTGGCTTCACATTTTCAGTTTGTCATTGTCGGTGGTCTGATCGTAATATTCCTGATTGTGGAACCGCACGGTTTGGCGCAACTATGGCGTCTGGCGAAAGAAAAACTAAGATTATGGCCCTTTCCACATTAGGGCCAAATACTCCGCGCCGCATTTGGCGCATCACAATATGTCAACCTAAGGGAGGAAACTGACATGAAACTAACCAAACTGGCAGCAGCTGCCATTGCTGCGACGATCGCGGCAGGCCCGGTTTTGGCGGACCTTGTGTTCCCATCACTGGACTATCGTACCGGACCGTACGCAGCAAACGGCATTCCGTTTGCGGATGGCTATGCGGATTACTTTGCACTTGTGAACGCGCGTGATGGCGGTATTGGCGGTGTAGCGGCTAAGGTCGTTGCTTGCGAAACCGGCTATAACACTGAAAAAGGTGTGGAATGTTACGAAAGCACTAAAGGTCAAGGCGCACTTGTCTATCAGCCGCTTTCAACAGGTATTACATACCAGCTGATTCCGAAAGCTACGGCTGACGGCATTCCGGTACACTCTATGGGTTATGGACGTACGTCTGCCGCTAACGGTAAAGTGTTCCGCAATATCTTTAACTACCCTGCCAACTACTGGAATGGTGCGTCCATCGCGATTAATCATATTCTGGCAGAAGAAGGTGGCGATATTAAAGGCAAGTCAGTTGCACTGGTCTATCATAACTCTGCCTACGGCAAAGAGCCTATCCGCACGCTGGAAGAACTGTCTAAAAAGCATGGATATAAGTTGACGTTACTGGCTGTGGACCATCCCGGCCAAGAGCAAAAATCACAGTGGTTGCAAATTCGCCGCGAAAAGCCTGACTATGTTTTGATGTGGGGATGGGGTGTTATGAACCAAGTTGCCATTCAAGAAGCTGCAAACATCCGTTACCCAATGGATCACTTCATTGGGATCTGGTGGTCTGGGTCTGAAAATGACACGCTCCCAGCAGGTGACGGTGCCAATGGCTACAAAGCTTTGAACATGCACAATGTTGGGTCTGATTACCCGCTTTATGCCGATCTGAAGAAATATGTCTATGATGCTGGCAATGCTGCCGGTGCTGGCGACCAGTCCGGTACAGTGCTTTATAATCGTGGCATGTATGCAGCTATGTTGGCTGTTGAAGCGGCTAAAACCGCACAAGAAATCCATGGAACCAAAGACATCACGCCGGCAATGATGCGTGATGGCATGGAAGCTTTGGTGATTGATGAAGCTAAAATGGCTGGTTTGGGGATGCCCAACTTTGGTCCGTCATTCAGCGTTTCTTGTGAAAACCACGGCGGCCCGGGTCTGGGTGCAGTTCAACAGTGGGATGCGTCTACGAAGAAGTGGACTTTGATCACCGAGTTTGGCCCGTCCGACATGGACGTTATCGGCGCGTTGATTGCAGAAGACAGTGCTGCATTTGCTGCTGAAAACAACATTACTGAAGGCTGTAACTAAGCCCTTAAACGCCCTCTGGCCCTTTGAGGGGCCAGAGGGATTTATTCGAATTTTAAACCGCTGGAAAAACCATGTTAGACACGACACCGACGACTGAAAATCTATTGGAAGTGAACAACATTGAAGTGATCTACAATCATGTGATCCTAGTGTTGAAGGGTGTCAGCCTGTCTGTTCCCAAAGGCGGTATTACGGCCCTTCTTGGCGGCAATGGTGCGGGGAAAACCACAACCTTGAAAGCGATTTCGAACTTGCTGCATTCCGAGCGCGGCGAAGTGACCAAAGGTTCGATACATTATCGTGGCAACCCAATCGCTGACCTGAACCCTGCAGCGCTTGTTAAGTCCGGTGTTATTCAAGTGATGGAAGGTCGCCATTGTTTTGAGCATCTAACAATTGAGGAAAACCTTTTGACCGGTGCCTATACGCGCAAATTCAGCCGTGCTGAATTGGCGGATGCCTTGGATTTGGTTTACACATATTTTCCACGCCTTAAAGAGCGCCGTAAATCTCAGGCGGGGTACACTTCGGGCGGCGAGCAACAGATGTGTGCTATAGGCCGCGCATTGATGAGTAAACCTGAAACGGTGCTGTTGGATGAACCCAGCATGGGACTGGCCCCGCAATTGGTGGAAGAGATTTTCGGCATCGTGAAAGACTTGAACGAAAAAGAAGGCGTGTCGTTCCTTTTGGCGGAACAAAACACCAATGTTGCACTGCGGTTTGCGCATTATGGTTATATCTTGGAATCCGGTCGCGTGGTGATGGATGGTCCTGCAGATGAATTGCGCGAAAACCCTGATGTGAAAGAATTTTATCTGGGTATGTCAGATGAAGGTCGCAAATCGTTCCGTGAAGTGCGTTCTTACCGTCGTCGCAAAAGGTGGCTTAGCTGATGCGCAAAGCATGGAATGCTTTTTTGCGACGTGACCCCGAATTAGTAAAGCTGCTTGAACAAACTAGTTCAAACTTAATTGTTTTACAGCTTCATTTCCTCAATCCGCTCCAATGCTTCTGTACGCGTGTTGCGAATGTTTGGTCGGAAATCTTGACTTTCTGCGCGGGTGCGGATTTCCTCTTCGGTCTCGGAGCCCGGCGCATAACGCACGGATCCCAACGAATGGTTAATGTTCAGAGACTTGCCGCGCTGAGAATAGGGTATCCAAGCTTCGGGGTAAATATGGCAGGCATCATAGTTGATCAGGAAATACCATTTTGTGCGCCCAGAGGCAGCAATGCTGTCTTCAAGGAAATCATAGATCAAGTTCACATCATCGGAATGGGCGATCGTTATATTGGAAAAATCAATGTCCATGATCGCTTCGTCATCAAGAAAAGAGATACGGTTTTTAAGGTCATCGGGCACAAGGTTATTTTTATGTACAACCTTTGCCAGTCGTTTAGACGGAAGCTGAGAAATACGTTTAATTGCATCGTCTCGGTTGGAAAAAAGGTTCGCATCAAATTCTTCGGTATTGGCACGGCGCTCGATTTCTTTGCGCGTATCTTCGCCAACATCGAAGCGTACAGAACCCTGACTATGTGCAAGATTCAGGTCTTTGCCGCGCAACGAAAAGGCGAACCATGCACTTTGATCGATCTTGCTGCCCGAGTAGTTGACGAGAAAGAACCATTTTTCTTCGCCCGTTTCCGCAATCGATTGTTCCAGCGCATCATAAGCACGATTGACCTGTTCGGATGTCGAAAAATGCATATCAGAGAAGTCAGCTTCCATGATTTGAAGTTCGTCGTGAAAGGTAATTCTATTTTGCATAATACTGGTCATAGGAAGCATCTCCTAGGGTTTGGGTGGGCATTTAAGTGTAATGTGCTGATGGGGGTTATAAGCCGATCAGCAAATTGTATGCAATTGTATACATCGATAGTGCGGGAAAATGCCACAGTACCATTATATCAAAAAACGAGGATTGTTTAATGATCAATTTTTTTGACTCTCTTGAAACGCGATCTACGGAAATGCGCGAGAAAGACTTAGCCCAGAATTTACCACGCCAAATCGCGAATGCGCAAAAAAACTCTGATGGGTTTGCAAAGATACTTAGAAATGTTGATGCCGCCGCCATAACACAAGTCTCTGATTTGGTGCAGATACCGGTGCTGCGTAAATCGGATCTAGGGGCCGCACAAAAAGCCAGTGCACCTTTAGGTGGCTTCACGGCAGTTGATAAAGATGAAATCTGTCATTTATTCCAATCCCCCGGTCCAATTTACGAGATGGGTCAAAAAAGCCATGATTGGTGGAGGTTCGGTCGTTTCCTGCACGCATTGGGTGTGGGTGCAGATGATATTGTGCAAAACACGTTTTCCTATCATTTTACGCCCGCAGGCATGATGTTTGAAAATGCGGCCGAAGCGGTTGGGGCCACGGTGTTCCCAGCAGGGCCCGGGCAGACAGAATTGCAGGCGCGGGCTGCGGCTGATTTGGGTGTTACATGTTATGCGGGCACGCCTGATTATCTGAATACCATATTGCAAAAAGGTGATGCGATGGGGTTGGATTTATCCCGGATTAGGGCGGCAGCCGTAAGCGGCGGGCCATTGTTTCCGCAAATTCGCCAAGCCTATATGGATCGCGGTATCGTGTGTTTACAGTGTTATGCCACGGCTGATCTGGGTCACATCGCATATGAAACGCCTGCGATGGACGGGCTGATTGTGGATGAAGGCGTTATCGTTGAAATTGTAACACCCGGGACTGGCAAGCCCGTAGCTGCCGGTGAAGTAGGTGAAGTTGTCGTGACCAGTTTGAACCCCGACTATCCGCTGATCCGTTTTGCAACTGGAGATTTGTCAGCCATTCTACCGGGTGTCAGCCCATGTGGGCGTACCAATATGCGTATTGCCGGTTGGAAGGGTCGCGCGGATCAGGCGACGAAGGTGAAAGGCATGTTTGTGCGTCCAGAACAGGTGGCTGCGTTGATGGATCGCCATCCGGAGGTGCATAAAGCCCGTGTTGAGGTTGATCACGACGGTCAAAATGATACGCTTTTGGTACGTCTCGAAACCGATAATACGGAATGTGCGGGTTATGAAAACTCTATCCGTGAGTTGCTGAAACTACGCGCCGAAGTTGTGTTGTGTCATAAAGGCGATTTACCAAGGGACGGTTTGGTCATTGCGGATCGCCGTGCTGCAAATTAAAAGGTGCCTATGTTAAAAAAGATTTTTCCAAAAACTGGCATGGACATGAGACTGAATTGAAAGCTGATAAGGTGGCCCAACAAATATGGCAGGATGCGCTGGATGTGGGTAATACGGTTTTGCTAATGTTTTTGGTGATGCGACAGGGCTGATCCATGATATATTGCCTGCTAGGGACATTATTCAATTAATGACTACATAGGCCAAAACTGCTTTGAAAAGTTACCGCTAAAGCGAACCACGTTGCATTGACATAATCTATTTACGCCGTTAAAAGAACGAACGTTCATTTAATTGAGAGTCGTATGGCGCGGATAAAAGGTTCAGTTGGGTCAAAGACCAAGGCCGCTATTTTGGAAAAGGCTTTGCCGCTGATCGCCCAGTTCGGCTATGCTGCCGTTTCCATGCGTATGATTGCGGATGCAGTCGGGGTGAATGCGGGTGCGCTCTATAATCATTTCCCCAGCAAGCAACATATGTTGGTGTTGTTGATGTCGGACCACATGGACGGATTATTGGCCGCATGGGACGAAGTTGATATTAAAGGCATGACGCCTGCACAAAAGCTGGAAAGCTTCGTGCGCTTTCATATCGGTTACAATATTACTCGCGCGGATGATGTTTTTATATCGTTTATGGAGCTGCGTTCATTGGAACCCGAAGGTCACAAACAGATTGAGAAAAAGCGGAAAGCTTATGAAGATGTTGTGCGAAAAATAATTCGGGACGGTCAAAAATGTGGTGAGTTTCATGTCGAAGACGCCCATGTTGCCGCAATGTCCGTGTTGGGGTCGCTGATCGGGGTGAACACCTGGTACCGCGCCAAAGGGCGTTTGTCTAAGTCGAAAATTGAAGATTATTATGCTGCAATATCTTTGCGCAGCGTAGGATATGATGCAGAAGGGAAAGCGCATGTTTGATGCAACTATGAATTTTAATCTTGGTGAAGATATTGATGCTTTGCGCGAAACTGTTCGCCGTTTTGCAGCTGACGAAATCGCACCACGGGCTGCTGAAATTGACCGAACCAACGAATTTCCGATGGATTTATGGGAAAAGATGGGTGCTCTTGGTCTACACGGTATCACTGTTCCGGAAGAGGATGGTGGTGTTGCGATGGGATATCTTGCGCATTGTATCGCGATTGAAGAGATCAGCCGTGCATCCGCATCCGTAGGCCTGTCATACGGTGCGCATTCCAACCTGTGTGTGAACCAGATCAACCGTTGGGGTACGGTAGAACAAAAGGCAAAATATCTACCTAAGTTGATTTCGGGTGAACACGTTGGCTCACTTGCAATGTCAGAACCGGGGGCGGGATCAGATGTTGTCTCGATGAAGCTGCAGGCGGAAAAACGCAATGACGGCTTTATGCTGAATGGCAACAAAATGTGGATCACCAATGGACCTGATGCCAACACGCTGATTGTCTATGCCAAGTCTGACGCGGGAGCTGGGACAAAGGGGATCACTGCATTTTTGATTGAGCGGGGTATGGATGGGTTTTCCACTGCACAAAAGCTGGATAAGCTGGGTATGCGCGGATCAAATACATGCGAGTTGGTGTTCAAGGATTGTCTGGTGCCGTTCGAGAATATTCTGGCCGAAGAGGGCAAAGGCGTTAACGTTCTTATGTCCGGACTGGATTATGAACGCGTAACTTTGGCCGCAGGCCCGGTCGGAATTATGGCAGCTGCCATGGACGTGGTTGTTCCTTACATCCATGAACGTGAACAGTTTGGGAAACCCATTGGGACGTTCCAACTGATGCAGGGAAAAATTGCCGATATGTACACAACGATGAATGCGTGTCGTGCCTATGTATATGCAGTGGCGCAAGGTTGTGATCGAGGTCAAACCTCACGCAAGGATAGTGCGGGTTGCATTTTGTATGCGGCGGAAAAAGCTACACAGGTAGCCCTTGACGCACTGCAATGTCTGGGTGGCAACGGGTATATCAATGACTACCCGACGGGGCGTTTGTTGCGCGATGCCAAGTTATATGAGATCGGTGCAGGCACATCGGAAATCCGCCGCATGTTGATCGGGCGCGAATTATTCAACGAGACTGCGGGTTAAGCCATGCTGAAACCCACTACATCCTATGACGCATTATGCGATAGCTTCGTTTGGGACATTCCCGAACGTTATAATATCGGTGTGGACGTTTGTGATAAGTGGGCTGAAAGCGATCCTGACCGCACTGCGATTATTGACCTGACGGAAGGCCTGCGCACTGATGTCAGTTTTGGCGTTTTGAAGTATCTGTCAGATTATTTGGCACACCACATGCAGGCAAATGGAATTGGCGCAGGTGACCGTGTTGGTGTGTTTCGCACGCAATCGGTTTGGACAGCTGCTGTACATATTGCGATTTGGAAACTGGGGGCTATTTCGGTTCCTTTATTCACCTTGTTTCGGGCAGAAGCACTGCTGTCGCGTTTGAACGATGCGGGTGCAAAAGCGATATGCGTTGATGAAAGCTCTTTGCAAATTATCACCCCATTGTTGGATAAATTACCGGATATACAACATGTGATTTGCCCCGAAACCACAGCGTTTGATCAAGATGAATGCAACTTTGAACCCCATGATACATTTGCCGATAACCCTGCTATTTTAATCTACACCTCTGGCACGACAGGTGCGCCCAAAGGTGCATTGCTGGCGCATCGTGCTTTGTTGGGCCATCTGCCCGGTGTTGAGATGAGCCATGATTTTCTGCCACAACAGGGTGATTGCTTGTGGACGCCTGCCGATTGGGCATGGATTGGTGGCTTACTGGATGTGTTAATGCCGGGTCTGCATCACGGCATTCCCGTCGTGGCGGCAAGAATGCAGAAATTCAGTGCCGCAGGTTGCCAAAAAATTATTGAAGATGGTGGCGTTCGCAATATATTTTTCCCGCCGACAGCATTGAAAATGCTGAAAGAAGAAGGTGTTCGTATAACGGGCTTACGCACGGTTGCATCCGGTGGTGAACCTTTGGGTGGTGCGTTATTAAGCTGGGGCAAAGAGGCCCTTGGTTTGGCGATAAATGAGTTTTATGGTCAGACAGAATGCAACATGGTTGTTTCTTCCTGCAATGCATTATTCGCCTCTCAAGACGGTTGTGCGGGCCGTATCGTTCCCGGTCACGACGTGACTGTGATTGATGAAAACGGCCTGCCGACTAAACATGAGGGCGATATTGCCGTTCGCCGTGGAACACCGGTGATGATGTTGGAATATTGGCAAAACCCTACGGCCACGCGTGAAAAGTTTCGCGGTGATTGGTTGGTGATGGGCGATCGCGGTATTCTTGAAAACGGATTTATTCGGTTTGTCGGGCGCGAAGATGATGTCATTACATCGGCAGGTTATCGCATCGGGCCAAGTGCAATAGAAAACTGTTTGTTGGCGCATGAAGCCGTGGCAGGGGCTGCAGTTGTCGGCAAGCCCGACAAAAAACGTACCGAGATTGTGAAGGCATATGTCAAGCTATGCGACGGGTTTGCACCAAGTCATGCGCTTGTCACAAAATTGCAATCCCATGTTGCGGGTACCTTGGCTGCACATGAATATCCGCGTGAAGTCGCATTTGTTGATGAACTTCCAATGACAGTAACCGGTAAAATCATTCGAAAAGACCTAAAAGCGCGGGCCTGCGCAGAGGTGGAGAATATATAATGGCTGTGATTAAAACAAAACTGAACACCCAATCTGCGGATTTCATTGCGAATACACAGGCGAACCAAGCATTGTTGGACAAGGTTTCTACACTTGCCGCTGAAATATCAAAAGGTGGCAATGAACGATCACGTGCGCGCCATCTTGCGCGTGGTAAAATGCTGTCGCGTGACCGTGTGGCTGGGCTATTGGATGCGGGGTCTGCGTTTTTGGAAATTGGCCTGTTTGCCGCTCATGATGTTTACAACACCGATTTACCGGCTGCTGGTGTGATTGCGGGTATTGGCACAGTTGAAGGCCGCGACTGTATGATCTTGTGTAATGATGCGACCGTTAAGGGTGGTACATATTTTCCACTGACCGTGAAGAAACATTTGCGTGCGCAAGCGGTTGCCGAAGAGAATAATCTGACATGCATATATCTGGTTGATAGTGGCGGCGCGAACCTGCCCAATCAAGATGAGGTGTTTGCCGACAAAGAACATTTCGGGCGAATTTTCTACAATCAAGCGCGGATGAGCGCCAAAGGGATTACACAAATCGCCGTTGTTCTGGGGTCCTGTACGGCCGGCGGGGCTTATGTGCCTGCTATGTCTGACCAGACAATTATCGTAAAAGAACAGGGAACGATCTTTTTGGCGGGACCACCCCTGTTGAAAGAGGCTACTGGGGAAATTGTGGATGCGGAAACCTTGGGCGGCGGTGACACGCATACGCGCCTGTCCGGTGTGGCTGACTATCTGGCAAATGACGATGCGCATGCGCTGGCCCTTGCACGTCAATGTGTGCGTAATTTAGGGGATATACCATTACCCGCAATTGCCGGGCGCACACCAAAACCACCTGTTCTGGATAGCTCAGAAATGTTGGGCGTTGTTCCGAAAGACGCCAAAACCCCGTTTGATATTCGTGAGATTATTGGGCGGATTGTTGATGGATCTGAATTTGAAGAATTCAAAGAACGGTTTGGTGTGACCCTTGTCTGCGGCTTTGCGCATATCGACGGGATACCTGTTGGTATTCTGGCCAATAACGGTGTTTTATTTTCGGAAAGCAGCCAGAAGGGTGCTCATTTCATTCAATTGTGCTGTAAGCGCGAAATCCCGCTTTTATTTCTGCAAAACATCACCGGCTTTATGGTTGGCTCCAAGTATGAAGCGGGTGGTATTGCCAAGGACGGGGCCAAGCTGGTTGCTGCCGTATCTTGTGCTGATGTACCTAAAATTACCGTGGTGGTTGGTGGTTCTTATGGTGCGGGAAATTACGGCATGTGCGGGCGGGCTTACGGGCCACGCTTTATGTGGATGTGGCCGAATGCGAATATATCCGTGATGGGCGGCGAACAGGCCGCAGGTGTGATGGCAACCGTGACACGTGATGCGATAGAGGCCAAGGACGGCACATTTTCCGATGAAGATGAGCGCAAATTGAAGCAACCTATTTTGGATCAATTCGAAGAACAGTCACAACCGCTATACGCATCAGCACGGCTTTGGGATGACGGGATCATCGACCCAACAAAAACCCGTGATGTGGTGGCTTTGTCGCTGCGAGCGGCAATGAATGCACCGATTGATGAGACGCGCTTCAGCGTCTTCAGAATGTAGGGGTAGGGCGGATGTTTAATAAAATACTGATTGCAAATCGCGGTGAAATTGCCTGCCGAATTATTGCTACTGCCAAACGTATGGGTATTGCCACCGTTGCGGTATATTCCGATGCAGACGCGAATGCCTTGCATGTGGCCCTTGCAGATGAAGTTGTGCATATTGGTGGATCGGCGGCAACCGACAGTTATTTGCAAAGTGATCGCGTGATTAAGGCTGCCCTTCAAACCGGTGCGCAGGCTGTGCATCCGGGTTATGGGTTTTTATCGGAAAACCCCGAGTTTGCCGAAAAATTGGCAAAAGCGGGATTGATCTTTATTGGCCCGTCCGCTGATGCCATCCGCAAAATGGGGCTGAAAGATCAGGCTAAACAGCTGATGGAACAGGCGGGCGTTCCTATTGTTCCTGGTTATCACGGTACTGAACAGGATGCCGATTTTCTGGCTGAAGAAGCTGCAAAAATCGGGTATCCCGTGTTGATTAAAGCCCGCGCAGGCGGCGGCGGTAAAGGCATGCGTTTGGTCGAGAACGCAAATGAATTTGCTGCTGCTCTTGGCTCTGCACAACGCGAAGGCAAGGCCAGTTTTGGCGATGCCCATGTATTGATCGAAAAATACATCACAGCCCCGCGCCACATTGAAGTACAGGTTTTCGGCGATAGCTTTGGCAATATCGTACATTTGTTTGAGCGGGATTGTTCATTGCAACGCCGTCATCAAAAGGTGATCGAAGAAGCCCCCGCACCCGATATGCCGATTGATGTGCGTGTTGCGATGACAACAGCCGCGACACGTGCAGCGGCACAGATTTCTTATGAAGGTGCAGGCACTATCGAGTTTATCGTGGACGGTTCCGGCCAACTACGCATGGATGGGTTCTGGTTCATGGAAATGAATACACGGCTACAGGTTGAACACCCCGTGACGGAAGCCATAACGGGGCAGGATCTGGTTGAATGGCAATTGCGTGTGGCCGCAGGTGAACCCTTACCGTTGAGCCAAGAGCAGCTTTCAATAAGTGGTCATGCCTTTGAAGCGCGGATTTATGCGGAAGATCCGCAAAACGATTTTATGCCGGCACCAGGAAACTTGTCTCATGTCCACTTCGGTGAAGGTTGCCGTGTGGATACAGGCGTGAAAACCGGTGATAACGTCAGCCCGTTTTATGATCCTATGATTGCGAAACTGATTTCACACAAAATTTCTCGCAGGGCGGCTCTAAGCACTTTGAAACAGGGTTTGGACAATACAATTTGCGCAGGAACACAAACCAATCTGACGTTTCTTTCGCGTTTGTGTGCCGACGTGGATTTTGCCCAAGGGCATTTGGATACGGGGCTGATCGGACGCAAGAGCGACAGCCTTATGAAACAGGCTACACCATCGCCTTTTGCGGTGATGGTTGCCGCATTACTTGCAAACGATGTTGACATGCAAAAGGAACGGCTTGGCTGGCAATTGTGGGGGCGAGCCCAGAAATCTTTGCATTTAAACGGTATTTCAGGGCATTTGCAATTTGACGGGGAAGGCAGGCTTAGCCTGATCAATGATGATGATATTCATGTTTTCGAGCGTGTGGCGCAAGGCAAAGAGCAAGTAACCGCGCGGATGGGTATAAAAAACCTGACCGCATTGGTCGTGCAACAGGGGCGCTCTATTTTAGTAAAAATTGATGGTGAACAGTTTAACTTTGAAGCTGTTGATCCCTTGGATGTCAGCCATGCCCAAGATGATAATGCCGATTGTGTTTTCGCCCCGATGACGGGAATTGTCAGTATTGTTCATGTGGTCGCAGGGGACGTTGTGAAAAAGGGCGATGCGCTGTTGGTGCTGGAAGCGATGAAGATGGAACATGTCATGGTGGCACCCCGCGATGGAATAATTGCGGATGTATTCTGTTCAGCGTCAAGTGCCGTAGATGAAGGTAGCCAATTGGTTGTCTTGGAAGAGATGGCCGAATGACCGACAAACATGTCATTGTTTATGAAGTAGGCCCACGTGATGGTTTGCAGAATGAGGCGGGAATTGTGTCGACTAAGCACAAGATTGCCCTGATTGATCTGCTGTCCGAAACCGGATTGCGTTATATTGAGGCCACGAGTTTTGTGTCACCTAAATGGGTGCCGCAAATGGCAGATGCAACGGATGTGATGGCTGGGATTGCCCGTAAAAAGGGTGTTACATATGCGGCACTGACACCGAACATGAAAGGGCTGGAAGCAGCCCTAAGTGCGGGCGTGGATGAAGTGGCTATTTTTGGTTCGGCCTCTGAAAGTTTCAGCCAGAAAAATATCAACTGCTCTATTACTGAAAGTCTGGAACGGTTTGCACCTGTCGCCAAAACAGCCCTTGCTGCGGGTGTTTCCCTGCGTGGTTATGTGTCATGCGTCATCGCCTGCCCCTATGAAGGAACCGTTGTTCCTGAACAAGTTAGAAACATTACACAAGCTTTGCTGGACTTGGGTTGCGGGCAGGTTTCTTTGGGTGACACAATCGGCAAAGGGACACCTGAAAGCATGGCTCATTTATTGGATGGGATTGTTGGAACAATTCAAGCAGACCAGCTGGCAGGGCATTTTCATGACACAGATGGTACGGCATTGGCGAATGTAAAAACCGCATTAGATTATGGATTGCGTTGCTATGACAGTACGATTGGTGGTCTTGGCGGGTGCCCATATGCGCCAGGTGCCAAGGGTAACTTATCGACGATTTCTTTGGTGGAAATGTTGCATGATACTGGTTGGGAAACGGGGTTGGATATGACAAAATTACACGCGGCAGAAACCTATTTGCAGAAAAATATCGCAGGAGATTCAAATGCCCTATAGCACGATCAAGGTTGCAACAGATGTACATGGTATTGCCACGCTGACACTGGCACAGCCTCAAAAGCACAATGCGATGAACAATGAAATGATGTCCGAGATCATGGATGCGGCCATAGCCCTTGGGGCCGATGAGACTGTGCGCGCAGTGGTATTGGCGGCTTTGGGCAAAAGTTTCTGTGCTGGGGCTGATTTGAATTGGATGCGTGCGCAAGTGGAGCAGAACCGCGCCGGTAAAATTGCCGAGGCCCGGGTGCTTGCCAATATGCTTGCCACACTCAATACCTTGCCCAAACCACTGATTGGGCGCATTGAAGGCAATGCTTATGGCGGCGGTATCGGGATGATGGCGGTTTGTGATATTGTTATTGCCACTGAAGGTTTGCGCTTTGCACTGACCGAAACCAAACTGGGGTTGATCCCGGCTACCATCGGGCCGTTTGTGTTGCGCCGCATGTCGGAAACCTATGCCCGTCAAGTATTTTTTACCGCCAAACCGTTTGGCACGGAATTGGCCTTGCGCGCAGGGCTGGTCAGTTCGGTTTGCACGGTCGATGAGATGGATGCTGCGATTGAAGCGGAAATAAAGTCGATTTTACAAACCGCCCCCGGTGCTGTGGCAGATGCTAAGGCCCTATTGCAACAGATGCAGGGGCGCGATGTGGATCGTGAGATTGAATTAACGGTCAATGCTTTGGCTGATCGTTGGGAAACAAATGAAGCGCAGCTTAGAATTGCTGCATTTTTTAAGGATATGACATGACCAAGACAGTAGTAATCGCGGGTGCTGCCCGCACGCCAATGGGTGGATTTCAGGGTGATTTTGCAGGAACGCCATCGCCCGAACTTGGGGCCGCGGCCATTGCAGGTGCCTTGAAGGACGCAGAAGTCGGTGTGAATGATGTTGATGAGGTTCTGATGGGTTGTGTTTTACCTGCAGGTCTGGGGCAAGCCCCTGCAAGACAAGCGACATTGGGCGCGGGATTGCCGCAATCTGTACCTGCCACAACGGTTAACAAGGTTTGTGGGTCAGGGATGAAATCTGTGATGGTAGCGCATGATCAGATTATCGCGGGATCACAAAACCTAATGGTGGCAGGCGGCATGGAAAGCATGACTTTGGCACCGTACCTATCTGTCAAAACCCGCAGTGGCGCACGTCTGGGTCATGTGGAAATGAAAGACCACATGTTTACGGACGGGTTGGAAGATGCTTATGACAAAGGCACGTTAATGGGTCAGTTTGCTGAGCTTTGCGCCGAGAAGTACCAGTTCACCCGTGAAGATCAGGATGCCTATGCCCTGCAGTCTTTGACAAATGCGCTGGAGGCGCAAAAGTCGGGTGCATTTGACGCGGAAATCGTGCCTTTCACCGTGAAAACCCGTAAAGGTGATATTGAAGTAAAACAAGATGAACAGCCTGCAAAAGCACGGCCAGAGAAAATTCCAACGCTGCGCCCCGCGTTCAAAAAGGATGGCACTGTGACGGCGGCGAATGCGTCGTCTATTTCTGACGGTGCCGCTGCTATGGTTTTGACCAGTGAAGAAAATGCAACCGCAAAGGGCTTAACTGCGCGTGCACGTATAATTGGTCATGCAAGCCACGCCCAAGAGCCAAGCTGGTTCACAACAGCGCCGGTTGGCGCGACCAAGAAGTTGTTGGAAAATATCGGTTGGGATGCATCCGATGTGGACCTGTGGGAAGTGAATGAAGCCTTTGCTGTGGTGCCTATGGCGTTCATGAAAGAGATCGGAGTTTCGCGCGAAATTGTAAACGTAAACGGTGGCGCATGTGCCTTGGGTCATCCAATCGGAGTTTCGGGGTCACGGATTATCGTAACGTTGCTGAATGCGCTGGAAAAACGTGGGTTAAAGCGCGGTATTGCCGCAATTTGTATTGGTGGTGGCGAAGGTACGGCCATTGCGATTGAAAGGATTTAAGGCATGGAAAGTATCGACCAAATGTCAGCTGTCATTACTGGTGGCGCCTCGGGCCTTGGGGCTTCAGTAGCAACGCTATTGGCGTCAAAAGGCGTGAAAGTGGCCCTGTTGGATATGAATGTGAAAGCTGGTGAGGCAAAAGCTGCCGAATTGGGCGGTGTATTTTGTCAAACGGATGTCAGTGATCAGTCCAGTGTTGCGGCTGCGCTGGCAATGGCACGCGCGGCCCATGGGCAGGAACGCATTTGTGTGAATTGCGCAGGGATTGCACCTGCTGCAAAAACCGTGTCACGCGGGGCTGCACATGATTTGGCGTTGTTTCAGAAGGTGATCAATGTGAATCTTGTGGGCACGTTCAATGTGTCCAGCCAATCGGCACTGGGGATGTCGGATGCGGATGTGCTGAACGATGACGGTGAGCGTGGTGTGATTATCAATACGGCATCCGTTGCTGCGTTCGAGGGCCAGATCGGGCAGGTAGCTTATGGCGCATCCAAAGGTGGCGTTGCCGCGATGACCCTACCCATGGCGCGTGATTTGGCGAAATCGGGTGTTCGGGTTATGTCTGTAGCACCTGGTATTTTCAAAACCCCGATGGTGGCAGCATTTTCACAAGAGGTGCAAGATTCATTGGCGGCGAATATTCCGTTTCCATCCCGACTGGGTGCTCCAGAAGAATTTGCAGCCCTTGTTTATCATATGATCGAGAACAGTTTTTTAAACGGTGAGGTTGTCAGACTTGATGGTGCCACACGGATGCAACCAAGATAGGGAGTGAAATGATGCAGTTTAATCTGAGCGAAGAACAACAGCTATTCTATGACACGGCTTATGCCTTTGGTCAGGACGCTATTGCGCCAAATGCGCAGCAATGGGAACGTGATGGGGCAATCCCACAGAACGTTTTAAAAGCGGCGGGTGATCTGGGATTTGGTGGGATTTATGTGCCCGAAGAATTGGGCGGCACAGGGCTAAGCCGTCTGGACGCGGTACTGATATTTGAAGCCCTGGCATCGGCCTGCCCATCTGTGTCGGCGTTCATGTCGATCCACAATATGTGCACCAATATGGTGGCTAAATATGCTACCGACAGTTTCAAAGCCGAATGGCTGGACCGCCTGATCGGGTTCGATATTTATGCAGCTTATTGCTTGACGGAACCGGGGTCAGGATCGGACGCTGCCGCATTGCGTACCAAGGCAGAAAGAACCAACACTGGTTTTAAGTTAAGCGGTAATAAAGCGTTTATTTCGGGTGGCGGCTTTGCGGACCTTTATCTGGTCATGTGTCGCACGGGCGAAGATGGGCCAAAGGGTGTTTCAACGATGCTGATTCCGAACGGCACAGACGGGCTGTCTTTTGGGGCGCAGGAACAAAAAATGGGTTGGAAGTCACAACCAACGGCACAGGTGCAAATGGACGCCTGCGAAGTGCCTGCCGATCATCTGATGGGGGTCGAGGGATCAGGATTCAAATACGCGATGGAAGGTCTGGACGGTGGACGTTTGAATATTGCGGCCTGCTCTTTGGGCGCTGCCACACAGGCTACCAAGATTGCAGCTAATTATATGGGCGAACGCAAGGCTTTTGGTAAAACCATAGATCAGTTTCAGGCACTGCAATTCAAGCTGGCTGAAATGGAAACAAAACTGGAAGCTGCGCGGGTATTCCTGCGACAAGCGGCATGGAAACTGGATCAGGGTGCGCCAGACGCCACCAAACATTGCGCAATGGCGAAACTGTTTGTAACGGACAACTGTTTCGATGTGGCCAATGATGCACTGCAACTGCTGGGTGGGTATGGGTATTTGCAGGATTATGGTATTGAGAAAATCGTGCGTGACATACGCGTACATCAAATTCTGGAAGGTACCAATGAGATCATGCGGATGATTGTTTCGCGCGCCGTTCTGGCAGAACGAGGATTGTCGTGACTGATTTGATCATAGAAAAAATGGGCCGTGCTGGGCATGTGACTCTTAATCGCCCGAGAGCGTTGAATGCACTAACCCATCAGATGTGCCTTGATCTTGAATTGGCGATGATTGATTGGGCGGCAGATGATGAAGTCGGGCTGCTACTAATTGATGCTATGGGCGAGAAAGCCTTTTGTGCGGGTGGTGATATTGTCGGCATTTATAACGAGGGTAAAAGTGGGCAGGTTGATAATGCATTAAAGTTCTGGCGCGATGAATACCGCCTTAACCACGCGATTTCAACCTATGTAAAACCCTACGTAGCGATCATGGATGGAATTGTTATGGGCGGTGGCGTAGGTATCTCTGCGCATGGTTCGCACAGGGTTGTGACCGAGCGGACGATGTTTGCAATGCCTGAATGTGCCATTGGCCTGATCCCGGATGTAGGTGGGACATATTTGCTGGGGCAAATGCCGGGGGTTTGCGGTGAATATGCGGGGCTGACGGGTGCGCGATTGACAGGTGCGGATTGTATTTACGCGGGCATTGCTGATTATCTCGTGCCGTCCGACAAGCTGGATGATCTGAAAACTGCATTGCTGGATACAGGCGATGTGGCCGTTTTACAAGAATTTGCCATAGTACCAGATGGTTCTGTGCTTGAAGAAAACCGGGCGTCGATTGATGCGATTTTTGCGCTGGGTAGGATTGATGAAATTTTACTGAGTTTACAAGGTGATCCAACGGATTTCGCCCAAACAGCCCTAAAAGGCCTTTCGCGCGGGGCACCATTATCATTGAAAACTACACTGGCTGCCATTCGTGCCGCGCGTGAGGATGGATCATTATTAGGTGCATTGCGCAATGAATACCGCATCGTCAGCACATGCTTGCAAGACGGTGAACTGATTGAGGGTATCCGTGCGATGGTGATCGATAAAGATCGATCACCGAAATGGAAATATCCGACGCTGGAAAGTGTACCACAAGACATGATCGATCGTTTGTATCAGCCCGCGCAGGGCGGCGATTTTGCTGTAGAATAATGAAAGGAAAACCGATGTTAGAGACCCTGAAAATCACCCGTGAAGGTGGCGTTGTTCTAGTGCAGATAAATCGCCCAAAACAGTTGAATGCGTTAAATGCTAAGCTGCTGAAAGAAATTATATCCGAACTGACCCCATTGGACAAAGATCCAAGTGTTGGTTGCTTTGTGCTGACAGGCAATGAAAAAGCCTTTGCCGCGGGTGCCGACATCAAGGAAATGCAGGGTAAAAATTATGCGGATATGGCGGCAAGTGATTATTTTGCCGACTGGGATATTTTTACCGCCTTTCGCACCCCTAAGATTGCCGCCGTGAACGGTTTTGCACTGGGTGGCGGTTGTGAATTAGCGATGATGTGTGATTTCATTATTGCAGGTAAAGATGCTAAATTCGGACAACCCGAAATTAAACTTGGTGTTATGGCCGGCATGGGTGGCTCGCAGCGCATGACCAAACTTATTGGACGTGCCAAATCAATGGATATGCATCTGACCGGGCGAATGATGGATGCAGGCGAAGCACTGGCGTGTGGTTTGGTTGCGCGTGTTGTGGAAGATGACAAAGTTGTTGAAGCAGCGATGAAAGCTGCAGAAACAATTTCGAGATATTCAAAACCTGTGACTGGGCTTATCCGTGATGCAGTTAATCGCGCGGATGAGGGCAGCCTAGCGGAAGGATTGCTTTTCGAACGCCGTGTATTCCATTCTTTGTTTGCTACCGAGGATCAAAAAGAAGGTATGAGTGCATTCATAGAAAAGCGGAAACCTGAATTCAAAGGGCGATAATACCTATCGTTGGTGGGGCATTATCCGTGTATTTGCGATCTTTTTCTTTAAAGTCGCTTCACGCCACAGCATCAATAACCCACTACCTAAAATCAGTGCCATTCCCGCCCATGCAATACTGTCAGGCCATTCATTAAAAACCGTAATACCCCAGAAAATGGATAAAATAAGGGCCGTATATTCAATTGGTGCGATGATGGCAGCTTCGCTGATGCGGTAAGCTTGACTGATGAAATATCCACCAAGTCCGCTGGCAATACCAACGCCAGACATGACGGCCAGATCAAATGCTTCGGGCCACACCCATGGGCGCAAAAGGAATTCTAATGCAGCACTATCTTGTGTTGAAAATCGTCCGTCGCCAAAAGCCAACCCCATTAGGGATGCGCTAATCACAAAGGTCAATTGAATGTAAAATGACATGGTTGAAGCTTTCTCGGTTCCACCCATTTTACGTGTAAGTGTGTGAAGACTGGCATAGCATATAGCCGCCCCAACGGGAAAAAGTGAAGCCATCTGGAAACTATTTGGGGTTGGGCGCAATACAACCACGGCACCAACCAGCCCCATTGCCACGGCAAACCACCGCCAAACCCCCACTTTTTCGGATAAAAATATAACCGAAAAGATTGTGATTATCAGGGGGGAGATGAAGAATATTGCGGTTGCTTCGGACAAAGGAATTTCTGCCAAACCTAAGAAGAATAAAAGGTTTGCCACAACGACAAAGCTGCCGCGAATAAAATGTAAACCTAAGCGTTTGGTGCGCAGTAAACCATAACCGCCCTCAAGGGGCATCATAATGGCTAGTGTTATAAACATGCCAACACTGGCGCGGATTAGCACGACCTGATGCAATGGGTAATCACCACTTAGAAATTTTATACCGACGTCATTTAGCGAAAATGCAAAAGATGCACCGAATGCGCATAGAATACCCAAGCCGACAAAGGATGATATATTTGAGTTCATGCCTTGTGGTTGGCAGAAAACCTATCCTATCGCATGTTGGTTTGCGACCTACAGATGACGCATTTGTTCTCGACTTTTAAGCGTGGATGCAAAAGGGTAGTGCTATGAAAACGGTCACTGAATTTCCCCACCGTGTGATTGAACATGCCGATATGCCGATTATCATGTCTGATGGGTGCCGCATGTCCGCACGGATCTGGATGCCAGAAGAGGCAGAGCAAAACCCCGTGCCCGTTATTTTGGAACATCTACCATACCGCAAACGCGATGGAACTACCGGGCGTGATGAACTGACCCACCCTTGGTTTGCGGGGCATGGTTATGTCTGTATTCGTACCGATATGCGTGGCAATGGTGACAGTGACGGGTTGATGGAGGATGAGTATACCGCACAGGAACTACAAGATGCGCTTGATGTCATCACATGGTCAGCAGACCAACCGTGGTGTAACGGTAATGTTGGAATGATGGGAATATCTTGGGGTGGTTTTAATGGCCTGCAGGTGGCCGCATTGGCACCGGAGCCATTAAAGGCAGTGATAACGATTTGTTCGACCGTTGATCGTTATGCGGATGATATTCACTATAAAGGCGGGTGTTTACTGGGGGAAAATTTTGGCTGGAGCAGCAATATGCTGGCCTATTCTTCGCGCCCACCTGATATGGATATTGTCGGCAACCGTTGGCATGAGATGTGGATACACCGACTTGAAAACCAGAAGTTGGATATTTCGACATGGTTGCGCCATCAACATCGTGACGAATACTGGAAACATGGTTCGGTTTGTGAAGATTATGCCGCAATCAAGGCTGCGGTATTATCTATTGGCGGTTGGCATGACGGCTATCGCAACACAATTTCGCACCTTGTGGAAAACCTGTCAGCACCTGTTAAAGGTATCGTTGGCCCATGGATTCACAAGTATCCGCACATTGCCGGCCCGGCACCTGCTATTGGATTTTTGCAAGAGGCAAAACGCTGGTGGGATCACTGGCTGAAGGATATTGATACAGGCGTTGATAAAGACCCTGACTACCGCGCGTACCTGATGGATAGTGTTGCGCCGGAAAGATGGTTTGATGAACGACCCGGCCGTTGGATTGTAGAACAAAACTGGCCTGCAAAAGTGATCAAGAAAAAGACGCTGTACTTAGCACAAGGGGCTACATTATCGGAAAATCAAAATGATTTTCATGTGCAGATTTCGTCACCGCATGATTGTGGTGCTGCAGCAGGTGAATATTTCCCTGCAGTATATGATGCAGAACTTCCCGACAATCAAAGCCGTGATGATGCGGGTTCTGCTTGTTTTGATAGTGAAGAGCTAGGTGCGCCGATCGATATAGTTGGTGCACCGCGCATTCATTTGCGTTTGTCATGTGATAAGCCGCTGGGGCAGATAACCGTGCGCTTGTGTGATTTACGCCCGAATGGAACCTCGGCCTTGATCACCTATGGGCATTTGAACCTAACCCATCGTGACAGCCATGAACATCCCAGTGAAATACCAGTGGATGAAATGATGAATGTCACGTTCGATCTAGACCAGATCGCATACCGAATCCCACAAGATCACCGCCTGCGGATCGCGGTATCTACCAATTACTGGCCAATGTTATGGCCCTCACCCGAAACAGTCAGTATTATGATTGGGTCGGGTCATATCGAATTGCCTGACCGCCCTTTGGCAAAAGGCGATAAGGTTTTCTTTGATCCCCCGGAAGGGGCAGCGGCATGGCGTACAAAAGAATTACGTGCCGAGTCTTATAAACGTGACTGTTCGACGAATACTGAAACGGGTGTTGTTTCCACCAAAATATCTTGTGATTACGGCGAAGAAGAGGACTTGGAACACGGTTTGGTTTCCGGCGGTTGGATGAAAGAAAACTGGAGTATTCATCCTGATGATCCAACATCTGCCAAAGTTCATTCCGAGTGGGAAAAGGTCGGTGGGCGAACAGGACAGATGTGGCGCACTTATATTCAAACTGAAATGAGCTCGGATAAATCCGATTTCTTTCTAACCGCGCGACTTGAAGCCTATGAGAATGAGGTCTTGATCTTTGAACGAGATTATAAAGACAAAATACCGCGTGACTTGGTTTGAGTTAGCCAAACCCATGATTTGTAATTTTTATTAATCTGGCGAGCTTCAAGCAGTGATTGCCAGAAATTATTATCAGGTAATTGTAGACTAAGCACTAAAAACGAGGCGAAGAAACCTCCGCCTCGTTTTTGTTACGATCAATGGATTAGAACCTAAACCCAAGGAATATGGACGCAGAGTTTTCGTCAACACCTGTGACACCAAACTTGTTGTTGAAATGTGTGTATTCAACACCAAGATGTATCTTGTCTGCCTTACGGCCCATAGCGTGGCCTAAGTCCCATCTAATTTGTGGGGAGAAGACAATTTGATTGTCAACAAGCGGCCCTTGATCGCCGATGAAGTCAACAAAACCTTGGAATTTGAACTTCTGACTGCCGAGATCGAATGGTGCGGCCCAAACCACAGTTGCCTGATAAGTGCCTTCAAGGTTCCGGTCGAAGGGGTCGACAAAGTTTGTATAGGTGGTCAGCGCAAGTGACAGAACTTGAAAGCCTGGCACGTTAAAGCTGACCCGAGGTCCTACCAGAGCGACCGAAAAATCGGTTCCTTGGTTAAGGCCGAATTGCAAGTCGAGTGCGCTGATAAAACCACCGCCTGTATCTATGCCGAATTGTTTGCCATGCAGGGTGTAATAGACCTCGCCGTACTGATCGCTTTCCGAGTTGCCGGGTGCAGGCGCGTTGTTTCTATCAACGAAAAAGTCGACGAAGAAGAAGAGATCTCCGATGTCGTTTGTTGAAAAATGTTCCAGCGTGATTGTTGCACGATCGGTTTCTTCACTAAAGCCACTGCCGAAGGTTGAATTGCTGCCCATTTTATAGCCGCCACCATAGTGCAGCTGCACCTCAGTTGTTGAGAAACCGGCATGTGCCGCCCCGCTACCAATTAGTCCTAAAGCCAAGGCTGCCAAGCCTAAGCTTTCTTTAATTTTTTTGATTGACATGTTTCCTCCCCAATTGTCAAAATGCCTGCTTAGTTCAAGCAAGCTATATAATCGTCCTGTGACAATGGCGGAGCATGTGTAGATTAAGAATACTGTATAATGTTGAAACACTTTCAAAATATTATAAATAACGTATTCGTGAACACGTGTTTCCAAAGTGATTAAGGGATTGTTGCTGCACTGTCAGATGGCGCCCCCTGATTATACGATAATGTCGTTGCAGCCTGCTTTACGATTTTGCATATGACCTCAACGCGATCATGGGTCATTCTATGTGTGGGGCCGGACACTGAAATTCCTGCAATTGCTTCACCAAAAAAATTCAAGATTGGTGCAGCAATGCAGCGCATGCCGAGGTTCTTTTCTTCATCATCAAATGCAAAGCCGAGTTCGCGGATTTTTTTTATTTCTTCCCGAAGTTTTTCCGGGTCTGTGATGGTATTATCGGTAAATTTCTCCAAAGGATTATTCTTGAATAGCTGTGTAATACGTTCAGTCGAATAATATGCTAAAAGTGCTTTGCCTATGCCTGATGCATGCATCGGTGATTGCGTGCCGGGTGGAAAAAATGCGCGGATGGTTTCATGGGTTTCCACTTGACTGATAAACATAACCATATCGGATTTTTCAATCCCAAGGTTTGCGGTTTCCCCCGTTTGATCCATCAAATCGCGCATCACGGGACGGCTGCGTTCAACCACACTGCTTCGGCGCAAAAAAGAATATCCGATCTGAAATGCGGCAGGACCGACATTCCACACCTGTTTGGTTTGATTTATTTCCACAATATTACGGGCCTCTAATGTAGATAGAACCCTGTAAATTGTAGCGGGCGATTGGCCTAAATCATAGGCGATATCAGATAGAGTCATGTTGCCTTTGGTTGCAAGAATTTCCAAGACATCAAGGGCGCGGTCAACCGATTGTATTGTATTTTGCGTTGCGTTATTGTAAAAGCTTTTTGGGCGCCCACGGGCACGGTTCTTTTCGGGCATGATGTACCTTTTGTACTTTTTATGTATGTTTTATTATAATATTGAAAGTATTTTTTGACTAGTGAAAAAATGTAACGCTATGATAAATATGCAGTAATCATGAATTTACCATGCAAAACTGGATTTTATAAAAAAATTGGCAGCATGGCACATGGGCTGTAGCCTTAAGTAAATCGAACAAAAGGCACCATAAAATGTACTTTCAAAACCCTGTATTTATCCCTGGTCCCACGAATATGCCGGAGTGCCTGCGCAAAGCTGTTGATATGCCAACTCTGGATCACCGATCCCCACTGTTTGGTGAGATTCTGCATCCTGCACTTGCCGGTGTTAAGGCGGTATTGAAAAGTCAAACCGCAGAGATATTTGTGTTTCCATCAACGGGAACAGGTGGTTGGGAAACCGCCCTGACCAACACGCTTTCAGCGGGCGATAAGGTTCTGGCTGCACGCAATGGCATGTTCAGTCAGCGTTGGATTGATATGTGCCAACGTCATGGGCTGGATGTTCAAGTTGTTGAAACCCCTTGGGGTGAAGGCCTGCCTGCGGATCGTTATGAAGAGATTTTGACAGCAGATACTGCACATCAAATAAAAGTGGTTCTGGCCACACATAATGAAACAGCAACGGGGGTCTTGTCTGATATTTCTGCCGTGCGCAAAGCACTGGATGCTGCAAATCACCCTGCACTTTTGTATGTGGACGGGGTTAGCTCTATCGGCTCGATGGATTTTCGCATGGATGAATGGGGGGTGGATATTGCTATCACCGGTTCGCAAAAGGGTTTTATGCTGCCTGCCGGTCTGGCGATTGTTGGCTTTAGCCCCAAAGCGTTGGCGGCACTGGACACTGCCACTTTGCCGCGCACTTTCTTTGATATACGCGATATGGGTAAGGGTTATGCAAATAACGCTTACCCTTACACGCCTGCGGTTGGTTTGCTGAATGGTTTGAAAATGGCGACAGAGATGCTATTGTCCGAAGGCTTGGAAAACGTGTTTGCCCGTCATCGCCGTATAGCATGCGGTGTGCGTGCGGCAGTCGATGCTTGGGGATTGAAACTATGTGCCGTATCACCCGATTTATATTCCGATACAGTTAGTGCAATCTGCACACCTGAAGGTTTTAACGCTACAGATATTGTCACCCATGCCGCTGACAAATACGATGTCGCTTTTGGTGTTGGTTTGGGTGAGGTTGCGGGCAAGGTTTTTCGTATTGGTCACTTGGGTAGTCTGACGGATGTTATGGCCTTGTCTGGCATTGCCGCCGCAGAAATGTGCATGGCTGATCTGGGTTTGGATATTCAGTTCGGTTCAGGTGTTGCTGCTGCGCAAGAGCATTACCGCGCGTAATTGAAGGAACGTAAAATGTATATACCGACCCTTGACGATATGCTTGCCGCGCATGAGCGTATTAAGCCCCATATCCACCGCACACCTGTATTGACGTCGACATTCATGAATGAACTGTCAGGTGCAGAGTTGTTTTTCAAATGTGAAAATTTTCAAAAAGCAGGCGCATTCAAAGTACGCGGAGCATCGAATGCGGTGTTTGGCCTATCTGACGATATGCTGGAAAAAGGTGTCGCAACCCATTCCAGTGGCAATCATGCGCTTAGTCTATCTTATGCGGCAGGGCGTAGGGGTATTCCGTGTACCGTGGTAATGCCACGCACAGCGCCGCAAGCAAAAAAGGATGCGGTGATTGGATATGGTGGCAAGATCGTGGAATGCGAACCGTCGACTTCCAGTCGTGAGGAAATTTTTGCAGAAGTCGTTAAACAGACAGGGGCCGAATTTGTGCACCCATATAATGATCCGCGTGTGATCGCGGGGCAAGGTACGTGTTCACGAGAGTTGATCGGGCAGGTTGATGGGCTTGATGCTGTAGTGGCGCCCATTGGTGGCGGAGGTATGATTTCAGGTACATGTTTGACCTTGTCAAACTTAGCCCCGAACGTGAAGGTCTTTGCCGCTGAACCCGAACAGGCCGATGATGCCGCGCGTAGCTTCAAGGCTGGTTATATCATTGCGGACGATGCACCTGAAACTGTAGCAGACGGATTAAAAGTGCCACTTAAAGAACTAACATGGCATTTTGTCAGCAACCACGTTTCGGACATTTTAACCGCAAGCGAAGATGAGATTGTGGATGCGATGAAACTGATCTGGAAGCGAATGAAAATCGTGATGGAACCCAGCAGTGCTGTGCCCTTGGCGGTAATTTTGAAAAACAAGAATACTTTCGCAGGCAAACGGGTCGGGATCATTATTACCGGTGGTAATGTTGATTTGGATTTGCTGCCATGGATGAAGGTCTGAAAAGGAGAAAGTTATGAACGTAGAAACTGATTTTGAAGGTTTGGAAGTTGGCTTTGACGTGCCTGCCTTGCCAGGTATGGACGCGGCCGACATTCAAACGCCTTGTCTGATCCTTGATCTGGATGCATTGGAACGTAATGTCAGAACAATGGGCGATAGAGCACGTGAAATGGGTGTGCGCCATCGCGCCCACGGTAAAATGCATAAATCTGTGGATGTGGCTAAATTGCAAGAAACACTGGGCCATTCTGTAGGTGTGTGTTGTCAGAAAGTATCCGAAGCTGAAGTCTTTGCACGCGGTGGCATTAAGGATGTCATGGTATCCAATCAGGTGCGTGACCCCGCTAAAATTGACCGTCTTGCTCGTATGCCGAAACTTGGTGCGCGGGTGTTAGTGTGTGTGGATGATCCTGAAAATGTATCTGATTTGGCCGCCGCTGCGCAAAAGCACGGGACGCAAATCGAATGTCTTGTGGAAATTGATTGCGGTGCTGGTCGTTGCGGAGTGACAACATCGCAAGATGTGGTGAACATCGCCAAGCTGATTGATGCGGCGGGCGGTTTGAAGTTTGCAGGTATTCAAGCCTATCAGGGCGCGATGCAGCATCTTGATCTATACAATGACCGCAAAGCGAAAATCGA
The DNA here is from genome assembly GCA_021775355.1 of Amylibacter sp. Taxonomy (GTDB): domain Bacteria; phylum Pseudomonadota; class Alphaproteobacteria; order Rhodobacterales; family Rhodobacteraceae; genus Amylibacter. The sequence continues at coordinate 193,156 of JAJFHZ010000010.1, read as the reverse complement.
TATAGCGGTTGAACAAGTAGAACACGCGGTCAACGCTTTAAAATCACTTGGACTGGAATGTGATATTGTTGGTGGTGGTGGCACCGGCTCTTATTATTTTGAAGGTACATCGGGTGTGTTTAACGAATTGCAGTGCGGATCATATGCCTTCATGGACGCGGATTATGGCCGTATTCTGGACAAAGACGGCAAGCGCATTGACGATGGCGAATGGGAAAATGCACTGTTTATTCTGACATCGGTGATGAGCCACGCCAAAGCGGATCAGGCTGTTGTCGATGCGGGCCTGAAGGCCCAATCCGTGGATTCCGGTCTGCCGACGGTATTTGGTCGCGACGATAAGGTTGAATATCTAAAATGCTCGGATGAACATGGTGTTGTTAGTGATCCAGATGCAGTGTTGAAAGTAAATGACAAGTTGAAATTAGTGCCGGGCCATTGTGACCCGACCTGCAACGTACACGACTGGTATGTCGGGGTTAGGGATGGCAAAGTGGAAACTCTATGGCCTGTATCTGCTCGTGGCAAAGCTTACTAACCTGTTATATAAAAGAGATAAATTATGATCATCGTACCAGAAAAAGAAATTGCAGCCCTTATGACACGTGAAAGTTCATTCACTGCGGTTGAAGATGTCTTTGCTTCTATGTCCAAACGAACCGCTTATAATTTCCCGGTTATACGCGAGGCTATTGGGCATGCCGATGCACTATATGGGTTTAAATCGGGCTTTGATCGTGCGACGTTGAACTTGGGTTTGAAATCAGGTGGATATTGGCCCGGGAACGCGGCCAAAGGGCTGACTAATCACCAGTCGTCGATCTTATTGTTCGATGCGGATACCGGTAAAATTCGTGCAGTTGTTGGTGGTAATCTATTAACGGCCTTGCGTACTGCATCAGCCGCTGCTGTGTCTGTGGCGCATCTGGCGCGTAAAGATGCCAAGGTGTTGGGCATTGTGGGCGCGGGCCATCAGGCAACATTTCAGTTGCAGGCAGTGGCCGAACAACGCGATTTTGAGCGTGTGGTGGCTTGGAACCGCACGCCTGAAAAGCTTGCATCACTTGCAAAAAAGGCCGCAGAGATCGGCTTGCCGTTTGAAGCGGTTAGTTTGGATGAATTGGGGACGCAATCAGATGTTATTGTTACCATCACTTCCAGTTTTGATGCAATTTTGAAGGATGCGCAGGTCAAATCGGGTACGCATGTCGCCTGTATGGGAACCGACACCAAAGGTAAGCAAGAGGTTGAAGCTGCATTGGTGGCGCGTGCCACAGTGTTTACGGACGAAGTTGCACAGTCGATTACCATTGGCGAATGCCAACATGCAATCGCGGGTGATTTGCTTCAACAGGCTGATATTATTGAACTGGGTACGGTGATAAACGGTGACCATAAAGGGCGTATTTCGGATGATGAACTAACTTTGTTTGATGGCACAGGTGTAGGTTTGCAAGATTTGGCCGTGGCCTCTGCCGTTGTTGAACTGGCGGTTGAAAAAGGTGTTGCGATCGAGGTTGATTTTTAAGTTTCCAAAGCAAGTCATTCTGAAAAATATACAAAATAGAAGACTGGGCTTATAGCTGGGTGCATGGCATATTTATCCGTGCTTACAAAGTTGGATTTTGCAATATGACCAGAAAAATCTTGCGCGGTCGCGTGTTGAGCTTTCGCGCTGAACCCCAAACCCCCGATGATACACAATCCTTCGATTATATAGAGGATGGTGCGCTGACCGTGTCAGATGGTTTGATCGAAGCGGTCGGAACATATTCCGATTTACAAACACAGGCGGTGGGGACAGAGATGATTGACCACCGCCCGCATCTGTTGATGGCGGGTTTCATAGATACACATATCCATTTCCCGCAAGTGCAGGTGGTGGCGTCTTGGGCGGTGCAGTTGCTTGACTGGCTTGAGAATTATACCTTCCCTGAAGAAACGCGCTATGCTGATGCAACCCATTCCAAAATGATGGCGGGGCGGTTTTATGACCAGTTGATCGATCATGGCACCACCACGGCAATGGCTTATTGCTCGGTGCATAAACAATCGGCAGATGCGTATTTTGAAGAGGCGGCAAAGCGTAATATGCGCATGATTGGCGGCAAGGTGTTGATGGATCGCAATGCGCCTGACGGGCTGCGTGATACACCACAATCGGGCTATGACGACAGCAAAGCTTTGATCGAGGAATGGCATGGAACGGGCCGCGCATTATATGCTATTACGCCGCGTTTTGCGATCACATCGACCCCTGAACAGATGGAAATGGCTGGTGTCTTGGCAGCGGAGCATCCGGAATGTTATGTGCAAACACACCTGTCGGAAAACCATGATGAAATCGCCTATACGGCGGAACTTTATCCACAGGCGCGGGACTATCTAGATGTTTACGAAACTTACGGATTGTTGGGGCCAAAGATGTTTCTGGGCCATTGTATTCATCTGAAAGAGCGTGAGATTGGCGTGATTGCCGATACAGGCTCGCATCCGGTATTTTGCCCCACATCCAATTTATTTTTAGGCAGCGGTTTATTTGATGATGCAGGATTGCGCAGTAAGGGCATTATCAATGCGATCGCGACCGATATTGGTGGTGGTACCAGTTATTCGATGCTGCAAACCCTGAGTGAGGGTTACAAAATATTGCAACTTCAAAGGCAACGTATGCACGCTTTTCGGGCGTTTTACTGGATCACGCGCGGAAACGCGGTGGCCCTTGGGTTGCAGGATAAGATCGGAACGCTGGAAACGGGGTCGGAAGCGGATATTGTCGTGTTGAACAGTGCGGCAACACCTGCAATGGAATTACGTGCTGAACGGATTGAAACCTTGGCGGAAGAACTGTTCTTGATGCAAATCATGGGCGATGATCGCACGATTGCGCAAACTTATATCGCTGGGGTTGCGCAAAAGGGCCATGTATAGGACGTGGCCCTTTTCAGGTTTTAATTGTTCCCTTTGGTATGCCCACCCGAGATTTCTTCGGTTTGATCTTCGCCCAGTTCTTCGGGTAGTATCAGGTTCAGAATGATTGCGATCAACGCTGCCGGTAGCAAACCGGACACCATCAGAATTTTTAGCGTTCCGGGCAGATACTGAACCGCTTGTGGTTCCAATTGCAGGCCTAGACCGATGGACATGGCGATGGCGAAGATTACCATGTTACGGCGGTTCCATGCCACTTCGGACAGCATAGAAATACCAGCCGCCACAACCATGCCGAACATCACAATCACACCACCGCCCAGAACCTCTATCGGAATAGTGCGGATAATTGCGCCGACCTTTGGGATCAAACCGCATAGGATCAGGAAGAGCGCGCCGATAGTGACGACATGGCGGCTCATCACGCCCGTCATGGCAATCAGGCCTACATTTTGACTAAATGACGTGTTCGGAAAACCGCCGAACAGACCAGCAAAGGCACTTCCCAACCCGTCGGCATAAGTTGCACCTTGGATCTCGACATCAGTTGCTTCACGATTAGCACCGCCTTTGGTGATGCCGGAAACATCACCCACGGTTTCGATAGCGGACACAAACGCCATCAAACAAAAGCCAATGATGGCGGCCGCACTAAGCTCAAAACCATATTTGAACGGTTGTGGAAGTGCGAATGCTGCCGCCCGTGACCAACTGGTGCCAATGGATGAGATATCCAGAATGCCGACACCAATTGCGTAAAGGTAACCGACGGCTAAGCCTATTAGAACAGCTGATATAGACATCATCCCGTGGGTAAAAAACTTTAGACCCAAAGTGACAATGATGACCACCAATGCAGCTGACCAATTCAACATGCTACCGTATTCTGCAGCCCCTGATAGTTTTGCAGGGATACCACCAGCGGCGTATTGGATGCCGACCTTAACAAGTGCCAGACCAATCATAGTGACGACAAGTCCCGTGACCAGCGGTGGTAAGGCAAAGCGGATTTTCCCTATGAAAGTACCCAAGAATGCATGGAACAAGCCACCGATTATGACGCCCGTGAAGAGGGCAGCCAAACCGTCAACACCTTTGCCTGCGACCAATGGGATCATGATGGGTAGAAAAGCAAAGCTTGTGCCTTGTACGATGGGCAGTTTTGCACCAATCGGCCCCATGCCGATGGTTTGAAGTAATGTTGCAATGCCTGCAAACAGCATGGACATTTGAATCAGGTATAAAAGTTCCGGAAAATCGGGTGAATTTGACCCAAACCCGAAACCTGCGGCACCCGCAACGATAATTGCAGGTGTGACATTTGACACAAACATTGCCAAAACATGCTGAACCCCCAATGGAATAGCCCTGGCCAATGCCGGTGTATAATTGGGATCACGCAGTTGTTCTGCCGTGCCTATAGAAGTGTACCTTGCCATTTCATTTCCTCCCCTGAAATGTATGTGGATTAAGAGCGTTCCGTATGCGGTTTTCCCTACCCTTCATCAATTTGGTAAGGGGTTTTGAATGTGTATTCCTCTAGATTTGGGCCGTTGCCTATTCTGTCGATAACGGCAAACAGGCCCGGTTCGTGCAATGGCGTTAAAACACCGTGCCATGTGCCGCGGTGAAAGTTGATAGCCTGACCGTTGGCGCTAATAAAAGCTTGTGGATCTGTAGGAATCCCGTTTCTATCCATTGCGACCACGACCATGAAAGGATGCTGGCTCATTGGTATAAAAGCCTGGCTGCCATCTGGGTGGCGTTCCACCATATCCAACTGATAGGGCAGAGAGCGTATTTTTGATTTGAAAATGCTGATGCCCGCTCGCCCATTCGCAAAATCCAAATTGGCAAGGTCGTTATAACGGTCACACATGCCTTGGTTGATAGTTACGGTTGGATCGCCGGATACCTCTAACACATCACCGTAAGGGGCAAAATCTATCACCGTCAGGGGCTGTGTTTTGATTGTATTGTTCACTTTGTGCCACCCAGATCAAGTGACATATGGCGATTAACATCTTTGTATAAAAGATAGCGAAACGGCTCTGGCCCCGCAGCGACGCAAGCTTGTGGGCAAAAGGCACGAAGCCACATATAATCCCCTGCTTCAACCTCGACCCAGTCCTGATTTAAGTGGTAAACCGCCTTGCCTTGCAACACATAAAGCCCGTGTTCCATTACATGGGTTTCTGCAAATGGGATCGAACCGCCCGGCTGAAAGGTCACGATGGTAACGTGCATATCATGGCGCAGGTCACTGGGGTCTACGAACCGCGTGGTAGCCCATGCACCGTTGGTATCGGGCATGGCCGTTGGTGGCACATCCTGATCAGAGCTGACAAAGGCAAAGGGTGTATCCACCCCATCCACCGCCTGATACCGTTTTCTGATCCAGTGAAAGGTGGTGGTTTTGTTTGATGTATTTTTCAGCGTCCAAATACTATTGGGTGGCAGAAAAGCGTATCCGCCCGTATTCAGAACATGTGGTTTACCTTCAATGGTCAATTCCAATGTGCCACCAACGACAAAAAGAACACTTTCAGCGGTTGGGTCGACTTCGGGGGCGGTGCTGCCGCCTTTGGGTGCAATTTCAGCTATGTAGTGCGAAAAGGTTTCGGCAAATCCGGTTAAAGGTCGCGCTATCACCCAAAACCGTGCATCATTCCAGTTGGGCAGGTAGCTGGTGACAATATCGGTCATCACACCTTTGGGAATAATCGCATAGGCATCTTTCAGAACTGCGCGATCTGTCATAATTTTATCTTGCGCGGGCAAGCCACCCGTTGGCACATAATACTGCATAGTTGTTTGTGCATTGTCTTTCATTGGTTCATCTTTCATGGTAAGATTTCCGTTAATCGTAATAGTGCTATGCATTCTACTTGTTTGCAGGCAGCGTCAAATTCTACGTCTCGGGTATTGGAAATCCGGGTTTTGAATATCCTTAGGATTTGATCCTTGGTTAGACCTTTAACCGCTATAATGAAGGGAAACCCGAACTTTGTAGTGTAGTCTGAATTCAAGGTTTGAAATGTGATCCGTTCTTGATCCGTCAGCATATCAAGCCCGGCACCGGCTTGTTCCGATGTTGAATCTTCGGTCAGTTGTTTGGCTTCTGCCAATTTGCCCGCTAAATCAGGATGGGCCGTTAACACGGCCAGACGTTGTGTGCTGTCTGCACGCCTAAAGACACGGCACATGGCAGAATGCAGGCCGATGACCGTGTCATGCGCGGGGCCAAGCTCACCATGCCATGTTTCTTCGGTTATCCATGTGGAATGCTCAAAAATACTACCGAATGATTGAACAAATTCGGGTTTGGTCATTTTAGACGGCATAATGGCATCGACAGGGGCGGGGTGATATTCATACCAATGTTTGGCAATCTCTATACGGCGCGCGAACCAGACATCCGCATGATTTTGGGCATATTTCATAAAGCGTTTCAACGATTGAATGCGCCCGGGCCGTCCAATCAGACGGCAATGCAAACCAATGGAAAGCATCTTTGCCGCCCCATCACAGCCTTCTTCATATAGCGCGTCAAAGCTGTCTTTCAGATAGGTATAAAATTGATCACCTGAGTTGAACCCTTGCGGTGAGGCAAAGCGCATGTCGTTGGTGTCCAACGTATAGGGAATGACCAATTGTTGCTTGTCTTTATGGTTATACCAATAGGGCAGGTCGTCAGCATAACTGTCCGAAACATACTCAAACCCGCCTTCTTCCGTCACCAGATCAACGGTGTTGACTGAACACCGGCCTGTGTACCAACCCGTTGGGCGCGCACCTGTGACCTCGGTATGGATGCGGATAGCTTCCATCAGGTCGTGGCGTTCAGCGTCTTTGTCAAAATCCCTGTACTCAATCCATTTTAACCCATGGCTGGCAATTTCCCAACCTGCATCTTGCATGGCTGCTACTTGCACAGGTGAGCGTTCCAAAGCAGTTGCAACACCATAAACCGTAGCGGGGATTGCCATTTTGGTGAACAGGCGGTGCAGCCGCCAAAACCCCGCGCGGGCACCGTATTCGTAGATAGATTCCATATTCCAGTGCCGTTGATCAGGCCATTGGGCTGCCCCGACGATTTCCGACAGAAATGCCTCTGAAGCTGTATCACCATGCAAAATACAGTTCTCACCACCTTCTTCATAGTTGATCACAAATTGCACAGCGATTTTAGCGCAATTCGGCCAACAAACATTTGGCGGTGTTTGGCCATGCCCGTGCATATCTCTTGAGTAACGGTTCACAATAAAGATGTCCCTTATATCCTGATTTTATTAGTTACCAGAATACTAGAGATGCATTATATTTATTTTTTTGAAGGTCTTTTAGGTATTCTATGATTTCAACGGCGCTACTATTAAGCGAAACAATGGGCAAAGGAGCAATGGAATGACAGATGCAAAAGGGTATTTAACAACCCATGTTTTGGATACAAGCCTGGGCCTACCTGCTGCAGGCTTGCAAATTGATTTATATGCGCTTGAGGGTGAAACCCGCAGACATATCCGTTCAATGCAAACAAATAGTGATGGCCGCACTGACAGCCCAATACTGCCAAGCGAAGAATTCAAACTTGGGGTTTATGAGCTGGTCTTTCAAACTATGGATTATTTGAAACGAACGGCATCTGCGCAAAAGGAGCCGTTTTTTTTGGCGGATATTCCCATTCGATTTGGCATCAATGATTTGGATGCGCACTATCATGTGCCGCTTTTACTGTCCCCTTATGGTTATTCAACGTATCGCGGTAGCTAGGTTAATTTTTTCAATTCCCCTTTGCAATGAGTTACCATGTAATCGATGAATAACCTGACCTTTGGGTCTTGATGTTTTTTATGGGGGTAAAGGCAGCCAAGGAAAACTGAACTGGGCGGGGTTTCTTCGGCAACCGCAACCAATGCGCCGGATTTCAGATGTTCGATGACTTCAAATATTGGCTTATTGATAATGCCGTGACCCCGCAGGGCCCAATCTGTCAGTATACTGCCATCATCGGATTCGAACGGCCCAGAAACTGCAAATCTTTTTGGTCCATCGGCCGTATTCAACAACCATTGAAATTCACGGTTGCCCGGGAAACGAAGCGTTAGACAATCATGTTTGTCGTTTACCAGATCATCCCCAGATTTTGGCATGCCTTTCCTCTCCAAATACGCAGGTGATGCGCATAATATCCGCGCACATTCTGTAATGGATCGGATGCGGTGACTGGAATCTTCGGGCACACCTAAGAAAACTGCGATATCCAGGCCTTCTTCGGTCAGGTCAATACTGCGGTCTGACAGGCGAAGGCGGACATCTATTTCAGGATATTTTGCTTTAAAGTCGGGGACAGAGGGGGCGATAAAGCGGCGACCAACGCCCAGGGGTGCGCCAACAAAAATTGATCCTTTCGGACTTTGGGTGTGTTCGGCAACGGTGGCTTCTGCTGCATCTATTGCACTTAAAACACTGTTGGCCCCATCATAAAACAAACGGCCCTGTTCCGTGGCTTGTAGACTACGTGTGGTACGGTTGAACAAGCGTACACCTAAGTGGTTTTCCAGCTCTGCTATTCGGCTGGAAGCAACAGCGGGTGACACCCGTTGATCACGTGCTGCCGCAGACATGTTGCCCAATTCGTAAACCCGAACAAAGATTTTTAATTGTTTGATGTAAGACATATCGGTTATCTTTTCTTATTACCGCTGATTACCTTAGTATTTTTGAAAGTGTTCTGCAATTATTTAAATTTACCATTTAAACAATTTGCCGCATTATCCTCTAAATTACGGGAGAGCTTCATGTACGACTTAGCTATCATGTCAGAGTGGGTTGAATTTGCTGTGCGCTGGCTGCATGTGATCACTGCGATCGCATGGATTGGATCATCTTTCTACTTTATTGCACTTGATTTGGGTTTGCGCCAAGTGCCTGACCTGCCCAAAGGTGCACATGGTGAGGAATGGCAAGTGCATGGGGGTGGATTTTACCACATTCAAAAATATCTAGTGGCTCCGGCTGCCCTGCCTGAGCATCTGACATGGTTCAAATGGGAAAGCTATGTCACATGGCTGTCAGGTTTTGGCATGATGTTCATGGTTTATTACTTGGGTGCTGATTTGTATTTGATTGACCCAAGCGCAGCTGATCTGACTGCCCCTGTTGCGGTTTTGATTTCGATAGCGTCATTGGTTGTGGTTTGGGTAATCTATGACCAGATTTGCAAATCAAAGTTCGGCGACGATAACACCCGTCTGATGATCCTGCTCTATATCCTGCTGGTCGCATTGGCATATGGTTACACGCAAGTATTCAGTGGCCGCGCTACAATGCTACACTTGGGTGCGATAACGGCCACCGTGATGTCGGGGAATGTATTCTTTATTATCATGCCTAATCAACGTGTTGTTGTGGCAGATTTGCAAGCCGGGCACACGCCAGATCCGAAGTATGGGAAGATTGCAAAACAGCGCTCGACCCATAATAATTACCTGACGCTACCTGTTATCTTCTTGATGCTATCAACCCATTACCCCTTAGCGTTCGCGACACAATACAATTGGATCATTGCAAGTCTTGTGTTTCTGATGGGGGTCACAATACGGCATTATTTCAACAGTATTCACGCACGTTCGGGCAATCCGCATTGGACTTGGTTGATAACCACATTCCTGTTCATTGCAGTGATGTGGTTATCGTCTTTGCAACCTGCCGAGCAGGCTGATACGGATACAACTATCCTGAATGCAACCCAAAAAAAGTTTGTCTCTGCAGATGGTTTTCAAGAGGTGCATGATATTGTCCTTGGCCGTTGTTCCATGTGTCATGCGCAAGAGCCATTTTATGACGGTATTCTGTGGGCACCCAAAGGTGTTATACTGGAAAACGAAGCACAGATTGCAGCACATGCAAAACAGATATTTTTGCAAGCGGGTATAACCCATGCCATGCCACCTGCAAATGTAAGTTATATGGAAGATGGTGAGCGCAAAAAGATCGCGGACTGGTATCGGTCTGTGGTGAAACCACTTTCCTTCGGGTCTTAACCTTATACATAATCCTGTATTGAGCGCCCGCTGACATGTGACCAAACCATGCCTTCATCCTTCAACATGGCAATAACCATATCGGCGGCCTGTTCGGGCGTCATAGCCACGTCAAGGTTGCGGTCAATACCTGCCGTTTCATACATATTTGAGTTCACTTTGCCCGGGTAAAACCCCATGACACGCACACCTTTGGGGGCATACTCTACCTCTAAGCACCCCGTGAAACCGCGAATGGCCCATTTGCTGGCTGCATAAACACTGATCATTTTGCGTGTGTATAAAGCCCCTGTAGACACCACATTAAGAATTGCCCCACAGCCCATAGAAACCATATTCGGCAAAACCGCATGGGTCATTAACATTGTGCCTAAAGTATTGGTTTCAATAACGGCCTGAATGTCTTTGGTGGAATGTTTAACAAATTCTCCCTCCAGCCAAATTCCCGCGTTGTTAATAAGCCCCCAAACCGGCCCATGATCCGCCTTGATCTGCGTTACAGTTTTTTGGATTTGATCTTCGCATGACACATCCAATTGATAGCCCGGAATGCCAATTTCATGTGATAAGTCGGCAACCTTCCTAGGGTTACGGCCCGTTAATATTGGGTAATATCCCGCATCCTGCAAACGATGTATTAAGGCCAGACCAATACCACTTGTCGCCCCTGTAACGATGATATTTTTGCGTTCCATATTTGTCACGATAATCCCCCCGTCAAGCTGAGGTTCTAAACTTCGGCATCAGCTCAAGAAGTTTTTTTGTATAACTGTGTTGTGGGGTGTTGAATAATGCCTCGGTTTCGGCAATTTCCAGAATTTCGCCGCTTTGCATTACGGCTACACGGTCGCACATCTGACGGATAACGGGGAGGTCGTGACTGATGAACATCATGGTCAGGCCAAGCTCTTCTTGCAAGTCTTTCAGCAGGTTTAGAATTTGAGCCTGAATAGATACGTCCAGCGCGGATGTCGGTTCATCGCAGATCAAAAACCTGGGGCGTGTTGCAAGGGCGCGTGCGATAGAGATACGTTGCCTTTGCCCGCCTGAAAACTCATGCGGGAATTTGCGTGCAGCACCCGTGCCTAATCCAACAATTTCCAGCAGTTCGTGCACGATTTTTCTCACTTCGGTTTTGTCGGCAGCCTGTTTATGAAAAATAATCGGCTCGGCGATAATATTTTCCACTCGCATACGGCCATTCAACGATGAAAACGGGTCCTGAAACACCATTTGCGTTTGACGTCTGTAGTAATTCCGTTTGTTTATATCTACCAGCTTGTTCAGATCGGCCCCGCAGATTGAAACTGTACCGTCCGATGGTTCGTAAATCCCGGTGACACATCTGGCAATTGTTGATTTGCCGGACCCGCTTTCACCAACAATCCCAAAAACTTCACCTTGTTTGATGTCAAAAGATACGCCTTTCAAGGCGGTAAAATAGGTATTGTTGCGTTTGAAAATGGCGCGTTTGGTCACAAAATCCAGTTTTAACCTTTCGACGGTTAACATAGAGCCTTCAAAATCTTCGTAGTCGCGGGTTTTGCCCAACCACAGGTCAGACAGTTTGACATCTTCAGGAAGCGTTTCCACATCTTCGATATAAGTTACAAGCGGAAATCTATCGGCTTTCTTATCTGGTCTTGGCACGGCCGAGATCAGGCTTTTGGTGTATTCATGGGTTGGTTTATATAAAACCTTTTCTGTTTCACCGATCTCAACCAGTTTGCCGCGATACATCACCGCAACGCGGTCGGTGATTTCAGCGATTACCCCCATATCATGGGTCACCATTATCATCCCGACATTGCGTTCTTCGCAAAGTTTGCGCAGCAAGCTTAGGATTTGGGCTTGGATAGATACATCAAGTGCTGTTGTTGGTTCATCTGCGATCACAACTTCAGGGTCGGAACAAAGCGCCAGGGCGATGACTACGCGTTGGCGCATCCCACCTGAAAACTGGTGCGGATACTGATCAACACGCTCTTCCGCATTTTCGATACCGACTTGGTTCAACAGGTCTATCGCACGTGCGCGGGCGGCTTTTTCGCTTAGTTCAAGGTGCAGGATTATGGTTTCAATCAGTTGCGCACCAACAGTTTCCAACGGGTTAAGTGAAGTAAGTGGATCTTGGAAAATCATTCCGATACGGCGGCCTCGTATTGTTGACTTCAGGTTTTCATCCAGATCGTCAATGCGTCCGCCTTTCAGCCAGATGGATCCGTCCGACATGTACCCAGGGGCTTCTAGAAGCGAAATTATAGCATTCCCAACGGTGGATTTGCCCGCACCGCTTTCACCAACAATACCAAGGATTTCACCGGGCTCTACACTAAGGCTAACATCATCCACAGCAGTAAAATCACCTTTGCGGGATGGAAACTTTACAGTCAGGTTTTTAACTTCAAGAAGCGACATATTCTAGCGGCCTTACTGTAGCTTTGGATTAAGCGCGTCACGCAGCCAATCGCCAAAAAGATTTACGGATAGGGAAAGGATAATCAGGGTAAGCCCCGGAAAAATTGTGATCCACCACTCACCGGAAAACAGATATTCGTTGCCAATGCGGATTAAAGTCCCAAGCGAAGGCGTGGTCGGGGGTAGGCCAACGCCAAGGAAACTAAGCGTAGCCTCGATGATGATCGCAAGGGCCAGATGCAAGGTTCCGATAACGAACACAGGCCCTAACACATTGGGCAGGATATGCTTGATCATGATGCGTGCAGATCCAAGGCCGATAACTTGCCCCGCTTGCACATATTCCTTTATCTTTTCTGTCATTACGCTGGATCGTACGGTTCGCGCGTATTGCACCCAACCCGATACTGCGATGGCGAATATAACGACGTAAAGTGCCAAGTCTTCGTGTAGGTCCTTTGAGACAACAGTTCTGAAAACGCCGTCGATAAGCAGGGCAATCAGAATGGCGGGGAATGATAGTTGGACATCGGCGATACGCATAATGACGGCATCGACGCGCCCGCCAACATAACCAGAGATCAGCCCAAGGCTAACTCCGATAAGAAGTGATAAGAAAACGGATGTAAATCCTACAAAAAGCGAAATGCGTAAACCGAAAAAAATGGTTGATAGAATGCCGCGCCCTTGATCATCAGTTCCCAAAAGGAACCGTTGATCGCCTTGGTCCAGCCAAGATGGTGGTAGGCTTGCATCGAACAAATCCAAAGATGCCAGATCAAACGGGTTTTGCGGTGCTATAAAGGGTGCGAATATCGCGAGGGCAATAAGACTTAAACCGATGATCGCGGATATGTACGCTATTGGCGTGTGGGTGAATGAATACCAAATATCATTGTCCGCAATGCGGCGGCGCATGTCTTGAGCCCAGCTTATATTATCTTCTTGCATCAATCACCTACCGTAGTTCTAAGTCTGGGGTCTAAGACAACATACAATATATCTACCATCAGATTGATGGCGACGAATATGAACGCGATCAACACCAGATAGGCTGCCATAATCGGAACATCAGCATTGCCGATGGCCTGAATAAACAACAGCCCCATGCCCGGCCATTGAAATACACTTTCCGTTATCAGTGAAAACGCGATAATCGAACCAAGTTGAAGACCGGTAATGGTGATCACGGGGATCAGTGTATTCTTCAAGGCATGCCGATAATGTAGTGCGCGCATGCTCAAACCGCGTGCCCGGCCAAATTTTATGTAATCCGTGCGTAGAACTTCCAACATTTCGGCCCGCACCAGCCGCATGATCAGTGTCAGTTGGAAGATCGCTAGTGTAATTGTTGGCAAAATCAGGGATTTAATGCCTGACCATGTCAGCAACCCTGTTGTCCACCAGCCCAGATCAACAACTTCGCCGCGCCCAAATGTTGGCAACCAGCGAAATACCACACCAAACAACAGGATCAGAAGGATACCGATCAGAAAGGTCGGTAATGATACACCGACCAATGACGACGATAAAAAGAATTTTGTCAACCAACTGTCTTTGTGTATTGCGGTATATATACCCATCGGCATTCCGATAAACAAGGCCAGTAGTGCCGACATAATAGAAAGTTCCAGTGTTGCGGGCAGGCGTTCAGATAGTAACTGACTGACGGGTACGCGTAATGTATAGCTTAGGCCAAACTCGCCTTTAACCGCGTTTTTTGCGAAATTTGCGAACTGGATCACAAACGGATCATTCAGTCCAAGGTCTTCTTTCAATTGTTCACGTTCAGCAATAGAAGTGTCTTGCCCCACCATGTTGCTTATGGGATCGCCCACAAATCGTAGCAAACCAAAGGTAATCAGCCCTACAGCGATCATAACAAGAACACTTTGGATCATTCGTCTGGCAATAAAAGTCAGCATAAAATATGCCCCCAAGGCTTAGTACAATATCATTGATATTATGGCGCAGGCGTTTTGATACGCCTGCGCCATACTTTATTTCATTATAATATTACTTACCGATAACAACAGATCTTAGATCAAGAACATTGTCGGCACGTTGCGAAACTGTAACTTTGTCATTGGCACCCCAAGAAAGTGGTTGCTGGTGCAATGGCAGATAGCCAACTTCGTCCTGAACCAATTTGAAACCTTCTTCGATCAACGCTTGGCGTTTTGCTTGATCCGTTTCGGAACCGATAAGCTTGGTGATCTCAGTGACACGTGCATTGCAGTAGTTCCCCAAGTTGAAAGCACCCAATTTTTCTTCGTGGTTCTGACATGACAACAAGTTTTGGAAAACGTTGTGTGCGTCGATGGAACCGGGGGTCCAACCTAGTAGATAAAAGCTGGTGTCATATCCGCCCTGCTCCAACACTTTACCAAAGTATTTCGCTTTCGGTTGCGCCAGCAGATCAACAGTAACCCCGACTTTGGCCAGCAGACTTGTTACCGCCTGACAGATTTTCTCGTCATTTACATAGCGATTGTTCGGACAATCCATTGTGACGGTAAAGCCGGCGGGATAACCTGCTTCTGCCAGTAGTGCTTTTGATTTCGCAGGATCATACGCATAAGGCGTATTCATCGAGCTTGAGAAACCATTGATTTGTGGGGCTACCATCAAACCTGTTGGGGTTGCAGCACCGCGCATAACTTTTTCGTCAATCGCATCAAGGTTAATTGCATGTGCAAAAGCTTGGCGCACGCGAATGTCTTTGAATGGATTTTTACCCTTCACAGATGAGTGCAGCAATTCATCGCGTGCCTGATCCATACCAAGAAAAATTGTACGTGCTTCCGGGCCAGCAAGCGGACGAACGCCTGCGGCATCTTCAAGACGTGACCAGTCTTGTACTGGAACGGGATAAACCAAATCCAATTGCCCAGAGATCAACGCGGCAACCCGAGTTGCCGCTTCTTTCACTGGGGTAAATTCAACGCGTGTTACATTCGTTGAAACACCTTTGTCCCAATAACCATCGAAGCGTTCCATAATTGTGCGTACACCGGGTTGGCGTTCGACAATTGAAAATGGCCCTGTTCCATTTGCGTGGCTTGTTGCATAGCCTGGGTCATTTGCATTTTTGACATTGCCAGATTCTGCGGCACCGTTTGCTTCAGACCATTCTTTATCCATGATATACAGGAATGTCATCTCTTGCATGATAACGGGCAGTGGGCCGCTTGTTGACATGATAATATTGTGATCATCGACTTTTTCGATGCCGGTAATCATACCGCCACGAACCTTTTGGTCAGAACCTTCTGTCAATGTGCGCTGCCATGAAAAGATTACATCGTCTGCATTGAAATCATTACCGTTATGGAATTTCACACCTTCACGTAGGGATATTTTCCATGTTGTCGGGCTAGTTGTTTCCCAAGAGGTTGCCAGTGCCGGTTGCAACTCAAGATTAGAATTATACTTTGTCAGACCTTCATAGACGCTGCCCAACAATCCCAATGTAAATGTCTCATTCAAGCTGTGCGGGTCAAGTCCCTGTGCATCACCCTGATAGGCAAATTTAAATGTTTCCGCAGAGGCCGGTAGGGCCAATGTCGCTGCGATTGCCACAGTGGACAAATAGGTTTTTATACTCTTCATTTTTCTCTCCTTGTTGATTTTTTCAGGTTCAAGTTTGCTTGCCTGTTGATAAGGTCTTTAATCAACTGAACCTCTTTTATGTGTTATTTTATTGTACGCATCTGATTATACGCTTGATTTATTGATCCCAGAATCAGGATCATCCTGCGTCATACGATCAGATAACGCGCTAACGAGCAAATCTATTTTTGAAACAACCGCTTCACTGTTATCTTGGGGGATATATCTATATCGTCATTCATAACATTTTTATAAATTCCAGCGCAAAACTATGTACATCACCTGGCCACCGCGCGGATAAGTAATTGCCATCGCGCAGGGTGAAACCGCGTGATAGGTGTTTCATGTTGTCTCGCAGGATCGGCGGGGGGCCTTCGATGAAATCATTGGGTGATCTAAGTGTGGCTGTAACCTCGTCTTGAACTGTAGTGGGATAGGTTAAATAATAATCGCCTTTTTTGCGTTTGGTTATGTGATAGGCAAGTCGTTCCTGACGGTGTAACAGGGCAGTGGTCTTGCGGCCCCATAAAACGGATTTTCCTGTGTCGGGATCGATTGCGCGGCAGACTGCAACAACGCCGTGGCAGATGGCAGCGACAGGTTTATTGGCGGTAAAAAACCCGGCAATTGCGTTTTGTAGAACGGAGGATTCCAGATAGGGGATAATACCTTTGGCGTGGCCGCCCGGCAGCAGAATGCCATCGTAATTATCGACACGGATGTCATCATAGTGGATCGGGTTTTGAAAAGCTTCGTCCTGCAACAGATTTTGGTAAGTTGCTTGTGCAGGCTTTTGGGCGATCAAAAAGGATTTCAAAAGACCAAGCCCTGCACCTGACAACATAATAGGATCGGCACTGGCCGTTTGCCCCGTGTCGGTAGCAAAGCAAACTTCATGGCCGTGTTCACGCAACACTTGCCATGGGACGGCAACTTCGGTCGGGTCTACATCTAGGGTGCCAGTGGCGATGAGTATGGTCATTAAATGCGTGCGGCCTTTTCGATGATTTTGGCGGGTTGGGCGATTTTTGGCAAGTGGGTACACAGATATCGGTTGCCCTTGCGTATAGGATGAAACTGATCTATACGCGCGACAGTCGTAAAGGCAGTGGCGAAAATAACGCTGAAATGTAGAGCAGGGTCGGGGTATCTCGGCCCTTGTGTGTTTGTTGCTTTACTTTTGTTTGTGCGATTTGAACGAAACCCAAAAGACCGGCGGAACCAACCGTTAGGCCCGATAAAATGTAACGAAGGAACGATATATATGTGCGCTAAAGCGACAATGGAGGAATTCGAAGCCCTCTTAGAAGAAAGCTTCGACGTTGACACACCCGATGAAGGCAGTGTTGTCAAAGGCCGCGTAATTGCAATTGAAGCAGGACAGGCCATTATCGACGTAGGCTATAAAATGGAAGGCCGCGTTGACATTAAAGAATTCGCAAATCCCGGTCAGGCCCCTGAAATTGAAGTGGGCGACAGCGTAGAGGTTTTCCTTGAGCGCGTTGAAAATGCCAACGGCGAAGCTGTTGTTTCACGCGAGAAAGCGCGTCGTGAAGAAGCTTGGGATCGTCTTGAGCAAGCTTACGAAAAAGAAGAGCGCGTTGAAGGTGCAATCTTTGGTCGTGTTAAAGGTGGCTTTACGGTTGATCTGGGCGGCGCTGTGGCGTTCTTGCCGGGCTCACAAGTGGATGTACGTCCAGTGCGTGACGCTGGCCCATTGATGGGTATGGCGCAACCATTCATCGTCTTGAAAATGGATCGTCGCCGCGGCAACATCGTTGTATCGCGCCGCGCTATCTTGGAAGAGAGCCGTGCTGAACAACGTGCAGAGATCGTTGGCAAATTGGCCGAAGGCGATGCAGTTGACGGGATCGTCAAGAACATCACTGAATATGGTGCCTTCGTTGATCTGGGCGGCGTTGACGGCTTGTTGCACGTCACAGACATGGCATGGCGCCGTGTGAACCACCCATCTGAAATCCTGGCGATTGGTGAAACCATCAAAGTTCAGGTGATTAAGATCAACAAAGAAACCCATCGTATTTCACTGGGTATGAAACAGTTGCAAGAAGACCCATGGTCAGATGTGGCTGCACGTTTCCCATTGGAATCAGTACATATGGGCCGCGTTACGAACATCACCGATTACGGTGCGTTTGTTGAACTGGAATCCGGTGTTGAAGGTTTGGTTCACGTGTCTGAAATGTCATGGACCAAGAAAAACATCCATCCGGGCAAAATCGTTTCCACTTCTCAGGAAGTTGAAGTTATGGTTCTGGAAATTGATCAAGAGAAACGTCGTGTTTCCCTTGGCCTGAAACAAACCCAAGGCAATCCATGGGAAGGTTTTGCGAAAAACTTCCCGATCGACACCAAAGTTGAAGGCGAAGTTAAGAACATCACTGAATTTGGTTTGTTTGTGGGCCTTGAAGGCGACATCGACGGCATGGTTCACTTGTCTGATCTGGACTGGAACCGTTCTGGTGAAGAAGCTATCCAAGACTACAAAAAAGGTGATATCGTGCAAGCGATGGTTACGGATGTTGATGCGGACAAAGAACGCATTTCCTTGTCTATCAAAGCCATGGACGGTGATCCGTTTGCAGATGCAACAGCAGGTGTGAAACGTGGTGCGGTTGTAACTGTTGAAGTGACCTCTATTGAAGATGGCGGCATCGAAGTGGTCTATGATGGTATGAAAGCGTTTATCCGTCGTTCAGATTTGTCACGCGACCGTGCTGAACAACGTCCGGAACGGTTCAGCGTTGGCGACAAGGTTGATGCACGTGTGACAAACATTGATGCAAAAACCCGCCGTTTGGGTCTGTCGATCAAAGCACGTGAAATTGCTGAAGAAAAAGAAGCAGTCGAGCAATATGGTTCAACCGATGCAGGCGCATCATTGGGCGACATTCTAGGCGCGGCTTTGAAAAACCAAGAAAACGACTAAGTTAGCTTTGGTCAATTATCTTAAACGGCGTCCTTTTGGGCGCCGTTTTTCGATGCGAATCACTAAAATCATAAAATTGAAGTATTTTAAAAATCCAAGGTTGGTTGGGCCATATTTACATATTTGATGTAATTGCTGCGTGAAAAAACAGAAAAAAACCTGCAGAAGTTAAAAAAATCAACTACTTCGCCGTGATCTATATTCACAGAACTGTTAAATTCTGCAAGTATCGCATTTGATTTAACGTGAAATTTACCTTCTGGGGAGGAGAGCTGCCGATGATACGTTCTGAATTGGTTGAAAAGATAGCTGAAGACAATCCACATCTTTTTCATAGGGACGTTGAACGCATTGTTTCGACCATTTTCAACGAGATCATTGAGGCGATGGCAAGTGGTAATCGGGTAGAGTTACGGGGCTTTGGGGCCTTTTCTGTCAAAAAACGAAATGCTAGGGTTGGGCGTAACCCCAGAACGGGGGATTCTGTTTCTGTTGAAGAAAAGCACGTTCCGTTTTTCAAGACAGGCAAACTATTGCGGGATCGGCTGAACGGCGGCTGATACTCGTTTAACCGAGTGAGGTAGCACCGTGCGTTTTATCAAATATCTGTTTCTTGGTGCAGTTGCCCTTGTGTTGATCGTGGTTGCGGTGGCAAATCGCCAACCTGTTGAACTACAATTGTTACCCAAAGACCTAGCTGCTTTTATACCTTTTTCTGGCCAGATTACAGTGCCGCTGTTTCTGGTGATCTTTGGTGGCATTCTGGCAGGCCTGCTGATCGGGTTTGTCTGGGAATATCTGCGTGAGTTTAAAATCCGCAACAACTTGTCCAAAACCAATAAACAGGTCAGGCATCTGGAACGCGAAGTCGGCAAGTTGCGCGAAAAGACAGGTGAAGGCAAAGACGAAATTCTTGCGCTGTTGGAGTGACCCCTATGACTGCTGTTAAAATTTGCGGGCTGAGTACGGCTGGTACTGTGGCAGCCACAGTGCAAGCTGGTGCGCGCTACTTGGGCTTTAATTTCTTTGAAAAATCGCCCCGTTACGTCAGCATTTCGCAGGCCCGTGAACTGGCTTTATCGGTACCGGCTGACATTTGTAAGGTTGCACTATCCGTGGACGCCACAAATAAACAGCTGGATGCCATTTCGGCAGGGGTTCCTATTGATATGCTGCAATTACACGGTCACGAAACACCAGAACGCGTCATTGAAGTTAAGAAACGTTACGGCCTGCCTGTGATGAAAGTGGTCGGAGTGGCAGATGTCAGCGATTTAGCTGCCATAGACACATACATGCGGGTCAGTGACCAAATTTTAGTCGACGCGAAACCACCAAAGAATGCAGAGCTACCGGGCGGCAATGGCATAAGCTTTGACTGGCGTTTGATTGCGGGCCGCCGTTGGGCCGTCCCATGGATGTTAGCGGGTGGTCTTACTGCTGAAAACGTGGCAGAAGCTGTGCGATTGACAGGGGCTAAACAGGTGGATGTATCTTCCGGTGTGGAAAGTGCACCCGGAATAAAAGACAAGGCAAAAATCGCGGCTTTTATCGCTGCTGCGCAAGGAGATTAAGATGCCATTAGAGATGCCAAACTCTTATATGACCGGCCCAGATGAACGGGGTCGTTTCGGTGATTTCGGGGGACGGTTTGTATCCGAAACCTTGATGCCGCTGATCCTAGATTTGGAAGCGGAATATGAAAAGGCCAAAACAGATCCAACATTCTGGACCGAGATGGACTATTTATGGAAATATTATGTGGGCCGTCCAAGCCCGTTGTATTTCGCTGAACGTCTGACTGACCATTTTGGCGGAGCTAAAATTTACCTAAAACGCGATGAATTGAATCACACAGGTGCGCATAAAATTAACAATGTGCTGGGCCAGATTTTGTTGGCCCGCCGCATGGGAAAAACCCGGATTATTGCCGAAACAGGGGCTGGCCAACACGGCGTTGCCACAGCCACGGTCTGTGCGCGTTTTGGTCTTGAATGTGTTGTTTTCATGGGGGCGCACGACGTTGAACGTCAAGCGCCAAATGTATTCCGGATGAAATTGCTGGGCGCAACTGTTGTGCCCGTGACCTCTGGTCGTGGAACATTGAAGGATGCAATGAATGACGCAATGCGCGACTGGGTAACCAATGTGCATGAAACATTTTATTGCATTGGTACAGTAGCAGGGCCACATCCATACCCCGCTATGGTGCGTGATTTTCAAGCAATTATCGGCAATGAAACCAAAGAGCAGATTATGGAACAAGAGGGCCGTTTGCCCGATAGTTTAGTCGCCTGTATCGGCGGTGGATCAAACGCACTGGGCTTGTTTTATGCGTTTCTGGACGACAAGGATGTGGGAATTATTGGCGTTGAAGCGGGCGGTAAGGGCGTGAACGAGAAAATGGAACATTGCGCGTCGCTTACGGGTGGCCGTCCTGGCGTTCTACATGGCAACCGCACCTATCTGCTGCAAGATGAAGACGGTCAAATTTTGGAAGGTCATTCGATTTCGGCAGGGCTGGATTATCCCGGTATCGGGCCTGAACATTCATGGCTGCATGATATTGGAAGGGCGCAGTACGTATCTGTGACCGATGTTGAGGCGTTGGAAGCATTCCAACTGTCTTGCCGTACCGAAGGTATTATTCCTGCACTTGAGCCATCACACGCCTTGGCACATGTCACAAAAATAGCACCAAACTTGCCAAAAGATCATCTGTTGGTAATGAATATGTGTGGCCGTGGTGACAAAGATATATTCACGGTTGCGAAAGCACTGGGGCTGGATATGAGTACAGAATAAGGTTGAAACTTTTTAGAATTTAGGCAACGCCAAGCTATTTAGCTTGGCGTTTTGCACTTAATGTCTCACTATTGAGACAGTTCCATAAGCCGGTTATCATCTTTCTAGTTGCAAAAACTTGACTCATTTCGCCCAAGCGGGTCTATTTTTATCTGGGAGGATTGCTATAGAATGGAAATGTCTGGCGAATACAGCATTGATGCACCGATAGCCGAAGTGTGGGCTGCATTGAATGATATTGAGATTCTAAAAGTCTGCATTCCGGGTTGTGAAGAGTTGGAGCAAGTCTCTGAAACTGAAATGACCGCAAAAGTCGCGTTAAAGATCGGACCTGTTAAGGCACGGTTCAACGGGGTTGTTACGTTTGAAAATATCACCCCACCTGAAGGCTATTCTATTGTTGGCGAAGGCCAGGGTGGTGTCGCTGGATTTGCCAAAGGCGGGGCTGATGTTCGGCTTGTGGAAGATGGCGATAAGACTGTGTTGACCTATCAGGCCAAAGCACAGGTCGGCGGCAAGATCGCACAGCTTGGCTCTCGGTTGATCAAATCCACGGCGGCCAAGTTGGCCGATAAGTTTTTCAAGAATTTTCGCGATGCGTTGGTGGCAGAGGTCGCCTCTGCCTAACGATATCGCGTAATAATGCAATAATAAGGGAGGAATACGAATGACTGAAGTTTCGATGACAGTGAACGGGAAGCCCGTAAAGGCGGATGTACCCGACAACACTTTACTGGTGCAGTTTATCCGCGAGAATCTGCGACTGACCGGCACACATGTGGGCTGTGACACCAGCCAGTGCGGCGCTTGCGTAGTACACCTGAACGGCAAAGCAGTGAAATCTTGCGCTACACTGGCAGTAGCCGCCAATGGGGCCGATGTGACCACGATTGAAGGCTTGGCAAACGGTGAAATGCACCCCATGCAAACAGCCTTTAAGGAAAACCACGGGTTGCAATGTGGATTTTGTACACCGGGTATGATCATGACTGCGACCGATATGGTGGCGCGATATGACGCAAACGGCAAAGAGCTGACAGAAGCTGCCATTCGCGAAGAATTGGAAGGTAATATTTGTCGCTGCACCGGATACCATAACATTGTGAAAGCCATTGCGGACGGTGCGTCCAAAATGGCCAGTTCATAGGGGGATGATCACATGAGTGAAGGAATAGGCGCACGTGTCCTGCGCAAAGAGGACAAACGGTTTTTAATCGGCAAGGGCCGTTATACCGATGATATTATTGAACAAAATCAAGCCTACGCGGCATTTGTCCGCAGCCCACATGCCCATGCGATAGTGAAAAGCATTGATGCGTCCGCTGCCGAAGCCATGGACGGTGTGGTTGCTGTACTGAACGGTGCCGGGTTAACCGGTGACGGTATCGGCAACATTATTTGCGGCTGGGGTGTGACATCCAAAGATGGCAGCCCGATGAATATGGGTGCCTGGTCAGCATTGGCCACTGACAAAGTGCGTTATGTGGGGGATGCTGTTGCAATTGTCATCGCTGACAGCATTGATCAGGCCCGTCTTGCCGCAGAAGCGGTTGAGGTGGATTATGAAGCCTTACCCGTTGTGGTGCAATCGGACGCAGCCCTAGAAGATGGCGCGCCGCAAATTCATGAAAATGCACCTAACAATCTGATCTTTGACTGGGAAATCGGTGAAGAGGATGCAACAGACACAGCCCTTGCAGGTGCTGCCTATACCACAGAAATGGATATCGTAAACAACCGTCTGTCACCAAATGCGATGGAACCGCGCGCAGCGATTGCCACGTTTAACGAGGCAGACGATCATTACACGTTATACACTACATCACAAAACCCGCATGTGGCACGTTTGGTGTTGTCAGCGTTTTACAATGTGGCCCCTGAACATAAACTGCGGGTGATTGCCCCTGATGTGGGCGGTGGTTTCGGGTCAAAGATTTATATCTATCCCGAAGAGATTGCCTGCCTTTGGGCGTCAATGAAAACCAACCGTTCGGTGAAATGGACCTCTGACCGCACGGAAGCGTTTCTGACGGATGCTCATGGTCGCGATCACATTACCCACGCAAAAATTGGCTTTGATAAAGATCATAAAATAGTTGGCCTGAAGGTGGATACCAAAGCGAATTTGGGGGCTTATATGTCCCTGTTCAGCTCGGCCACTCCGACATATCTTTATGCAACCCTACTGTCGGGTCAGTACAATATCGCAAACATCCATTGCAACGTGAAGGCAGTTTATACCAACACGGTGCCGGTGGATGCCTATCGCGGTGCGGGCCGACCCGAAGCCAGCTACGTGATGGAACGCATGATGGAAACCGCAGCACGTGAAATGGGTGTTAGCCCTACTGAATTACGACGCAAAAACTTTGTGCAGGAATTCCCGCATCAAACACCTGTCATCATGGCATACGATTCAGGCGATTTTGCCGCCAATCAGGATCAGGCCATGAAAGCGGCGGATTATGCGGACTTTGAAGCACGCCGTACGGAAGCGGCAAGTCGTGGTAAATTACGCGGCATCGGTTTTTCCAATTATATCGAGGCTTGCGGTATCGCACCGTCTGCGGCGGTTGGTTCTCTAGGTGCAGGTGTTGGTTTGTGGGAAAGTGCCGAGGTACGGGTCAATCCCGTGGGCACCATCGAAGTGCTGACAGGATCTCACAGTCACGGGCAGGGCCATGAAACCACGTTCGCCCAGATCGTCGCCGAACGTTTTGGTCTTCCTACGGAAAATATCCAGATTGTGCATGGCGACACCGATAAGGTACAGTTCGGCATGGGCACATATGGTTCGCGCTCTGGTGCCGTTGGTATGTCCGCGATTGTCAAAGCGATGGACAAGGTGGAAGCCAAGGTCAAAAAGATCGGTGCACATGTGCTGGAAGCATCCGAAGATGATATTATCATCGAAGATGGTGCTGTGAAGGTCAAAGGAACCGACAAGCAAATGCTATGGCATGAGGTCGGACTGGCAGCTTACACCGCACATAACATCCCGGAAGGCATGGAACCGGGTCTGAAAGAAACTTCTTTTTATGACCCCAGCAACTTTACCTTCCCTGCGGGTTGTTACATTTGCGAGGTTGAGGTTGATCCTGAAACGGGTACGACAGAGATCGTGCAATTTGTGGCGTCAGACGATTTCGGCACCATCATCAACCCAATGATTGTTGAAGGGCAGGTTCATGGCGGTATTGCCCAAGGCATTGGGCAGGCTTTGCTGGAAGGCGTGGTTTACGATGACAGTGGACAGCTACTGTCTGCATCCTACATGGATTACACTATGCCACGCGCCGATGATCTGCCAAGCTATTCGGTGCATCACCAGTCAACGGAATGTCCGGGCAATCCATTGGGCATGAAAGGCTGCGGTGAAGCCGGGGCCATAGGTTCGCCGCCAGCGGTGATCAATGCCATCACGGATGCGATCGGCAATAACGATTTATCCATGCCTGCAACACCTGCAAAAGTTTGGGCTGCCATTCAAGCGGCTAGCGCCAAACAAGCAGCAGAATAGGAGAGAAAAGATGTACGAGACAAAATATCACAAAGCATCAAGTGTTTCAGAAGCGGTTTCCCTAATGGGTGCGGCTGACGACGGCAAGCTTCTATCCGGGGGGCAAACCCTATTGCCAACGATGAAAGCGCATTTGGCAGCCCCCAGCGATCTGGTGGATGTCAGCGGCATTGCCGAAATGAACGGGATCAGCGTCAATGACGACATTGTGACCATCGGGGCAGCAACAACACATGCCGAAGTGGCCGGGAACGCTGCTTTACAAAAGGCTTGCGCTGGCGTGGCTGATTTGGCCGCAAACATCGGCGATCCTGCGGTGCGCCATCTGGGCACCATTGGCGGGTCTATCGCCAATAATGACCCTGCAGCAGACTATCCTGCGGCTTTGCTTGCCTTGGGTGCAACGATCAAAACCAATGCGCGAGAAATAACGGCGGATGACTTCTTTGTCGGCCTCTTCGAAACTGCACTGAATGATGATGAAGTGATTGTCAGTATAAGTTTTGAAGCTCCTGCGAAAGCCTGTTATGCCAAGTTCCCGAACCCTGCATCACGCTATGCGCTGGCGGGTGTTTTTGCAGCACTTACAACCGCAGGCGCACGGGTTGCCGTGGCTGGTGCAGGCGACGATGGGGTTTATCGCCATGCGGATATGGAAGCCGCTTTGGATGGTAACTGGAGTGCAGACGCGATCTTGGGCGTTTCTGTCGGTGCAGACGGAATGTTATCCGACATGCACGGCGATGCGGCTTACCGCGCCAATCTGGTGAAAGTCATGGCAGGACGCGCTGTTGCGGGCTGTTAATCTTAACAAAATGAACCCAGCCCTGTTCCTCAGGGCTGGGTCGGCTATATTATTATCATGACAAAAACGCTGCCTAAATCCATTGATGAAACCCTATCGCTTTTGCGCGCTAGCAACTACATTTGCGACCGTGGATTGGCGACTTTGACCTATCTATCTCTGACTTTGAATCGCCCAGTCTTTCTGGAAGGTGAAGCAGGTGTGGGCAAAACAGAACTAGCAAAAACTTTGGCCACAGGTTTGGGCCGTGATCTGATACGATTGCAATGTTATGAGGGGCTTGATGCTTCATCGGCTGTTTATGAATGGAATTTTGCCGCCCAAATGCTTGCCATGCGCCAAGGTGGGGATGATGTGGATATTTACAGTGGCCGTTTTTTGATCAAGCGGCCGTTGCTGGAAGCGATGGAGCCTCATGTGGGCGGGCCGCCCGTGTTACTGATCGACGAGATTGATCGCACGGATGCACCATTTGAAGCATTTTTGCTAGAGGCTCTGTCTGACTATCAGGTGACAGTGCCGGAGATAGGAACTATTAAAGCAGCAGAGCCACCTATCGTAATCCTGACATCGAACCGTACCCGCGAAGTGCATGATGCGCTGAAACGCAGGTGTCTTTATCACTGGGTCGATTACCCGGACTTTGAACGCGAGCTGGAAATTCTGCATGCCCGTGTGCCTGAAGCCGCAGCGGTACTTAGCCGTGAAGTAGTGGGGTTTGTGCAACGTTTGCGCCAAGAGGATCTGTTCAAAGCCCCCGGATTGGCTGAAACGCTGGATTGGGCAAAATGCCTTGTTGCCCTCGATGTTGTCGCCCTGTCGCCTGAGATTATCGCCGATACAATCGGGGCGGTGCTGAAGTATCAGGACGACATCGGCAAAATTCAAGGCTCTGAAGCCAACCGTTTGTTGGAAGCCACCCGAAGCGATCTTCGAGCAGCACAATGAACGTGACCACCTTGCAAGACGATGGTCGTCTTGTGCAAAACATCATCTATTTCTGTCGCGCTTTGCGCCGCGCGGGTGTACCCGTTGGTACAGCACAAGTAAAAGATACGGTACGCGCAGTACAAGCCGTGGGTTTTACCAAACGCGCTGATTTCTTTGTCACATTACAAGCGTGCCTGATCACACGGGTCGAACATATGCAGGTGTTTATGCAAGTGTTCAATATGTTCTGGCGTGACCCAGAGTTCTTAGAGAACATGATGCAAATGATACTTCCGATGATGCGGGTTGAAGAGGTGCCAAAGAAACCGAAAGATGCGGAAAGCCGTGCGGCAGAGGCCATGTTGGATGAAACCCCTGCACCAGAAACGCAGGCTGTGGAAGAAGAGCTGACATTGGATGCACAGTTTACCGTGTCGCACACGGAACGGCTTGGTATGATGGATTTCGAACAAATGAGCGCATCGGAAATACGCGAAGCGCAGGAGGTAATTACGAAGATGCGCCTGCCCATCCCAAAATTGAAGTCACGGCGCATGCGGTTGGCACCTTGGGGGCGAAAGATTGATGCGCGTGCAACCTACCGCGCAGCACGGCGTGCCGGTGGTGAGGTTTTGCACCTGCCAAAAATGACGCCGCGCGTGAAGGTTCCCAATCTTGTGGTGCTGACGGATATATCAGGTTCAATGTCAACATATTCGCGTATGATGCTACATTTCATCCACTCAATGACATTGTCTAGGGGGCGGGATTGGGCGCAGGTTCATGCCTTTACCTTTGGTACACGGCTTTCAAACATTACGCGACTGCTTGACCATAAAGATCCCGATGCGGCACTAAAGGCCATTGGTACCCAGGTGCAGGATTGGGATGGCGGCACGCAAATCGGTGAAAGCCTGAAAGATTTCAACTATAACTGGTCGCGGCGCGTTTTAGGTGGGGACGCTGTGGTGTTGCTGATCACCGATGGGTTGGAACGTGATGATACGCAGGTATTACAAGCTGAAATGCGCCGCTTAAATCTGTCATGCCGCCATCTGATTTGGTTGAACCCACTGTTGCGCTATGATGGTTTTGCACCTCTTGCCAGCGGCATCCGCACCATGCTGCCCTTTGTAGACAGCTTTGCCGCCTGTCATAACCTTGCATCCTTGCACGAATTGGTCGAGGTTCTGGGGGGTGCCCGGGGCACTGATCTGAAACGACAAATGTTGGCGGCAATATGACGTTGAATTCCGATAATATACCAGAGGTGGCTCTGGGTTACCTTGCCGCGGCCAAGGGGGCGGCTTTGGCTACAGTGATTTCTACATGGGGATCTGCCCCGCGCCCTGTCGGCGCACAACTTGCAATAGCTGACGATGGTGTATTTCAAGGTTCGGTGTCGGGTGGTTGTGTAGAAGGTGCTGTTATTTTGGCTGCACAAGATGCGATCAGGGACGGGAAATGTCGCGTGCTGGAATACGGTGTTGCAGATGAAGATGCCTTTGCAGTTGGGTTGGCTTGTGGCGGGAATATCCAAATCTTGGTTGAACCTATTGGGATTGGCGACGGGCCAGATAAACAGTTGTTAAAAGATGCGATACAGGCGGTAAAGACGCGTAAAGCGTTTGCTTGCAGCGTCAATTTAATGGACTGGTCACGTGAACGGTTAAACCCAACGGGGTTGATATCAGGAAAGCAGGGTAATCTGTTTATCCATGTCACCAATCCTAATTTGCGTATGATTATTGTTGGGGCCGTGCATGTCACCCAAACACTGGCGCCCTTGGCTCGGATGGCAGGATACGATGTTCTGCTGGTTGACCCGCGTGACAGCTTTGCCTCAAAAGTGCGGTTTCCCGATGATACTTTTATAGACGCATGGCCCGATGAAGCATTGGCGCAAATAGGTTTGGATGGGCATACCGCTGTGATAACGCTTAGTCATGACCCAAAAATAGATACGCCTGCGTTGGCAGCAGCACTGCAATCTGATGCATTTTATATCGGCGCACTTGGTTCACGGAAAACCCACGCAAAGCGGGTGGCACAATTGCAGGATGATGGGTTTAGTGATACGGAAATTGCTAGAATTCACGGGCCGATAGGCCTAGATATAGGCGCAAAAACACCCGCAGAAATCGCCGTCTCGATCATGGCAGAAGTCACTGAACGACTGCGTAAACCATGAAGTTTGCCAGCGTGGAATTACCCCAAGCCAAGGGCCATATTCTGGCCCATTCGATTGCGTTGGAACGCGGAACTTTGAAAAAAGGTATTACGCTTTCGGCGGATGATCTGGAAAAGTTGGCGCAGGCGGGGCAGACCCATGTCACGGTCGCAATATTAGAAGCGGGTGATATTGCCGAAAATGCAGCGGCCCAGACCCTTGCAAGTGCGTTTATATCGGATGGGGTGAAAGCTACACAGGCCTTTGCCGGACGGGTTAATTTGGTTGCGAATTGCGACGGTATTTTATCCCTTAACATCTCTGCGATTGAGATGTTTAACGCAGTGGATGAAGCTATAACAATTGCAACCTTGCCAAACTTTGCACGGGTAAAAATGGGCAGTTTGCTTGCAACGTTGAAAATCATCCCCTACGGCGTGGCCGAAATGAAAATTGAAAAAGCAGTGCATTGCTTAGGGCAAAGCGCGTTACAGCTTCATGGGTTTACACCCAAGTCCTGTGACATCATTTTGACACGCACGGCGCATTTTAAGGCGTCACTCTTGGCTAAAGCTGAAAAGGTACTTCAAGCACGCATTACCCCTTTGGGGCTGCATATGGAAAGCTGCCGTATTGTCGATCATACAACGCAAGCTGTGGCAGATGCAGTTCAAGTTGCAAAAAACGATATGGTGTTGATCTTGGGTGCATCTGCCACCTCTGACAGGCGTGATGTTGTGCCTGCCGGAATTATTGCGGCGGGGGGGCAAATCAAACGATTTGGTATGCCCGTTGACCCTGGTAATCTGCTGGTATTTGGGTCGCATCATGGCCGCGCAGTTATCGGTTTGCCGGGATGTGTGCGTAGTCCTGCGATAAATGGTGCAGATTGGGTGCTACAACGACTCTGTGCCAATATGCCAATGGGTGCCACAGACATAATCCGTATGGGCGTTGGTGGTTTATTAAAAGAAATACCTGATCGAATTTTGCCACGTATGCAGCGTGATCAAACTAGATCCGGGATAACAGCGGTACTGTTGGCTGCCGGTAGTTCAAGCCGTATGCGCGGGGTTGATAAACTGATGCGCAAAGTTGGTGGGATGCCGTTGTTGCGTCATTGTGTGGAAGTGGCACTGGGTTCCGATATTGATCATTGCATTGTGGTGTTGAAAAAAGGCGCTGACGATCATCGGGACGCCTTGCAAGGTTTGCGCATAAAAATTATTGAGGTGGATGACGCGGGATTGGGGATGTCAGCATCCTTAAGGGTAGGGATTTTAGCAGTGGATACCTCGCCCAAAGCTATTTTGATTGGTTTGGCCGATATGCCGGATCTAACGCCTACCCACTTCAATCAAGTGATCGCGGCCCATAACCCAAATAAAAACCGCTATATAGTTTGCCCGACAAATCCAAATGGGAAACGGGGCCATCCCGTTCTATTTGATGCGAAGTTTTCAGAGAATCTGGCAAATTTGCAAGGTGATGCAGGGGCCAAAGATATTGTAAAAAATGTTCCGGAATGGGTTCATGAAATTCCAATGGACGTTGCGGTTTCGCTTGATTTGGATACACCTGAAGCATGGGAAACATGGGAACGCAGCCTTAAAATGCCCCCCAAACGCAGGCCTTGAAGCAAAATGCGAACGTAGAATTTATTGCGTTCATTTTTACTTTTAATCCCTAGCTTCATTTATATCCTAGCCGCACTGATTTGCGAATTATTGTTCTGCATGGGATAGTTTTGTGGTGGGTTTCGTCTATACTTGAATTTCTCTGCGCACGCGCAACACAAGAAAACAAAAAGGCTACATAATGACAAAGCGCGTTGTCGCAATTGAATATATGCACGAAAGCAATACCTTCACCATTATGCGTACTGGAATGAGTGAATTTCGGGCGCGTTACTTTTTTGTTGGTGACGATATTCCCGCAAACCTGACCGGAACCGGCACTGAAATCGGTGGCTTTATTGCAGCGGCTGATGAACTGGACTGGGAACCGCTTTATATGGTTGCCGCGTCTGCCGCTCCGAGCGGTCCGGTCACGGAAAAGGCCCGTCTGGAAATTACCGATGATGTGGTGCGCCGTTTAAAGGCTGTGGAACCTGTTGACGGCATATTCATCGCCCTTCACGGCGCAATGGTAACCGAGACCTCTCAGGACGGCGAAACTCAGTTTTTGTGTGCTGTGCGTGAAGTGGTGGGGTCAGACATACCGATTGCCGTTACGCTTGATCTGCATGCCAATATCTTTGATGAAATGGCGGATCAGGTGAATATTGTAGTCAGCTACAGAACCTATCCGCATATTGATATGAACGAATGCGGTGTTGAGGCTTGCAAATTGCTGGATCAAGCGATGAGGGGCGTGATTGACCCTAGGGTTGCGATTGTCCGCCCGCCGATGCTGGTCGGCTGCGATGACGGTCGTACAACAAATGATGGTCCGATGTGCCGCCTTCTGGAAAGTGCTGCACGTGAGATGGCTGCAACCGGTATTTTGAATGTTGCAATCAATGCGGGTTTTGCCGAAGCGGATGTCTACGGAGCAGGGCCGAATGTCCAGGTGACTTATGACGCCGCCACAACCACAAAATCAGAAGCAGATGTTGTGGCCAGCCGCATTTGTGATGAAATGTGGGGTTGGCGTGACAGCTATGACCTGCCTGTGTCGCTTGCGGACTGTATGGCTGATCTGAAAAGCCGCAAAACAACAGATAAGCCGATCATCGTTGCCGACTATTCCGACAACCCAGGTTCGGGCGCCTATAGCGACTGCACCGCTGTTATCACGGCGATGCAGGAAAGCGGTTTGAAAAATATTGCGGTTGGTGGACTGCTTGACCCAATCGCGGCGCAAGAACTGGCCGCATATGGAGTGGGGGCTGAAGTGACGCTGCCCATAGGCGGCAAATCTGATGCCAATGTTGGTGGTGGCCCGCTCACGGTTACTGGGGTCGTTAAATCGGTCAGTGATGGGGCATTCACCTTTGAAGGCCCGATGTTCACAGGCGTACCCAGCACCATCGGGACCAGCGTGTGCTTTCAGGTTGGTGAACTTGCCATTTTGATTATCTCTGAACGTCAGCAAATGCTGGACCAAAATATATTTCGGGCGGTGGGGATTGAACCATCCGAAAAGTCTATCGTTGTGGTGAAGTCCATGCAGCATTTCCGAGGGGCTTTTGCACCAATCGCCGAGGATATTATAGTTACTGACGCGGGCGGGTTGTCTACGCCTGATATGACGAAGCGAACTTACACCAACATACGCCGCCCGGTGTTTCCACTGGATCAGATAGATCTTTGATATCTATGGCATTGTTATAATCGGCGGCGGTGTTGGGGGATATGATATAGAAATTTTGTAGATATGGTCTACAAGTCTTGTTGTGATCTGCCTTGTCTCATTATAGCAATAATCAAAAGATATTATTGGAGATGCCGATGTCTACTGAATTGGAAAATTATGATGATATACGCGATGCAATAGCTAAACTATGCATGCATTTTCCTGGTGAGTATTGGCGTAAGCTTGATCGTGAAATGGCGTACCCAAGCGAATTTGTCGAAGCACTGACCCAAGCCGGATGGCTTTCAGCACTCATCCCAGAAGAATATGGCGGTGCGGGGCTTCCACTATCTGCCGCCGCCGCCATATTGGAAGAGATGCAACGCGCAGGCTGTAATGCCGGCGCTTGTCATGCACAGATTTACACGATGGGTACGCTTCTGCGTCATGGATCAGATGTGCAAAAGCAAAAGTATCTACCAAGCATCGCAAATGGCAGTTTGCGTTTGCAAGCATTTGGCGTCACTGAACCGACATCGGGTACGGATACGGGCGCATTGAAAACGACTGCGAAACTTGACGGTGATCATTTCATAGTGAATGGGCAAAAAATTTGGACGAGCCGCGCAGAACATTCCGACCTAATGCTGCTTTTGGCACGTACAACCCCGCTTAAAGAATGTATGAAAAAGACCGAAGGGCTATCTGTTATAATCGTTGATATGCGCAAGGCAATCGGGAATGGCCTGACCATTCGTCCAATCCGTACAATGATGAACCACGCAACAACAGAAGTTTTCTTTGATAATCTTAAAGTTCCCGCTGAAAATTTGATTGGAGAAGAAGGTAAAGGCTTTAGATATATACTGTCAGGCATGAATGCAGAACGTATTCTGATTGCTGCCGAGTGTGTTGGTGATGCGAAATGGTTCACCGAAAAGTCTGTGAGCTATGCAAAAGAACGCTCTGTCTTTAATCGCCCCATTGGCCAAAACCAAGGCGTTCAATTCCCCATCGCGAAAGCTTACGCAAATATGCGTGCCGCAGATTTGATGGTTAAAGAAGCATTGCGCTTGTACGAAGATGGTAAAAATCCCGGCGCCGAAGCCAATATGGCAAAAATGCTTGCAGCGGACGCGTCATTCGAGGCTGCAAATGCTTGTGTGCAAACACATGGTGGTTTTGGTTTTGCAGAAGAATACGATATCGAAAGAAAATTCCGAGAGACTCGCCTTTACCAAGTTGCTCCGATTTCGACTAACCTGATTTTGTCATATTTATCTGAGCATGTGCT
Source organism: Amylibacter sp. (assembly GCA_021775355.1). GTDB lineage: Bacteria > Pseudomonadota > Alphaproteobacteria > Rhodobacterales > Rhodobacteraceae > Amylibacter. The sequence continues at coordinate 159,378 of JAJFHZ010000010.1, read as the reverse complement.
TGGTCTGCCGCGGTCTTACTAATATGACGAACAAACCTCTTTCAAACATTTTTGTTGTGGCAATAGAACAGGCAGTTGCAGCCCCGTTGTGTACTGTGCGCTTAGCCGATGCGGGCGCGCGTGTGATTAAAATTGAACGTCCTGAAGGCGAAACGGCACGAAATTACGATTCCGCCGTCAAAGGTACGTCTGCATATTTTGCCTGGCTTAACCGTGGCAAAGAGAGTGCTGTATTGAACCTAAAAGACAGTGCGGACCTCGACGTTTTACATAACATGCTCGAAAAAGCAGATATCCTTGTTCAGAATCTTGTACCGGGTGCTCTTGATCGGATGGGGCTTACCGCAGAGGTGATAACCGAAAAATACCCGCATTTGATAGCAGTATCGATCCTTGGCTATGGCCAAGATACGCCTTATGCCAAAATGCGCGCTTACGATATGCTTGTTCAGGCAGAAAGCGGGCTGTGTGCGGTAACAGGCACGCCTGAAAGTCCATCTAAGATCGGTGTGTCAGTGGCCGATATCGGAACAGGAATGAATGCACATGCTGCAATCCTTGAAGCACTAATCGCACGTCAAAACACGGGCCTTGGCCAAATCATTGAAGTATCAATGTTCGATGGAATGGCGGACTGGATTAGTGTACCCTTTTTGCATTTTGAACATACCGGTCGTGAAACAGCCCGGTATGGCCTATCGCATGCCTCGGTCTATCCATATGGGCCCGCTCATTGTGTTGATGGATCAGTGATTATAGCTGTTCAGAACAACAATGAATGGCAGCGGTTGTGTGAAGGCGTTTTAATGCGTCCTGATTTATTTAAACGTACAGAATTTGAAACAAACGCTGCGCGGGTTCAAAATCGCGATTTGTTAGATGCAGAAATCGAGCCTATTTTTGCGAAAATGTATGTGAATGAACTTATCAATCGACTGGAAGTCGCCGGGGTCGCTTTTGGGCGATATACTGAACTACGTAATCTTGGGGATCACCCGGCGCTTCGTCGGACGGAAGTGACGCTTCCGGATGGTCAGGTTATAACTATGCCCAGACCTGCAGGACGCCAATCAGATTTTAAGACCGGACCTATTCCAGCGACAGGTGAACAAACTGATGCTGTACGGCGAGAATTTGGTCAGGAATAGCAATGCGAATTAAAATTCTCAAAACAGGCAAGCCGTCTGTAGGGGATGAGTGGGGTCGATATTTCTGCTAACTAAGAGACGATTAAAAAAGATGAGGAAGTCTGATGGGTAACAACGACCAAACACCTGCACATGGCACGTATGATATTGTAATCATCGGAGGTGCTATGATGGGTGCGTCAACCGCATGGTTTTTGTCGGAAAACAAAGATTTCGATGGCAGCGTTTTGGTTGTCGAAAAAGACCCAACTTACGAGTATTCTTCTACCATGCATGCAAACAGTTGTATGCGTCAGCAATTCTCGTCCAAGCTGAATGTCCACATTTCCCAATTTGCTGCCGATTTTGTTAAAAATCTGCGCGGTTACATGGGTAACGATGACCGTGTTCCTGAACTGAAAATCCAGAATTTCGGCTATATGTATCTGGCCGATAACGAAGGTTTTGCGAATGTTTTACGTGAAAGCCATGCAGTACAAGTAGCAGCAGGCGCCGGGACAAAACTGATGAACCCCGAAGAGATCAAACAAGAATACAGCTTCTACAATGTTGATGACATTGTGCTGGGCAGCATCAACACTGTGGATGAAGGGTATTGGGATTCAATCACCGTCTTTGACTGGTGGCGTCGGTCTGCCAAAGAACGCGGAGTGGAATATATTGCCAACGAAGTCGTAGCGATGACTAAATCTGCTGATGGGTGCCACGTTGTATCTGTTACATTGAAATCGGGCGGGGTTGTTTCCTGTGGAAAGGTGCTGAATGCGTCTGGCCCGCGTGCCTTGCGAACGGCAGCAATGGTAGGGATCGATATCCCAGTTGAGCCGCGCAAGCGTTATAGCTGGGTCTTTCAAGCCGAACAACTGTTGGAACGTGCCTTGCCGCTGACAATTGATCCCGCAGGCGTGCATGTTCGCCAAGAAGGTGCGAACTACTATCAAGCAGGTGGCCATTCGGATATTGATCCTGCGGTGGACTACGATGATTTCCACATGGATCATTCCCTGTGGGAGCAGCATATATGGCCGATCCTTGCAACCCGCATCCCGCAGTTCGAGGCCATCAAGGTTACCAATGAATGGGTTGGGCACTATGCTTACAACACCTTTGACCATAACGCGATTATGGGCGCCCACACACAGGTAGAGAATTTTTACTTTCTCAATGGTTTCTCGGGCCACGGGTTGCAGCAATCCCCCGCTATGGGACGCGGTACTGCCGAAATGTTGGTTTATGGTGAATACCGTTCCTTGGATATGTCGCCCTTCAATTATGACCGTATTGTGCGTAACGAGCGGTTCATCGAAAAAGCGGTGATCTGATGATATTGACTGCATAGAGTCACGAATGAAACAGCCCGGTTTTTGAGGTGAAGTGACATCGTGTGGACTTGACTGATATTGTCTTGTTGGTTCACTATCACAGAATACGGCTGCTAATTTATATATCAAAGGTGATTTACGTGCTGAAAAGATACTTCGTAAATGCAATATTGTTTTTATTGTTTGCAGGAATGGCCAATGCTGACGGCTATCCTGAAAGTACATTTTTATATCAGTCAGATACTGATTTTTCAGGCGGTGATCTACGCACTATTTTTGAGACATCACAAACCTATTGCGAAAAAGCCTGTGGTGAAGAACAAAGCTGCAAGGCAATTACCTACAATACGCGCAATGGCGCATGCTTTCTGAAAGACGACAGTTATCAGGCTGCACCATATGTAGGGGCAATCTCCGCAAGGCTGATTAATTCTGATCCCGGTCAAATCACTTTAGGGAATGCACGTTTGCAACGATTGAGCTATTTAACCGACTATGAAAAGGGGCGGGTAATTAGCTTTCGTGCGGATGTCGCGCGTGCTGCCGGCACATTAAAATTATACCCGGGAAAGCTGAATGAAGAAACCGTTAACGGATTTATTGTTTTGCTGCAGGCGGCTGCGATCAATGGCAATAGTGATGCGTGGCTTAGTATACCCCATGGATTAAAAGCAAATGCAAATCAATTGCCCAGTGCGTTGTCCCGACTACGGTACAATAGTTTAGAGTATGTCGTAAACGCCTACCTTGACGCGAAAGGCAATCAGGAAGCGGCAGCTGTGCGCGCAATTATAAAAAATATTTCAGGCGATATCAGCAGGGGCGGGGACATCGTTGCTGCAACACGGCATCTGAATGAATTGACAGGCTTAGACGATGAAACGGTTGCGAAAGCACGTGCGAAATTCGGGCCCAGAGTATTGGATTATGACATTGAAACGGCTGCTTCAAAGCCGCGTGTATGCTTCACATTTTCAGAAAAACTTGTGAATAAAGGGGTCCACTATCTTGATTATGTACAAACCCTGAATACTGATTTGGTAGCAGAGGTGAATGACCAAAGGCTTTGTCTAGGTGGTATGGAATTTGGCGAAAGTTTTGCATTGACCATACGGGCCGGCCTGCCCGCAAAATTAGGTGAGGTGACGATCAAACCACATTCCTACACGCTTTACATACCGGATCGCGTCCCTGCGGTACGATTTCAGGGTAATGGCTATGTGTTGCCAAAAGGTGAAACGGCAACGCTTCCTATTATGACTGTGAATACGCAATCTGCTGACATTAAAATCTATCGGGCAGAGGAACGCAATCTATCGCCCTTGCTGCTTAAGCAACTATTTTTGAACCCTTTATCAAGCTATGACGCTACGGAAATGGTAGATCAGCTCGGGGATATGGTTTGGCAAGGGATTGCAGAAACTGAAAATAAACTAAATCAAGAAATCGTCACTGCTTTGCCCGTGCAAGATGTGATTGGTGCCTTTGCCCCCGGCCTTTATGTTATGACGGCGCGTTTGCCGGATGTTAGAACCTATTCTGCGCCCGCCACCCAGTGGTTCTTGATCTCTGACATTGGGATAACCAGTTTTTCTGGACCCGACGGGTTGCATGTTTTGGCTAAGTCTTTGGGCACCGCATCTGATCTTGCGGGGGTAAAAATTGATCTGATTTCTCGCAACAACAAGATTTTAGCGTCACTTGAAAGTGATAATGGTGGTTATGCCTATTTCCCTGCTGCGACCCTGAAGGGGCGGGCGGGTAACGCGCCCGCTGCAATCGCTGCGCACCGTGAAAAGGATTTTGGGTTTATTGACTTGACCTCAAGTGCGTTTGACTTTTCTGATCGGGGTGTAGAGGGGCGCGCGGCATCGGGTGAATTTGATGTGTTTGCAACCACGGATCGGGGGATTTATCAACCGGGTGATGATGTCATGTCCACAGTGCTTTTGCGTGGTTCAAAATCTAACAGCATTCTGGATTTACCGTTGACCGCGATTACCTATCGACCTGACGGGAAGGAATATAGCCGCGCTGTATTAAAAGATCAGGGTGCGGGCGGGCGTGTATTTGCCACTAAAGTTGCGCGCTCTGCACAGCACGGTAGATGGTCAATGCGGATATATATGGATCCGGATGATGGCCCGCTTGCGGATGAAAGTTTTCTGGTCGAAGATTTCGTGCCGGAGCGCATCGATTTCACCCCGACCTTGCCGGAAGGCTCCATTATGCAATCTGCACCACCGGAACTATCAGTCACCGCAAGCTATCTTTACGGGGCAAGTGGTGCCAATCTACCGTTAAGCGGGGTTATTGAACGGCGCACTACTACGGAAATGCCTGCCTTTCCGGGATTTCAGTTTGGATCGTCTTTGGCCGAGGAACGTGTGAAAGTGGTTACACTTCCAACGGGCTTGACCACCAACGATGACGGGGTGTTGAAAATCAATATTCCGATCCCCGAAAGCGCGTCACCCTATCAACCTGAGCAGTTGAAAGTTTCGTTGCAAATGCGTGAAGGCTCGGGGCGGCCTGTCGAACGTATCCTAACGCGGTTGATGGATCCCGTTTCAGCGTTGATTGGTATTAAACCGTTGTTTGACGATTCCGTGCCGGAAGGGGCGCAAGCAAGCTTTGAAATTATCGCTGTTGGGCAAGGTATGACATTGACCGATTTGGGCAAGGCTAAATGGCGTGTTGAGCGGATTGAAACCAATTACCAATGGTTTAAGGTTGATGACCGTTGGAGTTATATGCCGATTAAATCGCGCGAAGTTGTAGAACAGGGCGACATTTCTATTGGCGCAGGCAAAGCCGCGAAGCTTCAGATACCTTTGTCATGGGGCGATTACGAATTGACGATAGAAGCGAAAGACGGCAGCGATGTACGGTTTGGCAGTTATCGGTTTTATGCCGGGTATTATGGTTCTGCGGGGAATGCGGATACGCCTGATCGATTGAAAACTGGTCTCGATCAGGATGCATATAAACTGCATGACACGGTAAAACTGCGCATTGCAGCACCACGTGACGGGGCCGCGCAAATTGTCGTTATGAATTCCGGATTTGTGACGCAGAAAACCGTTACTGTTCAAAAGGGCGATACCGAGATTGAATTTGAGATCGATGAAAACTGGGGGGCTGGTGCATATATCCTAACCAGCTTTATACAACCAACTGATACGAAACAGGGTCGCAACCCGACACGATCGGTCGGGGTAAACTGGGTGCCCGTGCGTGCCGATGATAAAATTATTGCACTGAATTTTGATTTGCCTGATCTGGTCAGCCCCAATCAACAGACTACGATTAAACTTGCAGCGTCTTCTGCCGGTGCAGGTAAAATCTATGCAACAGTTGCAGCGGTGGATTTGGGAATATTAAACATCACAGGTTTCAAAGCCCCTAATCCGCAGGACTATTATTTCGGGCAGCGTAAACTTGGTTTTGAGATGCGTGATTTATACGGCCGCCTTATTGACGGTTTTGCTGGTTTCGATGGTATCTTGCGCAGCGGTGGCGACGCCGACAATGCGCGACAAGGTGCTGGGCCAAAGACGGAAACGTACCTTACACTGTTTTCAGGACTGTTGACGTTTGATGAAAACGGCCAAGTCCAGATACCTTTTGATATTCCAGAGTTTAACGGCACGATGAAATTTATGGCTGTTGCGTGGTCGGACAATGCGATAGGGCAAGCCTCAACCGATGTTCTGGTGCGTGACCCGATTGTGCTTTTGGCAAATGCGCCGCGTTTTTTGTCGCCGGGTGATAAATCTATTTTACGGTTGGAAATTGCGCATGCTTATGGGCCTGCCGGTACGGTTAGTGTGGACTTGAAAAGTTCTAGCGAAATTGCACTGGGCTTTACAAGTAAAGTTTTCACGCTGGTAGAAGGGGGTCGAAAATATCTGGAAGTGCCATTGAATGCACGCGGTGAAGGTGCAGGTGAAATCTTTGTGGATGTAAAACTGCCAGACGGCAGGTTTTTGACAAAAACCGTTATCTTGCCTGTTCAAAGAAACGATCTTCCGATTGTTAAACGTTGGAATATGACGGTTGCGGCAAACAATTCTATGTCTATCCCTACAGATCTGTTAACTGGATATGGCAATGACGCCCGTTTGGCAGTTCTTCCGCAATCGCAGGCGCGGCTCGATGTGGGCGGTATTGTTTACGCATTGGAAAACTATCCTTATGGCTGCACTGAACAGTTGATTTCGCAAGCTGAACCGTTGATGTCATTTGTCGATCAACTGGATGATCCCGAAACGGCAAGCCTGCGGATACAACAGACAATTACCAAGGTTGCAGCCAATCAGGCTACCAATGGCGGGTTTGGCCTGTGGCGACCGCGCAGTGATAGTTATTGGCTTGATGCTTATGCAACGGATTTTCTGGTGCGGGCACAAAAATCGGGTGCAACGGTTCCTGACCATGTGCTGAAGGCCGCACTTTCACGGCTGAAAAACACTGTAAACAATGCCGGTGATTTCGATAATGGTGGCGAAGAAATTGCCTATGCGCTAATGGTCCTTGCCAATGTCGGCAAAGCTTCAATCGGTGAATTACGCTATTATAGTGACGCAAAAGGTGACGCATTTGGAACAGCACTTGCACAGGCTCAACTTGGTGTAGCCTTGGCGGCATATGGTGAAAAAAACCGATCCGAAGCGATGTTCTTACGCGCGTTTCGTAAACTTGAAGATGGCACTAAACGCGACAGGTATGACGATTTCGGTTCTGCCAGACGTGATAAAGCCGCTGTTTTGGCATTGGCAGTTCAGGCAGGATCACTTTCCGCATCAAAAGCAATAGAAAGTGCAAACTTTGTGCGTCTTGCATCAAACGGCAATACGCAAGAGCAGGCGTGGGCATTGCGATTGGCGGCGTCTGCACAAAATTCAGAAGCGGGTAAAGCATTACTGAAAGCAGAAACGTTATTTTCATATCTGGATGTTTCACAAGGGCAGGCTTTGATTGAAAATAAACTAGAGACTGATGTTGAAATGGTATTGACTGTAACAGGGTCATCGTCAGGGAAAATAAAGCGGCAATCAAACGGATATAAAATAAAACGCAATTTTTATACGGTAAAAGGTGACAGGATTGATCAGTCACAAATTGCACAAAACGACAAGATTATCGTTGTGATTAAGGTGACACCGGAAATCGACAGGTTTGGCCGTTTGATGATTAATGATCCATTGCCCGCAGGGTTTGAGATTGATAATCCAAACCTGTTGCAATCAGGATATACGGCATCTTTGCCATGGCTTGATAAGCTGCAAGAGGCAACGCATAGCGAATTTCACAAAGACCGCTTTTTGGCTGCCATTGATTGGGGCGGAAACCATAGTTTTAAACTGGCCTATGTTGTTCGTGCCATTTCGGTCGGGGCGTTTCACCTACCAGCCGCACATATCACCGATATGTATCGCGCCGATATGGGGGGTAATACCGCCAGTGGAGATGTCGTAATTGTTGGCCAATAAACGGTGGCTCATAACAGTTTGCATTGCGGGTTTCATCGGCCTGTTTACCTTCGACCAATGGATAGAAAGAACAGAGTTACCGGATCTTACGCCAGCCACTTCGGACATGGTATATGACCGAAACGGGGCTTTGGTGGCGGCGTTTTTGACACCGGACGATTATTGGCGCTTTGATGCAGATATTGATCAGATTGATCCCAAATATATTGCGTTGCTAGTCGCTTATGAAGACAAACGGTTTTATCGGCATAAGGGCGTGGATATTCGGGCGATATTACGTGCTGTTGGGCAGTTTATAAAGAACGGTAAAATCGTTTCGGGCGGTTCAACGATTACGATGCAAACGGCGCGTTTAACGGAACGATTATCGACCGGATCGTTTGTTGCAAAACTTAGACAAATCCGTGTGGCGCTTGCGATGGAACGTCGCCTAAGTAAACGCGATATTTTGCACCTTTACATGCAGCTCGCCCCGTTTGGCGGTAATGTGGAAGGTGTGGTGGCGGCCAGCTATTCCTATTTGGGCAAAACGCCCAAACGATTGACCTTTTCGGAAGCAGCCCTTTTGGTTGCCATCCCGCAATCACCTAACCAACGCCGACCTGATCGTCAGACCGGACAAGCACGGTTGGCACGGGACAAAGTGTTAAGGCGGGCATTTACTGCGGGTGTGCTAGATGCAGATGGCCTGAAGGCGGCCCTGAGTGAGCCCGTTTCGGCAGACTTGAAACCGATACCACGCTTTGCGATGCATTTGGCGCAAAAGTACCGCAAGCAAACAAAGCCATTGACGCTTGATCTTGATGTGCAGCGCAAAGCTGAAGCCCTATTTTCCCGAACGCTTCGCAGTTTTGGCAAGGATATTTCAGGTGCTGTCATTATCGCGGATTACACCACTGGTGAGGTTTTGACCTATATAGGCTCACCCGATTTCACCAGTGAACAACGCAATGGCTATGTTGATATGGCGCAGGCGATCAGATCACCCGGATCAACCTTGAAACCCTTTGTTTACGCCAAAGCCTTTGCAGATGGAATATTGCATCCGCAGACCCTTATTGCTGATATGCCGGCACGTTTTGGCCAGTATGAGCCGTCAAATTTCGATGGTGAATTCAGGGGTATGGTAACTGCCCATGACGCATTGATCGGGTCGCGTAATATACCGGCGGTAGTGATCTTGCACAAAGTTGGCACCAACAAATTTTCGGCACTTTTAACCCGTGCGGGTATCGATCTAACCCTGCCGCAAAACCGTGACCCCGGGCTTGCTATTGTGCTTGGCGGTGTTGGGGTTTCCTTGTGGCAAATGGTTCAGGCTTACAGCGGGTTGGCACATAATGGCCAAGCAGTTTCATTGCATGAGCAGGCGCAAGATATTGTAGCAGGGACGCAGTTTATCAACCCGGCTGCTGCCACAATGGTAGCTGAGATTTTGCGCACCATGCCGGCCCCGTCAATAACGCAGGCAAGTTATGTAGCTTATAAAACTGGCACGTCTTATGGCCACCGCGATAGCTGGGCCATTGGTTTTGACGGGCGCCATGTGATTGGCGTTCTTTTGGGGCGTGCCGATAATACGGCCATTCCGGGGGCTTTTGGTGCAACACTTGCGACCCCAATTCTATTCCAGATGTTTGATATAACCGGTCTGGTTAAACCAAAACGTTCATTGTCCGGCGGTTCTGCAATATCGATATTACCACAACACCTAAAGCAGTTTGGAAAGTCAGAAGATCGTCGCAATGGTGTTCGTATTGTCTTTCCACCGGATGGTGCAACCGTGGAAATATATCCACCTGGTCTTGTCGTTGAAATCAGCGGTGGTACAGCACCTTATCGATTGGTGCTGAACGATAAGCTTGCACCAAAACTATACTATGAACGCTCGTTTATTATTCCTGTTAACGATGCCGGGTTTTATACTTTGTCAATTATTGATGCGAATGCTGACGTATCCAGTAAACATTTTCGGTTAAAGTGAGCTTATTAAGTGCTTACTTTCAATTTTGAACAACCCTGCTTTTTTACTCCAGTGAAAGCCTTGGAAACAAGACTTCGCAGACAATGCAATGCCTTTGATAATGCCCCTAGCATTGCCGAAGATAATAATAGTGCGGAAAATGCCGCAGAAAACATTATAACTTCATAATGCCCACTCACTACATATGTCTGCTTTGGGATAAGTGCGAAACACGTCAAATTCATTGGGTGGCGGTAAATTTGTGTAGAATAAATGACTGCTTGCTTGAGCATCTAAGACTGGTTAGCTTTCATCCGAAAGCACCTATATATCAGGTGTTCATAAGTACATATTGATCTGACGATGGACAGCCTGCCATGGCCGCCAAGGTGTCGATTATTCTCAGTGTTGCGACATGGCTTGAAAAGGATAAATATGCCGCGAACGTTTCATTGCAACATGATGGGCCCAAGGTCCCGCGAAACGAGCGGAAACAACAAACGGTTTCTCTGGCGCAAAGCTATGCAACGGCCCATAAGTATATGTATCGCCGTAACCCTAACAACTGGTTTAATTCCTTCAACATCTGGGGCGAATGAACAGGGATGTAGGTTGCGCCCGCCTGAAAGCGTAAAGGCGGCCTTACTGTCGCGGCCAATAAAGGTTGATGGAACAGTTCCCTATGAAGAACAGGTTCAGCACCCGGCTTTTGATGAGGTGGTTACGAATTCTGGAGTACTGTATGTTTCTCAAAACGATACTCTGATCAAACGGCAAATGGCCCCTGTATTTGAAGAGCTAGAGATAGGATCTGAATTTCTTATAGTACGGCGGGCAAATAAGACCGCAAGGCACCCAATTCCGGATCGGCTATCTATATTTTTGTCGGTTTTGCGATCCATCATTCTTGCCACGTCTGAAAAAATTGATCCCAGTTACAGCAAGCAGTTTGACGTAAATTCGAACGGTTGGTCAGTAGCATTGAACGCATCGTCTAAAAAGAAGGAAACCATTGTGTTGCTTGGCTGCGGTGCCGTGTTGGAAGCTATTCATATAAGTACAAAAAACGGGCAACGGCGCCGTTTAAGGCTTCTTGGACAATGATGCGCATATGTTTTGTAGTATTGATGCTGGTAACGCTGATCGTCGTACTGGCAACAGAGGTGACCATCAAGTCTGATGCTGGGGCAGTGCTCGGCAGTGAGGGGTCATTGCAAAATGCCATGGCGATAGAACCAAGCCAAGAGTTGATAATCGGAGTTGACGCTGCCACCCCCGACATTCGCGTAGCAGTGGCAAAAACAATTACGGTAGCGCTTGCTGCTGATCCATTGATACAAGATGTCAGTTTCGGGCCCACGCAGCCTTCCCAGGGTTTCCTTGATTGGGTTTGGGATAAACGGTTCCAGCTTGCACCACCAAGTCCAGAGGACTTTTCCAGCACCAGAATGGCCGAAAACTTGAATGCTGCACGGAACCTCTTTTCAAGTATGGAAGGTGCTGTATTGAGTGATCAATTGTTACTTGATCCTACCGGCAGTTACATGCGTGTTGTGGATAGGTTGGAAGATATCGCCGCACAACCCGATCAGTTCGACGGTGTTTGGCAATCCATCGATGGAAAAACCAGCCTGCTGTTTGCAACATTTCGTGACAGACCTTTTGACGCAACAGAGGTTTACACCCTGATCGAAAATGTCAGATCCATTGCAGCCGACCAAGAAGCATCCGTGTATTTTCTTGGGGCTCGAACAATAGCTGCAGAAACAACGTTTCACACCGCCACAGCCTCTGCCTTTGCATCTACCCTTGCGGGGGGGCTACTGCTTGCATGGTTGATCTTTAGCCTTCGTTCGTTTGTTGCAGCGTTCTATATATTTCTGCCTCTCGCTCTCGGCGTTGCCAGTGCAATTCTTTTCATTCAGTTGTTGTTCGGATATGTCCATGTAATTTCGCTGGGATTTGGGGGGGCTCTGGTTGGGCTTGCGCTGGATTATCCAATTCATTTGTTGGGATACAGCGAAGCCAACCGCAGACGGGCATTTCGCCTAATTCTTTTAGGGGCTATGACAACGAGCTTGGCATTTCTTGCTATGCTTGGTTCAGAGATCCCCGCTCTCATACAAACGGGTATTTTTGTCGCTTCCGGATTGACTGTTTCCGCACTTGCATCTGTGTTTCTGCCTTCACCCAAAGTGCAAATTCACGCTGGGATTTCATTGAAGAAATTCGTTTGGAAACTGCCATATAAACCAGTGATCGAAAGCTGTCTTGCCGTCAGCGGGTTATTGTTTGTCCTCAGCTTCCAAAGGGAAGCGCCCCTTACATTGTTCGGGCCGCCGCCCGAAGTCGCCGCTGAAATAAAGCTGATGGGGACAAAATTAAAATTGCCCTCGGCCCGGTATGCCATTTCAGTGGGTGGACGCGATTTTGATGAGCTTCTTGCGAACGAAAAAGGATTGTCACAGACCTTGGAAGCCGCGGTTGCGGATGGCGTTATTGAATCCTACTCAATGGTATCGAATTTTATTCCACCATCCAAACCATTTTTACCCCCCGTAAAAGATTACAGAGATATGGCGAAACAGGCGCTTCAGTTGGCCGGAATGTCTCCGACATTTGTCGATAGGCAAGTTGAGGCATATGCACTTGCTCGATCGTCTTCAAGGATCAGTTTTGAAGAATTGAATCGGTTCCCGGAAATGCGGGTTGCTGTCGGTCGATTGGAAAAAGTGCAATCTGGTTTTCACGAATATGTGCAGCTTTTTCTACCGGAAAAAGCGGGCCCGCCAAATATGGATATCCAATCCCCAAAAGCAACAATGGTGGATTTCTTGGTTCCGGTTCGTCAAGCGATAGCAAAGATTCAAAATCAGGTGGTTTTATGGCTGGGCGTTGGTGTCATAGTTGCCGTTCCCTTGCTTGGCATGGGGTTGAGAAGTTGGAAAAGCGCGGGACGGATTTTTCTAACTTCAGCCGCTGCTGTTGGGATTACAGCCAGCATTATGGTCGTGTTTTTCGGAACACTTAGCATATTTCAGATTTTGGCACTGGCATTGGTTGTGGGGATCGGCGTTGACTACAGCCTGTTCATCAAAGAACTGAAGGGCACGTTAGAGAAAAACACCGCATCGTTGTCTGTATCCCTTTGCGCCAGCTCAACGTTAATTGCATTTTTGGTGTTGTCCCTATCCAGTGTGCAAATTTTGCATCAAGTCGGATTGACGGTTGTTGTTGGACTTCTTGTGATGTTATTGTTTACGCTCGCTGAAACAAAAAGGGACAGTTGACGCATGCTTCAGCACCCACGTACCAACAATTGTGGAATTACCCATAGTTCTATCGTTACGTGCCTTGGATACGGGCGTTCCAGTCATTTGTTGGCCCTTCGTGAAGGGCGGTCAGGACTTTCGAATAATCATGGCTTAGACCTGCAATTTGATTGCTATTTGGGCAAGGTTCCGGATGTTGAAGGAATTGGTTTTCCTTCCAGAGTTGCAGACTTTGACAACCGGGCGACCAGACTGGCGTTGGCGGCATTAGTCACCGACGGATTTGAACAGGCCGTGCTGAAAATTCGAAACCGATGGGGTGCGGATCGCTGTGGCATCGTTCTTGGCACCTCGACATCCGGTGTCGAAATGCTGGAAAAAACCTATAAGGCAATACCAGAGAATGGTGCGATGCCTGAAGATTATTCGACACGACACCATGATAATCTGCATGCAATTACAACTTTTCTTCAAGAGTATCTTGGTTTCACGGGCCCAGGTTATACCATTTCAACCGCCTGTTCATCTTCGGCCAAGGCGCTAGTGGATGCATGTCAGTTGGTCGAATCTGGGCTTTGCGATGCCGTTCTTACGGGCGGAGTGGACAGTCTTTGCATGACTTCGTTGTATGGGTTTGAATCGTTGGAACTGATGTCAAAGGTGCCATGCCGCCCATGTGACGCATCACGTGATGGGCTGTCAATTGGCGAGGCCGCCGCATTTATGATTGTTGAACGCGATGCCGATGGATATCTGAAGCTCAGCGGATACGGAGAAAGTTCTGACGGAACCAGCATGTCTACGCCACCCCCAGATGGTTCTGGCGCCTCTCAGGCAATCAAGGCGGCGCTAGAACGTGCAAACCTGACACCGAACGATATCGACTACGTAAACCTGCATGGAACAGCAACGATTGTGAACGATTCCACCGAAGCCAAAGCTGTTGAGACCGCTGTTTATCGGTCTGTACCTGCTTCATCTGTCAAAGGTGCAATTGGACACACTCTTGGCGCAGCTGGCGCGGCTGAAGCGGTCTTTTGCCAATACGCGCTTGAAGACGAAGTGATCCCCGGGAATACGGGCCTGATTGACCTTGATCCCGCGTTGTTACCGAATGTAAGTGAAAGTTGCCGAAATGGCCAACTTCGTCACGTAATAAGCAACTCGTTCGGATTCGGTGGAAGCAACTGTGCACTTGTATTAAGCCGATGAAGCAAAACTCTCTCTTTCTGGACCGCGCCACGATCGTATCACCCCATGTAAATGGTTGGGACGAATTCCTTGCTTCGCTCAATTGTCAGGATGTAATCTCATTTGAAGAAGATTGGCGCGCGCAACTGGAAAGCTTGCCAATGCGGTCCCGGCGTCGGCTTAGTCCACAGATACTGTTGGCTATATCCGTTGCCGAGAAGATACATGAAACTTTACCAAAAGAGACTGCATGGGTGTTCGCCTCTTCGGTTGGTGAGGGCGAGACGCTAAATGTCATTCTTGATGCGTTAGGCACGCCTGAAAAGGCGATACAACCGTTGCGATTTCAGAATTCGGTCCACAATGCGGCATCAGGTCAGTGGACTATTGCCGCTGGTGTAAAATGCCCTGTCACCAGCATCAATGCCCACAATTACACTGTTGGTGCGGGTTTTCTAAAAGCATCTATGCAGATAAAATCAGAAAACTGTCCAGTTGGATTGGTTCTGTATGACGCCCCTTTGCCATACCCCCTTAGTGCCTCACATAAAATAAACATCCCGCTTGGGGTTGGGTTTGCCTTGAAGCCAGAACCAAGCGCCAATACGATCGCGGAATTAAAAATTTCGTACTGCAAAACACCCAACCCAATGCCTTTTGCAAGCCTGCCCCAAATACCTGAGAACAGCTATAACCCCATTTTGGCGGTCTTCCCCCTTCTGAAGTGCCTTGCAGGAAGTCCCCAAGAAGATATCTTCTTAGGCTTGAACAAGGATTATGGCTTGTGCATCAAGGTGAAACAGCTGTGAGTTTTCAAGATGGCCTTAACCGAATGCCGCATCAGGGTGCAATGCGACTAATCAAACGCGTTGTCATCGCAACGGATACCCATATCCATTGCGTTGCCAGTGATCACAACGTGAATGATTATCCCCTGCGGTTAAACGGAACATTGTTTTCCGTCACCCTTGTGGAGTTAGGTGCCCAAGCGGCTGCAGTACATACATCATTATACAACATTGCGAATAATCACACTGGGCTGCTTATCGGTCTCAAAAAAGTAGAGTTTACCAAGAATGTCGTTGGGGAAACCAGCCAAAACCTTGACATCTACGCTGATCAAATTCACTTTGATGCGGATGTTGCGCTTTATAGTTTCTGTGTTCGAAGCGAAGAGCAGGAAATCGTTAAGGGGCAAGCGATGTTGCAAATGAAAGTTGAAAACGAATGAAGCGGGCTTTGGTTGCTGGTGGGTCAAGTCCCATTGGAATTGCTGTATGCGAAGAACTAGCTTCACAAGGGCTTTACGTTATCATTCACACTAATAGCAATATTTCCAAGGCTAGCGAGTGTATGGAGCGCATCTTGTTTGCCGGGGGAAGCGCCGAAATTCTGGTTTTGGACCTTTTGGATCCAAAATCCTCGGAAGTACTCGAAAAAATCACATCGGATTCACCTATTCAAGTTTTTGTTCACTGTGTTGGGGGACAGAGAGATAAACCATTTGCCGCGATGAATTTTGAAGATTGGCAAGAGGTCGTTGATCTGAATCTTACAAGTTTTTTTGCAACGCTTCGTCCAATTATTGTCCCAATGATGCGATCCCGTTGGGGCAGAATTATCGCTATGTCATCCCTATCTGCCACGCTTGGCAACCGCGGCCAAGCCAACTATGCAGCCGCCAAAGGTGGACTGCTTCCTTTAGTAAAGTCACTGACACAGGAATACGGCTCACGTGGTATTACTGCAAATGTTGTTGCGCCCGGTCTCATTGATACTTCAGAGACTAAAGCGTTGGAAAACTACGATGCGCTTGTAGGGCTCTCACCTTCACGACGGGCAGGAACGGTGCATGAAGTTGCCGCTATAGTAGGTTTTCTGGCCAGTGAGAAAGCAGGCTACATCTCAGGGCAACACATTGCTGTAGACGGCGGAACCAGTTGATCCGACCCATGGCACCAAAGTTCATCAATCAAGACCATCTGAGACATAACTGGCATAAGTATGAGGATGGTGTTGCAAAGACACACTCAACCTACAAACCCAGATAACGGTCAATGTCGGAAGTGGACAAAGATACGCTGCACTGTCAGATAGGCGTCATTTGACAAAGTGTGTAGAAGGACGCCCGAATGACGGAAAATAATAATAACATTAGCGAAGATTTTACGATGCTTCGCAATGAGATCGCTGAATTAATTGTAGAATCACTTGTACTAGAAGACATTTCCGCTTTGGAAATTAATCCTGAAGAGCCTTTATTTGGGGATGGACTGAGTCTAGATTCAATTGATGCCTTGGAATTAGCTTTCGCCATTAGCGAAAAATACGGATTTAAGCTACGTTCTGACGACGAGCGTAACCAAGAAATTTTTGCCTGCCTTAGCTCCCTTGCCCGGCATATATCTGAGAACAGAATTCGGTGATTTCTACACTGAATAAGTTTTTCGGCAGTTGGAAAGCAATTATTCCTATAGCTGTTCTTCTTATAAGTTGGATGATTTATTCGCCGTTGTTTGACGTTCTTTTTGTTCTTTTTACCCTTGGAATCGCAGGACTTTTTATGCAATCTGTTGGTGTTCGACGGCAGGTGGTATGGTTCTTTTTCGTGATTTTCAGCCTGTCCATTTTATTTTTGGCCTATCAAATCCCTGACATGCAATTGTCGCCATACTTGGCAATTGTCTCGATCAACTTAATTGTCGCATATGTGTTTGGGAACAGCTTGGTTCGCGGGCGAACACCTGTATTGATCCAGTTTGTGAAACTAAACGATGATGGGTCTGATCTACCTCCAGAGTTTGTCGTGTACCTGAAAAACCAATGCCGCGCATGGACTTTGTTCGGTTTGACTTCGGCATTTTTGGGAATCGTAGCTATAATCTGGGAACCGTTTCGAGCTTGGACCAACAGTTTTCTGTTTGCGTTTGTGGTGATGCAGGTATGTTGGTTTGTGGTGACACATAAAATTGCCGAGTACCGTTTTACGCGCCGTGAAAATTGGAAAGAAACACTTAGCTTGATCTCGGACAGGAAGACCTGGAAAAATTTGGAATTCTGACGATGAGTGTATCTGGCCGCACAATGTTTTTCTCAAAGAGGGGCGTGATAACGCGCACCCAATTCGCGGCCAATTTACAAGCGTTTCGCAAGAAATTATCCGGGGCGTCACTTGTCTGCAACCTGCAAGATGACCGATATGAATTTTCTCTTGGTTTAGCGGCTGCAATGCTAAACGGGCAGATTTCCGTTCTTCCATCATCCGATGCTCCAGAAGCGATCTTAGCTTCGATTGGCCATTCTGCCGATGCAGTAATTCTTGGCGGGCCGTCATCCTTGGATGGCGGGGCAAAACGCATTACCACAGTTGAATTCAACTCGAAAGAAATTGATTCTTCAGAAATTTTCGCTCTTCTCGAAAATACACGGACGGAAATCCGTGTATTCAGTTCTGGGTCGACTAGACGTCCGGAGTGCAATGTTAAAACCTGGGAGACCCTAAGCGGGGGCGCATATGTTACAGATTACATTCTGCGGAAACTTGGTTTTGATGCTGAAAAAACAATCGTAATTGGGACCACACCTCACAGACATATGTTTGGTTTAGAAGCTACAATTTTTGCGACACTTGGCTTTGGTTACTGTTGCTATCAGGATACCGTGTTTTATCCGGCTGATCTTGAGATCGCCGTGGAAGCGGCAAGGAGTCAAGGGTTTACAAATTTGGTTTTAATCACCAGCCCTGCACACTTGAGGTTTCTTGAAACCACAATTCTTGACGCCCCGGAAATCTGCTGCGTTATCTCAGCAACTGCACCGTTGCCGCTTGTTCAGGCCGAAAGGTTGGAAGCGCATGGTGATCGCCAAGTCATGGAGATTTATGGTAGCACTGAAACGGGTTCGATGGCGATCCGAAGGACAGCTTACGAAAGTACTTGGCAACCGGTGGCTGGGTTTGCGTTGAAGATGGTATCAGGTGAATGTTTAGTTACTGCGCCCCATCTGCCTGCTACACTTCCTTTGGGTGATGAGGTGGAAATCGGCACAGATGGCAAGTTTATATTGCTGGGGCGTACCGATGATATGATTGGAATTCACGGTAAGCGAGGCAGAGTTTCGGCCTTAAACTCCATACTTATAGAAGCCCCGGGTATCCTAGATGCCATATATCTTCATTCCAAACATCAAGACGATGATATGCTGGCAATTGTAGCCGTGGCCGATCCTTCGTTGGGGCTGTCGAACAAGGAAATCATTGCGTCAATACGGCGACATTTACTACGTCATGTTGATTCCGTTTTTGTGCCCAAAAGAATTATCTTTCTCGATACCATACCGCGGTCAGAGACGGGTAAGGTGACCAATGAAACGATGCGTAAACTCGCATCCTTGGCTGGAATTTCCAACTGAATTTTAAAACGTGCGATTGCATAAATACGCGTATGAGCGGGCAGGTTGCTCAATTCCATGGGTTCACGAAATTTCGCCCTTTGTGTTGGCGGCCAGAATTTTTAATTCGCGACGGATTGTGCTCTCAATCTCAGCCGCGAAAATATTTGGGGCTTTGCCACTGTCGATGCTTGGCAGAAAACGTAACGTTATCGTTCCTGGTTTTTTCGTTTTAAATCCGGACGGCCACACCAAACCCGCGTCTGTTACAAACGGAACAACTTTTACCCCGCAGGCTTTGTATAAAAATTCGAACCCACGTGCGTATGGACGAGTTTCGCCAAGTGGCACACGTGATCCTTCAGGAAAAATCAAAATGCTTCGGCCTTCGCGGATCGAGGCTTTTCCATCTTTTAAAATATGACGAATATTCTGTCCGGGAGTGTCGCGATCTACGGCGATCATCGGGGCATGTTTCAAGCCCCAGCCAAAAACCGGGATCGACATGGCTGATCGTTTTGTCACGACATTGATGTCAGGGAAAAGCACTGTCATGGCTACAGATTCCCAGTATGTCTGATGGTTACCCATAAAAATAACGGGCTCAGGGGGGATATTCTCTCGCCCTTCAATTATAAATTTTACTCCTAAGATGAACTTTGCACCATAAATAAAGCAGCTTGACCAAAAGCACAGTATTCGGCGCACCTGTTTCGGTTTTTTCGTCCACTGATAATAAACAATTATCAGAAAACCCACCATGCAACTCATGATGAATACGTAACCTTCAAAGGCCCGTGTTCTAATAAATGCCATCACATTTTCCAACGTGCTTCGTGTGTCTGAAGTTCGATTGTTCATTGCCGTCAGCATTCAATATTTTCCTTTTCGGCAATCTTGCAATAGCGCATTTTGCATGCCATTAGGGTGGCTGACGAAACGGTTTTTCGCCTTTGAAACCCTATACAGGAACTTAAGAGCGAGTTCCATGGCTTCGACGCGTTGTTATTCTTGGAATAAGGAACGTTTTTGTTACATTTGACGGCCTGCTCAAGTTTTGACCACGCCATTTTTGGAGGCCTGAAAAAATGCAGAACAGAAGTAAACCCACCGTGGCTGGGAGCTACTATGGTTCACCTGCCGAAAAACAGGTATTCTTGCGAAAAGTGTTTGATGACACGGCTTCACATTATGAGGCGATTGCCAAATGGGGTTGGTTCGGCTCCGGCGACTGGTATCGGCGTGAAGCACTTCTTCGCAATGGCGTTACGCCAAATATGCGCGTGTTGGACGTTGCTACCGGGACTGGACAGGTAGCGCGGGCATTGATGAAAATTCTGGATAACGCAGATCAAATCGAGTGTGTTGAACCGTCTGCGGGTATGATTGAAGAGTCAAAAAAAACCGTACCTGCGATACATCACCAATCCACGGCTGAAGTCCTGCCTGTCGAAAGTGAACGTTTCGATTTTTTGACGATGGGTTTTGCACTTCGCCATGTTGACAATTTGGAGGATAGTTTTCGAGAGTTCCGCCGCGTTTTGAAAGACGGTGGAACTGCGTTGATAATGGATGTAACGGTGCCCAAAGGTGCATTTCCCAGATTTTTCTTTCGGGCCTACTTCAAATATATACTCCCAATAGCTTCTGGAATTCTGACTTGGGACAAAAACGTATATCTGTTGATGAAATATTATTGGGATTCGATGGACCAAATGGTTGACGTCGATGATGTCATCCGAAATTTAAAACTCGCTGGATTTTCCAATGTACAACACAACACTCTTTTAGGATGTTTTTCAGAATATGTTGCGGTTAGATGATTGCCGGTATTTGTGAATGAAACAAACAGTCGCGTTAATTCCCGCCCATAATGAAGTTTTAACAGTTCGAAAAGTCGTGGATGAAACGATACCCCATGTTGATAGGGTGATCGTTATAGACGATGGCTCTACCGACGGTACTTTGGAAACTCTGTCAGGGTCAGGGGCATTGGTTGTTCACCACAAGAAAAATCTGGGAAAAGGAGCCCGTTTGGTTGAAGGTTTCGATCTTGCGTTCGGTCAAGGTGCAGACTTTGTTATTACGTTAGATGCGGATCAACAGCATAATCCAACCGACATCCCACTGTTTTTAAATCGATCCAAAAAACACCTTGATTCCATTGTACTGGGGGACCGATCAGGGGCGATGGCGCAAATGCCCGCGACTCGCAGGAGGGGCATTAAATTTGGAAACTTTTTCATTAGCTGGGCTTGCGGTCGAATTATCAAGGATGCTCAATGCGGGATGCGGTTGTATCCGGCATCGATGTGGGAAAAAGTCGATATTCCTGCGAAACAAACAGAAGGGTTCAAGTTTGAAACCGCAATACTGATGTATGCCGCAGAACTGAATGTGCTTTTTGAGTATGTGCCAATCGATGCGCGATATGAAGGGTATGTGCTACGGCCCAGTCATTTTGACCCATTTCGTGACTTTCTTCGACTATTCGGACTTGTATCATATTTCCTTATCAGTCGGGGGTTTCAACCTAAAGGGTTATTGCGTTCGCTAGGCCTAATACGTTAAGTGTAGACGGGTATACTAAGGAGAAACATATGCAAAAATTTATTCTGACGCTTATTTTTTCGGTGTTCACAGCATCGATGTTCGCCGAGCCCGTTATGGCAAGATCTATTCAAACTGTATATTCCAAAGTCGCTACGGCCAGTGGTAAAGCCATGTCCGCAAGAGATGTCGAATCTGCTATTGTAACTGCGAGCGCACACCGTGGGTGGGAATTCAAGAAAGTCGCACATGGAAAACTGGTTGGAACGCTAGTTGTTCGCGGAAAACATTATGTGGCAATAGATATTCTTTTTAATTCAAAGGAATACAGATTTACCTACAAAGATTCGAAGAACATGAGATATGACCCGGAAACAAAGACTATTCATAAAAGATACAATAGTTGGGTCACTAACCTTGATAACGATATTAAGTTTTATCTTCAATCGAAGTAACCGGTTTTTCGATAGTGAAGGGGCTATTTTATGCAACTTAGCTTTTCGGAAGGAATTATGGAAAATGCCCGGTTTCTGGATGGGCATTTTCCGGGAAACCCGATTGTACCCGGGGCTGTGCTTGTTGGCTTTGCCGCGCAATATCTAATTGAGGCGGGTTATGAAATTGACACTGTTCTTCGAATGAAGTTCTTGCGCCCGTTGCGGCCCTTACAATCCTTTGAAATCAATCTTGAAAAGGGAGAGAAATTTTCCAACCTTCTCTGGCTTTCCGATGGAAACACTATAGCCAAAGCGCGTGTGCTATTGCGGGCAGCACGTGACTGAACCGGCTTCGAGTTGGACCGACACCAAAGAGTCTGGGGCCCTTTGGCAAATGCGGTTAATGCGGTTTTTGGCGCAGAAAACGCCATCACAAATCGTCAATCCCCTTTTATGGTTGATCGCACTGTTCTTTGCATTGGACAAACGGCGATCTACCACACAAGCTTCAGCTCAGTACCTGCGTCGCATCCTAAATCGGGAACCGACATTGCTGGAACGGCAACGCCATGCATTGGCTTTCAGTCATGTTTTTTTGGACCGCGTCCGACTGCTTAGCAGCGGTCTTAACCAGTTTTCTATTGAAGCAGAAGGTCAAGAATTGGTCAGTCAATTAGTCTTGCAGGGGCGGGGTGCGGTGTTGCTTGGTGCCCATTTTGGTAGCTTTGAGGCCCTCAGAGCATTAGACCGAGAGTTGCCCGGCCTTTCAGTACGTTACTTGATGTATCCAAACCATGCCCAGAAAAGTACCGCCATGTTGGACGAGCTTTACACGGAAATGGCCGATAAAGTCATTTCACTGGCCAATGGCCCAATGGCAATGATTGAGGTATTCGAAGCCTTGGATAATGGTGAGTTTGTGGCGATTTTGGGTGATCGTTTACCGGACAAATCTGTTCGTGCAAAGGTATCCGTACAATTCTTCGGAGATCCGATTGATGTTCCGACATCGCCCTATATGTCTGCCATGGCCGCCAAAGTGCCGATTATTCTCAGTGCAGCAACATGGCTTGAAAAAGATAAATATGCAGCGAACTTTTCATTGTTACACGATGGGTCCAAGGTTCCGCGAAGCGATCGGAAACAACAAACGCTTTCTCTGGCGCAAAACTATGCAACGGCCCTTGAAGATATGTGTCGTCGCAACCCTAACAACTGGTTTAATTTTTTTGATATCTGGGGCGAATGAACTGGGCCCGTTGCTAAATTGTGCCGCAATGGTAGAAAGCTGATCAATCAGTGCCCGCTTTGCGCGATCAATACCAATAACATGCTTTGCGTCCTCTTGTGCAAACCGTTCACAAAGTGCCTTGCCAATACCCGCAGCCCCGCCCGTTACAACAACCGTCTTTTCGCTTATTTCCACAACGCCCCTGCTTTTCTATACTGGCTATGTTGCCTTATAGGTGCGATACTATTTCTAATCTAAATGTGCTGTCTCATTCACACTGATAACCTTTGTTGCATTCAAGCTAAGTGCTTTTACCCGTGATATTGAACAGTAATGCGGAATGAAATTTAACACCCCGTCTAACCCAAGCGCATCGGCCAATACAATGTTGATCGGAAATGCGTGGGTAAAAATGACCACATTATCTGCATGATTTGCATTACGAATGGTTTGGAATGCATCCAGTACCGTTGTGACAAATTCTGCATGGTTCCCGCCAAGATAACCAATTGGATCACTTTGGAATTTTGCCCATTCGATGGGGTCAGTCATTGTATCTTCCGCAAAAACGTAATGATTATTTCTGTCGGCTTCAGCCAATCCGTCATGCAAAGTCAACTCCACACCAGCGGCAAACGCCAACGGTTCTGCGGTCTGGCGTGCGCGCTTTAAAGGACTTGCATAAATTGCAGAGATTTTCCGTGCCCCCAGAAACGCCGCTACGGTTTTTGAATGCAGTATCCCCTGTTCAGAAAGGCCAGGATCAAACCTATCCATATTCCGTGCAGGCCGCCCGTGTCTGACCAGGAAAATTTGTGCCACGTCTGTATCTTTCCTATTCCATGCGTTCAATCGCAACTGCGATGCCCTGACCGCCGCCGATACACATCGTTGCCAAACCGTAACGCCCGTTAATGCGTTCCAATTCGGCCATCAGTTTTACGATCAGTATAGTCCCGGTTGCGCCAACCGGATGGCCTAAAGCCACCGCGCCACCGTTCGGGTTGACCTTTGCCGGGTCAAGCCCCAGTGCTTTTGTGACCGAACATGCTTGTGATGCAAAGGCTTCATTAGACTCGATGACATCAAAGTCATCAACCGACAGGCCGGTTTTGGCCAGCAACCGTTTAACCGCAGGGATTGGCCCCGCCCCCATTACTTCAGGTGCAACCCCACCAAGGGCGTAGCCAGTGATCCTTGCCCGTGGTTTCAAGCCTTTCTCTTTGGCTTTATTTGCATCCATCAACACAACCGCTGCCGCACCGTCATTGATGCCTGACGCATTACCCGCAGTCACAGTACCATCCTTGCGAAATGCAGGTCGTAAACCGCTGAAATCACTGGCAACAGCACCATACCGGATATGCTCATCCTTATCGAATACCGTAACCTTGCCACGCTTTGTGCTTTCAATGGGCATGATTTGACTATCAAAGTAACCCGCCTTTTGGGCCGTTTCGGCACGGTGATGACTTTCAAGCGAAAACGCATCCTGGTCTTCGCGCGAAATATCATATTCTTCTGCTAGATTTTCCCCGGTAATGCCCATATGGCCATGGCCAAACGGATCGGAAAGTGCGCCCAACAACATATCGTTAAACTCTGGATTGCCCAGCCGTTTGCCCCAGCGCATATCCCGCGTTGAATGTGGCGCCCGCGACATCACCTCGACACCGCCGCAAAGTGCAGTGCTTGCATCGCCATCACGGATCGCCTGCGTGCCGGATACAATCGCTTGTAAGCCTGAACCGCAAAGACGGTTCACCGTCAGCGCAGGCGATGTAATCGGAACATCTGCGTTCACCGCAATAACCCGTGAAATATACGCATCAATCGTGTCTGTGTGGATCACATGGCCGAAAAAGCTTTGATCTACATCATTTGGCGAAATGCCCGCGCGTTTAATCGCCTCTGCCGCAATAAGCGTTCCTAATGCAGTCGGTGCAAAGTCTTTTAGCGCGCCACCAAAACTGCCGATTGCGGTACGCGCACCGTTCAAAATAACGACATCTGTCATATTGGTATTCCTTTTCTTTCAAGGCCTGATTGTATTTTTCTGTATACTATTTATTTTCAGATATGGGAGTAAGGTTACAAGCGTGTTCGCGCAACACAAACTTCTTGATTTTGCCAGTTGAGGTCTTTGGCAATTCACCGAATACAACATTCTTGGGAACCTTGAAACCGGCCATGTTCTGGCGGCACCAACCAATGACCTCTTGCGCCTCACAGGCCGCGCCTTCGGAAAGTTCAACAAAAGCGCAAGGTGTTTCACCCCATTTTGCATCCGGTTTCGCAACCACGGCCGCTTCGCGGATTTTCGGGTTCCGGGTCAAAACCTCTTCTATTTCGATGCTGGATATATTCTCGCCACCTGAAATAATAACGTCCTTGGCACGATCTTTGATCTCCAGTGCCGCGTCCGCGTGCATCACTGCCAAGTCGCCGGTATGAAACCAGCCCCCTTCAAAGGCAGCTTTGGTCGCCTTTGGATTATTATGATAACCCATCATAATGGTGTTTGATCGGATTTGAATTTCACCAACAGTATTGCCGTCTGCCGTAACGGGTTTTGAATTGTCGATGTCGCCTATCTGATAATCCTCAACCAATGGATGGCTTTGCCCTTGGTGTGCAAGTCGCAATGCAACTTCTTCTTTTGACAAGCCCGTCCAGTCATTCTGCTTTTCGCAAATTGTTGCCGGCCCGTAAGTTTCGGTTAACCCGTAAAGATGTACAACTTCAAACCCCATATCTTCCATACCGGCAATCACAGTGCTGGGTGGCGGCGCCCCTCCTGTTGCGATTTTTATGACTTTTGCAGGGCGTTTTTTTACCTCATCCGGGGCATGGATCAACATATTCATTACAATTGGGGCCGCACAGGTATGTGTAATCCCCTTGCTTGCGATCTGCTCAAATATCGTCTCTGGTGCAACCCTGCGCAGGCACACATGAGTGCCCCCTGCCAAAGTTACAGCCCACGTATGCGACCAGCCATTGCAGTGGAACATCGGCAGGATCCATAGGTACACGGTATCAGCCGTCATCCCGAAAGAGATCGTATTGGCAACGGCATTCAGATAGGTGCCACGATGGCTATAAACCGCCCCTTTAGGGTCACCCGTTGTACCGGATGTATAATTCAGTGTAATCGGCTGCCACTCGTCCTTTGGCAATTGCAATGCGAAATGTGGATCGCCCAATGACAGAAAATCTTCATACTCTACCGGGCTGATTTGTAACGTGGGGTCTATCGCAGTATCCGCGATACGGATGATATGGGGCTTAGTCTTTGACAACTGCAAAGCCTCTGCTGCCAAATCGGCAAATTCATCATCGACTAGCAGAACTTTTGACGTGCTGTGTTCCAGAATAAACGCCACATTGGCTGCATCCAACCTTGTATTGATCGCAGATAAAACTGCACCAATTGTAGGCACCGCATAATGCGCCTCTAATAGTGCGGGTACATTTGGAGCAATGATCGAGACCGTATCGCCAACATCTATACCCAGCTCTGCCAATGCCGCGGCAAAACGGCGAACGCGGCTATAAAACGCCCCGTAAGTGATACGGCGCTCACCGTAAGATATTGCTAGTCTATCAGGGTAAATCTTTGCCGACCGCTTCAAAAATGAAACCGGACTTAAAGGCACATAGTTTGCCTGCGTCTTTTGCAATTCGCCCTGAAGACCGCGCTTATCTCCTATCATTACCACCCTCGCTTATTGCCTTCGGGTTCACTTCTGCCAAACGGTTTTGCACACAAAGTAACAGGTGTTTTCTGGCCTTATTGTGCCATTTGTTGCTAGATGCAAAGGCGCCGGAGCGAATAGCTTCAGCGAATTGTTTATTGAGATTTTTAATTGCATCCGGGTCGTTATCGACCACCGACTGGCCCAGTAATTCCGAAAGTGCCGCAATCTCTGCTTCGGCTTCATTTTCATCGCACCCGTACTGCCGTGCCGCAATACGCATCGCGTTTGCTATCATCAGTGCTGTGTATTTTTTATCGGCTGGAAGATGAGGCAAAATCGCTTCTCTGAATGTCGCCTCTGCGATCTTCAGAAGATCATCCGCTTGTGGATTATCACGCATTGCCAGCTTCCTGCGTCATGTTCAGTATATCCTGTTCCAGCTCGGGCACGATATGGCGTGTCAAGGCAAGTTCCAGCGATGGCTCGCGCCCTGAGATATGGCGATCCCCCTGTTTTATTGCAATAATTGCCCAGCGCATTGTCGCCATAACCTCCCAATATAAAACCGCATTACGGTCAATCCGCACCCCCGTGACCTGTTCATACCCGTCATAAAAATCATCTCGGTGACTGACACCGCCCGCTTCATTTTCCACCGCACCAAAACGCCAGCATTTAGCACAGAACCAGCCGATATCGACCAGAGGATCACCCCATGCGGCAAACTCCCAATCCAGAATGCCCGTTAGTGATTGTTCGGTCACCATATAGTTCCCGGTGCGAAAATCATTGTGGCACAAGACCAATTCGCTAACCGCGTCAGGTGCATTTTGTTCCAGCCAATATAACCCCCATTCCAACGTCGGTTGCGGCATGTTGGAGGCATCCAATGCGGCGCGGTATTCAGCAACCCGGTGCAAAGCCGGGGTTGGTGTGGGCAGAGCCAAAAAATCAAGTTCAGCCTGCCCGTGTTTGATCGAATGGATATGTGCCAGTTCCTGCCCCAGTCGACTGGCCAGAACCTTACGACCGCCGCCCATCGCATCATTGCGCACGATTTTATGACCAGCGGCGGTTCCACCGACACGACGCATGATAAAAAACGGTTTGCTGATCCATTGCGGATCAACAGATAGCCATAGCGGTTCAGGGACAGTCACGCCGGCGTCAAAGGCTTTCTTGAATATGGCATATTCCTGCGCACGCGACAGGCTGTCTTCCAGCGACGATGTCGAATCCGTACGCAAAACCGTTTCCAACGATGTCCCGTTCACTGTAACATCAAGCAACCAGTTCTGCTGGATTGCCCCGCCGGACAATAAACGCAGATCGGTTATCTCAACCGTGTTCACCTCATCCAAATAAAGCAGATAGCTTTCAATTCCGGGCTGGATATCCATCAGGCGTTATTCCCCCAAGCCCAAAAGTCAGTGCGGTCATTCAACAGGTTGTGCGATAACACCATTTTATGTACCTCTGATGCCCCGTCAACCAGCCTGGCTTGGCGCGCATAGCGATACATCCATTCCAGCGGGGTATCCTTGGAATAACCCCGCGCCCCGTTCAGTTGCAAAGCAGTATCAACGACCTTATGTAATGTGTCAGCCACCTGTATCTTAGCCATAGAAACCTCTTTGCGGGCAAAACTGCCCTGATCAAGTTTCCAGGCCGCATTCATTGTCAGTAAACGCCCGACCTGAATAGACATAGCCGCATCGCCCAACATGGTTTGAATAGTCTCGTGATCAATCAGTTTCGCACCGAAACTGTCACGGTTTTCAACGTATTCCAATGCAATTTCCATCGCGCGTTTGGCCATGCCCAGCCAGCGCATACAATGGGTCAGCCGTGCTGTACCCAGACGGATCTGTGTGACTTTCAGCCCGTCACCAACACTCATCAAACGGTTCTCATCGGGGATCACCAACCCGTCGAAACTTAACTCACAATGGCCGCCGTGTTCCTCTGGGCCCATGATTGGAATGCGCCGTTCAATATTCCAGCCCTCGTCATCCGCATCAAACAGAAACGCGGTCAGACCTTTACGTGAATCGTTCGAGGTTTTGGCGATCAGGATAAAATGCTGTGCCCCTTCGGCCCCGGTAATGAACCATTTGCGCCCGTTGATAACCCAGTTATCACCGTCCTTTGTCGCCGTAGTATAAGTCAGCGAAGGGTCAGAACCGCAGCCCTTGGGTTCAGTCATGGCAAAGGCGGAACGCACACGCCCTTCTGTGATCGGGCGCAGCCAGCGTTCTTTTTGTGCGGGTGTGCCAACACGGTTCAGAATGAACATATTGCCCTCATCAGGGGCGGCACAGTTAAAGCAGGCCGGGCCAAATATGGATCGGTTCATCTCTTCATAGCAAGCCGCCATAGCCACGGTGTTAATACCAAGCCCGCCAAATTCCCGTGACACTTGCGGTGCCCACATACCCGCAGATTTCACTTTATCGCGCAACGTGGCAAGTATATCTTCACGGATATTTTCATGCGCGTCAAAATTGGCACGATCCGATTCCAACGGGATAATTTCTTCATCCACAAAGCTGCAAATGCGTTTTCGTAATGTGTCTATTTCGGGAGAGAGTGAGAAATCCACTGTGCTATCCTATCATTGATCGTGTTAAAGACTGCTAACCAGATGCCCGCCATCTACGACGATCACAGAACCGGTCATAAAGCTGGAAGCGTCCGAGGCCAAAAGCAGCATTGGTCCATCAAGTTCCGAAAGATTACCAAGACGGCGTTGCGGCACTCGTTTAATCAACTCTTTACCTGCATCAGTGGCAAAAAATTCGCGGTTCAATTCGGTTTCCATATATCCCGGTGCCAATGCATTTACCCGGATACCGTGCCTTGCCCATTCAAGTGCCAATGATTTTGTCAGCTGAATTACAGCGGCCTTTGACGTGGCATATGCCGAGACACCGCCCGCGACACGCATTCCCAAAATTGACGCGACATTGATGATACAGCCTTTGGTTTTGGCTTCAGTCATATGTAGGGCCGCTTCGCGGGCTACAAACCAGACCCCTTTCAGGTTAGTGTCGACAACCCGTTGCCAATCGGAACTATCGGTTTTCAAGGCGGATGCAGTATGGGCAACACCTGCATTGTTCAGCACAACATCAGGTACACCCAATGATTTGATTGATGTCGCAAAGCCATTGGCGACACTTTCTTCATCACAAACATCCATCTCTACAACGTGGATTTGTGCACTGTGCGCACGTAAATCATCCGCTGTTGCATTAAAACGGCTGGTCTGGCGTGTTGTGCGCAATTCGCGTGCTAAAGCATCAAGATGATCAACGCGCCGGGCCGCAAGCGTCAGATTAGCACCTCTGCTGGAAAATAAACGGGCTGCATGTTCTCCTAAACCGCTGCTTGCGCCAGTTATAAGTATATGTCGTGATGTTAGATCATATAACTCTGGCATTATTGTTTCCTTATGTATAAAACCGAACGTTTGTTCGTTTTTCTATATTGCAAGCAATTCGTCAAGGGGTTATTTACTGGATTTGGTATGATCAAATATGCAACTAGGATTAAGACCACTCTTAAAAAAATATAAACAGGTAAGCACACGTGAATTTTCAAGACTTTAAAATCCAGTTTGAAACGGACACTCCTCAGATATATCGTACAGTATTTGAAGAAAATTCCGATCTGATAAAGGTAAAGAAGGCAAAAGTAGCAGTACCAAATCTTGAGAAAATATTCACTACAACGTTAAAAATTAGCAACCGCAGTGGCTTTAAAGGTATGAATTTACGGGATTTAAGTGCCGAAACCGGTATCAGTCTTGGAGCGATATATTCCTATATCGAAAGCAAAGATCGCCTTTTGAGCATGATTATTCAGCAGGTCATGGCATCAATAAGAGTGGTTATCGGGGATCGGGATAAACAGCCAGACAACCCGGTTGATCGGCTTTTCTGGATTATGTGCACGCATTTATACTTAAGTGAAGTAATGCAGGAATGGTTCTTCTTTGCTTTCATGGAGGCTAGAAGTTTTAAGACAGAAGGCCGAAACGATGCTATTGAAAGCGAGCTTTTTACTGAAAAGCTTCTTGCCGATTGCCTGAAAGAGGCCGCTTGCGCAGGTCAGATTGAATGCGTTGATCCGGAAGCATTTGCCGCGATGATCAAGCCTTTATTGCAGGATTGGTACTTGAAACCCTGGAAATATAAACGCCGAGGAGTCACGGTTGACGAATATTTCACCAGAGTGGAAAAATTCATCCGCGCTTCATTATAAAGTCTGCATTCCTGGGGGTTATTAAGGTCTGCAAAGCGCTTCTTATCAAAGATCATATTTTTAACATATTGATAACAAATGTTTAAATCGTGGTAAACTTGCATTATCATGTTATGGAATACGGTTTGGATGTGCAGCCAGTCCTAGAGAACCAGTCTGGGTCAAAACGCCTGCTGACAGGGAAATTATCAGGAAATTTAATTTGTGTATAAGGGAAAATAAATGGGAGTGCTGGGAAAGCAATAATACTTTCATGTTAGGCTACGTTCCATTTTCTTTACGTCGTTACTCATACGTAATTTACGAGCGTCGGGCAGGTGTTTTAACGATTGATCCAGGCGATGCTGCCATTTAGGGCCTGAACCAATTGCATCATATTACGTATGTAAAGGGGATACACCCCGTAACCGTTTATGGTTTGTTGGTACCTGCCAATGCTATCAGCCAGTTGGATACTATATCTTTATTCCGACTGTTTTTCTTGTTTTTATGTCGGCGAAGAAAATAGTTGGCGTGTAGTTTGTATGGATCATCAAACACTTCAACAAGCTTTCCAGACTTCAGATAACTGTCAATAAACGGTCTTCGCCCCAAATATATACCGTCCCCACGCACCGTGGTATCAATCGCAAAAAGTGAACTGTCCACTGTCAGTCCACGCGGTACCTCTTGTGTGTCCAGCTTATTGCCGCGAAACCAACGGTGCCAGTCATCTTCATAACCAAGAATATGAATCAGATCAAAATCCAGAATATCATCGGGCTTAATTGGTTGGTGGTGTTCAATAAACTCAGGAGCGGCAACAGGTACGATTTCACAAGTCAAAAGCGATTGGACATATGGCCCATGGTTGGTTTCGCCGGATACAAATATTTCCAAATCAGTCTGGATTGCCTGGCTGGTCTTTCCTTCAGAGTCCAGTGTTCTGATGTGCAGATCAATATCCGGGTGGCTTTCGTGAAATGCCCGCATTTGCGGTGCCAACCACAGGGTGGCAACACTTGATGTGCATTTTATGGTTACAATTTGATGGGGTCGGTCGGGAAATAATTGATCAGTAACGGTATCAAGCCGCTCTAAAGCCTCATGAACGGCGAAAAGATATGCCTGCCCTGTCCCTGTCAAAGATATACGGCGATGATGGCGTTTAAACAAAGCTTCGCCTAAATATGCTTCCAGATGAACTATTTGCTGGCTGACAGCAGCCTGCGAAATGTTCAACTCAGTAGCGGCTTGCGAAAAGCTCAGCTTGCGGCCGGCAGCCTCGAAGGTGCGTAATACATTCAGGCGGGGGCGTCGCATGAGATAGCCTTGAGTTAGGTTTACTTATGCAATTTTGCAGCAAACATTGTTTGTGGCAAGCTTTTAATTGGCCTAGGATTTATTAGGAAACAACGGCCAAAAGGTACATAAGATGAATTATTTCTCATACCTCAAAGATGACGAAATTCGGTATGTCCACGATGCATCCCTTGAAATCTTGGAAGAAACCGGTCTTATCGTGCGTAATGAAAAAGCCCGCAAACGTTTCGCGGAACATGGTGCCATTGTTGACCATGAAACCGAAATTGTGAAAATTCCTGCGCGTGTGGTAGAAAAATACCGCAAAATGGTGCCGCCTACGATTACATTACGTGGCCGCGATCCGGCTTATGACATTACTTTTCCGCGCAAATTACCGGTGATCGCGACGGCCAGTTCTGCACCTGATATTGTTGATCCCGCCACAGGCGTTTGCCGTCGTTCCACATCTGAAGACATTGCGCGTATTGCCCATGTGGTGAATGAATGTCCCAATTTCGATATGTTCTCAATCTCAACACTGGCCGATGATGCACCCAAAGATCAGTTCAGCCTGACACGGTTTTACACGGCTTTAAAAAATTGTGTGAAACCAGTGCGGACATCTGTGTATGACATCGGTGAAGCCAAACAGGTGATCAAACTGGGTGAACTGATTGCGGGCTCAAAAGAAGCATTTTGGGAACGGCCTTTCATTAACTTTGGTTATTGCGCCGCGGTGTCGCCGTTGACACTGGATTTCGATAGTACCGACACGATGATGTATTTCGCCGAAAACGGCATCACTGCTTACGGCACAATCGCGCCCATGGGTGGACTTAGCACGCCACTGTCTTTGCCGGGTATGCTTACGATTATGAACGCCGAATGGCTGGCGGTGGCGACATTGGCACAAATGACCAAACCGGGTACCGCACATATCTACAATTTCCTGCCGGTATTTGCCGATATGCGCGACGGGGCCTATGCGCCGGGCGCGATTGAGATCGGCATGATGAATTCTGCCGTATGCCAAATGGCGCGGTTCTATAACGTGCCTGCGGGCGGTTATCTGGGCCTGACCAATTCCAAGGTTGCGGATGCGCAATCGGGCTTTGAAAAAGGTATGTCGCCACTGATGGGCGCACTGTCCGGTGCCGATTTCATCGTGATGGGCGGTTTGCAGGATGCTTTGATGTCGTTTGATTTCGGCCAACTGCTGATCGACAATGAAATTGCCGGCATGGTGAAAACCGTGCGCGGGGGCTTTGGCTTTTCAAAAGAAGCGGTGGCTTTGCAAGAGATCAAAGATACCGGACCTGCGGGCATGTTTGCGGATAACCCGTCGACGCTGGAATGGATGCATTCGGCCACGTTTATGCCGGAACTGGCAGATAGGAACTTGCGCGAAAAATGGGAACTGGAAGGCTCTTCCACCATCCATCAACGGGCGATGAATAAAGCCTTGGAAATCCTTTCAACACCGAATTCTGTCGCCTTCGATAAATCTATTGATGACCGTATCAGGGGTGAATTTGAAGGGTTGGTTGCAGGTGATAGCCATCCGCAAGAAGGCTGGAAGCGTATCGAGATCGGCTCTAGCGCGCCTGTGCGTGAACGTCGTGTTAACCGCCGTCGCCAACAACAATTATAATATATCTAACACAAGACTGGATACCCCAATGGCCACTTCGTTTCCTACAAGTGCACAGATCGTCATCATCGGTGGCGGCGTTATCGGCACCTCGATCGCATATCATCTTATAAAACAGGGCGCACGTGATGTGGTGCTGCTGGAAAAATCCAAACTGACCGAAGGGGCCACATGGCACGCCGCAGGTTTGGTGGGGCAGTTCCGTTCGCAACAAAACCTGATGAGGTTGATGAGCGACAGTGTGAAACTGTTCGATAATCTGGAGGCTGAAACAGGCCAAAACCCCAGTTGGCGCAAAGTTGGCAGTATGCGGATTGCATCAAGCCAGGACCGCTGGGACGAGCTGTTGAAATCTTATTCAGCCGCACAGGCGGTTGGGTTTGAAATGAATATGCTGACCCCGAAAGAAGCACTGGAAATTTACCCGTTGATGGCGGTTGATGATCTGATCGGGGCCGCATTTATTCCCGATGACGGGCATATCGACCCTAATTCACTGACCTATGCTTATGCCAAAGGTATCCGCCAAAATGGTGGGCGGATTATTGAAGGGGTAATGGTCAAGGATCTTGCGCGCAAAGGCAGTCGCATTACACATGTGGTCACTGATCATGGCACGATTGAAGCGGGCATGGTGGTAAATGCAGCTGGTCTTTGGGCGCGGCAAGTGGGCTGGATGGCCGGTGTTGAAATTCCCGCAGGCGTGGTTGAACACCAGTATTTGGTGACCGAGAAAACCAGTGAAATTCCTGACGATCTGCCCGCATTCCGTGATCCTGACGGTGGTTATTATGCCAAGCCTGAACCGGGGGCTTTAGCGATTGGTGGTTGGGAAAAAATCACCAATAAGGTCAACCCGAAAGAGGGCTTCCCGTGGGAATGCGAACGCCATTTATTTGATGGCGATATGGATCGTCTGGAAGAGTTTCTGGAACCTGCGATGGAACGCCTGCCTATATTGGGTGAGTTGGGTATCCGCACTATCGTCAACGGCCCGATCCCGATCTCGCCTGATGGTGAGCCGATTATGGGCATGGTGCCGGGCTTGGATAATTTCTTTGCCGCCTGCGCCTTTACATCTGGCATTGCTGCATCCGGCGGGGCAGGTAAGGCGGCCGCAAACTGGATTTTACATGGCGATGCCGGGCTTGATCTGTGGGCCTTTGACATTCGTCGCTTCGGCCCGCTGCATGCGGGTCAAAAATTTCTGCACGACCGCGCAATAGAAAGCTATGCACAATACTACGCCATCCATTGGCCGGGTGAGGAAATGGAAAGTGCGCGTGCCGTGCGCCGCAGCCCGCTTTATCAGACCCTGAAAAGCCAAGGTGCTGTGTTTGGTGCAAAATTCGGTTGGGAACGGGCCAACTGGTTTGCGCATGGCGATATTGCACAAGAAGATCAGTTCGGGTTTAACCGCCCGGGTCAGGCCGAAACCGTGGGGCGTGAACATGGGTTGGCGCGTGAGGGCGCTGTGCTGTTCGATATGTCATCGTTCACCAAGTTTGAGATCAGCGGCAATGACGCCTGCGCATTCCTGCAATACATGGCGGTGGCCAATGTGGATAAACCCGTGGGCGGTGCCACTTATACGCAGCTTTGCAATGAACGCGGCGGCATAGAGGCCGATGTCACGATTATCCGCCGCGCAGATGATTGTTACTGGTTGATCACCGGTTCTGCCCTAGGGATACGGGATCGTGATTGGATTGATCGCAATATGGCGCAGTTCGATGGCGCAGTTCAAATTCGAGACATCACCTCGGCTTACGGTGTGATCAATGTGGCTGGGCCTTTGGCGCGTAAAGTACTGGAAAAAGTCACTGACGCGGATGTTAGTCACGAAGGGTTTCCCTTCATGTCCACCCGCGATATTTGCATCGGTTATGCCCCCGCAATGGCTTACCGTGTAACATATATCGGCGAATTGGGGTGGGAATTGTATATCCCAACAGAATACATGGCCTATACCTTTGAATTGCTGCAAGAGGCTGGCAAAGAGTTTGGTCTAGCCAATGCGGGTTACCGCGCGATTGACAGCTTGCGTCTTGAAAAACGCTATCTGGCTTGGGGGCTGGATATCACGCCCGATTACAACCCTTTTGAGGCTGGCTTGCAGTTCCTGATTGACTGGAATAAGGGCGACTTTATCGGGAGGGATGCTTTGGCCAAGATCAAAGAACAGGGTGTGACCCAGAAACTTGTTTGTCTGGCACTTGATGATCCTTTACATGTCTTTGGCGGTGAAGCGATACTGACAGATGGCAAGGTTGTGGCACAAACCACCAGTGGTAACTTTGGCTATTCAGTTGGAAAATCCCTTGTGCTGGGCTACCTGCCTGTTGATGCGCTTAAGGCAGGCAGTTTTGAAGTGAACGCCTTTGGCCGAAACAGCAAAGCAACTTTGTTAAAATCGGCGGCTTATGATACTGCCCGCAAGAAAATATTGTGCTGATTACCGCTTAATCGGGGTGTGAACAGCTACTCGGGTTTCCTCAATTCGACGCAAAAAAGTTGTCAGCGGCACGCTTAGTGCCTTTGCCAGAGCCTGCAGTGTCGTCAGGAAAGAGAACGTATTGCCGGTTTCAATTTTAGATAACATACCTATGGACAGGCCTGTTAACTTGGCCAATTCAGCTACTGTTAAGTCCTTCTGGTGCCGAAAATCGATCTGTATCTTGACGATGGGAAACATCACTTTGACATCGTAGGCGATTTGGATAATCCTAATTCACGACTTGTACAAACACTGTTAGGTTAGCTGGATAAACCGCCAAAATAAGGCCACATAAGAAATGCAACGGATAAAAAAACACCCGTATTGGTGGGATGATGCAGCCTATAAAGCTGCTCAGCGTGCTGAACCCGCCGAACAACTGCCCGCTAAAGTCGGCACGCTTGTTGTAGGTGCCGGATACAGCGGCCTGTCAGCCGCACTGACGCTTGCAAGAGCGGGCCGTGAAGTGGTTGTCATTGATGCACAAGCTATCGGATTTGGGTGTTCGGCACGCAATGGCGGCAATATCGGGCCATCATTTCATAAGCTTGGAATGGCTGGCTTAACCAATGCCTTTGGCACTGCCAAAGCCCATGCATTACTGCACGAGAGCATGAACACCCTGCATCATTTAAAAAACCTGATAGCTACTGAAAATATTGATTGCGGGCTGCATCTAAACGGAAAATTCAGCGGCGCACCCAATCCCAAGAAATATGAGGCGTCGGCACGTGAAGCAGAGCTGTTGAACAAAGCTGTCGGTCTGGAATTCGAAATGGTATCGCAAGCCGACCAGCGAAACGAAATCGGGTCAGACCGTTACCATGGCGGCATCGTCTATCCCAACGACGGGCATCTTCACCCGGGGCGTTATCTGGCTGGCTTGGCTGAACGCGTTCTGGCAGAGGGCGTTCGTATGTTTGCACCTGCGCGTATGACCGGCGTAAAAAGGGACGGCAAAGGTTTTGAGGTTGATGTTGGCGGGCAGCGGGTACGGGCGGATCAGGTTTTGATTGCAACCAACGGGTATTCGGGCCCGGAACTGCCATTCTTTCAAAAGCGGGTAATACCCATCCGCTCGGCAATGATCGCAACAGAACCACTACCGGCCGCCATAATGAATGAGCTTAGCCCCAAAGGCCGGTCATTTAACGAAATGTCGCGTGTGGTGTTATATTTTCGCCCGTCCCCGGACAGAAAGCGCATGGTTTTCGGTGGGCGCACATTAGATATGGTCGACAGACCGAACCGTTACGCCCCGGATTTAAAACGCCTTATGACCCGCATCTTTCCACAACTAAACGACACGGCAATCACCCACGCATGGTCAGGAACAGTTGCATATACATTCGATCATACACCGCATCTGGGAACCCACGACGGTCTGCATTACGCCATGGGATATTGCGGCTCCGGGGTTGGCCGATCTACCTACTTCGGCCGTAAAGCCGCCTTGAAAATGCTGGGGTCAAAAGATGGTAAAACCGAACTTGATGGATTGGAATTTCCGACACGGCCACTTTACACAGGCAAACCGTGGTTCCTGCCCGCAATCTTACGCTGGCATTCCATGATGGATCGTTTTGGTGTTTGATTTGGAAAACCTGGGTAGTGGCAGAAGGAACGGAACCGATAGCGAAGGTTTTCTGGGGCAATCCCGCCCGTTCATTTCATGACCGAACACACCCAGTTTTCGAAATGCTTTGTAACTAACAGGTTCGGCATAGTGGTTTTTCCAGCGCTGGTCAGAGTTTGTCTGACAACATCCTTCCCAAGCATGGCTGATCACGCCACGAGACGAGCTTGTTTCGCGACTTTTCATGGGCACTAAAATGCGACAGGTTCACCTTGGTATGTGCGTTGTTCCATAGGTATTTCTTTGATGCTGGCCTTTAAGCTTTTAATAATCAAGACCTCGGCGCGGTTGAGGCGTTTTTTCGGATTTGTCACCAGATAGATATCAACCGCCGGTGGTTTTTTGTAGGGTGGTAAACGCCAAAGCAGGCCATCTTTTACATCTTTTTCTACGGCATGTACTGGCAATGGCCCAATACCAAGGCCACATAGGATCATACGTCTGACTTCTTCCAGATGGCTGGATTGACCAATAATTCTCTGATCCAGCTCATATTGACGGCGCAACAAGGCTACCGGCCGCAATGCATCGTTCAAGTCATCTGTCCCAAAAGAGACGGCATCCAGCCCCCGTAGATCATCCATACGTAAGTTTTTATGCCCGAACAACGGGTGTCGGGGGCCGCAAAAAAGCCCGAAAAACTCGCGGTATATAACCTGATAATCCAGCTCTGGCAGGCGTCGGTTTACAAGGCATAGTCCAAAACTGGCATTTTTTTCCTGCACTTGTTGAGCAACCAATGCACTTGTGGCGGTCTTTATGACATAGGTCACATCAGGATGGGCCGCATAGGTATCAGACAGCAGGTTGTCAAGCAGTGGTGTTATCACATGGCTTGCCAGATGGATTGAAACTTCACCCGATATTTTCTGTGATGCAAGGTTTGTAACATCCTTGAGACGGGCAACACCGCCATAAAGATCAACACATTCTCGGTGCAAGCTTAGGCCAGCTGCCGTCAATCGAAAGTCGCCACGGCCACGCTCGACAAGGCGGCTGCCCAAACTTTCCTCCAACCTTTTTAGGGCTAAGCTTACTGCGGGCTGTCCACGTAAAAGCTGATTGGCGGCGCGCGTGATGCTACCTTCATCGGCGATCACCATAAAGGTGCGTAACAAATTCCAGTCAAGGTCGTTGGCAAAGCGGTTTGTATATATATGTTCCATTGATTTCGTTAATGCTATTTATTGCAACTATTGATTAGGTCAATTTACTGGTTTGTGCAAATCTTTTCGTACAGGAATCATTCCGGTTCCAAAAGCGGGGGCATCGCAAAATGGCAGAATCAAAGGAATTTGATCCACGCCCATGGTATCTATTGGCACCATCAATGCTGGCTATCATTGCACTTGTGGTGATCCCGATGTCTTTTATTCTTGTTTATTCGTTTTATGAAAACATCGATTTGGCTATTGATAGGGTAGCATTTCAATTCGGCAATTGGCAGGAACTGCTAACCGATAGTTATTATCACACGGCGATTTGGAAAACCCTGCGCTTGTCGATAATCGTCACGGTTTTGGCAGCGGTTCTGGGTTATATCCCAGCCTATTTTATTGCCATGACAAAATACCGGCATAAATGGCTACTTTTGCTACTCTTGATACTGCCGTTCTGGGTCAGCTTTATCATCCGTACGTTAAGCTGGATTCACATCATGGGCAATCAGGGTGCAATAAACGGCATTTTGATGTGGCTCGGCCTGACAGATACCCCGGTCAGTATGATGTTCAACGAATTTGCGGTGATCGTCGGGTTTATTCACGTTTTTCTACCTTATATGATCTTAAACATTTATGTCAGCCTAGAGGGTATTGATGAAAATCTTGAGCCTGCCGCGCGTACACTCGGTGCGACCCCTTGGCAGGCCTTCCGAGAAGTAACCTTGCCGCTGTCACTACCCGGTCTGGCCGCGGGCAGCCTGCTGGTATTCGTGCTGACCGGCGGTAGTTACGTGACACCACTTATTCTTGGTGGCCCTGGGGATTTCCTGTTTGGCAATCTGATTTACGATGCTGTTGTGGTAGAACTGAATTGGCCGATGGGTGCAACATTGTCCTTTACGCTTCTTGTTCTACTGGGCTTGGTGGTTGCGCTATATAGCCGCCTGATGGGTATGAACCAGCTTTCCAAAGCATTCGGTTAAAGGGGGAAATCATGCGTGTCTGGACTCTACTGAAAGTTTACAGTTTCCTCGTTTATACTTTCATGTTTGCCCCGATTGCCGTTGTGTTGTTACTGGCTTTCAACAATTCTCAGTTCGGTGGCTTTCCGATAGAAGGCTTCAGCCTGCGCTGGTTTGTCAAACTTTACGAAAACGAGGCTATCATCCGCGCCTTTCGCACCTCAATGTCACTGGGGGTGTTAACCGCACTGATTTCAACAACAATCGGGGTTCTGGCCTCATTGGCGCTGGTACGTTACCAGTTTCGCGGCAAGGATTTCATCACAACATTCCTGATTTCGCCAGTTTTGGTTCCCGAAACCGTGCTGGCGGTTGGTGTGCTGATCTTTTTGCGCTGGTTGTCGATGCCACGCTCGTTCTTGTTGCTGCTTGTCGGGCATTCGATCATTGCGCTACCCTTTGTGGTTTTGGTGGTTCAGGCCCGGCTGGTGGGGATCAAAAGGGAATATGAAGAAGCTGCGCGCTCACTTGGTGCCAACCCAGTGCAGACGTTTTTTCAAATTACCCTGCCTTTATTGATGCCGGCTGTTTTCGCCGGTGCCTTATTTGCCTTTACCATATCGTTTGACAACATCACCGCCACCATCTTCTGGCGCCCTGCGGGCATGGAGACCGTGCCGACACAGATATTCGGGATGCTGCGCAACTCGATCAGTCCAGAAATCAATGCTCTGGGGTTTGTGATGATCGTCATAACGGTAGGTGTGCCTGTTATGGCCGGCGGCCTTGCACGCTACTTTTCCCGCAAGAAAACTTGAAACAACCTCAACTAGGAGAATACACATGAAAAAGATAGACAGCACAAAACGCTATGAGCAGCTTACCGAAAGGATGGGCAACGGCGATGTCGACCGGCGTTCGTTCTTTAGTCTTTTAGGTGCGGCAGGGATTACTGCCGGATTGACCGGTGGCGCGATGACCATGATGGCAACACAGGCCCGTGCCGCAGGCACTTCGCTTAATTTTGAAGGCTGGGGCGGCGTAGTTTCCGAAGCTCTGCGCGCCAACGCTTTTGCCCCTTATGAGGCGGCAACAGGCAATACTGTGGTTGATGCAACCTTTGGCGGAGAAGCCGAAGTTCTGACCAAAATCAAAGCGGCGGGCAATACCGACGGTCACAATATCCTGCATTCTTCAGGCGTTTCATGGTACCAACGCTGGGTAGAAAACGGGTATGGTGTTGCTTTGAATGAGGCCAACATTCCAAATATGGCCAACGTGATGACGGCCATTATCGACCCATTCCGCAAAATTACCCCTGACAGTTTGTCGGCCGTGCCTTATGACTATGGCACAACCGGTATCGCCTATAATACAAAATATGTCAGCAAAGAAGAGGCCGAAGCACTGGGTGCAAACCTGCTTTTGAAGAAAGAGCTGAAAGGTAAAATCGGTGGCTGGGGTGGCGATTGGGCCAACCGTGCGTGGTATGGTGCCTTGCAATCGAACCAGAATCCGAACGACATTCAGGATTGGGATGCTGTCTGGGAAAAAGCACGTGAACACCGCGATCTGGTGTTGAAGTACTGGAGTTCAGGCGCCGAATTGATGGATCTATTGGCCAAGGAAGAAATATATGTGACCGAAGCCTGGTCCGGCCGTGTAGCCGCTCTTCAGGCGCAAGGTCATCCGATCGCCTATATGGACCCACCCAACGGTTTGGCATGGATGGAAAGCATGTTCGTATTGAAAGGTTCGCCTATGGCAGAGGCCGAAGAGCTTTTGAACTTCATGCTTGATCCAGAAACGGCATTGGCTGTGGCGGAAGGACAGAAATACCCATCCTCACTTGACCCAAACAAAGTCGAAATGTCCGATGCGGTTAAAGCGCTACCTGCGTTTGATGCCACAGGGACACTCAGCACACTGGTATTTAGGGATCCGACCAAATGGAATCCAGTTGAAAAAGAGCAGACCAAACAATGGAACCGCGTCTCAAAAGGCGGCTGATCCATTATCAAAACTTGAGCGGGGTGTGGCTTGCACCCCGCTCACCCCAGTTATATTTTTACATGGAAGTTGCACAGCATGGCGCGCGTTGACCTTAAAAACATCAAAAAATCATATGGCGCAGTTCAGGCTGTTAAACAGGCTGATGTGACCTTTGAAGAGGGATCTTTCACGACCCTGCTTGGCCCATCGGGCTGTGGTAAAACGACACTTTTACGAATGATTTCAGGGCTGGAAACCCCCACAAGTGGCGATATTTTAGTCGGTGGAAAACGCGTGAATGATGTCCCGATCCACAAGCGCAATCTGGGACTGGTGTTCCAGAACTACGCCCTGTTTCCACATCGCACCATAGGCGAAAATATCGCCTTCGGGCTGAAGTATCGCGGTGTATCAAAATCCGATACCGCAACAAAAGTGACCGAAGCCCTTGATATTGTACGCCTTCCCGGTGTTGAAGATCGCTATCCTACCCAGCTTTCGGGCGGGCAACAACAGCGCATCGCACTGGCGCGTGCCATTGTCATTGAGCCAGATGTTTTGCTGCTTGATGAACCACTTTCCGCGCTTGATGCCAACCTGCGCGAAGATATGCGTGTGGAGTTGAAGGCGATTCAGCACCGCATCGGTGTAACTTCGATTTTCGTGACCCACGACCAATCCGAAGCGTTGGCAATGTCCGATAAAATTATTGTGATGAGTGCAGGTCGTGTTGAACAGGTTGGTGCACCCGAAGAGGTGTATAACAATCCAGCCAGCGAATTTGTGGCAAGCTTTCTGGGTGCTTCGAATATTCTGGAAGCAAAGGTTATAAGCAAAGATGCCAAAAACATTGTGCTGGATGCACCACATTTTGGTAAAATTCCAGTACCACTTGCGCAAGCACAGCGCATGGGGGACGCCCCTAGCGGCAAACTGGTGA
This sequence comes from Amylibacter sp., assembly GCA_021775355.1. GTDB lineage: Bacteria > Pseudomonadota > Alphaproteobacteria > Rhodobacterales > Rhodobacteraceae > Amylibacter. The sequence goes on along the minus strand of JAJFHZ010000010.1, from coordinate 116,288 downwards.
TCAGAGCGGAAAAACTGCGCTTGGCCGATAAACCGGGCGACACAAACACTGTCAGCGCAAATGGCGTGGTTGAAGCGGTGGATTATCAAGGCCAGATCGCGCGCTATTTCGTCCGCGTAGGCGATATCCAATTGCAAGCGCTGAATATGATCGAAAGTCGCCCGTTCGCAATCGGGGCCGAGGTATCAGTTGTTCTGAAAACTGCCGACTGCGCACTCCTTCCCGCTGGGGCCTGACATTATGACAAACAGTAACCTTTTCTATCAGACCCGTCTGAAGCGTCCGGAATTGGACCGCGCTGAGGGGATTTATCTGTGGGACACATCCGGCAAACGCTATCTGGATGGCTCATCGGGCGCGATGGTCAGCAATATTGGCCATTCAAACCCGGCAGTGCTGGCGGCAATGCGTGCCCAAATGGACAAATCCACCTTTGGTTATCGGTTGCATTTTCAGGCCGCATCAGCAGAGGTATTGGCTGAAAAAACTGCAAACCTTGCCCCGGCCGTGTTGGATAAGGTGTTCTTTGTATCAGGCGGATCCGAAGCAGTCGAAAGCGCCATCAAACTTGCACGCCAATACGCGCTGACACAAAACGAAGCACAACGCTGGAAGATAATTTCGCGATTTCCCAGCTATCACGGCTGCACACTTGGTGCTCTTGCCCTGACAGGTTATGCACCTATGACTGCCCCTTTCGATCCGATGATGCAACCCATGCCGAAAATCCCGACGCCGCGCGCCTATCTTGACGGGCTTGATCCGAATGATCCGGTAACGGGGCGGCACTATGCCGATATGTTGGAAGAACAAATCCTGCGTGAAGGCCCCGAAACGGTGTTGGCGTTCATCGTTGAGCCCGTGGGCGGAGCCTCGACCGGAGCTTTGGTGCCACCGGTTGGTTATATGGAGCGTATCCGACAAATTTGCGATCAATACGGCGTGCTTCTGATCCATGACGAGGTGATGACTGGCGGCGGGCGCACAGGACGCTTCTTTGGTGGCGATCACTGGCAAGCAGTACCTGACATCATTACAATTTCCAAAGGCTTCGGCGGCGGCTATGTGCCCTTGGGCGCAATGATCGCACGGGATGACATGGTTGAAGCTGTGCTTGATAAGGGTGGGTTTGTGCACGGGTTTACTTATGCCGGCAATCCATTGGCTTGTGCTGCAGGATTGGCAGTGATCGATGAGATTGAACGCCACGACCTAACCGGCAATGCTGCCCGCATGGGTGAGGTGCTGAAATCTCGCATGTCTGGATTAATGGCACGTTATCCGTTTATTGGTGACGTACGCGGTAAGGGATTGCTTCTGGCGTTCGAACTGGTCAGCGACAGAACAAGCATGGCACCATTGCCCAAAGGGCTGAACGCCTATAACCGGCTGGTAGATATCGCCTATGACAAAGGGCTTATCATTTATTCCCGGCGCACCCGTGGTGGATATGAGGGTGATCATTTTCTGGTCTGCCCACCGATGATTATTACCCAAGAGGGCATTGACGAGATCATGACAGGCCTAACCACAGCCCTTGACCAGTTTGCCACAGAGGCCGGACTTGAGTGGGGCAGTGTTGCATGAATACGACAACCATCCGATCGGCCAAAGCAGCAGATGCCCCGGTTATTGCCAATATGCTGCACCGACTGGCCGATGATTTAGGTGATGGTGATGTATTTTCCAGCAATAGCGAAATCATTCTGCGTCACGGGTTTGGCCAAGCGGCAATGTTTGATGTCGTCATAGCGGAATCTGAAGGTGAGGCCGTCGGGATTGCATTATATTTTGCGCATTTTTCGACGACAAAAGGCAAGCCCGGGGTCTATGTGCAAGATCTTTGGGTTGACCCCGCCACACGCGGGGCTGATATAGGTCAGAAATTGCTAGCCGCCGTTGCCACAAACGCCGCAAACAAATGGGATGCGGCCTATATGAAGCTTACGGTTCATACTGATAACGCTGGCGCAAAACGTTTCTATTCACGGTTGGGCTTCTTTGCGAATGCGAACGAAACCCCGATGATGACAGAAAATGATGCCTTTAAAGCTTTACTGGGTGCGGCATGAAACTTTCCGATAAAACAACCGCCATAAGCGATGCTATCGATAAAATCAGTGACGGTGCCAGTATTATGGTTGGCGGCTTTGGTATCCCCGGTACACCCTTTTGCCTGATTGATGAATTGGTACGCCAAGGGCCTAAAAACCTGACCATCATCAAGAATGACGCAAATGAAACCGACATGGGCATTGATCATCTACTGAAGAACGGTCAGGTAACACGGTTGATTACCACCCATATCGGCCTGAATGCACGTGCGATTGCAATGATGAATGAAGGTGTGATTACCGTCGAGTTCTGTGCACAGGGCATTTTGGCAGAGCGCATCCGCGCGGGCGGTGCGGGGCTGGCAGGAATACTCACTGACATTGGCATTGATACCGAACTTGGGGATGGCAAACAGCAGATTACGGTGAATGGCAGCCCTCAAATTGTTGAAACTGCCCTAAAGGCTGATTTTGCACTGATCCACGCTGACCAAGCCGATACGTTCGGCAATTTGGCCTATGTGGCGACGGCGCGCAACTTCAACCCGTTAATGGCAATGGCTGCAAGCACCGTGATCGCCGAAACAGAGGCACTTGTTCCAATGGGTCAATTAGCCCCTGACACAATTCATACTCCCGGCCCGTTTGTTGACCATGTAGTAGAATTGGCTGAACTGACAAAGGAGTATGCGGTTGTCCGACGCTAGAAAACGCATGGTCGCCCGTGCGGCACGTGATATTCAACCAGGTATGACCGTCAATCTTGGTATTGGCCTGCCAACACAGGTGGTTGAACATTTGCCGCACGACATGCAAGTCTGCCTACATTCTGAAAATGGCATCACCGGAATTGGCCCAAGCCTGACTTATGAACAAGCCGACCGAAATTTGATTGATGCAGGTGGTGCCTATGTTTCCCCCCTGCCGGGCACTGCATTTTTTGATAGCGCCGTTTCGTTTGCGCTGGTGCGTGGCGGACGGCTGGACTTGACCATGCTGGGCGCGTTTCAAATCGCTGAAAACGGTGATCTTGCGAACTGGAAAATTCCTGGCAAGTTTTCCCCCGGCGCGGGCGGTGGTATGGAGTTGGCACAAAAGGCGCGCCGTGTGGTGGTAATGACCACTCATACTGATCGCAAGGGCGCGCCCAAAATAATGCAACGCTGTACCCTGCCGCTGACAGCGAAAGCCTGTGTAAACCGGATATTCACTGATATGGCTGTGATTGACGTAACTGATACCGGGCTGGTTCTGCGTGAAGTTGCCGAAGGTCTGAGCACGACAACGGTGCAGGCAGCAACTGGTGCAAACCTGATTATACCCGATGAAACTCTACCAAGATTCTAAAAGGTTGCCACATGGATGACACGTTAAAAACCAAGATCATGCAAGCGGTGGACGCCCGTTTTGACCATGAAGCAGAGTTTCTGGCTGAACTTACTGCGCATCCCTCAACACGGGGCAATGAACAGTCAGCGCAGGGCTTTATGGCAACTGCACTAACCGAACGCGATATGTATGTGGACCGCTGGCAGATAGATGTGGCTGATATTTCCCACCTGCCAGGGTTTTCGCCGGTAATAGGTAATTACGAGAATGCGGTGAACGTGGTTGGCACGCATGAAAGCCGCACCCAAAAGGGCCGTTCGCTAATCCTTAACGGCCATATCGACGTAGTTCCTGAAGGGCCGCTGGATATGTGGGACACGCCGCCCTTTGAGCCACGCATTGACGATGGCTGGATGTATGGCCGCGGGGCAGGTGACATGAAGGCGGGGTTGGTAAGTAATTTGTTTGCGCTTGACGCTTTGCATGCTGTCGGGTTTGCGCCTGCGGCGGATGTGTATTTTCAGTCGGTGGTTGAAGAAGAATGCACCGGCAACGGCGCACTGGCCTGCCTGCAAAGGGGTTATCGGGCAGATGCGGCGTTGATACCGGAACCCTTCGCCGAAGAACTGGTTTTTGCGCAGCTTGGGGTGCTTTGGTTTCAGGTCCACCTGAAGGGCATCCCAGTACATGTGGCCTATGCTGGCAGCGGTTCAAACGCAATCGAAGCAGCAATTCCGTTGATAGCAGCACTTCATGAAATGGAAGGCCGCTGGAATTTGCCCAGCTGCCGCCATCATGAATATCACGATCACAACCATGCACTGAACCTTAATATTGGCAAAATAGAAGGCGGCGACTGGACAAGTTCGGTGCCTGCATGGTGCGTTTTCGATGTGCGTATGGGGCTGTTTCCGGGGCAGGATTTGAATGATGCAAAATGCGAGATCGAAGAGGTGTTGCGAAAGGCCGCTCAGGAAAACGATTTTCTGCGGAATAATCAACCCGAGGTCATCTATCACGGGTTCAACGCCGAAGGCTATGCGTTGGCGGATGACAACAGCGCGATCGCAACTCAAGCGATTGACGCGTTGGAAATGGCGCATCAGAATATCACCGGAACAGATTTGAACCGTCTTGCCATCACCGCCACCACAGATGCGCGGTTTTTCGGACTTTATGCTGACACGCCTGCGCTAGTATACGGCCCCAAAGCTGAAGCCATCCACGGATTTAACGAACGGGTCGATATGGAATCCGTTCGTCGCATCACCCAAACAACCGCCCTGTTCATCGCCAACTGGTGTGGGTTGGAAAAAACCTGAAAGGTCACCAAAATGCGCCAAGCCGTCATCGTATCCACCGCTCGCACCCCGATTGCCAAAGCCTATCGTGGTGCTTTCAATGATTTGGATGCCCCGACTATGGCAGCACATGCGGTGCGCAATGCGATAAGCCGCGCGGAAATTGATGCGGGCGAGGTCGAAGATATGACGCTGGGTTGTGCGTTGACCCAAGGTTCAAGCGGGATCAATGTAGCGCGGCACGTCGTAATGGCAGCTAATTTACCGGTCAGTGTGGCTGGGTCTACGATTGACAGGCAATGCGCCTCGGGCCTGTCCGCAATTGCAAACGCAGCGCGGCAAATTGTAGTGGACGGTCTGTCCGTTGCCATTGGTGGTGGTTTTGACCAGATATCACTTGTGCAAAACGACAAATGGAATATGCACCGCGCCAAAGATACCCATGTGGCCAAGGTGAAGCCAGAATATTACCATACGATGATCAAGACCGCTGAAACAGTTGCCGCGCGCTATAACATTAGCCGTGAGGCGCAGGATGAGTATGCATTATCATCGCAAATTCGCACGGCTGTAGCGCAAGAAGCAGGTTATTTCACCGATGAAATCGTGCCTATGGAAACGGTGAAAACCATCACTGATCGTGAAACAGGTAAGGTCAGCACCCAAGCTGTCCGGTTGGAAGGTGATGAATGCAATCGCCCCGGCACAACGCTGGAGCAACTGGCAAACCTCAGGCCTGTTATGGGTGAAGATGGTTGTATTACGGCCGGAAATGCCAGCCAGTTGTCGGACGGGGCCAGTGCCTCTGTTCTGATGGAAGCGCACGATGCTGAAAAACGCGGACTGGATCCTCTGGGGGCATATCTTGGTATGGTTTCAGTGGGGTGTGAGCCCGATGAAATGGGTATCGGCCCGGTTTTTGCCATCCCGCGATTGCTAGAGCGTCACGGGCTAAAAATGGATGATATTGGCTTGTGGGAGATCAACGAGGCATTCGCCAGTCAGCTACTTTACTGTCGTGACCGGCTGGGCATCCCAAACGAGCTATTGAATGTCAACGGCGGCGCAATTTCCATCGGCCACCCTTATGGCATGAGCGGTGCACGCATGGCAGGACACGCCCTGATCGAAGGCCGCAGACGCGGGGCAAAATATGTAGTTGTTTCCATGTGTGTTGGCGGTGGACAAGGCTCTGCCGGATTGTTCGAAGTGCTATGATGAAAGCTGTGCTGGATGCACGTCAATCTGTGCATGACCCTAAACACGCTTTGCTGAGCGGCAAGGTGATCCAGTGCCGTGAGCAACCTGAGCGTATTGATGTGCTACACAAAGCTGCCGTGGCGGCTGGTTGTGAATTCAGCCCCCCAAGGGATCATGGCCGCGCACCACTTGCCGCCATTCACAGCCCTGAATATCTGGCCTTTCTTGAAACAATCCACCAACGATGGTCACGCCTTAAAGATGCTTCGAACGAAGTGATCCCCAATATTCATCCCGCAAATCGTAGCTGTTCCTATCCAACCGGCCCTGTGGGTCAAGCTGGCTACCACCAAGCAGACACCGCCTGCCCGATTGCAGCAGGCACATGGGATGCGGCCTATTGGTCTGCGCAAACTGCGCTAAGTGCGGCTGATCTGGTGATGGATGGTGCTGATGCGGCCTATGCCCTGTGCCGCCCGCCCGGACACCATGCCTTTGGCGATTTGGCAGGCGGGTTTTGCTATTTGAACAATGCGGCAATTGCAGCGCAGCATTTTCTAATGGCAGGGTTTAGGCCTGCCATTATGGATATCGACGTGCATCACGGCAATGGAACTCAAGGTATTTTCTATGACCGTGATGATATTTTGACCGTGTCTATTCATGGTGATCCGGCGAATTTTTATCCCTTCTTCTGGGGGCACGCTGCCGAACGCGGCACAGGGCGTGGTTTGGGTTACAATTTGAATATTCCACTACCGTTTGGCACTGATGATGCCGCATTTTTGATTGCGCTTGAAACAGCCTTGCACCGGATCAAAACCAATGGCAGTAATGTGCTGGTAGTCTCAGTCGGGCTTGATCCCCATGAAGACGACCCGTTTGAGGCTTTCAAAGTGACCACACCAGGCTTTGCCAGAATCGGAGCCGCCATTACAGCCCTTGGGCTGCCAGCACTGCATGTGCAGGAAGGCGGTTATCTGCAACCAGCGCTTGGCGATAATTTGACCAGTTTTCTGCGCGGGGTACAGAGGAAATGACACAACAAACCGATGTCCTGATTGTTGGTGGCGGCATCGCCGGAATAGGTGCTGCTGCCCGTCTGGCAAAAACCGCCAATGTCACCGTATTGGAAGGTGAGGCCGCACTTGGCTATCATTCGACCGGCCGTTCAGCGGCAATTTTTATCCGAAACTACGGCAATACAACACTACGCATTCTGAATGCTGCTTCCGAACCAGAACTTATGCAACCCGATGGCGTGTCAGATCGCTCACTATTATCGCCACGCGGTGAACTGTTGATTGCAACTGGTCAGGAAATGACCGCCCTTGACGCCTATTTGGACGATGCTGAAAATATGGAACGTCTGACACCAGAACAGGCGGGTGAGCTCGTACCAATACTGAACACACACCGGCTTGCAGGTGCCGCGTTTGAAAGTGGCGCACAAGAGATCGATGTCGACCGGCTGCTGCAAGGTTACGCACGGCTAGCAACATCACGGGGAGCACAAATCGTCAAAGATGCAACAGTCACAAGCTTATTGCGAAACGACAGCACTTGGAGCGTGGAGACGACCCATGGTAGTTTTGAAGCCCCCATTGTAGTAAATGCAGCCGGTGCATGGGCAGATGATATTGCGCGGATGGCCGGGCTAGCGCCATTGGGTCTTGTTTGTTTTCGCCGCTCGGCCGCTATTATTCCGACGCCCGAAGGATATGACATCAGTAAATGGCCACTATTTGGCTCAGCCTCTGAAGATTTTTACGCCAAGCCCGATGCCGGTGCTTTGATGGTGTCGCCTGCGGATGAAGATCCTGTTGATCCCCATGATGTATGGGCCGATGACATGGTTCTGGCCGAAGGTTTGCACCGATTTGAACAGGCGGTAAACGTACCTGTCACCCGCGTTTTACATAGCTGGGCCGGATTGCGAACCTTTGCCGTGGATCGCACACCCATTGTCGGGTTTGATCCCCGAAAAACAGGGTTTTTCTGGCTTGCCGGACAAGGCGGGTATGGCATTCAAACTGCCCCTGCCTTATCAAGGCTAGCCATGAACCTGATAACCCAAACACCACCTGATTTGGCTGAGCAGACGGTTTCAGCCCTCACGCCTGATCGATTCTTGAAAGGAAAATAGAATGAGTGATATTCAACGCATTAACCCTGGCCCGCGTATGAGCCAGGCGGTTATTCACAACGGTATAATCTGGCTGGCGGGGCAAGTTGGCACACCCGGTGTCTCTGTCGCTGATCAAACCCATGATATGCTGGCCAGTGTGGATGCTCTACTGTCAGAAAACGGCGCAACAAAATCATGTATTTTACAAGCAACAATCTGGCTAGCAGATATGGCGGATTTTGCCGAAATGAACGCCGTTTATGATGCTTGGATAGATCCGGCAAACCCGCCAACGCGCGCTTGTGGTGAGGCCGCACTTGCAACGCCGGAATACAAAGTTGAAATCATCGTCGTCGCGGCTGTAGGCGATCACTAAAGCCTGTGGCGATCCGAATAGGATGCCAAACCTATGCGGCCTGAAAAGCGGCAGGTTGTCCTAGGAGCAGAGGGGCTAATGCGTCACCACCTGAAAGATGTTGGGTGGGTGTTGTCAGACAAACTTGACGGTTCCACGGCTGATCCCTAATTTTGGTGAATGACAGCACAGAATATCTTCAAATACTTTAAAACCTCCCCGGAAATCATCTGCTTGGCGGTGATGTATTACGTACGCTATCCGCTCAGCTTTCGCCAAGTAGAGGACATTCTGCATGAGCGTGGAATCGATATCTGTCACGAAACAGTACGGTTTTGGGGAAACAGGTTTGGGGCGAAATTTGCTAAGGAAATTCGAAAGAAGAGGGTGGGGTACCACTCAAACTGGCAATGGCATTTGGACGAAGTTTTCGTAAAAATCAATGGTGAGCGTTTTTATTTGTGGCGGGCGGTTGATCATGAAGGTGAAGTGCTTGAATCTTTTGTTACGAAGCGGCGGGACAAAGCTGCAGCGAAGAAATTTCTTATAAAAACAATGAAGAAACACGGCTCTCCAAGTGTTATCACGACTGACAAGTTCCCGTCATATAGAGCCGCTTTTCGTGAGATTGGCGTTGCAGATCGACAGCTTTGCGGTGGCCGATCCAACAACCGTTGCGAAAATTCACACCTGCCATTTCGACGACGAGAGCGAGCGATGCAGCGTTTCAAAACGGTCACAACTCTCCAAAAATTTGTCAGCTATCACAGCCAAATTTACAACCATTTCAATCATGAAAGGCATCTCGAAACCAGGCAGACTTACAAACAGAAACGCAGTGCCGCTCTGGTCGAGTGGTTCCAAATCTGTGCTTCCTAGATGCTCGTAATTATGGTATTTTGAGACGAGTTCGAATTAGTCTGACAGCACCGGCCGGACCTATCAGGTCAGTGTGCTGGAACATGGCTACCGGATGGATGGTAAGGATTACACGTCCCTCACAGCGATTGCCAAAAAGATAACGGGTGCCAAGTGGTCAGGCCCACGGTTCTTTGGGCTTACAGGCAAGCGGGGTGTAAAACATGCGTAAAATCCGCTGTGCCATCTATACCCGCAAATCTTCCGAAGAGGGTCTGGAACAAGAGTTCAATTCTCTTGATGCACAACGGGAAGCCTGCGAAGCCTATATTGCCAGTCAGAAGCATGAAGGATGGGTGCTGTTGCCCGCGTACTATGATGACGGCGGTATATCAGGTGGCACGCTGGATCGCCCAGCCTTGCAAAGGTTGATGGTGCATATCGACGATGGAGATGTAGACCAGATTGTTGTTTACAAAATAGACCGCCTGACCAGATCCCTGCCTGACTTTGCAAAGCTGGTGGACAGGCTGGATGCAAAAGAAGCCTCCTTCGTATCCGTCACACAATCCTTTAACACAGCGACAAGCATGGGACGTCTTACGCTGAATGTGCTTTTGTCCTTTGCCCAGTTTGAACGTGAAGTTACAGCCGAGCGTATCCGCGATAAAATAGCCGCCTCCAAAAAGAAAGGACTTTGGATGGGCGGCTATGTCCCACTTGGATATGATGCAGACGGGCGCACATTGAAGATCAACACAGACGAAGCTGAGACGATCAAAACACTTTATGACCTTTTTCTCAAACATGAGCTTATTCGTCTGGTGAAAGAGGAAGCAATCAGACTGGGTTTACGTTCAAAGCGCCGAACAAGTTCAAAAGGTATAACCAGTGGTGGCAGGCTCTTTGACCGGGGCCAAATCCACCATATGCTGAGTAACCCGCTTTATGCCGGGCGCATTCGGCATAAAGCGGAAATATATGAAGGACTACACGCTGCAATCATTGATCCGGATGTGTGGGACAAGGTTCAAACATTACTGAAGCAAAAAGCGCCTTATATCAGGGGCCAGCAAGCACAGGCCACCCAGTCTTCACTTCTTATCGGTAAGCTCTTTGACGAAACAGGGGACCGTTTAACCCCGAGCCACAGCAAGAAGAACGGCAAGCGTCTGCGGTATTACATCTCGTATCGATTATCCAAGCAATCCGGTGAAAAAGATATTGCTGGCTGGCGCCTGCCGGCCAAGCCTCTCGAGGACCAGATATCATATGCGGTGATAAACCATATCAGGGAAAATGTGACGGCGGAACTGCTCATCGATCCGGATGCCGTGACCATCAGTAATGCCGTGATAGTTATAAATGGCATTGTCACATTAACTCGACGATCGGTCCAACGACGGGTAATTGTTGTTGAATGAGCAAAATGTCCTATGCACGCCACCGATTTCCACCGTCAATAATCCGACGAGCAGTCTGGCTCTACTTTCGCTTTCCGCTAAGCTTTCGGGACGTCGAGGAAATGTTGGCGGAACGCGGGATAGATGTTAGCTATGAAACGATCCGCAGATGGATTTTGAAATTCGGTCCGGCGATTGCGGCCAACGTCCGATCCCGCAGAGCTCAACCTTCAGGAACCTGGCATCTTGATGAAGTTTTTGTCCGCATTGGTGGCAAGCGGACTTATCTGTGGCGTGCCGTAGACGATGAAGGAGAAGTTCTTGAAGTCCTGGCCCAATCTCGCCGAAACAAGCATGCAGCCCTTAAATTTATGCGAAAACTCCTGAAAAAACAGGGATACACTCCGGATGAGATTGTCACCGACAAGCTGGGTTCATATTCCGCAGCGCTTCGAGAACTTGGTTTGGCTCATCTTCATGTCACAGGTGGTCGATTGAACAATCGGGCCGAAGTTTCACATCAACCGACGCGCCGACGAGAACGCCGAATGGGTCGGTTTAAGTCGCCCGGATCGATGCAACGGTTTCTGTCCGTCCACGACACCATCTACAACCATTTCAATTTGCAACGTCATCTAATCTCTCGCCGAACTCTTCGTCAAACCCGCGCCACAGCATTCGTTGAATGGCGTGAAATTGTGGCAGCCTAATCTCGGATCGAGGCGGCCTATTTGGTTCATCTGGGTTAACGTGACAAAGCCTAACGAGGATACTGTCAGTCATTTTGAAGCTCAGATGAAGGCAATTCCTGAGATACTAGAGTGTTTTGTCATGACCGGCCTGTCGGACTATTTGCTTCGGTTTGTTGTCAGCGATCTTGAAGACTATGAGCGGTTTGTGCGAAAACGCCTTCATCCAATCGGTGCTATCAGCTCAATTGATACCAGTTTTGTTTACGGCGTCGTCAAACGCACCCATGTTTTTCCTGATGTAAGTGGATGATGTTTTGAGCGGCTCTGACTGAGTGGTTCCAAATCTGCGCCTCATAAGATTGCTTAATTATGGTATTTTGAGGTGAGTTAGAATTCGTCTGACAACACCCTAAATACGCAGTCAGGCTTCATGATGTGGTGATGCCATTTTTCGCCTTTACTTACACACTCACGGACGGACTGCAAAAATTTCGGAGGTGTAAAGTCCGGATCGCGAGCTTTGTCGTCAAGGATAGAGGTCCCGTGCAGCAACTGCACCAGTTCCCGGCACTCATCCGTGAACAATTTGTTCGAAAAACAACGCCACGCCTTTTTCGCGTCGGTATCTTCGACGACAAAGCAGTAATCGGCCGGATTTGGATTGTAACAGCAGCCAGGGTGTAACGCGTGGATATGCCATTGGGCATTCCGCCTTTCCAGATCTCGGCATAGTCGCGCAATCTTGTTGCGATCAATTTCCGTGAAACAGGGGGGTGATTGGTTCATCCCAAAGCCATTGAACTAGCCACACCCAATGACAGCGGTTGCGGAAATTTCTACTTTCACGTTAGGTACCGGGAACTGCACCACGATGGCTGCGTTGGCCGGAAGGATGTCGCCAAAGATCTCGCCCAGAACCGGGCCGATGGTGGCAAAAACTTCGGCCGAGGTGACGTAGGTTGTGATCTGCACCACGTCTTTTAACGTCGCGCCAGCCTCATGCAAAGCGGGTTCGATGTTGTGGATGATCTGGTGCAGCTGGACAATCGGATCAGGGTCACACGAACCGGTTTCATAGTTAAAGCCAACAGTGCCCGAGATATAGACAGTTCCGCCCACTTTCACGGCACGGCTGTAGCCAAAGTCTTTTTCAAAGCTTGACCCAGAGGATATGTTAATGCGTTTGGTCATGGTATATTTGTCCTTTATCAGTCTTCTACGCCAAGTGTCTTCTTGGTCAACTCATTCGCGGGAAACCAGGGGATGTGGGTGTCGATCCAATTCGACATCCGGCTGCAATAGAGAATCACTTCGGCGAACAGATCCTGTAGTGGAACCTCGCCCGCTTCAACACAGGCGATGGCATCGAGCAAAAAGCTTTCACTGTCATTTAGGTGGCAGTAATGCCCGATCCGTGAAATCCCCAACTCCATTGCATTGATTGCGGCAGCGCGGCGGGCCTGATCGCCGAAACGGTCGGGCTTGATCCAAAGCTGCCAGAGGCTTTCCTGAACACAGCGGTAATAGCCGTCTGCCGTGGCCATCGGACCAAAGGGAATGTTGTGACCCTTGTTGGCAAGTAGGCGGGTAACCTCATCCGGTTCAGCCTGCCACACCGCGCGCCGCGCACGCTGGATCCGAACCCAAGCGTTGTCGCCTTGCAAAAGCGGTTCGGGTTCCGTTGGGGCGGCATGTTTCAGGCGCAGCGTGGCGGTGAACATTTTCGATCCCGCCTCTTTTCGCTGGCGTGTGGCGTATTCTTTAAGCCAACCGACTGTGCCCTGAAGCTGACCCAGATAGGTTACCGCTGCGGTTTCGGCCTGCAGCGTATCATAGACGATTTCAAGGTATTGCCGGTCAGGGTAGTATAGGAATGAACCAGGTGGCAGTTTGTGAATATCCGTAGCACTCTCCAATGCAGCAAGGATCGGGCTTGGCCAATAGATGTGGCAGCCTGCAATCTTGGCGCAGTGAATGGTGATCTCGGCGGGTAACCATGCTTTCAACTGGCGCAGTGTTTCAGAGTCTGGCGCGTCTAACAGGTCAATTTCGTGGTCCTGACCTTCGCAGGAAAAGATTAAGGTTTCGTTCATTCCGCCCTCTTCAATACAAAGCCATTTGCGGTCCAGCCGCCATCAACCGGTAAGATTACGCCGTTGATCATAGTCGCATTGGGGGAAGTTAGAAATTCTGCTGCCGTGGCAACCTCCCCGGGTTCGGCAATGCGGCCAAGCGGTGTTCGGCCCTCGACGCCGGCAAGGTCATAGATACCACGGTCAATCAAATCTTGCACCATCGGCGTGCGGGCTCCAGTAGGTGCAACCGCATTCACGCGGATGCCAAGTGGCCCCCATTCCACGGCCAATGAACGGGTCATGTTGTGCACCGCACCTTTTGAAGCACAATAAGCGGTCCGCATCGGTGCGCCGCCCATCCCATAGACCGACCCGATGAAAACAATACTGCCACCGCCGTTCTTTTCCATTACCTTTGCGGCGGCGCGGGCGGGCAGGAAGGAACCGGTAACATTGACGGCAAGCGTGCGGTTGAACTCTGCTGCATCAAAGTCGACGGCCGGTGCAACTGATACGATCCCGGCTGCGGTTACAACCGTATCGATACTGCCGAAAGCCTCGACGGTTTTTGCAACCGCGCTATCCACGTCCGACTCGTCGGTAACATCGCCAGCGACGGCAATGATGTCTTCGCCGCCCAGTGCTTCTGCCGCCTCTTTGGCCCCGTGCCTGTCCATCAGGCATAATTTATCGCCACGCGCTTTTAATGTCTTTGCGATGGCAAATCCGATGCCCTGTCCGGCCCCGGTGATTAAAGTGATCATGATTGTTCCTCCCCTGAGTTATGTGTCATTTGCCTTGGCCCAGTTCAATACCTCGGTCGCGGGCGGCTGTGGTCGCCTTGATCACCAGGTCTGTAAGGTGTGCATCGTTCATGAACACGTCCAATGCTGCTGCGGTTGTGCCGCCGGGGCTTGTCACCTGTTTGCGTAGTGTCGCCGGTGCCGTGTCAGAATTAAGCACCATCCGGCCCGCGCCAGCAACAGTTTGCGTGGCCAGCAGCAATGCGGTTTTTTCCGGCAAACCAAGCGTGATACCTGCAGCCGTCAATGCTTCGATAAAGTGGAAAACATAGGCCGGTCCGGATCCCGAAATCGCAGTAACCGCATCCATAAGTATTTCCTCTTCGATCCAGGCAACAGCGCCTGAGGCCGATAGCAGTTTTTCGGTTACTGTGCGCGCTTCACCTGATACTGTATCACCCGCACAAAGTGCCATCATACCTTCGCCGATAGCAGCTGGTGTATTGGGCATACAGCGGATAACCGGCGTACCGACGGGCAGTGCAGCTACCATCTGGCCAATGGTAATTCCGGCAGCAACCGATACAAACGTCGCGCCGGTTTGTGCCAGAGCGCCGCAATCGCCAAGCACAGATGAAATCATGCCAGGCTTGACTGCAAGAATAACAAGACCGGGTTTCAGATCGGCCGGTAGATCGCCAAGGCTTGCATAGGCCGTTGCGCCCGCCGCTTCGGCCCGTATACGAAAATCCGCGAATGGCTCTACCACATGGGCATCCAGTCTAGGGTCCTGCTTCAGCCAACCGGCCAGCATAGCGTAACCCATATTCCCGCAACCAATGAGTATGATCGAATGCATCATATATCTCCTCTAGAAATGCAATATTGCCGACAGGGCAGCGGTTTGTACCATGCTAGCCCTATTACATGTTGTGAAAGCAAGGTCATTGTATGGAAACATCGCCCCTCGCATATCAACCTCTGGCCAGCATCAATAAGGGCTGTTCAATCAACATTTTGAACACAGCCATCAGTTGTGCACCAAGTGCACCGTCGACGGAACGGTGGTCGCAACTGACCGAGATCGTCATGAAAGTGCCGAATTTCACTTCGCCGTTTTCGGGATAAAGCCGTTCCTCACCAGCACCGATTGATATGATCGTACCGTGTGGTGGGTTGATAATCGAGGTAAAGTGTTTGACGCCGTACATGCCCAAATTTGACACAGACGAACTACCGCCTATGTATTCATTCGGTGACAGTTTGCGTGCGCGTGCCCTTGCTGCAAAATCCTTAACCTCGGCAGAGATTTGCCGCAGGCTTTTGGTTTCTGCTTTGCGTACGATCGGTGTGAACAATCCGCCGGGGATAGCCACGGCCACGGCCACGTCCGAATGCCTGTGCAGAAAAATCGCATCCCCCGCCCAAGTAGCATTCGCCTGTGGCACCTGCTGAAGCGCAAGTGCCCAGGCCTTGATGATAAAGTCGTTGACCGATATTTTGTAAGTGGGCTTACCCTCGGTATCCATAGGGGCAATGGCATTGATGCCAGCACGGGCTTTGAGCATTGCGTTAAGCTTGACATCGGCCGTCAGGTAGAAATGCGGAACATCGCGCTTGGCTTCGGTCAGCCGTGCGGCAACGGTTTTTCGCATGCCGTCCGCCGGAATAACCTCATAGCTTCCGTCTTCGAACATCATAGATGTGCTATCGTGGCTTGTGGCAGGCGCAGGAATTACGGCTTTGGTGAGTGCCAGTTCAACGTCTGCCTTGACGACGCGGCCTCGCGTGCCGGTTCCGGCGATAGATGCGATATCCAATTCTGCATCTTGGGCAATACGGCGTGCAAGCGGCGATGACCGGGTAACAACGTCACCCGTGACACCGCCAAGATCACGCAATTTGATCCGCCCAGTGGGGCTGGTTATCGCGATACTGCGAAGATCAATACCCGCCTTCGCCGCGGCAAGCCGGGCAGCCGGGCTTGCAATAACCCGTGTATCAGGGGCAGAATTGACGGCGTTGATTTGCTCCTCTATCTCTGGTGTGCTCGGGGCAGGGGCGGCATTGGTTTCATCCTCGCCCTGATCTATATTGGCGCCATCAGTATCGTTTTCATCCTCGCCGATCAGGCCAAGCACTTCGGAAACCGGCACTTCCGTTCCGACTTCCGCGAAAACGGCGCTCAGCACACCATCGCATGGGGCCTCAACCTCTGTTGCCGCCTTGGCGGTTTCAACCGTGACTATAAGGTCGCCTTCATTGACGATATCCCCGATACTGGCCGCCCATTCAAGGACTACCACAGCTTCCATATATTCGCCGCCGGCGGATCCGATGGTTATTTGTGTCGCCATCATGTCTCTCCTTAAACCAAAGCTCTGCGGGCAGCCGCTGCAATTTTTTCGGCGTTTGGCAGAACCGCAAGTTCCAGAGGTTCCGAATAGGGCACCGCCATGTCAGGCATAGCGACACGTTCAACTGGCGCATCAAGGTCATCAAAGCAGTGATCCATGATTGTCGCCGACAGTTCGGCCGAGTAACCACCAAAGGTCCAGCCCTCATTCACAACGACGGCGTGGTTCGTTTTGGCTACTGATGTTTTGATTGCACCAATATCCAGTGGGCGAAGGCTGCGCAGGTCGATCACCTCGGCGTCAATCCCGTCCTTTTCCAGCTGTTTGGCAGCAGCCTCGGCCTCGAGTACCATTTTCGAGGTGGCCAGTATTGTGATGTCATTGCCTGGTTTCACAATTTTCGCTTTGCCGATCGGCACCAGTTCATCGACGCCATCGGGCACTTCTCCGCGCATGTTATAAAGAAGCTTGTGTTCTAGTATAACGACCGGCTGCGAATCCCGGATCGCGGATTTCAACAGGCCCTTGGCATCGGCCGGGGTTACAGGTGCCACGACTTTTATACCCGGAACATGGGCAACAAGTGCGTCCAGCGTTTTGGCGTGCTGGGCACCGGTTCCGGCACCGCCACCGCCCTGCGTACGCAACACAAACGGAATTTCCACCTGATCTTCCCAGAGATAGCTGAAAACCGATGCCTGATTAACCAGTGCGTCAAGCGTCAATGGCATAAAGTCAGCGAACATGATTTCAAGGATCGGCCTAGTGCCTGTCATTGCCGCCGACACGGCCATAGCGGTCATGGATTGTTCGGAAATAGGCGTGTCGCGTATGCGTTCTTCGCCGAATTCATCCATCAAACCCTTCGAGACTTTGAACACACCACCGTAACGACCGATATCCTCACCGAACATGAAAACCGCAGGATCACGCTGCATTTCTTCGCGAAGTGCTGCGTTCAGCGCCTCGGCATACCGCATCATTGTCATTGTGTTGCCTCCGAATAGGCACTGCTGGGCGCATGGATTTCGAATTTTGGCAGTGGATCGGCAAGTGCCACCTCAAATGCCTGTTTCATTTCTTCGGTGGCGGCCTTGTCTATTTCAGTTATCTCATCTTTACCAATAAGCTTGGCCAGAACCGCTGCAGAAAGCTTGATCGGATCACGCTTTAGCCACGGCTTCATCTCTTCTTCGGTCTGATACCCACCCATATCCGAGGTTGAGAATCCCGCCATGCGATAGGTTTTGGCCTCAATCAGTGTCGGGCCCTCGCCACGTCGCGCTCGCTCTGCGGCTTTGGCCACGACACGGTAGACAGCAACCGCATCATTGCCATCCACGACCTCACCCGGCATACCGTAGCCAGCTGCACGCGTGTAAAGATCGGGGATCGGTGACTGAACCTCTTGGCGGACAGTCAGGCCGTATTGATTGTTTTCCAGAAGAAATATCACAGGCAATTTCCATAGGCCTGCGATATTCATTGATTCGTGGCAGATGCCCGTTTGTGCGGCACCGTCACCAAAAACCGCCATTGCTACACGATCCTGTTTCAAAAGCTGGATTGACATGGCCATGCCGGTTGCGGCAGGGATACCAGCACCAACTATTGCATTGCCACCTAGCATGCCGGTTGAAACATCACCCAGCAGCATGTGTCCACCACGGCCCTTACAATAGCCGGTTTCGCGCCCCATGATTTCGGCAATGATTCGTCGCGGATCCATCCCCTTGCCAATATAAACATGGTGACCGCGGTGGGTTGTGCAGGCGTAATCCTTTATGGTTAGGGCGGCACAAGCGGCGACTCCAACGGCTTCTTGGCCGTCACAACGGTGCAGCGGGCCACGCGTTTTTCCTGCTTTAACGAGATCACCAAGCGTCTCTTCTAACCGACGAGTCAGCACCATTTTATAGTGAATTTCTTTTTGTTCTTCGATAGATGGCGCGTTTTTCATCTTTGTGAGTCCTAAAATTTATCTGTTATAACATGTAACGATAAATACGGAACTGCAAGAGATATTTTTATTTGTAAAAATCACCCAAAACTTCGAATACGGTTACTATTGGTATAAAGTATTGTTAAATTACAGTGTATTAGCGTCAATCTGTAAGGCTTATGCAACCAAATGCAAAAAATTACTGGACAGAAAGAATTTTAAAGAGTGTTATAACATATATCACGAATGGATCGTGAACAATTTTACGCATCTAACGATGCAACTCATAGGGAGAGAGCTAAATGAAATTTATGAAACCTCTGGCCATCGGGGCTACTGCTGCACTTATGCTGGCGCCGGCCGCACATGCCGAATTCGGTGCTACACTGAAGACAATTCAGGATCGCGGGTCTTTGTCATGTACTGGCCATAATGGGTCATTCCCCGGCATGGCCGAAGTGGACGACAAGGGTAGCTGGATAGGATTTGACATCGATTTGTGCAGAGCGCTGGCAACAGCAATATTCGGTGCCTTTGAAGGTCACCTGACAATTCAACCGACAAGTTGGGCACAACGCTGGCCAAGTTTGCAATCGGGCGAATTGGACATTGTCATCAAGTCCTCGGGTTGGACTATGTCTCGCGATACTGACACTTCATTGCAGTTTTCCCGGCCCTACATGATGGCGGGTATCAACTATGCAACACATGCTGATAACGGTTCCGTAAAAGTTGCCGATCTTGATGGCGGCACTATGTGCGTGCAGGCTGGTACCACTTACGAACGTTATGCTGTGGAGCATGCGCAGGCCAATGACTACACAATGGAAGTGGTTCCGTTCGAAACCACAGAGGCGTCGAAGGCCGCGTTCCTGTCAGGCCGTTGCGACGCCTATATGGACTGGGACCTACAGCTTGCCGTTATGCGTGCAACCGCGGTTGATGATCCGGAAAGTATCAAGATCCTGCCCGATGTTCTATCGGCTGAACCACTTGGTTTTGTTATGCGTCAGGGTGACGATCAATGGGTCGATGTTTCCAACTGGTTGATGTCAATTCTCCTACTGGCTGACGAAGCTGGTGTGACCAGTGAAAATGTTGACGAAATGAAGGCCAATCCACCAACCCCTGCTGTCGGGACCATGCTGGGTGTAACCCCGGGTGTTGGTACACGTATCGGGCTATCGGATGACTGGGCTTACAATGTCATCAAGCAGCTCGGAAACTACAACGAGATCTGGGAACGCAATATGGGTCAGGGTTCAGCATACAAGCTTGAACGTGGCGTGAACGGTTTGATCCGGGACGGCGGTATTCTTCACTCGCTGGTTTTGGATTGATTTTACCTCCCAAACTTCTTGCTGGCCGGTTTGACCGGTCAGCAGGATTTTTTCTTACAAATGATCAATACGGAGCCAGACCATGACAGCCCTTCTACAGAGCCGGAAATTCCGTAACACGGCATTACAGGCCGGATATCTTGGTTTCTTTCTTTTTCTGCTGATTGCGGCAATTGTCATCGGTAAGCACAATCTGGAAAGCCAAGGCATCACAATGGGTTTTGCTTTTCTGGAGCGCGCCACAGGTTTTGATGTCGGGTTCTCTTTGATCGAATTTGGGCCTTACGATACATTTGGCAAGATGATCGTAGTCGGACTTCTTAACACCATGTTTCTTGGTATTTTGGGAATTGCGCTGGCTAACATCATTGGTCTTATCATAGCTTTGTTCCGTATCTCGAATAACGGTATCCTGAACGCCATTGGCACATTATATATCGAAACTTTCCGCAACATCCCGCTGATATTGCAGGCGTTTTTCTGGTACGCGGTACTGACCCACCTGCCGCATCCAAAACAAGCTGTCAACATTTTGGATTCTATCTATTTTTCTGCCCGCGGTCTTTACTTCCCGGGTCTCAACGTGACTGGTGGTGCTGCATCGTTGTTCTTCCTGGCGCTTGCCATTGGGCTGATTATTATGATCTGGTTCTCAATTGCGCGCCGTTTCAATAAAATTCCAAAAACCACAAAATCCCGCATACGCATGAGTATCTTCGGTATTGCGTTTCTTATCGGTTGCATAGCGCTGGTCATTGGCCGCATTCCTGAAACCCCACTTGTGTCAGTGCCTGTACTCAAGGGATTCAATATCCGCGAAGGTATCCGCATTTCACCCGAACTTGGCGCGCTTGGTATCGCCATGGGTATTTATGGCGGCGCCTTTCTGGCCGAGATCATGCGTGCCGGCTTTTTGTCTGTGGGCAAAGGCCAGGTCGAGGCGGCCCGTTCACTGGGCTTGTCGCCGTGGTACGTATTTTCGCGCGTACATCTTCCGCTGGCTTTCCGCGCGGTTCTTCCAACACTTATCAACCAGTATGTATGGCTGTTCAAAGCGACAACGCTTGGTATCGTCGTGGGCTTCACTGACTTCTTTATGGTTATTTCGGTCTCGATTAATCAGGCCGGCCAAACGCTGGAACTGATCGGCATTCTGATGCTGGGCTTCCTTGTTATGAACAACACCATTTCCTTCGTGCTCAATCGTGTGAATAAAGCGATCGCTCTGAAGGGCACGCAGCTACGCACGTAAGGATAAAGCCATGACCGATCAGATAGCAGTATTCATTCCGCCACACAGCAATATAGCCCAAAGGCTGCGTAAACGATTTTTCTCTTCCGCCATGAATTCGGTTATCACAATTATCGTTGGCCTGTTTTTGGCTTGGGCTGTGTGGAACGTTTTCAACTGGGCGATCCTGAACGCGGTTTGGGCGTCACCAGATGGCACATCCAAAGTCTGCCACGGCATTGAAGGGGCCTGTTGGGCCGTGATTGACGTGCGCTGGCGTTTGATTATTTTCGGCTTGTTCCCCTTTGAAGAACAATGGCGCTCTACGTTTGCCTGTATTGTCATTGTGATGGTTGCGATCATGTCATGTGTCCCGTTTTTCTGGAAGCCAATGCGGCTTGGGCCCCTTTGGGTTGTCGGTTTTGCAATCTTCTATACGCTGATGGCAGGTGGTGTTTTCGGCCTGTCTTATGTCGGCCCGGCCGATTGGGGTGGCCTGACGCTAACCGTGTTCGTCTATGCCGCTGGTGTCTTGATCGGCATGCCGACAGCGATCGCATTGGCATTGTTGCGCCGCTCAGAACTACCGGTCATCGCCAAGACAACCGGTGCGATTATTGACGCCGTGCGTTCGTTGCCTCTGGTGTCGATCCTGTTCACTGCGGCCTTGATACTGCCATTCGTGTTGCCTGGCTTCCTTGTTGGCGATAAAATTTGGCGGGTCATTATTGGTTTTGCACTGTTTTTCGCAGCCTATCAGGCCGAAATCATCCGCAGTGGCATCCAGGCACTACCATCGGGACAGGAAGAGGCTGCAAAAGCCCTTGGCCTAACCTATTGGCAGCGGATCAATCGCATTATTCTGCCACAAGCGTTTCGCAATGCCCTGCCACCGACAATCAATCAGTTCGTCATTACCTTCAAGGAAACATCACTGATCGTCATCATTGGTTTCTTCGAAGTCTTGGCCTCGGGCAACGCCGCCTTCGGATCTGGCGAATGGTCCCACGCCTGGGTCGAGGTCTACTGCTTCGTCGCCATGATTTATTTCGTCTTTGTATTCAGCCTGTCCCGTTATGGTGCTTATCTTGAGCGTCACCTGCGGGTTGGGCAACATTAATCCCAACTTTGGAGTTACCAATATGAGCAACGCTGCAGTTACCATCTCAGGCATGAACAAGTACTACGGTTCTTTTCACGCACTTAAAAACATCAACCTGACAGTGCAAAAAGGGGAACGGATCGTTATCTGCGGCCCCTCCGGATCAGGCAAATCAACGCTGATCCGCTGCATTAACAAATTGGAAGAGCACCAGCAAGGATCAATAAATGTGCTTGGAACCGAACTTGACGATAATGTCGGGAATATTGACCAGATCAGGCGTGAGGTCGGTATGGTTTTCCAACACTTCAATTTATTCCCGCATCTGACAGTATTGGAGAACTGTACCTTGTCGCCGATGTTGGCGCGAAAAATGCCACAAGATGAAGCTGAAAATATGGCGATGACATACCTTGAGCGTGTCAGAATACCGGAGCAGGCCGAAAAATTTCCGGGCGAATTGTCAGGTGGCCAACAACAGCGGGTCGCCATCGCGCGTGCATTATGTATGAAACCTGAGGTTTTGTTGTTTGACGAGCCAACTTCGGCTCTTGACCCTGAAATGATCAGTGAAGTTCTGGAGGTCATGGTGTCACTGGCTAAGGATGGTATGACAATGTTGTGCGTGACCCATGAAATGGGGTTCGCCCGACAGGTTGCGGATCGTGTTATATTCATGGATCAAGGTGAAATTGTTGAACAGGCAGCACCTGAAGAATTCTTTGGTGCGCCAAAAAACGAGCGGACGCAAAATTTCCTGAACCAGATTTTATCGCATTAAACGTAAGGGCGTTTGTGCTTGTTGGAAAACCGATCTATTCTAGGAAAAGGAGCATCAGAAAGGCAATGAGAATGGCAACAGCACTGGAAGGCCTCACCCCGATTGGGCGCAGTGAAACCTTGGCCCAAATGGTTAGGTCCCAATTGAAGGAAGCGGTCATGGCCGGAAGGTTCAGCCCGGGCGAAAAGCTGACGATACGCGGTGTTGCCAGTGCATTGAATGTCAGCCTGACACCGACAAGAGAAGCATTGTACAATCTTGCTTCCGAACGTGTATTGGAACTGCGTCCTGACGGATCGGTCTATGTGCCTGAGGTAACCGAAGAGCGTGTGATTGAACTAACCAAGATCCGCGTGGCATTGGAAGGCTTGGCATCACGAGAGGCGGTTGATAAAATTTCAGACGCCGAGATCACGCGTATCGCTGCGTTGAATAATGAGATTGTCAAGGCGGATGCGAAAGGGGAATATTCCAAGCTGTTCTCGCTTAACTGGCAGTTCCATTTCGGGATCTATCAGGCCAGTGGCATGCAGCAACTTGTCCGCATGATTGAAGGCTGCTGGATGATGAGCGGCTCTTACCTGAATGTCATTTACCCGAAATACGGTGAGGTAAGCGACGGCATCAGTAACCACCTTCAAATCGTGCGCGCACTTCAGAAAAGAGATGGTGAGCGGTTGGCCAGTGCGCTTAACATGGACATCAATCTTGCGGCGGATGCGCTTCTTAGTGCCATTCAACACGAGGACTTATATAAGCGGCACTGATCGGCAGGACTTACTAGACGTCGGGGTATTGTCAGTGAATTTGTGTTATATCATATAACGATACATGTCACACATAGCTCAGAAAATGGGAACGAATAAATATGGTACACAGAATTGAACCAACAATGGGCGGTGTTCGCTGGATAGAAACCAACAAAGAACCCGTCTACATTGATAAGGGCGCAAGTCCGAAGGCCGAATATGATCTTATCGTCATAGGTGCCGGTTATTGCGGGTTATCAGTTGCCCTTCAGGCCGCAAAACAAGGTTTGTCCGTTGCCCTGTTAGAGGCAGGTACAGTTGGTTGCGGTGCTTCGGGGCGAAGCGGCGGCTTTGTTGTCCCGCATTTTCCAGGCGGGCTAACGGCGGACGATCTTATCAAGCCGTTTGGCAAAGCGCGCGCTGAACGGCTGGCCGCACTAATAGCGGGTGGGCCGTCGTATGTTTTTGACCTGATCCGGGAACATGATATTAAATGCGACCCGGAGCAGCCGGGTTGGATTCAACCGGCGCATTCAACTAAATCGCTGAAAAGAGTGAAAAAAGCATACAACTCCTGGCGTAACCGTGGGGTTGACGTGGAATGGTTGAATGCCGCCGCCCTACATGAGCGAACCGGCGCGTCGGGTTATGTGGGCGGCTGGTACCGCAGCACCGGTGGTACGGTGAACCCCTATGCCTTGGCGTTAGGACTTGCCCGGGTTGTTTCGGATCAAGGTGTGCATATCCGTGAAGGTGCTGCCGTTACCAGTATTCGGCGGGATGGGGCTGCGCAGATAGTCACATCAGAGGCAGGCGAGTACAAGGCCCAAAAAGTGGCCATTACAACGAATGGTTACACGCCCGCGCTATATCCCGGCCTGCAACAATCGGTGATCCCGTTGCGCCTTTATCATGTCATGACGCGCCCGCTTTTGGACAATGAACGCGGCGTGACCATGCCCAGCCGCATCCCGTTTACCGATCTTAGAAAATCAGGCGGCTTTATCCGCCTTGACGTGGAAAACCGCGTTGTCTCAGGCGGTGCGGTATTTAACGCGGGTAACCAACCGGCATACGGCAAGCACCACGCCCAGGCCCGCATTGCTGAAATCTTCCCGCAGTTAAAAGGTATTGAGATCGAGCATTATTGGGAAGGCTATTGTGCGCTAACCGATGCCTTTCTGCCGGCAATTCAGCAACTGGACCACAACGTCTATTCGGTCGTCGGGTTTTCGACCCGTGGTGTTGCACTCACCCAAACCCTGGGCCGCGAAATGGCGCTGTTTCTGGCTGAGAAGAAAACCGCGGATGAGATGCCGGTGCGGGTCTGCCCGGTAGAACGTATTTTCATGCAAGGTACGAAACAGTTGTTGGGCGGACTAGCTTTTCCGGTCTTTCAGGCCCGTGACGCGCTTGGGTTAACGTAACTGAATATAGAGCTAACGATACTACCGAAATGTAGGAAGAACGGGTAGATGGCATGAAAAATTACCTAGAGTACAAACAAGTCATCGTCACCGGCGGAACTGGCGGTATTGGGTCCGAGGTGGTGCACCTGCTAACCGGTGCAGGCTGTAATGTTTTGTCGATATCAATTGACAGCAAAGACAAACGTAAGTCACTGACTTCTAAAACGGGCGCTGAATGCATTTATCTGGATGTGACGGATCGCGCGGCCGTGATGCAAGCCTTAGAACCACGCAAATGTGATATTCTGGTTGTAGCAGCAGGTGCACTTGGCCAGACGGGAACTTTATTTGATCAACCAGCCGATACTGCCCAACGTCTAGTGGACGTCAATATACTGGGTATCCAAAACTGCTTGCAAGCGGTCGTGCCCGGAATGATTTTGCGAGACGACGGGCATATCCTTTTTTTGGGGTCGGTCGCGCTCTATCCAAGTCTCGGACAACCGATTTATTCGGCAACAAAAGCTGCAGTACATTCAATGGCCTGCAATCTACGTATGGAGGCATATCCGCATAATCTGCGGGTTACAGAATACCGCCCAGGCCGAGTTCGGTCAGGGATGCACGCGGAAATGTTCGACGGCGATCATGCAAAAGCCAAGCGTCGTCTCTATGATCCAGTAACAACCATGAGCCCTGCCGAAGCCGCAGAAGGTATCGTCTGGGCGTTGAACCAGCCCCCGCACTTATGTGTTGCGCAACTGGAAGTCATGGCCACCGAACATGTGATTGGCGGCGTACGCTACAAAGGCATGTAAGTTACCCCCGAAAAACCAAAAACAGGTGCCTAAAATGAAACTCTGCTGGATACACCCGACAACAAAAATCCCGCACTTAGCGCCACTCTGGTCGCACTTGGAAAACACGATACGCCCGGTTCTACGACCAGATGTGCAAATCGAATTCCGTTTTCTTAAAAAGAGCGGGAACTTCACCCGTTCACTTTATGCAGAACATCTTAACTCGGTGCACATGGTCGAGGCGGCACTGGAGGCGGAACGTGACGGGTTTGATGGTGTTTTTCTAGGCTGCTGGAATGATCCGCTGTGGGAGGCGCGCGAAGTGTTGGGCATACCGGTCGCATCGGTTAGCGAACAATCAATGCTGGCTTCTCTTTGTATGGCGAACCGGTTTGCTGTGGTCACTGTTTCCAGCAAAACAACCGTTGCAATTGAAAACGACCTGATACGCTATGGATTGCAATCCAGGGCGATCACGCGACCGGTTCGGACAATCGAACCGCCATCGGATGCAGCACTTTTACTTGGGGCGATCGACGACCCAGCTAAGGATTTTATCCCACATTTTGAAGAGGTCGCCATCAAGTGCATCCAGGATGGTGCCGAAATCATCCTTGTGGGGTGTGCCTACTATGGGCCTCTACTACGCGCTGCCGGGTATACTGAGATTCCAGGTACGGGCGTGCCAGTTTTGGACACAACGAGCGTGGCTATTAAATACTTGGAAGCCATGACAGATATTTCTTTGCAACTGGGAATTGTTAAAAGCACCTGCTTGACATTTCGGCCGCCAGCGCAGGAAATGCTAATGAAGGCGAGGAAGAGCTTACGTTTGTGTTAATATGTGTGCTGCAATCATTTTTATGTGGATATTGCCAGAGGAACTTAATGGAAAATTTTGACTTGTCTAAATTTTGGTTATGACAGAGCAAACCCACCTTTAAATATTTAAAGACGTGCCTGAGGTCATCCGCTTAGCGGTGATGTATTAAGTGCGACAAGGGCCTGATCGGTTGCAACAACGCCAAATGCTGTGCCGGATCAAAACAGGCAGGACGTGCGTAAAACTGACATCGCTACAAGCGAGGGCGGTCTCTAAAGGTCACTAATTAAAATATAAATGCAACATCGGTCCATTTTGGCAGCAGACATTTGATCCTTATCGCCGTAAGATTTGGATCAGTACATGGAAATTATCAAAAATATCTGGAAGCAACCATTAAGGAAATCAAAATGACGCAACAACCGAATGTCCTTTTTATTTTGGGCGAAAGCCATGCGCCAGACCTTTTGGCTGCCGCTGGGCACCCAGTCATACTGACCCCGAATTTAGACCGGCTTATCGGGAAGGGAACAACTTTCGAAAATGCGTATTGCGCCAGCCCGCTATGCGTTCCGGCCCGCGCAGCTTTGGCTACCGGACGGTTTCCGCATGAGAATGGGTTCTGGGACAGTTCGATGGCCTATGACGGCGGCGTGCCGAGCTGGATGCGACGCCTACGCGACAATGGGTTTCTGACAACCGGCATTGGCAAGATGCACTTCCGCTCCGATGGCGACGATGTCGGGTTTTCCAGCTCCGCTGAAACCATGCAGATTGCTGAGGGCATCGGTGATCTGGTTAGCGCATTGCGCCATGAGGGCACGGAACCCAGCTACAAGGGGTTGTGGGATATATGGACTTCTCGCTATGGCGCGGGCGATGACAACCCCTATAGACAGTATGATGAACGGATTGCCACTGAGGCTGAAAACTGGCTGGCCTCTGCACCGGATACTGACCCATGGTCACTGTCGGTTCACTTTATTTCGGCACATGCACCCTTTGTCACACCACGTGAGTTTTTTGACCTTTACGACCCAAAGGATATCCCTCCGCCGATCCAGTTTACCAAGACCGAGCGCCCTGACCACCCGTCCGTCACGCATCTGCGACAGATTGTGCCTCATGAGGACGATCTCTCCCTTGAACAGGTTCAAGAATTACGCGCGGCCTATTATGCGACAGTCACCTATCTCGACGCGCTAATTGGTCGGGTGCTCGATGCATTGGAGGCTTCGGGACAGGCGCAGAATACCATAATTGTCTACACCTCGGACCATGGGTTTTCTCTGGGGGATCATTATATTTTCGGTCTGTTCAATATGTATGAGGAATCCCTCAGAGTTCCGTTGATAATGGCAGGCCCGGGCATCCCTCAGGGCCAAAGTATCCAGGCCCCGGTATCGCATACGGACCTGTATCCAACCTTGCTTGAGGCCTGTCGCATCTCTCCGGAAGCTGGTGAAAATGACCTGTTGGCAAGAAGCCTCTGGTCTATTCTTTCAGGCAGCAAAGCAGATCGCGGGCCGGTTTTTGCGGAATACCATGGGACAGGCACATCCGCGGGAGGATATGTGCTGCGGCGGGGGCATCATAAGCTTATCCACTTCATCGGCATGCCGCTGCAGCTGTTTGACCTTGCAACTGATCCGGAAGAAGCGGTTAATCTGGCGGAAGACCCGGCATATGCCGATCTTCTTACCGATATGATGACAGAGCTTAAAGCACGGGTCGATCCGGTGGCTGTAGATGCGCAGGCAAAGGCAGATCAGGCAGCTCTCATCCAGACCCATGGCGGTAAGGACGCAGTTCTGCGGAAGATGGGTGGATTTTCCTATTCCCCGCCTCCGGGCGTGCGCTGGCAGGACATGGACGGTAATAAGGGCTGAGCGGCAATGGATGAACGCATCACAATCCAGACACCAATCGAGTTTCAAGACCCGTTGCCCGAGGCTGTCGATGTTACCATCATCGGCGGTGGCGTGATCGGTGTATTTGCAGCTCTCTATCTGGCGCGTGCAGGTAAGCGGGTGCTGCTGTGTGAAAAAGGCAGAATTGCAGGCGAGCAGTCTTCGCGAAACTGGGGTTGGATCCGCCAGCAAGGTCGCGACCGGGCGGAATTGCCGATAATGATGCGTGCCTTGGAATTGTGGCATGAAGTCAACGCCGAAACCGGTGGTGCTTGCGGCCTGCGCACCGGGGGCACCTGTTTCATGGCCAGTACCGCAGCAGCAGAGCATGATAACGCCGATTGGGTGAAGACTGCCGCCGAGTACGGTCTGAAGAGCCACCTTATGACGGCAGCAGAGGTGAATGATCATTTTGCCCGCCAGGCAACACGACGCTGGAAAAGCGGACTGATCACACCATCAGACGCGCGAGCCGAACCCTGGAATGCCGTGCCGGCGGTGACCAGACTGGCGCAGCACGCCGGCGCGATCATCCGCGAGAACTGCGCGGTACGTGCCCTCGATATCGAGGCGGGACGCATCACCGGCGTCGTCACAGAATCCGGGCGGGTCAGGAGTGAGCAGGTTATCCTCGCCGCGGGCGCTTGGTCATCCCTCTTTGCACGCCGCCATGACATCAGGTTTCCCCAGCTGACGCTACGTGGCACCGTTGCCCGGACGGCACCGATGCCACAGCTTTTCAACGGTGCTGCGTGTGATGAAAAACTGGGCATGCGACGGCGGGAAGATGGCGGCTACACACTGGCGCTTGCGGATCGGCACAGCATGTTCATCGGCCCGGATTCATTCCGGCATGCCTGGGTATATCTGCCCTTACTGAAATCAGCCTGGCGAAATCTCGAATTCTGGCCGTCACAACCGGGCGGCTTTCCCGACGGATGGACGACGCCACGTCGCTGGTCGGAAGATGACATGACCCCGTTTGAGCGTATACGTGTCCTTGAACCGAAACCCAGCTGCCGACAGGTCGCGAAAATGGCTGATCGCTTTAAAGCCCGTTTTCCGGGCTTTGGCGAACCAACGATCACAACCGCCTGGGCTGGCATGATCGACGCCATGCCGGACGTTGTTCCCATCGTTGACCACGTGCCTGATTATGATGGGCTGATCATCGCGACGGGCATGAGTGCACACGGCTTCGGCATCGGCCCCGGCTACGGCGAGATTCTGGCAAAACTGATAACCGGAAGTGACGCGGGATTTGATCTCAACCGCTTCAGGTTCTCGCGATTCTCTAACGGAAGCACTCTGGAAATCGGACCCGAACTATAGAGCAATTGGTCTTGTCAGAGGAACTTGCTTGAATCAGTCGGTTGGGGCAATCTTGCAAAATGACAGCCAAGAACATCTTTAAGTATTTTAAAACCAGCCCCGAAATCATCCGTTTGGCAGTGATGTATTATGTGCGCTATCCACTAAGCTTTCGCCAAGTTGAGGATATTTTACATGACCGGGTTATCGATATTTGCCATGAAACGGTTCGGTTTTGGGTTGAAATATTTGAAGGGAGAACGTATTGTCATTTACCAAAAATAGGGATCAGCCGCGAAACCGTCAAGTTTGTCTGACAACACCCGTTTCCTCAACAATCTGCCGGAAACCGCTATTTTAAAGCTATATTCCACTGGACTTTAGCGACTAACAGAGCGGTACTGTCACTACCGACACACTTGGAAATGTGTTGCATCCTTCGCCCGAACCCCCGGGCTTTGATCAGTAGCAGAGCTGGAGTAGCTTTGCCTGATACAGAAGGAAAAAACATGACGAATAAATCAATCAAAAAAATACCAGGAGAGGCCATAGCACCAGACAAGAAAGGTAAAAAAGCACGGATGCCGCGCCGCCCCAGACTAACCAAGAAGGCTAGGCTGATCAACCTTCTGAATAAAGATAGCGGAGCCGATATTGGCAGTCTCAGCAAGAGGTTGGGATGGTTGCCGCATACAACCCGTGCAGCGCTTAGCGGGTTGCGCAAATCAGGCTATGTGATTACGTCTGCAAAGCCGGGGAACAGCAAACTCAGACGCTACCGAATTACAAGCCTTCCTGCAGAGCAGGGTGCCTGATGGCAGGTGATAATAACATTCAGGCGCGGATGTCTGCGTTGAACGATCTGGATCGTTCCGGCCTCCGTGTCGCCTGGATTGATGCATTCGGAAAAGCACCACCGCATCATATGTCGATGATGTTCATGCGTAAGGCACTGATCTGGGATGAACAGTGCCGTTGCTTTGGTGCACTTTCCCCTTCTCTGAAGAGGGCATTGAAAGCTGCCGCTGATGGTCGGGCGGCATCTGGGGTATCGTCTGCAATAATTATTAGCCCGGGAACACAGCTGGTCCGGGAATGGAATGGCAAGCGTTATCAGGTGGAAGTCAAAGAGGACGGTTATCTTCATGCGGGCCAGCATTATAAATCACTGTCTGCTATCGCGCTTCATATTACAGGCACCAGCTGGTCAGGACCCCGTTTCTTTGGGCTGACTGGCCGAAGGGGGGTCAGCCCATGAAGAAGATCCGCTGCGCCATATATACCCGCAAGTCATCAGAGGACGGTTTGGAACAGGAGTTCAATTCGCTTGATGCCCAGAGAGAAGCCTGTGCTGCCTATATAACCAGTCAGAAGATCGAGGGGTGGGTTCTGGTGCCTGAACTATACGATGATGGTGGCCTGTCGGGTGGAACACTGGAGAGGCCCGGTTTGCAACGCCTGTTGACTGATATTCGTTCTGGCAAGGTCGATCAGGTTATTATCTATAAGATAGACCGTCTGACCCGGTCTCTCGCGGATTTTGCCAAGATCGTTGATATTCTTGATGATGTGGGCGCCACATTTGTGTCGGTCACGCAATCGTTCAACACGGCTACCAGCATGGGGCGCCTGACGCTGAATATGCTCCTGTCATTTGCCCAGTTTGAACGCGAGGTTACAGCCGAGCGTATTCGCGACAAGATCGCGGCTTCAAAAAAGAAAGGCATGTGGATGGGGGGTAATGCCCCGTTGGGCTATGAGCCCGATGGCAGAACATTGAAGATTAAGGAACCGGACGCACAGACTATCCGGACCATCTATGACCTTTATGACCGTTGCGGCAATCTTCGGGCGACCAAAGACAAGGTCGATAAACTGGGCCTGAGAACAGCGGTACGAACGTTGTCTTCCGGCAAGACCAAGGGTGGCACGCAATTTAGTTTTGGCCACGTCTATCACATCCTGACCAACCCGATCTATGCAGGCCGTATCCGCCACAAGACAGCAGTGTATCCCGGGCTACATGAGGCAATCATTGAACCTGACGTCTGGGATCTGATGCAGGAACGCTTGACCGCAAGGGCAACTATTCCGCGCAGGGGGAAAGGGCAAAACTGTGGGAATGGTAAAAAGCAGGCGTCCTTGCTCATCGGCAAAGTGTTTGATGAATCCGGTGACCGTCTGACACCCAGCCATTCCAAAACAAAAAAGGGCCACAGGCTTCGTTACTATGTCTCCCGCCGTCTGATCCAGAAGCCGGGGAAGAAAGATCCTGCGGGCTGGCGATTGCCTGCGCCGGAGCTTGAAGCTGTGGTCGCAAACCTTGTTCCCGGGCATCTCAACACGCCTGAAATTATGACAAGCATCGTACCGGATGCGTCAACCGTGGAACTTGTTAAATTTGGTGAATACCTTTCAAAACTGGATCCAGATACCAATGTAACGTCACCTGAAGTATTTACGCTGATAGAGCGTGTCGAGATCACACCGGGCAGGATAACGATTGCACTTTGTGAGAGTGCCGTTGCAGGGTTCTTGGGTGTGGTCCCTGAACGTATCAACAGCGATATTATGTTTGTCAGTTCAGAGTTCCGCCATCGTAAACGCGGTGTTGAAACCAAACTCATACTGGCCAATACGATTGCACACCGTGATGAGGTTTTGTTAAAAAATATCGCGCGGGCGCATCTCTATTTTGCAAAGATACGGGCGGGTCAGAGCTTTGCCGACATTGCCGATGGCGAAGGTGTTTCCAAAAGCCGGATCCAGAAACTGATTGAACTGGCCTTTCTGGCACCCGACATCATCCGGGATGTAAATGAAGGCAACCAACCGTTGGGTCTGACAACCGAGTGGTTATTACGCCATGCGTTTCCGGCTACATGGCAGGATCAAAGAGACTTGTTCCGCCCACTGTGAACGGTCAGCTTACTTAAAGAACGGCCCTCAATAATTACACCATCAAATGACCTGTAAACTCCAAGCGTGCAAATGCGCCTTCCAGACTTTTCGTCGATTCCGGCTGAATGGCGGTGTGTTTCCAGTCTGGGGTGAAACCGTATCTCGTAACATCCCGAAAACACGGACGTATTGTGGTAAATATGTAGTAATATCAAAATGTTATGAATGCTGGCTGGGCAAGTAGGTCACGAACCCGCAATCTCTTCATCCATATTGAATTTTACGGTTTAAAAGTGAGGAAAACATAGAAAACCATAAATATGCTTTGATCTGCAATAAATCCTCTTTGATTACTGCGTTTACTATTCTGTAATCAAGTTGGCGAATACGCTGCAAATATGGAAAACGGATGATGGTTTCAGCCAACAGAGACTTTCAATATTACAAAGTGGTATTTTTGGGGAGAGACGAGTCTCCTGTGCGAGTTGTCTAACGTAAGGGTTTGATACTTGGGGATAATAGCCAATTTGTTATTTTATGTATTAATAACAAAGATTTACTGGCTGGGACGGTAGGACTCGAACCTACAATCTGCGCTACCAAAAAGCGATGCCCTACCATTAGGCCACGTCCCAAACTCGGGGTTATTTACGCCGAGAAGTCTGGGTTCGCAAGTTAAAAATCACACCAATGCATTGCTTGTACTAAAACCGCTTTCAGACTAAGCGAAGGCTATGAAACACTATGATGTATTGATTATTGGTGCCGGTGCTGCAGGTATGATGTGCGCGATTGAAGCGGGCCATCGTGGGCGGTCCGTACTTTTGGTTGATCACGCGAAATCTGTAGGCGAAAAGATTCGCATATCGGGTGGCGGGCGGTGTAATTTCACCAACCTGAATATCAATCGCGAAAAATTTCTGTCGCAAAACCCGCATTTCGCCCTGTCTGCCCTGGCGCGCTACACTCAATGGGATTTTATCCAGATGGTGGCGGATGCAGGTATCGCGTATCACGAAAAAACGCTGGGTCAGCTTTTTTGCGATGGAAAATCGATACAGATTATTGAAATGCTGCATGAGCATATGATGGATGCAGGTGTCGATATTGCTTTGGAAACGGAATTTCTGGACATCCAAAAAAATGACCTATTCGAAGTTAAACTAACGGGAGGAACTGTATCCTGCGACTCTTTTGTTGTGGCTTGCGGGGGCAAGTCGATCCCAAAAATGGGGGCGACAGGGTTGGGGTATGAAATCGCCAAGCACTTTGATTTGGGCATTGTGGAAACCTGCCCCGGATTGGTGCCCCTGACATTTGCCGAACAGGATCTGGCGCCGATTGCCGCCATGTCAGGTACTTCTGTTTTCGCGTCCGTCACCCATGATAAAATCAGCTTTGACGAAGGCCTGTTATTTACCCATCGCGGTTTGTCCGGCCCATCCATATTGCAAATATCGTCTTATTGGAAAGCGGGTGATCCCCTGTCTATCGATCTGGCTTTCGGTCAGCCGATTATAAAAGCTTTGCAAGAAAAGCGCGCAGAATACGGGCGTATTGCGATACATACGGCTTTAGCCGAACATTTGCCGAAAATACTGGCCGGTTTCATCGTGTCGAATGCGGGCTTGCAGGGAAATCTAGCGGATCAAACCGATAAGGATTTGCAAGTTCTGGATCGGGCCATCCACAAGTGGCAGATCAAACCCGTGGGGACGGAAGGGTATCGCACCGCTGAGGTTACTTTGGGCGGGGTTGATACGGATGAATTGAACGCCAAGACGATGGAAACGAAATCCGTACAGGGCCTGTATTTTATCGGCGAGGTCGTCGACGTCACCGGCTGGCTGGGCGGCTATAATTTCCAATGGGCCTGGTCATCGGGCTGGGCTGCGGGGCAAGTGGTTTAGGTGTGGGGTGTCAATAATTTGAAGTCGCAGTACAATGTAGACATTAGTTAAACAATTGAAACAGAACCACCATGAAATCAGGCGCTCATACATGCATATCTTTCTGTCGATGCACTAAAATTAAAAGCTTGACTGAAACTCACTTTAATGAACCATTTGCGATCTAAACCAAAATAAAATATTGTACAAAATGATAAGAAATTCCGAATTTTTCATTCGCATATTTGCAATGATTTTTCCGGGTTTAACCTCTCTTTTTCTAATATTAAGAGCTTTTATTGACGGGAATACCAGTGATATAAGGTATGCTTCTGGCGTATTTATTGTATTTTTACTGACACTATTGTTCATAAGAACTCCACCATCAAACAATGTTAAATTTGTTCGAAAACTTAGCGATTTACTGTGTTTAACGATACCTATCATTTTGTTTTTGCCATTCACTGTGATTGTCTTGATTTTTGGGCATCTTGATCGTGCCTCTTTTATATTCCACTTAGCATTTGGAACTACTGGCACTCCTTGGGGAATGTTTATACCGTATATTGTGACTGCCTTCGTATTTTGGTTTACCATAATTGCGTGCGTATACAGGATGGATAGATACCTGCGGAGAATTCCTTTCTTTTATGTAATTACAGGAACGGTTATTCTTGCGCTTAATCCTATTTTTCATGATGTTATTGCTAAACGCGGGTTTGCTGAAATGAAGAGCCTGAGCTCTTATCTAAAAACTGTAAAACATATCACTTCAACCAATCGCCCAAATATAATAATTGTATACTTGGAAGGGTTGGAACGTACGTATGGTAATCAAGGTGTATTTCCAGAAGCTTACAAGCCTATCAAAAACCTTTCCGAACAGGCCATTGAATTCACCCAAGTTCATCAAATTACAGCAACTGGATGGAGTTTGGCAGGTATTGTCGCAACGCAATGCGGTGTTCCGTTGGTAGTGGATGCAGGCAATCTATTCGGCCATATTGATAATAAATCACCTATTGTTCCAAGTGTAACTTGTTTAACTGATCTAACAAAGGATCTAGGTTATCGGAATATATATATTTCCGGCACAGAGATTGTCGGGGAACAGCAATCTTTGTATGGCTTTTACAATTTTTTCAACGCTCATGGTGGCAGCGAATTTATCGACAGATCCACGATGGCAAAAATACATGGGAAAGGCATTGTGGAAAAGGATTGGGAGTGGGATTGGGGCTTTAGAGACGATGTTGTCTTTGAAGCTGCATTGGCGGAAATTTCCGGTTTGGTTAAAACTGCCAAACCATTCATTCTCAGTGTCGCTACAATGGATACTCATGGACCAAAGGCCGCACGCGGCAAACCCTGCCTCAAAGAAGGTGATGCCGTTATTACAGATGATATTTCTGATGCTATTGATTGCACATCAAGACTGGCAGAGAAATTTGTAAACCAGATTACAGATGTCACTAAAGGCACAAACACAAAGATTATTGTTGTCAGTGATCATCTTGCACATAAGAATAATGCATATGAAATTCTCAACAATAATGAACGTCGAAATACTGTGCTTTTACTTTCTGATGACGGGCCTATAGAAATATCCAAGTCGGGAAGTATGATTGATATCTTCCCAACC
The DNA here is from genome assembly GCA_021775355.1 of Amylibacter sp. Classification (GTDB taxonomy): domain Bacteria; phylum Pseudomonadota; class Alphaproteobacteria; order Rhodobacterales; family Rhodobacteraceae; genus Amylibacter. The sequence continues at coordinate 79,963 of JAJFHZ010000010.1, read as the reverse complement.
CTTCTGGATTGGGTTGGGTGGTTGGAAACTGACGCGAAGTCGGCAGGTCTTGGAACATCTTTACTATCTGATCAAAAAACATTGATTGAAAAGGTGGGGGTAATAGAACTTAATTCGCGTTTGTCAGTTGATTTTGGTTTGTCGAACGCATTGTGGACTAAGTAATGTAATGCTTTATTTGACGCTTTCAGTTTTACTACCCAAAGTTGATTTTGGCTCTTTAACTATAGGATCAATCGTCCGCTTTGGGCTCTATCTCTATCTCTATCCCGCATCCAACAATTTTTGATCAAATACGCTCTTTTAGACCACCCAACCTTACATGACATAGCCTCACAAGACCCACACTAAATCGTCTGATCATATTCCCCGACAGACGGTTCCGTGCGTACAACCGCGTCGATATCCGCAAAAATCGCCCGCATTTCGGCATCGGACTCTGGGCTTTCGCACACCACAACCAGATTGGGCGTGTTGGATGAGGCCCGCACCAGTCCCCATGCACCATTGTCCAGAATGACGCGCGCGCCGTTAACCGTAACCACTTGCGCTATCGTGCGCCCTGCAATGGTACCACCTGATTTGTGCAAAGTAACCAACCGTTCCACCAAGCGTTCCAGTACATCGTATTTTTCCAGATCTGGGCAGAACGGTGACATGGTGGGGGTGGCGTAGGTAACGGGCAGGGCGCGGCGCAAATCGGCCATCGACATATCTGGATTACGATCCAGAAGCTTACACATCTCGACTGCCACGCGCATACCGCAATCATAGCCGCGCCCAATGGGTTCGGCTAAAAAATAGTGACCGGATTTTTCAAACCCCGCCAATGCCCCGAGTTCTTTGACGCGGCGTTTCATGTGGCTGTGACCAGTTTTCCAGTAATCGGCCTTTGCGCCATATTTCTGCAACTCAGGATCGCTGGCAAAAAGGCCTGTCGATTTTACATCTGCCACAAAGGTTGAATTCGGATATATCTTTGACAGATCACGAGCCATGATCACGCCGACCTTATCGGCAAAAATCTCTTCGCCATCATTGTCAACCACGCCGCAGCGATCACCATCGCCGTCAAAGCCAAGGGCAAGGTCTGCCCCGCTTTCTTTTACGGATGCGGCCATATCATGCAGCATTTCCATTGCTTCAGGGTTCGGGTTGTAATGGGGAAACGTGTAATCCAGTGTGTTGTGCGACGGGATTACCTCGACGCCGATGCGTTCCAGAACTTCCGGCGCAAAGGCCGAAGCCGTACCATTGCCCGTGGCACAGACCACACGCAGTTTACGGCTCATTTTGAAATCACTGCATAGATCGTCGATATAAGCTTCTTTCACACCGCCAACAAATTCGTATTTGCCACCTTCACGTGCAATGCCCTCACCACCCAGAACAATATCGCGCAGACGACCCATTTCAACGGGGCCGTGGGTCAGGGGGCGCTCAAACCCCATCTTTACACCTGTCCAGCCATTTGGATTATGCGATGCCGTAACCATAGCCACCGCAGGGGCGTCCAGAAAGAATTGGCTGAAATATGCCATGGGCGACAGGGCAGGGCCGATATCTTTAACGTGAATGCCCGCCTGCATCAGCCCCAGCATCAGGGCGTTCTTGATAGTCAGGGAATAATCGCGGTAATCGTTGCCGACAGCGATCACAGGCTCAATTCCGTTTTCATACATTTGCGTTCCAAGCCCTAAACCAAGGGCTGTGATGCCGGGCAGGTTTATGTCGTCAGGGTATTTCCAACGCGCATCATATTCCCGAAATCCGGTGGGTGTTATCATTGCGTCGCGCAGAAAAGACCATGTATTCGGGGTGCTTTTATTGAATGGTGTCTGCATTGGTTATTCCTTGTTTGATCACGACTAAACCGTTTGGTTTATTGTGTTTGGGCAGTTGTTTTTGCGAACGAATATAGCGCTGAAAGATTAAAATCAGATATAAAGTGTCCGTTTTGTACGGGTGCTTTAGTCATTTTATAGCTGTCGTTAACCCGTTACCTGTTCGCGTAAAATGGATGCTGTCAATGAAGCCATCAGAAACAGGCCGGCAAAGACCAAAGCGGCCAAAGCCGTGTTTTCAAACGCCTTTGGATAACTGGCCTCATCGGGTGTAACCGGGGGAACGGACAAAGATAGATAGCGGGTCTGCCGGTTTGCCTCTACACGTGCCGTTTCAAGCTGCAATAAGGAAACCCCAAGAAGTTCTTGACGCAAAACCAGTTGTGCTTGCGCGGCTTGCAATTCGGCCGTGATTTTGGCCAAGGATGATTCACCCTGTGCACCCGTCGTCATTTCAAGGCGCAATCTTTTGACCAGATCTTTGCGGTTTTTAATTGATCTTTCCAAGACCGATACTTTGGTCTGGTTTGGTCTGGGATTGTCGATTAACTCGATCAGCTCAAGCTGTCTTAATTGTATATCCGTTTCAATTTGCTGGATTAAACTCATTTGCGCTGCAATTTCGCCTTCAGGGCTTAAAACCCCTAATTGTTCTTGCAACTGAACGATCTTATCCTGAGCGTTAGCAAAATTGTTTTCCGCTTTTTCGTAAGCGGTACTTGCGCCTTGCATTTGATCTTTGCGCAAGCGTTGCGTTAAATGATCAACATTTTGCTCTGCATAGCTGATAAGTGCTTTTGAAAAATTATAAGCCAGTTCCGGCGAAGGTGCCACCACCTCCATCTTGATAATGCCCTCAGTCGGATCGAACCCGATTTGCACACGTTTTTTATATGCTCTGTAGGTTGCTTCGTTTGTGACATCTGGGTCCAAACGTTGCAAAATATCTACCTTATCATCTTGAAAGGCTTGCTTGAAGTCCAGTTCTTGATCCAGTCTGGCCATTGCATCACGCGATGATAAATAACCCTGTACCGATATGGAATCTTGTGCAGTTGCAAGTAATGAACCCTTTAAAAGACTGCTCGCGCCTGCTGCGGACGGGGCATCTGATTTTTGGATCACGAATTCTGTGAAAGAAGCATACATCGGGGTTGCAACCCGGTAAAAATAATATCCCGCCAGAAATGTGGGGATTACGATAAAGCATATCAACTTCGTGATCAAAGCGGCAATACGCCTGCGCCTGCGTTTTACCAAACCTTTTTGGATTTGATGAACATCAAGCTGCCTTTGTGCGTGGTCAATTGGCTCGGCTTTCGCCACTTCGGAACTTCGGACAGTGGCAGGCAAATTGGAAGGTGTGCCCGATAAAGGATTTTGGGCAGCTGTTTTAAGCATGTTGTTGGATGCTTGAAACGGATCGATCCCTTTGCCGCGCAACAGTCTGACGGCGTCCAAATCCGATGTTGTCTGAAGTCCGTGTTTTTGGGCGATACGTCGTGCTATGCGCAGTTGGCGCCCTGTCAGGTTCTCTTTTTTGATAAGTTCAATTTCGTCGCGTGGCGACGTTTCCTGCGCGGTATTTAAATCAGAAGGAAGTTCAGTCTGCGTATCGATAGGTTGCGTAGGAATGTTTGGCACCTTGCGTTGAGTTTGGAAAGCAGCCTCATCCTGATGCACCGCGTGTTGTTTTCTTTCATTATTGGGCATAATTATAAACCTGTTTTGCCTCTTCCAAAGTATCGAATAACAGAAGTTTTCCGTTCTGTAGTACTGCAGCTGAATCACAAAATGCTTCTAAAATATCGGCCTGATGTGAGACGATAATGACTGTTGAATTTTTAAGTCTGTCGCGCAGAACGGATCCTGCTTTTCTATTAAAACTTGCATCCGTTGATTGTGGCATACCTTCATCGATAAGGTAAATATCAAATTCTAATGCAAGCAATAAAGACAGCATGAACCGTGCTTTCATACCAGAAGAGTAGGTGGCAATAGGCATTTCAAAGTATTCTTCAAGATTGCACAGATAACGGCAAAAAGATTCCACATAATCAGGTTCTAATCCGTAGAGGCGCGCAATATAGCGGCTGTTTTCAACCGCTGTATGCTTGTTGTTCAATCCGCCCATAAACCCCAAAGGAAATGAAATTTTGGAAGACCGGACAATCTCACCTTCATCGGGTTTTTCCAGACCACACATCATATTGATCAGTGTGGTCTTGCCGGTACCATTCGGGGCAAGAATGCCAATGCTTTTTCCAATTTCCACACGAAAAGATGCCTGATCCAAAATGACCTTGCGTTGCTGTCCTGTCCAAAAGGACTTACTCACATTTCTGAATTCAATCACCGAAAAGATGCCTCAACCCGTTTTGCCCTCGTCCACTTTCAATGTGGCCTTTTATACCCTTCGAATATGAAGAGATTATTATTGGCACTATATGATCTGGATAAGGGGAAAATTGCAATAAATTTGTCTTTCATACCGATGGAAATGCTTATAATGCACCATATATGCCGAATTGTGTAAAATATCAGGGGTAATTATGGCAGAAAAGTGCAAATCACCGCAATTCACACGATAGTTCAACCTTAAACTAAAAACAGCGATCTTTAAGGTTTTTGGGGGTTAAAATGTAATCTTAATGTTGTTATATATCTGGGGCAGTCATGTTACGTAATGACTTCGATATGAAACTGGGGGGATGATGCTTCGAACGTTATTAACAGCACTGACACTTTTCGCGCTTTGGTTGTTGATGTCCGGTATCTATAGCCCGCTTATTATAGGGCTTGGGATTGCATCATCTATCATTGCCGTCATTACGATGCGCCGCATGGATAATGCCGCTGATGCCCAAAGGATGCAAATCTATCTTAAACCGATAGCGACCATCCGCTATTGGGCTTGGCTTATGATTGAAATCGCCAAGTCTAACTGGATGGTGACCAAGATTATATTATCGCCCAATATGCAAATGAACCGCCACTTGTTTAAGGTGCCCTACACACAAAAAACCGATCTTGGGCAAGCCGTATTTGCGAATTCGATTACACTTACCCCCGGCACAATCTCGGTCGAGGTCGAAGACGGAACCTTTTGGGTGCATGCGGTTTCCTATGCAAGCGATACCAAGGATGCTCTTGCCGAAATGGATGCAGAAGTTAGCGCAATTGAAAGTGTGGTGGCATAATGTTTTTAGCAGCGGCAATCGCATTGTTTATCTCAATGGCATTGGTATTGGTGCGCCTTTACGCAGGCCCGACACTTTATGACCGTGTCCTGGCTGTGAACAGCTTTGGCACGCTGACCGTGCTTTTCATTGCGGTGCTAGGCTTTTTGAACGGGCGCCCGGATTTTCTGGATATTGCGCTGCTTTATGCATTGATCAATTTCGTCGGAACCATCGCGATTCTGAAATTCTTTCGTTACCGCGCCTTGGGCGATGTGTCGCAAATGCCAGATAATGCGGGGCGTAAATAATGGGTTGGGCTTTGGTTATCGAGATATTAAGTTGGCTTTTCATTTTATCAGGTAGCGCATTTACCCTGATCGGGGCTATTGGAACCCTGCGGTTTCCTAATTTCTGGTCGCGTCTTCATGCGGCATCAATTAGTGAAAGTGCGGGTATGATCCTGTTGATTTCAGGCATGTGTCTACAGGGCGGTATCTCGTTGTTAACCGTGAAGCTGCTGATTATCGGCACATTTATATTCATTACCGGCCCCACATCTACCCACGCGGTGGCCAACGCGGCCCATACATCTGGCGCCAGACCTGACAGTGACGAAGATGCGCGTAAAAAACAAAAGGGTACATCCTGAAATGATTGAAACCCTTATCAATATTGTTCTTTTTGCGATGCTTGTTTTAACGGCGTTGGCCGTTGTGCGGATCAATCAGCTGTTTGCGGTGGTCATGCTGTCGGGTGTGTTCAGTCTGTTGTCGGCCCTGTTGTTTGTAACACTTGATGCGGTCGATGTGGCATTTACCGAGGCCGCCGTGGGGGCCGGCATTTCAACTGTTCTGATGTTGGGTACGATTGCTTTGACTGCAAGAACCCAAAAGAAATCCACCCGATCAGGTATGGTGCCTTTTATCGTTGTGGTCGTTACAGGGGCCGTTTTGGTCTATGGCACTTTGGATATGCCCGGCTTTGGTGACCCGAATGCGCCTGCCAGTTTGCACGTGGCCCCTGAGTATATGATCGGTAGCATAAAAGATATTGATGTCCCAAACGTGGTCACATCCATTTTGGCCAGCTACCGTGGCTACGATACGTTGGGTGAAACCGCCGTTGTCTTTACTGCCGGTATCGGGGTTTTGGCATTGCTCAGCGGGCTGACCCGTAGACGTCGCGAAGATGAAGAAGAGGACGTGTAATGCATCACCACCTTATCTTGCGCGTGGTCACAAAAATGCTGGTCGGCGCCATCATCCTATTCGCTTTTTATGTACAATTTCACGGTGATTTTTCACCGGGTGGCGGCTTTCAGGCAGGTGTTATCATGGCTGTCGCCTTTATCCTTTACGGTATTGTTTTCGGCTTGAATAAAGCTGAACAGGTCTTTCCCTCTTGGTTGGTACATAAATTGGTTGCGTTGGGTGTGTTGATTTATGCAGGCACAGGCGTTGCAAGCATGTTGTTGGGCTACAATTACCTTGATTACGGTGCATTCAATCCGCAGCACCCCAGCCACGGCCAACATTGGGGTATTTTGGCGGTAGAACTTGGTGTGGGCGTTACCGTGACAGGTGTTATGGTTGCAATTTATTATGCTTTCGCGAACCGCCCGCCACCGATGAAAGATGAGGATTGGTAATGATATATTTGGATTTCATTATCGGCCATCTGAACTACTGGCTGTTTATCGTTTTGATGATGACAGGCCTTTATATTGTTGTGGCGCGCGGCAATCTGGTGAAAAAAATCGTCGGCCTGAATATCTTTCAGACTGCGGTTTTCATGCTTTATATTTCAATCGGTAAAGTCACCGGTGGTACTGCCCCGATTTACCCTGTGGATAACCAAGGCCATATGCAGGTTGATCCGTCGATTATCTACTCGAACCCACTACCGCACGTGCTGATCTTGACCGCGATTGTTGTGGGTATTGCAACCACTTCACTGGCTTTGGCGCTGATCATTCGCATCCGCGAAGTTTACGATACAATCGAAGAAGAAGACATTTTGGAAATAGAACGAAAACTAAGTGCTGCGGATAATAAAACCCACGGGCCTGCAATGGGCGGACGCGCATAATGTCAGCTGCAGACCCGCATTACGTTGCAAAAACGTTTATGGATCACCTGCCGATTTTGCAGGTTGTCATCCCGCTGATTTCGGCCCCTTTGATTATCTTTATCGGCAACCGCAAGCTGGCATGGATCATTGCCATGATTGCCAGTGCCGCGGCGTTTGTCATCGCCTGCCTGATGTTGGCACAAGTCAAGGACGGCAGCTTTATTTCTTATCACATCGGCGGTTGGGCCCCGCCTTTGGGCATAGAATATCGTATCGATGCGCTCAGTGCCTTTGTTCTGATGTTGATATCCGGTATAGCTACGATCGTTCTGCCTTATGCTTACACAAGCGTGAAATCGGAAATTCCGAAACGCTTACATACACTATTTTATGCGTTATTCTTACTGTGCCTGACTGGGCTTTTAGGCATGGTGGCAACAGGTGATGCTTTCAATGTCTTTGTGTTTTTGGAAATCTCATCGCTATCCACATATGTCCTTGTCGCAATGGGGGCAGGCAAGGATACCCGCGCCCTAACTGCGGCTTACGATTATCTAATTATGGGAACAATCGGCGCCACTTTCTTTGTGATCGGTCTGGGTCTGCTTTATATGACCACTGGCACCCTGAATATAGCCGACCTTGCAGACCGTATTGCCAACCAAGGGGCCAATCGCACGGTGCAAGCTGCGTTCACCTTTATCGTGGTGGGGATGGGCTTGAAAGCGGCGATGTATCCGCTGCACCACTGGCTGCCAAACGCTTACACTTATGCGCCCTCTGCGGTCACGACATTTCTGGGTGCCACTGCGACCAAAGCTGCAATTTATGTGTTGTTGCGCTTTATGTTTTCGGTCTTTAGCCCCGGGTTTCATTTCGAAGACTGGACACTTTATCTGATCTTCATTCCGTTTTCTTTGTTGGCCATGTTCGCGGCATCCTTTGTGGCGGTCTTTCAAACCAACCTCAAACGTATGTTGGCGTTTTCGTCTATTGCGCAAATCGGATACATGTTGCTGGGCATTGCCATGCTGAACGCCACAGGCCTGTCGGCATCAATCGTACATCTGGTGAACCACGGTATGACCAAAGCCGCATTATTCATGGGCGTCGGTGCGATGGTGCTTTATTCAGGCAGTGCATTCTTTGACAACCTGAATGGCCTTGGGCGCAAAATGCCGTTTACAGGGGCTGCAATGGTTGCCGCGGGCCTCAGCCTGATCGGTGTGCCGGGCACCGCCGGTTTCATATCGAAATGGGTGTTGGTACAAGCTGCATTTGAAAATGGTTGGTGGATTATCGCTATCGCCATCATGTTGTCATCGCTTCTGGCGGTTATCTATGTCTGGCGTATGTTCGAGGTGCTTTACCTTACCGCACCGGCTGAGGATTGCACGGCGACAGATCCACCACTGCCCATGCTGATCCCGATGCTGATCCTGGCTTTTGCCTGTATCTGGTTCGGCTTTGACACTGAATTAACACTCGGTTCTGCACGCGTTGCCGCCGAAGGTCTGCTGGCGGGTTCTGCCGGTATGGCGCATTAGGGGGCAGGGACATGGATACATCAACAGCCCTATATCTGACAATGCTGATCCCGACCGTTGCGATGGCCGGAAATATGGTATTTGCCGACCGCGAAAACCTGCGCGACGGCATTACATTCCTATGTGCCGTTCTAACCTTTGCCTATGTTCTGGTGATCTTATGCAACGTTGGCAACGGTACTACAGCTGAATTACGACTGTTCGAGGTCGTTTCCGGCCTAAGCATCGCTTTCCACGTCGAACCCCTTGGTCTGATGTTCGCCCTGATCGGTTCGGGCCTGTGGATCATCACCCACATTTACGGCGTCGGTTACATGCGCGGGAATAACGAGCAACACCACGCACGGTTTTTTGCCTGTTTTTCTATCGCCATCGCTGCCGTCATGGGCATTGCATTCGCGTCGAACATGTTCACGCTGTTTGTGTTCTACGAAATCTTGACGCTATCGACCTATCCGCTGGTTGCCCACAAAGGCACGCCTGAAGCGGTTAAAGGTGCACGTACTTACTTGGGCATCCTGATCGGCACCTCAATCGCGTTATTACTGACAGGGGTGATCTGGACTTTCACCATTGCAGGGACATTGGACTTTACGAAGGGCGGTATTCTAGAAGGCAAAATTACCCCCACATTACTGCCTGTCCTTTTGGGCCTGTATGCTTTCGGTATCGGTAAGGCGGCATTGATGCCGTTCCATCGCTGGCTGCCCGCCGCAATGGTTGCCCCCACACCCGTTTCTGCCTTGCTGCACGCGGTGGCTGTTGTGAAAGCGGGTGTATTCACCATGCTCAAGGTTGGTATTTATATCTTTGGTATCGATTTTCTAGCCTCTACGGGTGCATCAGAATGGCTGATGTGGCTGGCCGCTTATAGCATCATTGCCGCCTCTGTAGTTGCCATGACCAAGGATAACCTGAAAGCACGATTAGCTTATTCCACAGTATCGCAACTGTCCTACATCACGCTTGGCATGGCGTTAGCCACTTCTATGGGTGCGCTGGGTGGTGGCATGCACATAGCCATGCACGCAATGGGTAAAATTACCCTGTTCATGTGCGCGGGTTCGATTTACGTTGCTTACCACAAAACCGAGATTAGCCAGATGCAGGGTCTGGGCCGGATTATGCCGATAACATTTGGTGCGTTCCTGATCGGTGCCCTGTCGATCATCGGATTGCCCCCCTTGGGCGGTTCATGGCCGAAATTCCTGTTGATGTTGGGGGCTGCCGACGCGGGCCATTTGATCATCATTGGCGTGCTGATGGTCAGTTCGCTTCTGAACATCGCCTATCTTTTACCCGTTGTCGGGCGCGGTTTCTTTCGCCCCGCTACAGACAGTAAACTACCCAAGACATTCGCCGAAGCCCCGCTATTGGTCTGGCTTCCGCCCGCGATCACTGCTGTAGGCTGTATCGTTTTATTTTTCTACGCGGGAAGTATCCAAAACTTCCTTCTACCCATTGTCAGCAATTAGGAGGGTTCACATCATGGCTCAAAAACCAAAAGACGATCCCGCCACATACCCCGCTTTGGGGCGTATGCTGACTTGGGTTGACAAAAAGGGATCAGACAAAAAAATCGTTTGGGCTTTGGGCATTGCTTGCGTCATCGTATTCCTGCTGGATTTCACCTACGATAAATACGGACATTTCCAAGTTGAATATGTGCGCGGCTTCTACGCCTTCTATGGTTTCGTGATGTTCACAGGCCTGATATTGGTTGCCAAAGCCCTGCGGTTTTTCATCAAACGGCCCGAGGATTATTACGGTGATAAAGCCATAGACACCGAAGAATATCCAAAAGACCAACTGGACATACGGGGGAACACGGATGTTTGACGTGATCCCAACCGCCTTTATCTTCTTTGTCGCTGCCGCAATTCTGTTGACTTTGCCCAAAGGTAATCTGCGTGGCCTGTTGTTGCTGATCATCCCGATCATTGCCGCCATGCAAGTCTGGAACGCAGGCTTCGGGAGTTTTGCACAAATAGGCTTTTTCGGATTTGAGCTGGAATTGATGCGTATCGACGGGTTAAGCCGCATCTTCACACTGGTGTTCTGCCTCGCGGCTTTCCTTGGTAATCTATACGCATGGCATGTGCGCGATACGGTTCAACAGATCGCGGCACTTCTATACGCAGGTTCCGCTATTGGTGCGACCCTATCGGGTGATATGATAACCCTGTTTTTCTATTGGGAAGGCACGGCCATCGCATCTGTCTTTCTGATCTGGGCGCGTGGCACGGAAGGCGCCTATCACACGGGCATGCGCTACCTAATCATGCAGGTCGCATCGGGTGTGATCCTGATCGCGGGTGTTGCCCTGTTTTACCGTGAAACAGGCACAATCGCGTTTGACCGCATGACCCTTGGCAGCCCTGGAACATGGCTTATTTTCATTGCTTTCGGCATCAAATGCGCGTTCCCGCTACTGCACAACTGGTTGCAAGACAGCTATCCTGCCGCCACGGTTACAGGCACCGTGATCCTATCCGCCTTTACCACCAAGCTGGCGGTTTATGCCCTTGCGCGCGGCTTTGCCGGCACCGAGATTTTAATTTACATCGGCACGGTCATGACACTATTCCCGATTTTCTTTGCCGAGATTGAAAACGATTTGCGCCGCGTGCTGGCCTATTCTTTGAACAACCAGCTTGGGTTTATGGTTGTCGGCATTGGTGTCGGTACTGAGCTGGCCCTGAACGGCACGGCATCGCACGCGTTTGCCCACATCCTGTATAAAGCGCTGTTGTTCATGTCTGTCGGTGCCGTTTTATATCGCACAGGCACATCAAAAGCTTCTGAACTTGGCGGGCTATATCGCACCATGCCCAAAACCGCGATTTTCTGTCTGGTGGGTGCCGCATCCATTTCAGCCTTTCCGTTGTTTTCGGGCTTCGTTACCAAATCACTGACGCTTACGGCCGTGGCCGAAGAACATCGCACAATCATCTGGCTGTGCCTTGTCTTTGCTTCCGCAGGTGTTTTGTCACACTCCGGCATCAAAATCCCGTTCTTTGCTTTCTTCGCCCACGATAGCGGTCTGCGCCCGAAAGAGGCCCCGACCCATATGTTATGGGCAATGGGGATCACTGCATTTTTGTGTATCGCAATCGGCGTGTATCCCGCCCCGCTTTATGCCATTCTGCCCTATGAACTGCACGATGCGCACCCCTACACAATGGGCCATGTTGTGGGGCAACTGCAACTGCTGCTGTTTGCGTTGTTGGCCTTCGCATTTCTTTATCGCAAAGGCATCCACCCGCCTGAAATCCGCGCGGTCAATATCGATACCGACTGGACATACCGCAAAGCCGGCCCCGCCGTGATCTACTGGCTGTCATGGGTGATAAGTTCGATTTACAATTGGATTGTCGGCCTGCTGGTCAATACCACAAGCCGCACCATAAAACGCCTGTACAATTCCCACGGGCCAGAGGGCCGCATGGCCCGCAACTGGCCCACGGGGGCAATGGTACTGGCAATAGCGGTGCTGTTGGGCGCGACATTGTTGGTGAACTTTTTGGTTTAGGTAGGGTAGGCTTCAGCCCACCTTACGCTTGCTTTAAATTTATTAGCCAAAATATTATTAAACTCATTTATCTATTATTTTAGCGATTTCTCCAAAAAAACGCCTTGCTATACCTTTTTCAGATCCAAAAATACTCAGCCCAAACAATCCCATCCAAGTTTCTAGCATCAAAGTAGATACTATGATAAATAATAGTATAAACGGAATAGAAAAACTGATGGCTATTATAGTAAGAAACATATTGTTTATTGGCAAAGCTAAATAGATTAAATACGCGCTGACATATAGGCCGAGTGATGTGATTATAGCTGTATAAACGAAAAATAAAAATGGTTTGGAATCGTAATATCTTAGAAATTTTTCCATAAAATTCATATGCAATTCCTCAAGTAAAATTAACAAGTGTAAAGTGGGTGTTCGCCCACCCTACACATAAGCCGCCCAAGCCAGCCCTGCGATCACCGATCCCACAATCCCGATAGCAATGTAGGCGATAAACACCCGTGGTTTCACCAAGGCCCAGACTGCGATGGCCGCAGGGATACAGCTGACACCACCTGCCATCATAAAGCTCATCGCGGCACCTTGCGACATGCCTTGTTCAATCAGCCCTTGTACCAAGGGGGCAGCGGCGTAACCGTTCAGGTACGCAGGTGCGCCGACCAATGCGCCCAGAACAATCGTGCCGATGCCGTCACCGCCCAGAAATCCCGCAATCCAGTCCGCAGGGACAAAACGGATCATCAGACTTTCCAGCATATAGGCCAGACTTAGCCATTTCAGCAGGAACAAGCCGTTTTCAACCACGACTTCGCGGAATGTTTTGACACGTGCGGTTTCCCCCCAGAATTTCCACATCGGTTTGCCCGACAATGGATCGTTGCCGCAACTGTTGCAGCTTGAGCCGCTCACAACCTTTAGCGGGTCGGTAAATACGACCGTGTTGCTGAACATTTTCACGGTAAACCCGCCCAACAAACCAAACCCGACAGCGGCGATGGTTTTAGCAATCGCAAATTCAAATCCCAATGTGCCGGACGTGATCAAAAACATCGGCGGGTCCATAATGGGTGAGGCCAGCCAGAACGCCATGACGGCAGACAGCGGCGTGCCCAAAGCCAGCAATGCGGCGACAAACGGAATAACCTCGCACGAACAAAACGGCAGCAAGCCGCCCACCATGGATGCCATAACGATCATCCGTATCTCATTGCCCTTAAAGGCTTCGGATACAATGGTTTCAGCCCCTGTTGCACGCAAGTAGGCCACAGTTAAAACCGCAAAAGTGATAAAAACACCGGTGGTTAAAATACTTTCAGCGGTAAACCGAAGGGTAGGGATCAGGTCACTCGGTGCAAATATCGCAACAAGCACTGCGATAGCCACCATTGATAACCAAACCTTATCAAACTTCCACCCTTTGCTTTTATCGTGTGTGTGTGAGGTTATATCAGCCATCGTCATGTCCTTCATGTTTGTTATCCGTATCTGCACAACAGTTCTGCAGCAGGAATTTCGATAGGGCTTCGGTCATATCGTAAGCGACCGCTGCACAAATGATCGAGCGGCCCTGTTTGGCCTGCACAACCAGCCCTGCCGCGGTCAGAAATTTCAGATGGTGCGTCAGGGTTGATCCTGTCACACCCGTGCGCGTTCCCAATTCACCCATCGATAGGCCGTCAGGCCCGGCACGCACAAGGGATTGCAGAACACTTAAGCGTTGCTCGGACCCCAAAGCGGCAAAGGCCATGGCGGCCTGTTCAAGGGATAGGGATGTATCGTCGAATCTTTTCATACTTCTATGTTTCTATAAATATCGAAATATAGCAAGAGTTATTTCGATGATTATAGAAATATAGGCAAAATCCAGCCTTTATTGATCAAAATCAAAGTGTAAGTATCAATATCATCCTACTATAACCTAAACTGTCCTGAATTATTGAAAGGAAGACCTATGATTAAAGCCAGTATCATCACAATATTTACTGCGTTGTGCACATCTCCGGTATTTGCAGGGGATATTCTAAGTGGTCAGGAAATGTATATGGATCACTGCGCGGTGTGCCACGGTATCACGGCACAAGGTGACGGGCCTATGGTGCCTGCCTTGATGATAAAGCCTAAAGACCTGACCCAATTATCAAGTGAAAATGATGGTGTCTTCCCCATGGTGGATATCATCAAACGCATTGACGGGCGCGAAGGATTGGTTTCCCATGGCAGTCCGATGCCGGTTTACGGTTATTTCTTTGAAGGTCAGGAAGTGATGCTTCAAACAGATGCTGGGCAACCTGTCCTGACCAGCCAACCGATTGATGATCTTTTAACTTGGCTGAAAACCCTACAGCGGTAGGGGGGTATCCGAAACTGATTGTTCATTGACCCCGCATTAAACGCCCCAGATTTATGATTGACCCGTTTTCAGGGCGCGTGTTTTGCCAAAGATCAGCGGCTTTATCGGCGCCTAGAAGGGCGGTTGCCTTTAATGACAATCTGCTTCCAATGTCTTCGCGGCTTGCAGGTTGTGCCAGATCATAAGTGCCTTGATATATTGTGCCATCCGTCAGTGTGATACTGACCGCGGATGCCATTTCGTCTATGGCGGCATCAGCGGTCACTTTAACCCGATCCCGTATGGCCTGAATGTTTTTATCTTGTGCAAGCGCATCCGTATAGGTTTCCAACTTGCCCGTGTCATAACCGGCCAGCAGCAACGCAGCCGTGTGGCCATAACTGAACTTGGTTTCCAAAGCGGTTGATGGTTTTACAATGTTGCACACAGTCATCCAGCGCGGATGGGTGCGAATGTTGACATGCTTAATCTGTGCTGCATGAAGGGAATGCTTTAGTGCGACCGTGCGCAAAGTTTCCAAAGCCGCGTGAAGCCCGTGACAGCAGGCGTGATATTTGTGGCTTACATTTTCCAGAATGTATATCGACCCAAGGTCAGTAAGTGCCGTGTTCGTATCCTGTTCACCGTGATGGGTTTCGGCAAATCCGTTTTGCCCGGTCAGTGCATTTGGATTGGATGTCACCCCATTCTTTGCCAGCATCACAGTTTCAACGGCATTTGCGGCGGCAAGCCCCGCATTCATTGGTTTACCCATTGTCCCGAATTGTGATTTCAACCCTGACGCCCGTGATGAGATTAAACCCAAAGCATGACGGGTTTCTGATGTGTTTAAACCAATCAATCGCGCGGCGGCTAATGTGGCCCCGATTGCCCCTGCCGTGCCGGTTTGATGATACCCGATCTGATAATGCCCGCGTCCCAACCAAATACCAATGCGGCAGGCGGTTTCAAACCCGATGGCAGCGGCCTCTAAAAAGGTGGACATTGGTATATCACCCCGTTCTGAAAGTGCCAAAAGTGTGGGGAAAATTACTGTGCTCGGGTGCCCGATATAGGCAAAATGCGTGTCGTCGTAATCCAGCGCATGGCTGGTTGTTCCATTTACCAAAGCGGCCATTCTGAGGCTGGTTTTTTGATGATCCCCAAACAAACTCGCTTCAGACTTTCCCCCCGCATCTTTGGCATATTGGCGCAGTTTTCGGGACACAGGTTCATCAATTCCGGCAAGACCAACCGCCGCCCAATCAAAAAGTGAGAGCGATACGATTTCCATCGCAGTGTCGGGAATATCTCGTGCTGGGCTTAACGAAAATGCAACAAGCTTTTCAGAGATTGAAATATCTGCCATTTGTTTTCCTGAACATAGAACGGTGGTCTGTTTTCGGTTATTCTAACAATCTATGTACCCGATATGATATAGGAAACATAATTGGACCAACGCATAGCAACATCAGGCGGTAATTTGCTTTACCAAAGACCCACAAGTTTGTGATTTGTGGGTTTTGATGAATAATTGCATCACTGGCACAGGCAATCTGAAACGGAACCAATATGAAATATTTGAAACAGACCTTCATAAGTATCCTTGTCTTGGCCGTAACTACAACCGCCGCATTGGCATGCGGTGCCAACACTCACTGCCGGATCGGTGATCGCCATTACCGCATTGCCATGCCGAAAGGCCATGATGGCAAAACTCCTATTGGTGCAATTGTGTTTGCCCATGGTTATCAGGGGTCTGCGGCAGGGGTTATGCGCAACAAAACGCTGCGGCGTACGGTTTCAAACTTAGGTCTTGCCCTGATCGCGGTGAAATCTGTTGGTGGCGGTTGGGACCTGCCTTATTCCCCGATGAATTACAACTCTGACGGTTCTGCAGAGTTTGAATATTTTGATGCGGTGATCAAAGATGCCTCTGCACGGTTCCCGATTGATACCAAACGCATGATGGCCACAGGGTTTTCTGCAGGCGGCATGATGGTTTGGAGCTTGGCCTGTGCGCGCAGCAATAAGTTTGCGGCATTTGCGCCGATGGCTGGAACGTTCTGGCTGAAAATCCCCAAAACCTGCGAAGGTCCTGTGGCCAATGTGATCCATATTCACGGGACGACCGATCGAACCGTTCCATTGAAGGGGCGAAAAATCCGCAACACGCATCAGGGTGATGTTATGGAAACGCTGGATATGTATCGAAAATATGGCAAGTTTGGTGGCGCTAGGAAACAATCAACCGATAATTTGTCCTGTCTCAATCGTAAAAATGCCAAGGGCGATATTTTGGATTTCTGCCTGTTCCCGGGCCGTCATCAATTCAGCAGTAAATATGTGAAATTCGCATGGGAAACCTTTAAAGATGCAGGGGTATTTTGACCATATTCGGGCATTGAACTATGTCACTATATTTGCGCATTTGCGTCAAAAATTTTGTCGTAAACGGAAATGTTTTAAATCATTTTGGTGCTAGCGTGGAACTAATTTATTAAAAGAGTTTCCCATGCTTCAACGTCGTATACCTGAGTGGCTTCGCCATGCACCTGCGCCCAGTATTCGCGGATTTTCGGTTCTTGCAGCGATTGAGGCTGTCATACGGGGTATTCTGATTTCTGCATATCCGCTGGCGATG
This sequence comes from Amylibacter sp., assembly GCA_021775355.1. Classification (GTDB taxonomy): domain Bacteria; phylum Pseudomonadota; class Alphaproteobacteria; order Rhodobacterales; family Rhodobacteraceae; genus Amylibacter. The sequence goes on along the minus strand of JAJFHZ010000010.1, from coordinate 62,812 downwards.
TATCAGGCTTTGCAGGATGCTAAAATTGTCTCTGAGGTATACTTTTTCGTAGGCATCATATCACTTCTTTTCGGCCTTGTAGTACCGTGGCTTATTACATTCATACCAAGGCGCTGGATGTATTCCATCGGCACGGTGTTTTTTATACTGGGGTCATCTTTGGCAATGACCGGTAGCCCGCTTGCCATCATTCTGGGGTTGTTCCTGAATACAATCGCAACGGTGACAACCTTCGTCTGCTTTAACGCATATATATTGGACTACATTGGCAAAATTGAACTTGGTAAATGTGAAACGTCACGCATGTTCTATAGTGCTGCCGGATGGACATTCGGCCCTGCGGTTGGTGTGATATTGATGAAATGGTGGCCCCCCGCGCCCTTTATCATTTCTGCCTGTGCTGCCGTCATATTGCTGATTGTTTTTCTTTCCATGCGCCTTGGAAACGGTAAACTTATTATGCGCAGCTCACAAAAACCACTTAACCCTGCGATATTTCTGCCTAGATTTATAGCACAACCGCGCCTGATCGCAGGATGGTTGTTCGCCGTTATTCGGTCTTGTGGATGGTGGGTCTATGTCGTTTATCTTCCGATTTTTGCGATAGAAAACGGCCTTGGGGATCAGCTGGGCGGCATTGTGCTTTCAATCAGCAATGCCGCACTTTTCCTGACACCGTTTATGTTGCGTTGGATGCAAAACCGATCCGTGCGTTACGCGGTTAGATTTGGTTTTTTGGGTAGCGGGCTGTTATTTTGTGCCGCACCGTTGGTTGCGTTCTTGCCGGTGATGACTGTTGCCTGCCTGATTGCAGCGTCGTTTTTTCTTATCTTGCTGGATATATGTGCAGGCCTACCGTTCCTGATGGCTGTCAAACCATCCGAACGCACAGAGATGTCAGCGATTTATTCCAGTTTCCGGGATATATCCGGTATCCTGACACCGGGTGCCGCATGGCTTGTCTTACTGGTTGCACCGGTTTCCGGTATATTCGCAACGGCTGGCTTTGCCTTGTTTGGGGCTTGGGCTATTGCAGGCAAACTACACCCCCGTCTTGGGAAAGACCGTGCAAGTTATAATGTGGTGGAAACGGAAGATGTTTCATATGTACCCCATGTAACGGCCGCTGAATAAGGCGCATGATTTTACAAGCCGCAGGAAACCAATTAGCATAATGATCAGATTGAATTTCCAAACTTAGTTCCATGATGACAGATGCATTAAAAACACTGCAAACCAACATCACATCCTGCACACTTTGTGCCGCGCGGTTCGCGGCCACGAAAACCGCCCATCAGCCACGCCCCGTGGCATGGTTATCAACAACGGCACCCATCTTGATTGTAGGGCAGGCACCGGGTGCGCGTGTACAGATCAGTGGCCGCCCTTTCACTGATCCGTCGGGCGACAGGTTGCGCGATTGGCTGGGCGTGGATGAAACGGCTTTTTATGACCGTGATAAGTTCGCGGTCTTGCCAATGGCATTTTGTTTTCCGGGCTATGACGCCAAAGGTTCTGATTTACCACCGCCAAAGATTTGCGCCGCTACATGGCAGGAAATGGCTATGGCCCATATGCCCCAGATCAAACTGACCCTGTTAATCGGTGCTTACGCCCAGAAATGGCACATGCCGAAGACCAAGAAATTGTCTGTTACCGCACGGGTCGAAAACTGGCGCGGCCATGCGCCTGCCATATTTTCATTGCCACATCCTTCCTGGCGCAATAGTGGGTGGTTGAAACAAAACCCGTGGTTTGAAACCGACCTGTTGCCTACCCTGCAAAACCGTGTCGCAAACCTGTTGAAAGACTGACATGACCCCGCTTGACCAAGCTCACGCCGCAATGGAAGCCAACCCCGACGATGATGCCATGCGCTTGCGGTTCTATGAACGTCTTGCCGACAGTGAGCTGTTTTTGCTGTTGGAAGATGAACCCACAGACGATATCGCCAAACCGATGATTTTCCCTGTGGAAGATCAACAATTCGCGCTTGTATTCGATAGCGAAGAACGGCTTGTGGCGTTTTCCAAAACACCGACCCCGTTTGTCAGCCTAAGCGGTCGGATGATTGCCAATATGCTAAACGGACAGGGCATCGGGCTGGGCGTGAACCTGTCGGTGGCACCATCATCGATACTATTACCCGACACGGCCGTGACTTGGCTTGCGAAAACACTGTCGGTCAAACCGGAGACGTCACAGGCCAAACCCGTTGCGATATACGCCCCCAGTGCCGTCCCGGAAGTTTTGTTGACATCACTGGATACCAAACTTGCCGCAATGGCAGGCGTGGCAAAAGCCGCCTATCTGGCTGAAGTGTCCTATGAAGATGCGCCCCGAACCCACGTCATTGCCTTTATCGAAGCGATTGAACAAGCACAAAGCGCAATCACGACCGCCGTGTCCGAAGCCCTGACGTTCAGTGGTATAGAGGCAGGTACATTGGATGTTATGTTCCTGCGCGCATCTGACCCGATTTGTGCAGAACTTGCTAAAGTCGCCCTGCGCTTTGATCTGCCGGAATTGTTGGAACCCAAAGCACGGACAATTGCAGCACCGGGGTCAAACCCGAACAAGCCGCCTAAGCTACGTTAGTAACCCGCGCTTCTGTCTACCAAATGCAAAAACGGTTTGCCGGTCTCACCGCGCCCGATATTTTCCACCACAACGGCGGCCGAGGTTTCCAGACGGGTTTCAGACGCGATATGCGGTGTGACCAACACCTTTGGGTGTGTCCAGTAGGGGTCATCGGCTGGCAGGGGTTCTATGCGGAAAACATCTAAAGTCGCCCCTGAAAGTTTGTCGCTGTCTAGCGCAACCAGCAGGGCCGCGTCATCAATCAACGGTCCGCGACCTGGGTTGATAATGGCAGCACCATCTTTCATCTGCGCTATGGTATCTGCGTTAATCAGGTTAAGGGTTTCGGGTGTGTCAGGCATCAGCAAAACAAGAATATCGGATTGCCCCAAGACCTGTGCAAAACCATCCGCCCCTGCATAACATTTCACCACATCATCCGACTTCAGATTGCGTGACCAGCCCAGCACATTGAACCCCTGTTTGGCTACCGCATGGGCGCAATACATCCCCAATGCACCAATGCCCAGAAATCCGACTGTACGATTGCATGCCAAGGGTGCCGCCGTGTCATTGCGCCATTCACCGGGCTGAACAGAGCCATGTAAAGCCATACCCAAATGATGCCGCATCACATGGCCCAAAACGTAGTCCGCCATGCCAGCACTCATGCCGGGGTCAACCATACGGGCCAGCGGCTGGGTCAGGGTTTTGTTTTGTAATGCGGTTTCAACCCCCGCCCATAGGCTTTGAATAAGTTTTACGTTTTTATAGGGTGCAAAATCCTGCACGGGGCCGTTTGGGGCATAGATGATATAGTCCACATTCAATGGGTTATTTGTGTCCTGAACAAGGTTTATGTTCAGTCCCACCTTGTCGAACAGGTTTTTTAAAAATGGTGCGTAACTTTCCCAACTTGCAGCGGGGGCAGAAAATAATACGGTTTTTGTCATGTTGTCACCTTGGTCTGTGGATATGTGCGGATTGTACCAGACCAAAACCCGCCAGCAAGACCAACATGGCAGAACCGCCATAGCTGACTAGCGGCAAAGGCACGCCGACAACAGGAGCCATGCCCATGACCATCGACATGTTTACGGCAAAATAGAAAAAGAACGTGGCCGAAACCCCCAATGTGACCAAAGCCCCGTACCGATTGGTGTTGGACACCGCCGAGGCGACGCAAAACACCACAATCAGCAAATAGATCAGCAACAGGGTCGCGCCACCGATAAAGCCGAACTCTTCGGCCAGTGTGGTGAAAATAAAGTCTGTGTGTTTTTCGGGTAAAAAATTCAGGCGCCCTTGAGTGCCTTGCATGAACCCGCGCCCCGACAAGCCGCCGGAACCAAGTGCTATCTTGGATTGGGTGATATGATACCCCGCCCCCAAAGGATCGTTCGATGGGTCCAAAAACGTGGCAATACGTTTATATTGGTAATCTTTCAACAGTTGCCAAGACTGGCCTTTGGAATAAAAAACCGCAAACACCAGGCCAGCCACGGCGCTGGCCCCGGTTGCAAAATACCACCAGCTGACACCTGCCAAAAACATCACTACAACAGCACCTGCAAATAGCAATACAGCCGTGCCAAGGTCCGGTTGGCGCAATACCAAAGCCATTGGAATAAGCGTTAATATCAGTGGCGGCAGCAGCCAAAGCGGTTTGGAAACGCGGTCGCGATCCAACCACGAGTAGTAAAATGCCAGTACCATGACCAAAGCGATTTTCATCAGTTCCGATGGTTGCAATCGCATAAAGCCCAGATCAATCCAACGCTGTGATCCTTTGCTGGAGTTGCCTGCAAATTCCACCACGACAAGCAGGACCAATGCGAAAAGATAGACGAAAAACGACAGGTTGCGAAAGGTATGGATCGGAATAAATGCCATAATGGTCATCACGGTTAGCCCAAGTGCAAACCTTATCATCTGCGGTTGCGCCCAACGGCTGATGTCACCATCCGCCACGGAAAACAACATCAGAAACCCGATAGAGCTTGCGGCAATAATCAACAGTGTCAAAGCCCAGTGATAGGCCAGTACCTTGCCAAAACCGGTTGGCAAATCTTCCATTTGTCTGTCGTAAGAACTCATGCGCGGTCACGTGGTTTTAGGGGCGTTTGCGGGGTCTGTTCGTCAGGATCACCGGTGCGCCTTTTCTGTGATGGTAGTTTGCCATAGCCGGTATCGTCTTTTTCCAGTGCGGCAAGCATAACATCGCGGGCGATAGGGGCTGCTGCTTTTGATCCGCCGCCGCCATGTTCGACAATAACCGCAACCGCATATTTTGGATTGTCATATGGGGCAAAGGCAACAAATAGCGCGTGGTCACGGCGATTCCATGGTAAATCCTTGTTGCGGATAACACCGCTTGCACGTTCTTTCTTGGTGATGCGGCGCACTTGGCTTGTGCCGGTTTTTCCGGCCATTTCCATGCCTTTGGTGGTGATTTTGGAACCCCGTGCCGTGCCCCGCGCGCCGTTTACCACTTCAAACATACCGCGGCGTACCAAAGCCAAGTGTTCCGGATTGATATCCAGCGGTGTGTTGCCTTTTACGGGCATCAAATCTTCACCGACCGTGTTGATCAGGCGTGGATCAATTGCGGTGCCCGTTGCAATGCGTGCGGCCATGATCGCCAGCTGTAAAGGGGAAGCTAGTGTAAACCCTTGTCCGATACCCGCATTCAACGTGTCACCAATAACCCAGTCGGCACCTTTAACCGTACGCTTCCATTCCTTTGTCGGGGTCAGTCCTTTGCGAATGGCGGGAAGCGGTAAATCATGGCGTATGCCCAGACCCAGTTTGCGTGCCATTTCCGATATTTTCTCTATGCCGACACGCTGGGCAATTTCGTAGAAATATACATCGCAACTTTCACGCAACGACCGTACCAGACTAACCTGCCCATGCCCACCTCTGCGCCAGCAATGGAACTTGCTGCCAAACAGCTTTACACTACCCGTACAGCGCACCTGTTCATTTGCATCAATGACACCTGCTTCAAGGGCTGCCAGTGCCACGACCATTTTAAAAGTGGAGCCGGGCGGATAAGTGCCCGATACGGTTTTGTTGGCAAGTGGGCGATATTCGTTTTCGTTCAAATCTTTCCAATCGCTCACAGAAATGCCTGTCACAAACTTATTGGGGTCAAACGCAGGGGCTGAAGCCAGCGCCAGAATATCCCCGCTCTGTACATCCATTAACACAACCGCAGCACTTTCATCACTGATGCGTTCCAGAGCTGCGCTCTGCAATTCTGTGTCGACAGTCAGCTGCAGGTTCTTGCCGGGCTCACTGGCTTTATTGTCGATCTCGCGCATCACCCGCCCGACGGCATTAACTTCAATGCGTTTGATCCCGGCCTTGCCGCGCAAAGCATGTTCTGCACGCGTTTCAATGCCGTTTTTGCCGATTTGAAATCGGGGAATATGCAACAAAGGATCGTCGTCTTCGATTTTACTGAGGTCATAGTCACTGACAGGGCCAACATAACCTACGATATGGCAAAATTCTTCCGCTTTCGGATAGTTTCTATATGCCCCGACAATGGGCGAAATACCGGGCAGAGAAGGTGCATTCGCTGCAACAGCTGCTACCTGTGCCCAGTCAAGGTTTTCAGTTATCGTCACGGGAACCCAGGGTCTGCGTTTTGCCATATTGTCCAGAACCTGTGCCATTTCATCTTCGGAAATCGGGATAATGTCGGAAAGTTTGCGCAAGACTTGCGTCGAGTTAATGGCCTGTTCGCGCACGATTTGTATGCGGTAAAGTGGTGTATTATTTGCAACAATATTGCCCAAACGGTCATAAATCAAACCACGTGCGGGGGGAACCAATTGCAGGTTTATGCGGTTTTCTTCGGCCAGTAGCCGAAACTGTTTAGTTTGCTCAACACCCAACTGCCGCATTCGAAACCCAAGAAGCCCCATAAGTCCCACTTGCATACCCAGCATAATAAAGGCGCGTCGAGATAGCTTTTTGGGTTTCAGTTTTTTATCATTTGCCCATCTCATAACATCTACCCCTTATAACCAAGTGCGCCCAATGCGGGTTTTTTGATGCGCAGAATATAAGTTATGACGAATAAGACGATCGGGTAGGCCGCAGCGGTAAAAACAAATTCCCACACCAGACTTAAGGCAGGTGGGGTTGGGACAAAAGAAACAGCCAAAAAAGTTTGCTGCACAATTAGCGCCAGTAAAAAAATCAAAGAGGTGTAGAGCCATTCAAACAGAAACGGGTTTTCACGAAATGCATCTCTGTTGCTGCGCAAGACCATTGCCGCACCTAAAATACATATGGTCCAGGCCCCAAGCGGACGCATTAAAAAAACATCAAACCCAAAGTAGATCAGGCCAACAATCCAAAATGGCACAATCTCCGGGCGCCTTATGATCAATGCACTAATAACGCAAAATAGAATGTCCGGTGTGGGAAGCGGGGTTGGTGTAAGCGAAAATGGGATCAAATGAAAAAATATGATCAGTGCCGAAAACAGGATCAATGCCAGTTGAAATAGCCAGGTATGATGAAGTTTGGTAGTGCTCATCTGTTCGCATCCGTGGCGGGAAATGCTATCGTTTCGGATGGCAATGCCGGTCCGACTAAACGATCAGGGTCTGTGATTGGCAACCCGGGGGAATGACGAACGATCCGCATGAATTCCAACCGTTTATAATCTGCCGACAGCCGCGTGCGGAAACGATTGTCAGAAGTTAAAACCGCTTGTCCCACTAATAGATCCGGCGGAAAAACCCCGCCGTCGCCTGAGGTTACGATACGATCCCCCGGTTGCACCAGATCGGTGTTTTCTATGAAATCCAGTACGGGTAACAACGTGTTGTCGCCACTTAAAATAGCCTTTTGATTTGATGGTTTGATGGTAACGGGCACGCGGCTGTTGCTGTCGATCAGGAATACAACACGGGAAGAATTTTCGCCAACCCCGGATATACGCCCCAATAGCCCCAATCCATCCATTGCAGCCCAACCGTCGACAATACCATCCCGCTTACCAAGGTTGATCAGGGCCGATTGCCGAAATGGGCTGCCGCTGTCGGTCAAGACAACACCGGAGATAATGGATAATTTGGGTGGCAGTCTGAGGTTGTTCAAATCCAGCAAACGGGCTTTTTCCTGTTCCAGTTGAATGGCTGCTTCGCGCCATGCTTTCATCTGTTGCAATTCACGGCGCAATTCCTGATTTTGCTCATAAATACGCCCATACGATTGAAAATCTTCCACAATCTGTGAAACACGTGTGATCGGGGCCATTGCCCATTCCATGTTAGGAATGACCTTGTCCAGTATTGATATCCGCATTTGTTCGGCACGTGGATTATCAATGCGCCAGAACAAAAAGGTAGAGAGCAGGAAAAAAAATGCCAGCCCAAACAAGACCCTACGAATGGATCGCCCAAAGTCGTAATCTTGTCCTTTATGTCCTGCCATTTCCTACACCTTGGGGATCACAGCTGAACCTAGGTCCTAGCTACCATAATCGATGACATGGGCCAGTTGCTTCGCAAATTCCAAAGACATGCCTGTACCCAAAGCCACGCAGTTCAAACATTCATCCGCTACGGAAATCGGCAGGCCGGTTTGTTCACGCAATGCCAAATCCAAATCACCAAGCAATGCACCACCACCCGTTAGCATTACACCGCGATCCACAATGTCGGCGGCCAAATCAGGGGGGGTGCTTTCCAGGGCCTGCATCACCGCTTCGCAGATTTGCTGGACGGGTTCAGCCAAAGCATCCGCCACTTGGGCCTGATTTAATTCAACTTCCTTCGGAACACCGTTTAGCAAATCGCGGCCGCGAATAACCATTTTTTCACCGATACCGTTTTCAGGAATGCGCGCGGTACCAATCGTTGTCTTGATACGTTCCGCAGTCGCTTCACCGACCAGCAGATTTTGTTGACGGCGCAGATAAGAGATCAAAGCTTCGTCCATGCGGTCACCACCGACACGCACGGATCGCGCATAAACAATATCGCCCAAGGATAGCACGGCCACCTCTGTTGTCCCGCCACCGATGTCCACAACCATAGAACCGGTCGGTTCCTGGATCGGCATACCTGCCCCAAGAGCGGCTGCAATCGGTTCTGCAATCAGGCCCGCTTTGCTGGCACCTGCTGATAAAACGGATTCGCGAATAGCACGTTTTTCAACGGGCGTGGCACCATATGGCACACAAACGATAATATGCAGTTTTGATAAGGGTGAGCGTTTGTGAACCTTGGCAATGAAATGTTTGATCATTTCTTCGGCGGTATCAAAATCGGCGATGACTCCGTCGCGCATCGGGCGAATGGCTTCAATAGATCCGGGCGTGCGGCCCATCATCAGTTTTGCGTCTTCGCCCACGGCCAAAACACGTTTCAGCCCGTCTTTGACATGATAGGCCACAACGGACGGTTCATTTAGAACAATCCCTTTGCCTTTGATGTAAATTAGCGAGTTTGCTGTCCCTAAATCAATTGCCATATCAGAAGAAAAAATGCCAAACATTCTACGCGTCCTATCTTGAAAACCCTGTTTCAAGATTCACCTTGAAAACCATATTCTTATAGGTGCGGCAGGGCTTGTCCGTAAAGGGGTATAAACGGGTTCGTGGGTTAGATCGTCATTTATTCGAAGTTTTAGGCGAAGTTTCGCCCCAGATCGCTAAAATTACCTAAATCGAACGCCGATTAAAGGCGGCGTTCGATTTTTAATAAATGGTTATTCTGCCTCGGGCGCCGTTTTTTCACGTCTTACCATCAGCTTGTTCAACGCATTAACATAAGCCTTGGCGGATGCCACAACCGTATCGGTATCCGCAGATTGCCCATTTACGATTTTACCGTTTTCTTCCATGCGCACGCTCACGGTCGCCTGTGCGTCAGTGCCTTCGGTAACTGCATGTACCTGATATACGGCTAAACGCGCATCATGCGGGAACAACGCTTTAACGGCATTGAAAACTGCATCCACAGGTCCGTCGCCCGTGGCTGTTACCTGATGATCTACCCCGTCTATGGACAGTGTCAGATCTGCAGATTGGGGGGCTTCGGTGCCGCAAATCACCCGCAGGAACTTTACTTGCAGATAATCATAGGCCTGATGCGTGCCTTCATCGGACACCAATGCGATCAGATCGTCATCATAGACTTCCTTCTTGCGATCGGCCAAAGCCTTGAACCGCACGAACACGTCCTTTAGCTGATTGTCACCCAAGTCATAGCCCAGATCGGCCAACTTGGATCGCAACGCCGCACGCCCCGAATGTTTACCCATCACCAGATTGGTTTCTTTCAGGCCTATGTCCTGTGGGCGCATAATCTCGAACGTGTCAGCCGATTTCAGCATGCCGTCCTGATGAATGCCGCTTTCGTGGGCAAAGGCGTTTTTGCCGACAATCGCTTTGTTGTTCTGCACCGCAAAGCCCGAAACCGTTGCCACACGGCGGCTGATGTTCATGATTTTGGTGGTATCGATATCCGTATGAAACGGCATTATGTCATTGCGTACGCGCAAGGCCATCACGACCTCTTCAAGGGCTGTGTTACCCGCGCGCTCACCCAAACCGTTGATCGTACATTCGATTTGCCGCGCACCCCCTTCAACAGCTGCAAGTGCGTTTGCCGTCGCCATACCCAGATCATTGTGGCAATGGGTAGCGAAAGTCACCGCATCGGCACCCAGAACATTATTGATCAGCATCTCGATCAGATCGGCGCTTTCGCGCGGCGCGGTAAAGCCCACAGTGTCGGGGATATTGATTGTCGTTGCCCCCGCCAGAATCGCGGTTTCTACTGTGCGGCACAGATAATCGGGTTCCGTGCGGGTGGCATCCATTGCCGACCATTGCACATTGTCACACAGGTTGCGCGCGTGGCTGACCGTGTCGTGAATACGCACGATCATCTCGTCTTTGGTCATATCTGGAATGGCACGGTGCTGCGGACTGGTGCCGATGAATGTATGAATACGCGGTCGCGCCGCATGTTTCACAGCTTCCCAGCAACGATCAATATCTTTGATAATCGCGCGGCTTAACCCGCAGATTACCGCGTTCTTGGCTTGTGCGGCAATCGCACTGACAGCGGCAAAATCACCCTCGCTGGCAATCGGGAAACCCGCTTCGATGATGTCCACACCCATTTCATCCAGCAGCTCGGCGATTTCCAGCTTTTCATTATGGCTCATGGTTGCACCCGGGCTTTGTTCGCCGTCACGCAACGTGGTGTCGAAAATCAAGACGCGGTCTTGTTTTGTTGTAGAACTATCAGTCATATCGGTATCTCTTTTGTCTTAGCTTGCTTTAAAAGTCTGCGGCGCGTTTGTCACCCCCTGAGCGCCCGCGCCCAAGAAAAGGCACGCTCAGAGGCAGCTAAGTAGAAGAAGCGCACGGCTGGTCAGGCCCAAAGAGCCCGTTCCGGAAATTATATGCGCGTTTTTTACCATGCTTGCTTTATACGACGAATTGGAAAAAAGAAAAGGGCTTTGACACTTACTGTTTGCAGAGTAATCTTGCACAATGACCAAAAAACCGAAAACTGCCCTGATCATCGGGGCATCGGGCGGCATTGGCTCGGCTCTGGCCGCATTATGCGTCGCACGTGGCTACAAGGTTTTGACCTTGTCGCGCCGCACGGATGGGTTGGATATTACCGACGAGGATAGTGTCAGCCATCATGCCAAAACCATCAAAGGCGGGCTGGATTTGATTGTGGTCGCCACAGGCGCGCTAGAGGTGGACGGTTTGCGCCCCGAAAAATCCATTCAGAACATATCAACCGACCATCTGTTAAAACAGTTCCGGACCAACGCGCTGGGCCCTGCGTTATTGCTAAAGCATTTCGCCCCGAAATTAACCAAAGCCCGCCGTGCAATCTTTGTTGTGTTATCATCGCGTGTCGGTTCCATCGGTGAAAACTATTTGGGCGGGTGGGTGTCTTATCGGGCCGCAAAAGCCGCGTTGAACCAGATTGTGCGCACCACGGCGATCGAGTTGGGACATAAGAACCCGAAAGCAATTTGCATTGCCTATCACCCCGGTACAGTGCTAACCGACATGACCCGCAAATACCTGAAAGACAAGACATCCGTCTTGCCGAAAGATGCCGTGATGGATTTGTTGGATGTTGTCGAAAGCTTGTCACCCCGTGACACAGGGCATTTCCTGAATTGGACGGGGAAACAGGCGGTTTGGTGATGCTTTATTCAGCTACAGGGGCCGCTTAGCCAGCTTAGCTTTTCGTCCTTTTATTACTACGTTTGATATGTTCGCGCCTAGAAAGAACTTCTTTAACGTCTGCCCAAGCTGTGACCCAAAGATTTGTATCTTTAAATGAAATCAAGTGGCTGTTTTCTATCTTTTCCTGATCCGTCCAGTCAGACTTTAGAAAACTTTCGTTCAGTGCCCGAAGTCGCTCTAACCTTTTTATTAGTGAACCCGTGTGCATGCCTTCAAGCCGATTTTTCGGCACGGGTTCTACTGTTTTGGATTTAGCCATACTTTTACGTGCTATTCCAATTATTCAGCCACAAGGGCCGCTTCGCCGGCTTTCCACATTCCGTCGAGAATTTCACCATCGGCAAAAGTCATGGTTCCCCGGCCTTCGCGTAAACCGTTCGTGAAACTTCCAACGTAATCGTCGCCATTGGCATAAATTGCGTGGCCAACCCCGTGCATTTGCCCGTCAACCCATGCGCCTTCATAGACGAAACCATCATTAGTCGAATGTGTGCCGATCCCGTGGCGTTTGCCCGCTTTGAACATGCCGTCATAGGTACTGCCGTCGGCAAACGTGGCAATGCCTTTGCCTTCACGAATGCCGTTCACCCATGTGCCTGTATATGTAAAGCCTTGCGGATAAACGATTTTGCCCTGTCCGTGGTTGCGGGCTTGATCGAAATCACCCTCGTAAACCGTGCCATTGGCATAGGTTGCCAGTCCTTTGCCCTGTATAACCCCCTTGATCCAGTCGCCGTCGTAACTGCCGCCATCCGCATAAGTTACTTTGCCTTTCCCGTCTGGCAGGTCATCTTTTACCATACCCGCATAATGTGACCCGTTTGGATAGGTGATCTGGCCTTCGCCCTGTAATTTTCCGGCAACCCAATGGCCTGAAAATTTGTAGCCATCCTGACGTACCAATGTACCCGCCCCGTCACGTTGGCCTTTGCTGAACCCGCCTGTATAAATATTGCCATTGGCAAAGGTCAGTTTGCCTTGGCCGTTTTTCTGGCCTTTAAGCATATCGCCCGTGTAGCTGTCGCCATTGGCCAGAACCAAGGTGCCGGACCCGGTGATCTGCCCCTGTTGCCAGTCACCTTCGTAGGTGGAGCTGTCGGATAAGGTCACAAGGCCGGATCCGTGCCGTTTCCCGTCAAGAACATCACCTTCGTAAGTTGCGCCATCGGGATAGGTGATCTTGGCCTTTCCGGTTTTCTTGCCGTCAACCCAATCGCCTTCGTAGCGATATCCGTTTTCGTTGATCAGGGTGCCGACACCATGATGATTGGCCGCTTTGAACTGGCCGTCATAAACCTCGCCATTGGCATAACGCGCCATACCGGTTCCGTCTATTTTACCATTCTTCCATGTCCCGACATAAGTCCCGCCATCGGCAAATGTGATCTTCCCCATACCTTCGGGCTTGCCTGCCTGAAACATACCTTCATAAAAAGAACCGTTTGAAAATCTTGCGGTGCCTTCGCCCTGAATTTGCCCTTCAAACCACATACCTGAATACTCATATCCATTCGGCAAAACATATGTGCCTTGCCCATGCTGGCGGCCATCCTTGAATGTCCCGGTATAAACGCCGCCTGTATCATATTGTTTGGTCAAAACTTGTGATGATTGTGCAAAGGTGATTGTGCCAAGCCCAAGGTTTACGGCTGTTGTTAGAATGAGTAGTCCATTAATCTTCACGCGCCAAATTCCTTATTACGGCTTCGGGTTTGCAGGTTGTCAAACTGGACTTTACGGTGTGACTTACATTCTGACAAGCTTTCGCTTTCCATGTTTCGCTGATCTGTTAAAACTTGGGTAAACCCGCTTGTGGGTAGTTTGTTTTACAGGATGCGAAATGACCGAGAAATTAAGGTTAACATTGGCACAATTGAACCCGACCTTGGGTGATTTTAACGGCAATCTGGCCAAGGCGCGGGATGCGTGGGATCAGGCGAAAGTGGCTAAATCCGATATGCTGGTGCTGCCTGAGATGTTTCTGTCGGGTTATCAGGCGCAGGATTTGGTGCAAAAGCCCGCATTCACAGCCGATGCATTGGCCAAATTGGAAGCTTTTGCCGCTGATTGCAAAGACGGCCCTGCCATCGGTATAGGGCTGCCCATGCGCAAGGATGACAAGGTTTACAACTGCTACGCCATTCTGAAGGGCGGCAAAATCGCAACCGTTATCCGCAAGCATCATCTGCCCAATTACAAGGTTTTCGATGAGCCGCGCACGTTTAGCAGTGGCGATATGAGCGGACCATATACAATCGGTAACGCGCGCATTGGCACACCGATTTGCGAAGATGCCTGGTATGAAGATGTTTGCGAAACGTTAGAGGAAACCGGGGCTGAAATCTTAGTGTCCCCTAATGCTTCACCGTATTATCGCGGCAAATTCGAAAAACGTATCAACACTATGGTTGCCCGCGTTGTGGAAACGGGCCTGCCGATGGTTTATCTGAACCTGATCGGCGGGCAGGATGACCAAGTGTTCGACGGTGGGTCTTTCGTTTTGAACCCTGGCGGTGAGTTGGCCGTGCAACTGCCACTGTTCGACGAAGCGATAGAACATGTCGATTTCACCCAAAGGGATGACGGTTGGCGTGCAATCCACGGCCCCAAGGCACATTTTCCAGATGAATGGGAACAAGATTATCATGTTATGGTCACGGCTTTGCGTGATTACATGGCGAAGACGGGGTTTGAAAAGGTTTTGCTGGGGCTTTCAGGCGGGATCGACAGTGCGATTGTGGCTACAATTGCGGTTGATGCGCTGGGTGCCCAAAACGTGCGTTGCGTGATGATGCCGTCGGAATATACGTCACAAGAAAGTCTGGATGATGCCGTTGCCGTTGCGGATGCACTGGGTTGCCAATACCACAACGTACCGATTTCTGAGGGCCGCGATGCGATCACCAACACGCTGGCCCCAATGTTTGAAGGGTTGGAGGCGGATGTTACCGAAGAGAACATCCAATCCCGCCTGCGCGGCTTGCTGTTGATGGCTATGTCCAATAAATTCGGTGAAATGCTGCTGACCACGGGCAATAAATCCGAAGTTGCCGTGGGCTACGCCACCATCTACGGCGATATGGCGGGGGGCTATAACCCGATCAAGGACGTCTATAAAATGCGCGTGTTTGAAACCTGCCGCTGGCGGAACAAGAACCACCGCGACTGGATGAAAGGGCCGAGCGGTGTTGTGATCCCCCCCAATGTCATCGACAAACCGCCAACGGCCGAACTGCGCGACGATCAGAAGGATAGTGACAGCCTGCCTGAGTATGAAGTGCTGGATGGTATTCTGGAAATGCTGATGGATCAGGACGCTAGCGTGGCTGAATGCGTGGCGTCTGGTTATGCGCGGGAGGATGTCAAAAGGGTGGAACACCTGCTGTACATCTCGGAATATAAACGCTTCCAGTCGGCCCCGGGGGCACGGCTTAGCCTGAAAGCGTTCTGGCTGGATCGCAGGTATCCTATTGTGAACAGGTGGCGGGATGAAAGCTAGATTAACGCAATGTCTTGTGGATCAGTTGATCGCACTAGAGTTTTCTGATGATACGCTAATTGATTCAGATTTTGCGATTAAAATTTTCGAAACTACAGGTGCTGAACTAATGCAGCTTAACAAGAACGAGTTATCTGAGTTGCGGAAGTTACTGAACGATTTGTCGAAGTCTTACGACAATCCTGATCATAGAGATTTTGTTATTTCATTACCTAAAAACTTTGGTTTGGAATAAAGCAAACTGGAAGCCACATACCTATCCTCCATCATGGCCGCCGTCGATAGACGAAGGCCGCGCCCGACCCTCCCCACGGGAGGGCGCACTGCGCCCACCCTAGTCTCGGGCGCTACGTGTGTTATTGGGATGTCATCAATCCCGCACCACAAGTGCCACGCCCAAAACCACAACCAAACATCCTACCAGTGAAACCAAACTCAGCGTTTCCCCGAACAGCCACCATGTTTGCACAACAGCCACGGGCGGTACCAGATAGAAATAACTTGTGACTTTGGCCACTTCGCCGACACTGATCATATACATCAGCAGCAACACGGCGGCGGTGGATAGCGGGATAACCATCCAGAAAAGGGCAGCATATAGTTGCCACTGCGCATCAACTTGATGGGTTTCAAGCAGCATTGAAGCAATGGCGACAACAACCAACGACCCGACATATTGCCACATCGTGCCAGCCATTAACGGTGTTCCGGCGCCAAAACGCTTTTGGATGATCGTGGCAACGGTGATGCCGAACAACGACACAATACAGGCCGCCAGCCCCAGCAATCCAACATTGGAACCGCTTATTTCGGCGCTGCCCAAAATTACCGCCAACAATCCCGCAAACCCCAGCACAAGCCCCACCATTTGGCGCGTTGATACGGATTGTCCGAACAGCACACGGTTGATCGCTGCTGTCAGGATTGGCTGAATGCCGACAATAATCGCGGCAATCCCCGCAGGCGTGCCGATGCTAACGGCGTAAAACACACCGCCCAGATACAGCCCGTGCAAAATTGCCCCGACCGCTATCTGCACCCCGATCTGATCCGGGCGAAGCCAACGTCTGCGCAAGATCACGATCAGGATCAAGAAACACGGTATGGTCAGTGCAAACCGCCATGTCAGGATATAGAATGGTTCGATATAGGGCAGGCCGAACCGCGCACCGACAAAGCCTGTTGACCAAAGCCAAACGAACAGAAACGGGATCAGTGCGGTTACGGTTTTTGATTTCATGCGCTTGCGCCCAATTCATTCATTTTCAGGGTGTGACAATTGTCATACGCAAGTCATACGCCGATCATACGTAAATCATACCCTTAAATTGTACCAATCGGCAAAACCGAATGTCCCCTTGGCGTTTTGGAATATGCACGTTATATCAGCCCAAATTCAAATGGAATCCTGTCCTATGACCATCACGCGTTTCGCCCCCAGCCCTACCGGTTATATTCATGTCGGAAACCTGCGCACGGCACTGTTTAATTACATGATTGCCCGCAAGTCCGGCGGTCAGTTTATCCTGCGTCTGGATGACACCGATCCGGTGCGATCAAAGCAGGAGTATGTCGACGGGATCATGGATGATCTGACTTGGTTGGGCCTGACGTGGGACCGTATTGAAAAGCAATCCGACCGTTTGGCACGGTATGAAGAAGCCGCACAAAACCTACGCGATATGGGGCGGTTATACGAATGTTTCGAAACCCCGATTGAGTTGGATTTGAAGCGTAAAAAACAGCTGAATATGGGTAAACCGCCCGTCTATGATCGTTCGGCTTTGAACTTGTCCGAAGCGGAAAAAGCAGAGCTGTGCAAAACCCGCGAAAGTCATTGGCGTTTCAAGCTGGATTGGAAGCCAATTGAATGGACAGACGGCATATTGGGGGATCGTTCTATCGACGGGTCAACCGTTTCCGATCCGGTTTTGATCAAAGGTGACGGTCAGTTTCTATACACGATGGCCAGTGTCTGCGACGACATTGATTTTGATATCACGCATGTGGTGCGCGGTGCGGATCACGTGACCAATACGGCTACACAAATTCAGATTATTCAAGCACTTGGCGGGACTGTGCCAAGTTTTGCCCACCATTCGTTATTGACTGGCCCGCAAGGTGAGGCCCTTTCCAAACGACTGGGTACTTTGGCACTGCGCGATCTGCGTACCCAAGGTATTGAACCGATGGCGGTCTTGTCCCATATGGCGCGTTTAGGGTCATCCGAGCCGATCGAATTATGCAGCTCATTGGATGAATTGATCGCAGGGTTCGATTTGACAAATTTTGGGGCGGCGCCGACGAAGTTTGATGTCGCGGATCTTGGTCCATTGACGTCAAGATACGTGGCCGGCCTGTCTGTTGAAGATATGGCAAATCAGTTGGCTGATATGGGTGTGCCAAGCACGTTGCAGTCTGATTTCTGGGATGTTGTCCGCGAAAATATTGCAACCCGTGCCGACGCTGCGAAATGGTGGGAACTTTGTTCGCAAGGTGTGACACCGTTGATCGATGACGAAGATAAAGCGTTTGTCGAGACCGCTAAATCACTGCTGCCGCAACAGCCGTGGACCGAGGTATCTTGGAAGGCCTGGACAGGTGCGGTTAAGGATGCAACGGGCCGTAAAGGCAAGGGTTTGTTCATGCCGTTGCGCAAAGCGATGACAGGCATGGAACACGGGCCTGACATGTCAAAACTGATGCCACTTTTGCAAAAAGTGAATTTCTAGGTTTCAAACACCACAGATAATTGATCAAGATGATGATTGACCAGTTGCGTTTCACTTTTACTGAGTGTTTGCGCACGTGGATAAATCGGGGCTGCGCGATCGTTTCTGATCAGGTGGTTCCATCCCGACGTACTATTGAAAAATGCCGAAACGCCCTGTTCCCCGAATTGTGCAAGAAAGCCCTGCACCACGCAATCCAGGTAGCTTAGCAATATCGGTTTATTTTGACCTGCGTGGTCGATGTGTTTGGGGTCTGCCACATAAATCTGCACACCTGCAGTATCATTGTTTTGTAGTTCAAATCGATTATAGGCAGCTTCGCGTTTATCCAGTGCGTCCCAGCCTATGTTTGCCACATCCGCAATCATGCCCTGAATGGATGTGTGGGGGTCTTTGGTGACAGTTAGAAATGAAACGTCGCGTTTTAATGAATAAACCCACTGACGTCGCCAACCCTGCGCATTTGCCTTGCGTGGGTTATGATAGTCGTGTGTCGCTAGATTAACCAGCGAGCCGTAACCGAAAAACTGGGTTTTCGTTATTTCCATGTGATCGGCGGCGTTACCCCTTTGGCCCTAGACGCCCTGATCTGTGCTGCCGTCCGGTGTACCGTGTTGACGCGATCTTGCGATGGCGGGTGGGTGCTTAGAAAAGCGTTGGAGCCACCACGGCCAGCAAATGATCTGGCCCCGATAATGGGATCATAACCACCGCGATATGTGATGTGGGTTCCAATACGATCCGCTTGCAACTCATGCTCTTTTGCGTAGCTGAAAAAGCCGATTTGGCTGCCTAATTCGGCACCTGAATCTACACTGGCACCCAAGGCACCTGCTAGAATACCCCCAAGGATGGCACCGGCGGTTACATTTCCCCGCACCCTGGACAGATGTTGCCCGATTTGATGGCCTGCCTCATGCCCGAAGATAAAGGCAAATTCATGATCGTTTCGCAATGTGCGCATCAGGTTGATATTGAACGTGATTACGGGCCTTCCATCTTTGCCGATAGATTGCATTGCGTTGGGTGGCGTTTTTGGGTTTTTATCGATTTTAATGACAAAATCACAAAATTTTGTCGGTGCGTTTCTATGAACTTCCCGACAAGACCGTTCGGCCACTGGCTCCATACGGCGTGTGACGCGGCTGAATGCACTAAGCGCTGATTGGCTGCTTCTAACCACTGCGGGTTTAGCAGCGGTCGGTTTTGGCGGTGCTTTCTTTTGTGCGGGCGGCGTGGTTGTTTCCACACAAGCTGCAAGGAAAGGAAGTAAAGCAAGAGAGATAATTTTTATGTACATAAAACACCATATAATAACTGTTTCCGAAAATGTTATACCAAGTCATAATGTATGTGAAGTCGGCAGTGGGTTTTTATGTAAATCGGCAAGATCGGACATGTGTTCAAGAGGGGAAAAAGCATTGAAACAGGCAAAAGTACTGGTCACAAGGCAGTGGCCACAAGTAATAGAGCGTAAGATGAGCGAAATTTTTGATGTTACGTTCAACACATCCGATACGCCAATGACACAGGATGATATCCGCGCTGCATTTCAGAACTATGATGCGGTCTTTCCAACCGTGTCGGATAGCATACCTGCGGATGCGTATGGTGTGGAAAACAGGCGCGTCAAGCTATTGGCGAACTTTGGGGTCGGTTACAATCACATCCATATTCCTGCCGCACATGCCGCGGGTATTGCCGTCACCAATACACCGGGCGTATTGACGGATTGTACGGCCGATCTTGCAATGGGACTATTGTTATGTGTGGCAAGGCGTATCGGTGAAGGTGAACGGGAATTGCGCAGCGGCAAGTGGGTTGGCTGGCGCCCAACCCATATGATCGGGGCCAAAGTTACAGGGGCGACACTTGGGATTATTGGGTTTGGACGTATCGGACAAGCGGTAGCACAGCGTGCGCATCATGGCTTTGGGATGAAGATCGTGTTTTACAACCGATCAACTGTTGCGCCAGAAATTACTGCACTGACAGGGGCACAACAATTGGGGTCGGTGACGGAAGTTATGGCGGCTTCCGATTTTGTGTCATTGCATTGCCCAGGTGGTGACGAGACCCGTCATGTGATTGATGCGGATGCATTGGCCGTGATGAAATCTACAAGCTTTCTGATCAATACGGCGCGCGGTGATGTTGTGGATGAAACAGCTCTTATTGCCGCCTTGAAAAACGGTGGAATTGCCGGGGCGGGGTTGGATGTTTACGCCCAAGAGCCGAATGTTCCATCTGATCTTATAGCATTAGAGAATGTGGTGCTGGCCCCGCATTTGGGCAGTGCCACGGGTGCCACGCGCGAAGCAATGGGGCATATGGCTGTCGATAATGCGCGCGCCTTTTTTGACGGGAAAACGCCGCCGAACCTTGTGCGGGGTTAGTGATCTTTCGCCAACCTGCGGGCCAGAATATCCACTGACAGATGCAGGCAGACCGTCAGAACAGCAAGAACGATAAGAGTGGCGAACATCAGATCTATTTTTACACGCCCATTGGCCAAAAGCATCAGGTAGCCCAAGCCCTTGGACGCACCAACCCATTCACCGATCACGGCCCCGATGGGGGCATAAACCGCAGCCAGCCGCAGGCCTGACCCAAGTGAGGGTAATGCGGCTTTGAAGCGGATGTGCCACAAGGTGCGCACGCGTGTTGCCCCCATGGTTTTCGCCAAATCCAGATAGCCTGCTGGGGTTTTCATCAGCCCGTCGAAAAACGCGGATGTGACGGGAAAATAGATGATTAGAACTGCCATAATAATTTTTGACCAGATGCCGTAACCGAACCAAAGTACCAGGATTGGGGCAAGCGCGAAAACAGGTACAGCTTGTGAAAATACCAGTATTGGGCGCAATATAGCGCGGGCTGCGGCGGACGTTGCCAGATGGATCGCGGTCAGAATGCCCAAAGTTGTACCAATAACCATTCCCAAGAACACTTCAATGATTGTTACCCAAGCGTGTTCCGCGATCAGTTCACGGTAAAACCACAAGGCTTTGGCGACCTTTAAGGGGGATGGCAAGATGAAGGATTGCACGCCTGTCGTAATCACAATTACTTGCCAAACAATAATCAGGGCAACTGCTGAAATTATACTGTGTTTCCAGTTCATTGCGCACCTGTTCGCAAGAAGTGAAATAATGCATTTTGGGTGGTTAAGGTTTGTGGGTCATCGATTGATCTGGCGGGTAAAGTGGTTGGCATGTCCATCGGGATTAACTGATCCGGTTGCATGACATAGCCTGAATGGGCCAAACGTGCGGCCTCTGCCGGATCATGCGTGACCAAGAGAACAGTGCGATCTGCCAGCAATTCCGCTGCCAGTTCCTGCATTTCCGCGCGGGTTTTGGCGTCTAAGGCTGAGAATGGTTCGTCAAGCAGGATCACGGGGCGGTTTTCCATCAGGGTGCGGGCGAGGGCGACACGTTGGCGTTGCCCCCCCGACAGGGCGGCTGGTTTTTTGTTCGCGTGATCAGATAACCCGACCCGTTTAATCATTTGTGCGGCGCGTTCCGTGTCCGGTTTTTCACCGCGCAGGCACGCGCCAATCCCGACGTTATTCGTCACGGTTAACCATGGAAACAACAAATCACTTTGAGCCATATAGGCGACACGATCAGTTAGGGGTTGCGCGTCGCTTGCGGTAATATCTCCGTTAAACTCAACATATGTTTCCAAGCCCGCAATTAGACGCAACACGGTTGATTTGCCGACGCCGGAAGACCCCAACAAACATGTCCATTGGTACGCCGGTATTTCCAGTGTAATCTGTGCAAATAGTGCGGCCCCATCTATAGAAGCTTTCCCTGCAAAACTTATACCCGGTGCTGCATTCATCTGCCGCGCAATCCCATATCCCAAAATCCTATTTCAAGCCGTGTTGCCGTTTCAAATTTATGGGACAACGTTGCCCAGCGCGGTCCGGATGTATAGTCTGTTCCCAGTCGCGATGTTAACGCGCAATCAATCAAGTGTCCGACATCTGCGCATGTCTGTTGATATTCGGCACCTGAATAACATGCAATCCAGTCATTATAAGTGTGCGAGCTATGTTTTGTTGCCAGTTGTCTTCCGATCTCTCCATATCCCAAAACACAAGGGGCCAGCGTTGCCATCAGATCAAGGAAATCGCCCGAATACCCGGCCTCTAGCACAAATCTTGTGTAGGCAATGTTTTCAGTTTCTTCAACAGCGCCGAATAACTGATCTTCGGAAATTCCTGCTGCCAGGCAGGTTTGCACATGCAGTTGCATTTCATCATTGACCAGCGCGTTTACTGTTGCTGCACAGGTTTTCATTTCATCCAATGTGTCGGCCTTGGCAACTGCCAAAGCCCACGCGCGGGCAAAGTGAACAAGAAAGATGTAGTCCTGTTTCAAGTAATGAATGAACGCGACTTCCGGCAATGTTCCATCGCCTAAGCCCTGTATGAAGGCGTGGCGGGTATAGGCCCGCCACGGCTCAATCGCTTTGTCCCGCCATAACGCGAAAGCTTGCCCATATGGGACGGTGGGTTCCGGGTTGGTCTGCATTACTCGGCGTTCAGATCAATCGCTAGGTCAGACACGGGATGAACCGTATCGATCAAGCCGGTATCGACCATGAAAGCTTCATAACGTGCATAACGACCTACATCCAACGCGGTCGGTCGCAGGGCAAACCGCGGCAGAGTATCGACCCAGGCTTTGGCGTTCAGTTCATCCTGCAATTCCTTGGCAGTCGCGGAAAATACATTCCAGCTTTCGACGGGATGGTTTACGATGAACTGCGTGGCTTTTTCAGTGGCGGCCAAAAAACGTTTGATTTTATCTGCGTCCATCGTGGCGGGGTTCGCGACATAAATCAATTCGTCATAGGCGGGAATACCTTCTTCTTCGATGTAGAAACACTTGCCTTCATGGCCTTCAATCTCCATCTGGTTCAACTCAAAATTGCGGTAGGCACCGATCACGGCATCAACCTGTTTGGACATCAATGCGGGTGACAAAGACCAGTTCACATTGACAAGTTCAACATCATCCAGTGCCAGTCCGTTTGTTTTCAGGATTGTCCCCAGAAGGGCCTCTTCAACACCGGCGACTGAAAATCCAACCTTGCGCCCCTTAAGGTCAGCGATGGTTTTGACAGGGCCGTCTTTCAATACCAGAAGGCAATTCAACGGGGTTGCAACCAATGTACCAACGCGTTTCAATGGCAGACCTTCGGCGACTTGTAAATGCAAGGATGGTTGATAGGAAATAGCCAGATCACCGCGGCCTGCGGCCACCAGTTTTGGCGGATCGGCTGGATCGGCCGGGGCAATGATTTCGACATCAAGCCCCTGCTCGGCGAAATAACCTTTTTCCTGCGCCACAATAATCGGGCCATGATCAGGGTTCACGAACCAGTCCAATAATAGGGTCATTTTGTCAGTGGCCATTACCGGGGCTGCCATAATGAGCATCAAAAAAGTAGCAATAATACGCATTTCATTTTCCTTTTGCGTTAAGTGTTTCCAAGAGCGACCAATACGATTTGGCCATCCCAAACTTCGTTTAATCGTGATGCTGCCTGCCAGGCGCGCAGCCCGCTTTTGCAGCACATAACCGTGCGTTGATCCGCAGTGGGTATTGGTCCACCAACGCCAAAATCGCTGACCTCTTTACGCAAGGCATTGCCTGTTGCGGGCGTTGGGGCTTCATTCATATCGCGCAATTCCACG
The DNA here is from genome assembly GCA_021775355.1 of Amylibacter sp. Lineage (GTDB taxonomy): Bacteria > Pseudomonadota > Alphaproteobacteria > Rhodobacterales > Rhodobacteraceae > Amylibacter. Next base: position 39,035 of record JAJFHZ010000010.1, on the reverse strand, counting down.
ACAAAATCGGTGGGTTCGATTTGTGCGGATGCAATGAATTGAAAAGGTGTGTCGACGGGTTCGGGGGCAGTGTCGAATCTGAAGCTGGATGTGCGAAAATCTGTTGCGTCAAACTGTATTATCTGGCCAAGCGGCGAAGGATTGGTCCCCAATAAAACCGACAACGCCATTTGTACTTGCAACGACCCGATAACGCCAACAACAGGCCCCAGAACACCTGCCGTGGCACAACTGGCCGCGTGGTTTGGTAGATCAGGAAAGACAGCGCGCAGGCTGGGCGCGCTTGCGCAAAACCCGCCGACATAACCGGATAACCCAAGAACAGATGCGCTGATCAGCGGGGTACTTTGGGCAAAACAACTATCTGAAAGCATATAGGTCGCGGCAAAACTATCGGCACAATCCAACACCAGATCGGCGTTTTGTACGTATTGATCTACATTTAGCGGGTCAAGATATGTGACCACGGGTGTGATTTTACAGTCTGGGTTCAAATCGGCCAAAATCTTGGCGGCGGCTTTAACCTTTGGCTGCCCGACCCAAGACTGCCCAAATAATGTCTGGCGGTGCAGATTGCTTTGATTGACATGATCCGCATCAAGCAATGTTATCCGCCCGATCCCCGCGCCGACAAGATACTGTAAGGCAGGGCTTGCCAGTCCACCTGCACCAACAACCAGAATATGGGCGTCTCGTAAGGATTGTTGCCCTTCTTCACCGACTTGTGGCAATATCATCTGACGCGCATATCGGTTCATCGGGTCGCCTTGATCCATTCTGCCAACCGCGTTTCCGGATCGGTGTTCGACGTGATGTCTGTCACAACCGAAACGATGTCGGCCCCTGCATTGAACACGCCCTTTGCGCGGTCAACCGTCATACCGCCGATCCCGACCAAGGGTATTTGGCCGATCCGCTTTTTCCATTCCGTAACCTGCGCCAATCCCTGTTCATGCCATTTCATCTGTTTCAGAATGGTCGGGTAGACCGGACCAAGGGCAACATACGCAGGATTAAATGACAGGGCGCGGTCCAATTCCGCTTCATCGTGGGTGCTAAGCCCCACGCGCAGACCTGCTTTTGCAATTGCGGGCATATCGGCAGTATCCAAATCCTCTTGCCCCAGATGGATAAAGTCGCAGCCTTCATCGATGGCAATACCCCAATAATCGTTTATGACAAGCGTGCAGCGGTGTTTGGCGCAAAGTTTCATCGCGATGCGAATATCGGCGCGCACAACGTCCAAAGGCTGATCTTTTATTCGTAACTGCACCAGTTTTACGCCCAAAGGCAACATGCGAGGCAACCAGTCGGCGCGGTCGAAAATCGGGTAGAAACGATCTAAAGTCATGTCAGGAATGCCTTTCCGATCACAGGGGTGGAAGGGGCTGCCATGTCACGCGGTTCCATCGGATCGGCAATAGCGGCGGCCTGTCCCGCTTCAACCGCCAAAGCCATTGCATGGGCCATTTCCACAGGATTTCCCGCCTTGGCGACAGCCGTGTTCAAAAGTACGGCGTCGTAGCCCAGTTCCATTGCGTGTGCCGCGTGTGAAGGCAGGCCAATGCCTGCGTCAACTACCAACGGTATGTCAGGGAAATGGGCGCGTAAGCTGCGTAACCCTTGCAGGTTGTTCAGCCCTTGCCCTGATCCAATAGGTGCGCCCCACGGCATTAAGACCTGACATCCCGCATCCAATAACTTATCGGCTACAACCAGATCTTCGGTGGTGTAGGGGAAAACCTCAAAACCGTCCTGCGTTAGAATTTTAGCGGCCTCAACAAGCCCAAAAACATTTGGTTGCAAAGTGTCGGTATGGCCGATGACCTCTAGCTTGATCCATTTTGTGTCAAATATTTCGCGGGCCATATGGGCTGTGGTAACGGCCTCTTTGACAGTATAACAACCCGCGGTATTGGGTAGAATATGCACATCTAGGTTGCGAATTATTGACCAGAATCCCTGTCCTGATTTATCGCGCCCGCTTTCACGACGTAAAGATACGGTTGCAACACTTGCGCAGGAGGTTTTGAACGCATCCGCCAAAATCGCGGGCGAAGGGTATTGCGCGGTACCCAACATCAGGGGGGTTTTCAGGGTTACACCGTAAAATTGTTTCATATGCTTAACCACCTTGCATCGGGGCAAGAATTTCCAATTCATCACCTTCGGTTAATGCGTATGTGTCGCGCAAAGCGGCAGGTATGAATTCTGCATTTACGGCTGTTGCTATCTTAGCATCACCATAACCCAGCTCTGCCAAAGTATCGGACAGACTACCGGATTTCAGTTCTTGCGGTTTTCCGTTCACGTTAATCTTCATCCATCATCTCCGAACGTTTGCCGTCAAACAGATAATCTGCGGTCATGCGGGCCAATGCGGGGGCCAAAAGAAAACCGTGGCGATATAGGCCGTTGGCGTAAATCACGTTTCCGCGTTTGCGGATGCGCGGCAGATTGTCAGGGAAAGCAGGACGGGCATCGACACCGATTTCCAGAACCTCGGCTTCGCCGAACGCGGGGTGCAAAGCGTAGGCGGCAGTAAGCAGTTCCAGCATGGAACGTGCCGTGATGCGCCCCCGTTCCGTCGCTTCGATCATGGTGGCCCCCAGCATGAAAACACCATCCCCACGCGGTACGATATAGATCGGAATGCGCGGATGCAGCAGACGGATGGGACGCGAAAGTATTACGTCCGGGCATTTCAGCACCAGCATTTCGCCCTTGACCCCACGTAGGTCCGTTAGTGCGTCTCTGGCGGACAGGCCGCGGCAGTCGATCATTTTCGGCCCCATTGTGGGTGGGGTTGTTTTTACTGTAACACCTTTGGCCTGTAATTTTATAAGCAATGTGGCCAATGCGTTGCGTGGATCTAAATGGGCTTCTGAGGCGCAAAACAAGCCTGTGTTAAAGTGATTGCCCAAATCCGGTTCCAGAACCGCTATTTGTTTGCCATCAACAACATCCATGCCGGTTGTGCGGCGTGCGAACTGGCTTAATTCGGATCTGTCACGGCCCAAAGCCAGAACCAGTGAGCCGTTGCGATTTACCCCGCCTGCAGTTTTGTCCCACCAGTCAGCGGCCTGTTGGCCCAAGCGCACAACGGGTTCTTCGGCGTTCATGCCTTCACAAAACGGGGCCAACATACCACCTGCCCACCATGAACAGGCGTGTGCGCCTATGGACGGTTTGCGGTCATAAAGCCGTACGGTCCCGCCCCGTTCAGCGATTTCGGTCGCTATGCACAGGCCCGCAACACCAGCACCTATGATTGATACGTCAATCATGTGTTTTCCAAACCTGATAAAAGTGATGCACGGGGCCGTGGCCTGATCCGATGTTTAGCTTGTCCGCTTGTGCAATGGCACCTTGCAAATAGCTGTGAGCGTATCGCACAGAACTTTCTAAACCCTGCCCTTTGGCCAGACCTGCGGCGATGGACGCGGATAAAGTACATCCGGTGCCATGGGTGTTTCCGGTTGCAATACGCGGGGCTGTCAGTTCAACGAGGTTATCTTTAGTGATAAGAAAGTCAGTGCAAAATGGCCCGTCTGCATGGCCGCCTTTCATCAATACGGCTTTGGGGCCCAAAGCCAGCAATGCCGTTCCCTGGACCAGCATTTGATCGGTTGTGACAGCAACGGGTTGACCCAATAATCGGGCCGCTTCGGGCAAATTGGGTGTCAGGACTGTTGCGATGGGCAAAAGATCTGTGATCAATGTAGATGCCGCTTCGGGCTGTAATAGTGCATCACCTGATTTGGCTACCATCACAGGATCCAGAACAATCGGGGCGCAGCAATCTTTCAGTTGTGTGGCGACCGTGGCAATGATTTCGGGCGACGACAGCATACCGATCTTGATCGCATTTACCGCCAAATCATCCAAAATCGCATTTATCTGTGCGGCAACCACATTCGTTGCCACCTTTTGCACGGCAGTCACGGTTTGGGTGTTTTGCGCGGTAATGGCCGTGATCACGCTGGCACCGTACACGCCAAGTGCGCTGAATGCTTTCAGATCAGCCTGAATACCGGCACCGCCGCCGCTGTCTGATCCTGCAATTGTTAAAGCAATGGCCGTCACTGTGTATTCCCTTGGTTTAAGGACCAAGGTTATCTGAGGTGGAGAGCGGGTGACATTGCGCGTCGTGACCGTTCCCTACGCCGTTTATCCCGGATCAGGTTCGATGGGTTTATGCGGATGCATGTCTCAGCCTGCAGTGCAGGCTCCCCAACGGTTCATTAGTCTTTTAGGTTAATCCTGACTTGGGCACAAGCGGCATTGATGGGGTTTTAAGTACGTACCCGATAAGGTTCCAAGCTGTCGACAAAGTTTTGGATGAACTCCAATGTGATCATCGAAGGCGGTGTGTGTGTTGGGCGTACAATGGCCAAGTGATGTTCAATGTTTGGTGAGAAAGGGCGAATGATCAGGCCGCCGGATTCGTGTCCACGTGCGTCCATTTCGCTTACGACCGATACGCCTGCACCTTTGGACACAAGTTCACATGCCGCAGTGAATTGACGCGTTTCTATCCAAGATTGCATGTTAACCCCGCACTGTGTGAAGCTAGCCTCCAGATCCCGGTAAAACATACTATCTCGACGTGAGTGAATCATACGTTCTTTGCTTAAGTCTTCCGGGCTGATTTCGTCTTTTTGGGCTAATGAATGCCCGGGCGGCAAAATGCAGACCGTGCGCATTCGTACAGGTTGATTTTCAACTGCCGGATGCCCACTAAACCCTTCGGTTATGCCGCAATCGTATTGCTCGCCGATGATCCATTCCAAAATGCGCTCTGGGCGATCGGGTTCCAATGTTACAGTTATGCTGGGTCTTTCGTATAGAAATTTTGCCAAAACGGTGGGCAAATGGCTGGTGGCAAAGCCGGGCAGGCAGGCGATGCGCAAATGGCCCGCCTTTCGGGCTGTTATGTCATGGGTGAGCTGTTCGATATGCTCCAGACTGTCCAGCAATCTTCCGACCTCGCTTAACAGATAGCGCGATTCTTGTGTCGGTACCAATCGGCCCCCACGACGATCAAAGACTTCAAACCCGACCGAATCGGAAAAGCTTGACAATAATCGGCTGACTGCGGGTTGAGATATACCCAAATGTTCTGCGGCAAGGGTGACACTGCCAAGCTGGGCCACGGATTTAAAAGCCTCTAATTGTCGCAATCGAAGTGTCACTGTGCCTAAACTCCTTTGTTTGTTATGTATTTCGAACAAAATACCGATGTGGTCCACCTATAACATAGTGTTATAAATATTGTCATAAAAATTTCATTTGAATTATGATACATCCTATGGTGTCCTTACAGGGATGGTGAGCATTTTTAGGATAAATTCTAACGGTGCAGGCACTTATATATCGCGTTAACAATTGCTTGGGAGGCATCTTATGACATTCAACTTTACCGGCACCGCAATAGCGGCGGCTTTGACACTGGCGACATCTGCAGCTTATGCAGAGGTTGAAGTGCAGTGGTGGCACGCAATGGGCGGGGCAAACGGCGAGCGCGTGAATAAAATCGCGGAAGATTTCAACGCAACACAGTCTGAATATAAAGTCGTACCGACTTATAAAGGCAACTACACCGAAACAATGACAGCGGCGATTGCGGCTTTCCGTGCAAAAGAGCAGCCACAAATTGTGCAGGTGTTTGAAGTCGGTACCGCAACTATGATGGCCGCCAAAGGGGCGGTTTATCCGATTGAACAACTGATGAAAGATGCAGGCGAGCCGTTTGACAAATCAGACTTTCTACCGGCGGTGATTTCGTATTATCAAACACCGGAAGGCGAATTACTTTCTATGCCGTTCAACAGTTCGACCCCTGTTTTGTGGTATAACGCTGACGCTTTGAAAGCGGCTGGTGCGGATGTGCCAGAAACTTGGGCTGACGTGAAATCCGTTTCACAAAAGCTGGTTAATAACGGTATGAAATGCGGCGTGTCATTTGGTTGGCAGTCTTGGGTGATGATTGAAAATTATTCAGCTTGGCACAATCTGGAAATGGGCACGAAAGAAAACGGCTTTGCCGGTTTTGACACAGAGTTCACATTCAACAATGCCAAAGTGTCGGCCCGTTTGGATGATATTGCATCCATGCAAGAAGGTAACCTGTTCCAATATGGTGGTCGTCGTGGTGACAGCCTGCCGTTGTTCACAAATGGTGAATGCGGTATGTGGATGAACTCTTCCGCCTATTACGGTTCGATCAAAAAACAGGCAACGTTTAACTTTGCCCAAACCATGCTACCGTTGGATAAGGGTCTGGCACCCGCGCCGCAAAACTCGATCATTGGTGGGGCTACTTTGTGGGCTTTGTCAGGTGGTAGTGATGAACAGTATAAAGGCGTGGCCAAGTTCATGACTTACCTGTCTTCACCAGAGGTGCAAGCTTGGTGGCATCAGGAAACCGGATATGTGCCGATCACAACTGCGGCTTACGAATTGTCAAAAACCCAAGGGTTCTATGACAGCAACCCTGGCACAGATACGGCAATCGCACAGCTTAGCCTGAATACACCGACACCGAATTCGCGCGGTCTGCGGTTTGGTAACTTCGTGCAGATCCGTGACGTGATCAATGAAGAAATGGAAGCTTTGTGGGGTGGTTCTAAAAACGCCACACAAGCACTGGACGATGCGGCATCACGCGGCAATACCCTGCTGCGTAAGTTCGAACGTACTGTTAAGTAAGCTATAAACTTATCTCACCCGACGAAAGCTATGCCTTTTGTCGGGTGATGTTTTGCGGAGACTCTGATGCTCAAGCGTGTGCATTTTCCCTCGTCACCATTACCCTATCTGTTAGTGGCCCCGCAGATTATCATTACCCTTGTCTTTTTCATGTGGCCTGCCAGTCAGGCTCTGTATCAATCATTGTTGATTGAAGATGCCTTCGGGCTGTCGACCGAGTTTGTCTGGTTTGAAAACTTCACGGCTTTGGTCGAGGATGAACAATATCTTAGCACATTCTGGCGCACGGCGGTTTTCTCATCGCTTGTGGCATTCTTGTCGATGTCTGTAGCTCTGATCCTAGCGGGCTTTGCTGACCGCGTGGTCAAAGGCGCCACAACGTACCGTACATTATTGATTTGGCCCTATGCCGTCGCCCCCGTTTTGGCGGGCGCGCTGTGGGTATTTATGTTTAACCCGACTTTGGGAATTTTCCCGTATTTTCTGGAAATGGTTGGAATCAAATGGAACCATTACCTGAATGGCCGCCAAGCCATGGGGTTGGTCATTGGTGCGGCTGCCTGGAAACAGGTGGCTTATAACTTCTTGTTCTATCTGGCTGCAATGCAATCAATTCCACGCTCTATCATTGAGGCCGCCGCAATAGACGGTGCCGGCCCTGTGCGGCGGTTCTGGACGCAGGTGATGCCGCTGATCTCACCCACAACGTTTTTTCTTGTGGTGGTGAACGTAGTTTACGCTTTCTTTGAAACCTTTGGGATCATTCATGTGGTGACACAAGGTGGCCCGGCAAACGCTACGACTATTCTGGTCTACAAGGTGTTCAATGACGGTTTTGTCGGGCTTGATCTGGGCGGTTCAGCTGCGCAATCGGTGATCCTGATGGTGATCGTGATTGTGATGACCGTGGTGCAATTCCGTTATGTTGAGAAAAAGGTGGAATATTAGATGATTGAAAATCGCCCCTTGATGACATTCATCACCCATCTTGTTTTAGTCTTGGGTGTCGCGATGATTGCTTTACCAATCTGGATCACCTTGGTCGCCGCAAGCCACGACGAAATCCGCATGCTGCAGGCTCCTATCCCGCTGTGGCCGGGCACGCATTTTGTCGAGAACCTGAAACAGACACTTTTCGGCGCAGGCTTCTCTGGTGATCAGACGCCCGTGTGGCGTATGATGTTTAACTCTCTGGTGATGGCGATGATGATCTCGGTCGGGAAAATTGCGATTTCGCTGATTTCTGCTTTTGCTATCGTTTATTTCAAATTCCCTTTCCGCATGGGTTTTTTCTGGATGATTTTCATCACACTGATGTTGCCTGTCGAGGTGCGTATATTACCGACCTTTGAAGTGGTGGCCAACCTTGGACTGCTGAACAGCTATTGGGGATTATCGATCCCGCTGATCGCGTCGGCCACAGCCACGTTCATGTTCCGTCAGGTGTTTTTAACAATCCCTGACGAGATGCTGGAAAGTGCGCGGATTGACGGTGCGGGGCCGATGCGGTTTTTCTGGGATATTCTGATTCCGCTCAGCCGTACCAACATTGCCGCCCTTTTTGTGATCCTGTTCATTTACGGCTGGAACCAATATTTGTGGCCATTGCTGATCACTACCGATACCGATATGACAACGATTGTGATGAGCATCAAACAGATGCTGGAGTCGGCGGAGCAGACCCCGCAATGGAATATAATTATGATGACGGCGTTTTTAGCGATGCTACCACCCATTCTGGTGGTGGTGGGTATGCAAAAACTGTTTGTGCAAGGCTTGACGGAAACTGATAAATAGGATGCCCTGAATATGGCTGAGATTAAGCTTGAAAATCTGATAAAATCTTATGGTGATACAGAGGTTCTGCACCATATAGAAGGGGATATTAATGACGGCGAATTTGTCGTTATCGTCGGCCCGTCGGGGTGTGGGAAATCCACGTTGCTGCGTATGGTTGCCGGGCTGGAGGTTGTTACTTCGGGGCAGATTTCGATCAATGGGAAAGTGGTCAATGATCTGGAACCTGCAGACCGTGATATTGCGATGGTGTTCCAGAATTATGCGCTTTATCCGCATATGACGGTACGTGATAATATGGCTTATGGGTTGAAAATCCGCAAAATCCCGAAGGATGAGATCACGCGGCGCGTGGATGAGGTGGCCGATATACTCGAAATCAGCGAGTATCTTGACCGCAAACCCCGGCAACTGTCTGGCGGACAACGCCAACGGGTTGCAATGGGCCGCGCGATTGTGCGTGAGCCGTCAGTATTTTTGTTTGATGAACCGCTTTCGAATTTGGATGCAAAACTACGGGTGCAAATGCGCCTAGAAATCCGAAAACTGCAAAAGCGTCTGGGGGTAACGTCGATTTATGTGACCCATGATCAGGTCGAGGCTATGACTTTGGGTGACCGGTTGATGGTTCTAAACGGCGGTTATGTAGAACAATTCGATACGCCAATTGAGCTATATGAGCGCCCGGCCAGCCTGTTTGTGGCAGGGTTTATCGGTAGCCCGTCAATGAACTTTATTCCTGCTGACATTGCAAATGGTGTTGTGACTTTGGCAAATGGGACAAAGCTTGAAACCGGATTGAAAGCATCCGGAAAAGTGACCCTTGGTATTCGTCCTGAACATATGGTTTTGGATAAATCCGGAGTTATAAAAATTGAGGTCGACATGCTAGAACAACTTGGTGCGAATACATTGGTGCATGGTGCCTTGCGAGGGACGGATATACCATTTGTGATCAGTCTTGACGGCATTCAGGCCGCAGAAATTGGTTCAATACTATCCTTTCATGCTCCTGAAAATGCATTGCATCTATTCAATGTTGAAACGGGTGTGCGGTTAAGCGACTAGATTTAAACCATACGATTTAAACGTGCATCTAAATACAATGAGTATTCTGAAGATACCTTTGTGGACTTTTATCCGTAAGCTATGATAACAGGCTGTTTGGGTCTGGACGGAAAAATGCCAGCGGGCCGCTTTTGAAAGAAAAGACGCATGGTTATTATCCAGTTTCTAATTTCGCTTATGGGTGCAGTCATGTTGCTGTTGTATGCGGTGCGCATGGTTCAAACGGGTATTGAGCGTGCGTTCGGGGCCTCTTTTCAGCGGATTATTACAAAAAATGGAAACCCGTTCAGGGCTGCTGTAATGGGTGCGGTTCTGGCGATGGTTTTACAAAGCTCTGCTGCGGTCGCTTTATTGACGGCAGGCTTTGCCAGTGTCGGCACACTTGGTTTTGCCGCTGGTCTATCGGTGGTTCTGGGGGCTGATTTAGGCTCTGCTATCGTTGTGCAATTACTATCGTTTCGATTGGACTGGTTAGTGCCGATTTTGCTTGCGATCGGCGGATGGTTCTTTGTTAAAACCGATCGACGCATTCTGAAACAAGCAGGGCGCATATTGCTGGGGATTGCTTTTATCCTGTTGTCTTTGCGGTTCTTGCGCGAAACCATGGATCCTATCCGCGATAGCGCGTTTCTACCTGCTATTGCGGCTTATCTTGAAAGTGATTTTTTAACGGCTTTCCTTATTGGCGGGGCTGTTGCGGTTTTGATGCACTCCAGTGTCGCCGTAGTTTTGATGTGTGTGACCTTGGTGGCTATCGAAGCTATTCCGCTGACGGCCGGCATATCGTTGGTTCTGGGGGCAAATCTGGGTAGTGCAGTTATTCCGGTTTGGTTATCGCGTGATATGAATGCGGCGGCCAAACGTATTCCGCTTGCCAATCTGTTATTGCGCGGGGTGTTGGCCGTTATCGTTCTGTTTGCAGTGAACACGTTTGGTCTGGTCCAGTATTTGGGTGATGTCGGGCCACAGCAAAGCGTTGTTTCCGCGCATTTAGCGTTTAATGCTCTTTTATTGATTTTCCTGCCTTTTACCGCCTTATTAAAAGTACCATTTGAGCAGTTCATCCCAGCCGAAGAAATTCCCGTTGAAGATGAAGAGCAAAAGAGCGTGATGATGATTTCGGCACTTGATGATACGGCATTGAACTCACCCAGATTATCATTCGCCTGCTTGCGTCGCGAAGTTCTGCGCATGAGTCAACTGGTCGAACATATGATGCGCCCGGTGATGGACCGTTATGCGGATGGCGATTTGGAGCAGATCAAACTCACGCGCCATGAAGATCAATATGTCAATCAGGCCTTGGACGATATTCGCCACTACGTGGCTGCGATGCCGACATCCAAAATGAACAAGGTCGAAACGCGCAAAGTACGCGAGTTGGCGGAGTATGCGATCAATCTGGAAACTGCGGGCGATATCGTTGCGAAACGGTTAATGCGTCTTGCAGCAGAAAAATCAAAACAAGAAGTACGGTTTTCTAATGCCGGGTGGGAAGAATTGCGTAACATGCATGAAAAGGTTGTGGCGAATATGATCTTTGCTTTTGATGTGTTGATCTCAGAGGACGTGGAAGCGGCACGTTTGCTGATGGAAGAAAAGAACGATCTGGCCAAGCGCGAAAGACGCAGTCGCAAAAAACATCTGAAACGCATTCGCCATAATGAAGAGGTTAGCCTTGAAAGCAGTGATCTGCATCTGGAAACGCTGGGCGCGCTGAAAGACCTGAATTCGCAAATCGCATCCATCGCTTATCCGATATTATTTCGTAATGGACAATTGTTGGAAACACGTCTGGTGGATGAAATCGACGAGGATTAAGGTTTTTTACGTTTTGAAAAATCCTTACCGCGCTTTGTGGCACTTGGGCTCTTAGATGACCCGGTTTTACCCTTTAGTTTTTTCTCTGGATGTTTGGGGGTATCGCTTTTACGTTTTGGCTTAAACTCTGCAACAGCACCTTCAAGGCGTTTTAATTCGTCCGCCCAGTTTTCGTTGGAATGCGGGATGCCTTTGGATTTCTGGCGTTTTGGCTTCTTGCCTTTATTACGTTCAGTGCGATCGGTATAATCGGCGGCCTGCTGCTTGGATGATTTGCGCTTTGGTTCTTTGTCTTTGCGGTTGCGCTGGCGTTCGGAAAAACTGGGACGTGGTGTGTTTGCCACGGCGGGTGGTTTTTCAAGTTGCGTGAGGGTGGCGTTATTTTCAACCTTCAGGTTCGGTCCGATGGCTTTTAGAAATTTAGCGGCACTGGCTTTGCGGATTTCGATGAAGGACACGTTTTTTTGCACACGGATTGCACCGATGTCATCTTTGGTAATATCGCCCGCTTTACAAAGCATCGGTAATAGTCGACGTGGTTCGGCACCTGCCTCGCGCCCGCCGGTTAGGGCAAACCAAACCGTTGGGCCAAAGGCGGCACGCGGGCGCGGTTCGCCGCCTGCACCTGACGCGGATAGTTCTTCGGGTGCGGATTGGCCTGATTTATACAGGCGAAGGTAAGCGGCTGCAATTTTTTCAGGGCTGTGCAGTTCCAGTAACTTTTGCGTCGCTAGAATTTCAGCCGAAGTGATCTCTTGTTCCCATGTGGGGTCAGTCATCAGACGTTCTTCGTCGCGCTGACTGACGGCATTGGCAGACGGGGCTTCGCACCATTCCGCTTTGACCTTGGCGCCTTGTAAAATCCGCTCGGTTTTGCGGCGCACTTTGCTCGGCACGATCAGTGCACTGACACCTTTGCGTCCTGCGCGACCTGTGCGCCCTGATCGGTGCAGCAGGGTTTCATGGCTTTGTGGTATGTCTGCATGGACAACCAGATCAAGGCTCGGCAGATCGATGCCGCGTGCCGCCACGTCGGTGGCGACACAGACCCGTGCGCGCCCGTCACGCATGGCTTGCAACGCGTGAGTTCGTTCATTTTGGGATAACTCGCCTGACAAAGCCACAACCGAGAAACCCCGGTTGGACAAACGTGTCGTCAAGCGATTGACCATGTCACGCGTGTTGCAAAACACCAATGCATTCGGCGCTTCGTAGAAACGTAAAACATTGATGATTGCATTTTCGCCGTCACGCGGTGCCACATTCATGGCGCGATATTCAATATCGGCATGCTGGGCTTCTTCGGCTTTCGTCACCACACGCACTGCATCTTTTTGATAGCTTTTCGCCAAAGCGGCAATGGAACGTGGTACCGTGGCCGAGAACATCAGTGTGCGGCGGTCTTTGGGGGCTTCGCCTAAAATAAACTCCAGATCTTCACGAAAGCCCAAATCCAGCATTTCGTCCGCTTCATCCAATACAACGGCACGCAAGTTGTTCATATTCAATGAACCGCGCATGATATGATCGCGCAATCGGCCCGGCGTGGCGACAACGATATGTGCGCCATTGCCCAGTGCACGGCGTTCTTCGCGCATATCCATGCCACCCACACAAGATGCCATGGCCACACCAGTTTTGGCGTAAAGCCATGCCAGTTCGCGTTTGACCTGTAATGCCAGTTCGCGTGTTGGTGCAATGATCAGCGCAAGAGGTTTGTTTGCACGTTCAAACTTTTCCGCATCACCCAGCAATGTCGGGGCAATTGCCAGACCGAAACCAACAGTTTTACCTGATCCCGTCTGGGCTGAAACTAGCAGATCGGCAGTTTCAAGATCGGGATTTGTCACGGCTTCTTGCACAGGGGTCAGGGCTTTATAGCCGCGCTGTTCAAGGGCATCATTCAGGGGTTTTATCACGGTGTTCGGCTTTTCATAAGTTCAGGGGCTGGCAGCTATAGGGTTTGCACCCGTTTGTATAGCACGAATGTCAACTGATCCTAAATCCGCAAAATACCGTCCATTTTCGGAAAGATAGCTTTGACATCCATGAACACATGGGCAGGTTTGCCGTAGTCTTGAATGCTATCAAACCCAAGTTTTTTGAATACGTCATGTCCTACGGCCAAAATGATTGCATCGTATTGCCCGTTTTCGGGGGTTGTGATGGTGTCGATAGCACAACTCGTTTCGGGCACGGCATTGACCCACGGGTCATGCACATCAACCTGCATGCCGAAATCACAACATTCATTGATAATATCTACCACGCGAGAATTGCGGGTGTCTGGGCAATTTTCCTTGAACGTGGCACCCAAAACCAAGACCCGCGCGCCTTTTACAGGTATTTCACGGTTGATCATTTCACGCACCACGCGGGTCACAACATAGGTCCCCATGCCATCGTTGATCCGCCGTCCAGCCAAAACAACCTCGGGTGTATAGCCCACCTCTTGTGCTTTATGGGTCAGGTAATAGGGGTCAACTCCGATACAATGCCCGCCGACAAGCCCGGGGCGGAAGGGCAGGAAGTTCCATTTTGTTTGGGCGGCTTCCAGCACGTCCATCGTATCAATATCCAATTTGTTGAAAATCAATGCCAGTTCATTGATCAGCGCAATATTGACGTCGCGCTGGGTGTTTTCAATCACTTTGGCAGCTTCTGCCACCTTGATGGATGGCGCTAAATACGTTCCAGCGGTGATGATGCACTGGTAAAGCCCGTCGACGAATGCAGCGGTTTTGAGGGTCGACCCAGATGTGACCTTTTTGATGTCAGGCAAACGGTGCGCCTTGTCACCGGGGTTTATGCGTTCAGGGCTGTAGCCGGCAAAGAAATCCACGTTGAATGTCAGCCCGGACGTGACTTCGATTACGGGGATGCAATCATCCTCGGTCGCGCCCGGATAAACCGTGCTTTCAAAGATCACCACATCGCCCTTGGAAATAACCTGCCCGACAGTGTCAGAGGCAGATAGCAATGCCGTTAAATCTGGCCGCTTATAAGCGTCGATAGGGGTGGGAACAGTGACAATATAAACATTGCTATCGCGTAGGTCAGTAAGCGTATCCGTGAATTGCAAATGTTTTGCCTTCTCCAGATCAGAGTTGCCGATTTCCAGCGTTGTATCATGGCCCGATTTGAGTTGCGCAATACGGGTGCCGTTAATGTCAAAACCCAGCGTCGAGTGCGATTTGCCAAATTCCACAGCCAAAGGCAGGCCGACATAGCCCAGACCAATTACTGCGATTTTTGCATCCATTATATTCAGCACGCGCCCATCCTTTTCAGGTCTTGTAAAAGTAGTAGCGGTCGGGCGCAATCCCGTCAGGCCCGTCGACTTGGGTGATCCCGACCAGTGGTTGGCCGGAAATGATAATGCCGTTCGGGGCCATAACGGCAGCAATCATCGGGCTAAGCGTGGCGGCCTCTGCGACATCTTTTTCCTTTACCCCCATACCGCAATCATAGTGCGCTATAACGATCCGGTTATTTTTGGATGCAAGTTGTGCCAGCATGTCACCCGCTTCCCCTTGCAAAAAATTTTCCGTGGGTGGCACGCAAGAATGGTGGCATTGCAAGATGCGATCGATAACCCAGATTCTGCGGTCAGGGGCTATTTCGCGCAAGTGATCATAACTGCGCCCGTTGCCCAACCCGATTTCCAGCGCGTCGCCCGTAAGGCCAGCGGTCATTCCAACGGCCCATTCCAACCCAAGTTTCTGGGCGGTCAGGCGGCGCATCATACTTTCAAGACGGCTCATAATCAGGTTCCTTTTTAGGTTGCTATAACGGGGTGCAGACTTATCGAAAAGGCTTTACCGGCCCTTTTCGCATGATTGTGAGGAATTGTTTCACGAAGTCCCATATCGCATCATCATGCACAAGATGATGGGTCAGTAATCCGAAGGGTTCTGTGTTGTCCGTGCGCCCTAAGCGGCGGTCCTGCATCAGTGCAACAGTTTGCGCCACAAGCGTATCGGGTGCAACCAGTGAACGGTCGCCGTGCCATGCAATTGGGTCAAGATGGGTGTTTATCCGGGTCAGGTCGGGGGCGGCAAAGCGGGATAGGCGCGGCCCATAGGTCGACAACGTATCATAGCCAATAGCCACAAGGTGTTGGCCAAGTTCAGGATCGATCCGGTTCCACGGTGGTGCGAACATAGGGTTTAACCGATCCCCAAACAAATCAGTAAGACGTTGTAATCCCAAAATTGCATCCGTGGCAGTTTCTTCAATAGGGCGTGTCGCGCCGAATTCGGCGTTCTTCTGCCCGGTAGGCGCATGGCTTATATGCGACCAGCCATGCACAACTGGAATAATATGTGCGGTTGTTGAAACACGTTTGGCAAGGGCAGAGGTTGCAAATTTCGGGATCACGGCCAGATGGCAGTACATGTCGAAAGTATCGGCAAGTGCGATCAGCATCTCCAACTGGGGCGTGGGTTCTATTGCATCATCATCACGCCACCAGAACGGCAGTGTCAGGCCAGCATCTTGCCAGTGTCGAAATTCTTCGGTTAAGGGTTGCCAGTTGATTTGTGTCATAAGCTTTGCATCAGTTCTGTTGTGATACGGACTGTTTCGGCGGCACCGTTGAATTCCAGATCATCACTATTAAATCTTCCCGCATTCTGCACCGATTGTATAGCTTCCAACAAGACCTGCGGTGTTAAATGCTTACTTGGAACAACCGCAAAAGATGGATGCTTTGCTAGGCTTTCCGCCCGCAGGGTTTGTTCCACCTCACCGCCATCATCAAAGGGGATAAATACGCTGGGCGTGCCTGCCTGCAACAGATCAAGCGCAGTGTTATAACCACACATGCTGACAGAAGCTGTGGCGTGATGCAAAAGCTGCCTAAAGTCAGGTCTGGCACGTTCAACATGCAATCCACTACCTATCGCCATGCCCTGCAAACGTGTGATTTCAGTGTCAGGATTGGCTCCGCCTATCAACATGCGCCATTTCAGGGCAGGGTTCAGAAGGGCAGCTTTTACAGCACATTCGAATAGCGCAGTGCCAACGGAACCGCCCCCCGCGCTGACAATAATCGCATCCTTTCCTAATTGATCGGGATGCAACCCGGCAGAGGTGGGGGCGACATAACCCGTGTAATGCAGCTTGTCGGCCAGCATGTCGGATAATGGCCAGCTTTGGCTTAACGGCGTGGTGTTCGGATCGGAATGAACCAAAACGCCATCATAGTATTGGTTAATAATCTGATCGGTCTTTTCCGCCTTGGCGGGTTTTGATGGCGGGGCCAGAATATCGCGAACCGAGCTTAAAACCAGACAGGGTTTTTTGCGGGCTTTGGCAGCGGTCAACAGGGTCAGAAACTCTGCCCGCAGGATGCGGCGGCCAAAAGGGAACAATTCGGTTATGATAACATCGGGCTTCAGTTTGTGAAACAGGTCTAGAATATCATCTTTGCGCTGGGCCAGATAGGCGGCATCTGCCAGCTTGTTATCCGCCGTTAAAAGCGTGGTGAAATTTGTGCCGTCAGAACGGACGGGGGGCAGTTGGTGCAATGTCACACCATGTGTCTTCAAGTGTGGGGCATGCATGCCGCCGCTTAGAACCGTCACACTATGGCCCGCCGCCGAAAAGGCCCGTGCAAGGGTCAATATGCGGCTTAGATGGCCAGTGCCTAACAGATGTGTGACGACGATCAGAACTTGCATACGTTACCGCTTTTCCAATCTAACAGGCTCATCACCCACCATATGCAAACCTTTATCCAACTCAACCACATAAAGACGGTTGCGTTTGATTTTGAACGGGGCAGGGCCGTCAAAATCCCAACCTATGGCCTTTGCCAAGATCATCCGCATAATTCCGATATGACACACAGCAATGGTATCGTTTGCAAGTTCCATCACCCACGGTTCAATCCTGTTCCACACGTCTTGCGGGCTTTCGCCGTTGGGTGGGCGATAATTCCAGCCCCAATATTCAATATCACGAAAGCCCGAATTCGGGTCCAGCTTTAGATCAACGCCACGTAAACCTTCCCAATCACCCCAGTTCATTTCGATCAGGGTGTCTTCCAATTCGGGCTTGCGTCCTGCAATAATCTCGGCGGTTTGGGCGGCGCGCATCAAGGGGCTGGAAACCAGATTTGCATCGGCCCAATCGGCGGGCAGCTTGTAACCTGACAACTCTGTAACCGCATCTGGATCAAGCGCAATGTCGGTGCGTCCCTGAATGCGGCCAGCGCGATTCCATAGTGTGTGACCATGGCGGATAAGGGCAAGTTTTGTCATGGTCGTGATCCTATCAATGGATTCAATACGGTCATAAGGTTTTTCCGAGCAGCCCCCAGCAGATGATTTTGCCTGACATATTCAAGCCCCGCCTGACTACGGGTTTGCCAATATTCTGCGTCGTTTAAAAGTTGATCAACATCATGTGCCATGTCAGCCACCTGACCCACCGCAGACAGTTTTATCAAAGGTGCGATAACATCGCACAGCCCCGGTCGATCCTGTGCCACGATCGGTAAGCCCACCGCTTGGGCTTCCAAGTAGGCCATACCAAAGGCTTCATCCACGCCCGGCCATAAAAACACCGCAGCATTTGCGTAATGTTCGGCAATTGCAGATTTATCCAGTTGGCCCAGAAAGGTAACGCGTTCATCAAAGGGCGCGAACATTGCTTCAATTTCGGTTCGCGCAGGGCCATCACCGATAATAATCAGACGCCAGCCATTGGTTTTCAGGGCATTAAGGGCCTGTGCAATCAAGGCATAGGATTTGGCCTTTGCCCCTTTGCGCATCATGCCCACGCTTAGGATTGTGTTGTTTTTTGGTTTTTCGCGGAATGACGCGGTTTCAGTTTCAGCCAGAAAAGGCGGCAGGTGGATGATTTGCTGATCTTGTGCGCGATAGGCTTCCAACGCTTGACGGTCTTGCTGGGTGAAATAAAGGATAACATCTGCCTGATCACAGGCCCATTCTGCAAGGTACGCAAATTTTGCCCATGGCCCATCAAGCCGCTTTTTGGCACGCGTGGCTTCCAGTAAAATATAGGGAATTCCCATAGTTTTGGACACGATTGGGCCGATCAGGTCGGGGGATTTGTAGTAATTGTGATAGGTGAACCAAACTTTCCAACCCTGTTTGTGTCCCTGTTCTATCAACTTCTGCGCTTCAATTTTCGCCACAGAGATCAGAGCTGCTTGAGTGTCGGCATCACCTTTCCCGTCATATATCCGCAATTCTGAAGCCAGTTCAGCTTGCGACCCCAATGCTTTTAACAACGCCCGTGCAATCGCGCGGTCCCCCGACGGTATCGGGTGGGTCGGCGGTTTCATCGGGGCATAAAAAGCGATGCGGGACATGGGGTCAGCTTAGCGAGATGCGCATAAGGTTTGCAAGCGTGCTATCAGCTTCGTGATCCCTGCATCCATTCCGAAATCTGTGGTTAAACGGGTGTAGGCCGCTTCAGCGTAACTTATGCGTTTTGCAGGGTCAGATGCTAATTCAATAATCGCATCGGCCAGCTTGGTTGGGTCATCATGCACCAACAATCCCTGCACGCCCGTGTTGATAAATTCCGGTATAGCGGACACATCGGTGGATATGATCGGCAGTTTTTGCGAAGCCGCTTCCATCAGCACATTGGGCAAGCCGTCACGATCGCCATCATCGGCAATGCGGCTGGGCAGAACGAAAATATCCGCAGTGCGCATCGCTTGAATAACCTCTGGCTGGTCGCAAGCTCCGCGCCACGTGATGCGATCCAGAACGCCTGCCTTTTCAGCCTGTGTTTGCAAGGCTTGTTTCAACCCACCGCCACCAATATGCACCCATTGCCACTGCATACCCTTTGGCAATAGGGCCAGTGCATCCACCAGACGGTCAAAGCCTTTCTTTTCGACCAAGCGGCCGACAGACAGGAACTGTAAAGGGCCGTTTGGATTTTTTGCCGGGCGTTCGGGGGGGGCTGGAAAACGAGACAGATCAAGCCCGTGGTAAACCAGATCAATGCGGTCGGGTGTATCTGCCAGATCGCGCAAATGTTGGGCACCATATGCGGTGCAGGTCACGCCAAATGCGGCACCATGTGTGTCCGATGTCAATTTTTCACGCTTTTCCCATTCGGGTGATGTCCAGATGTCTTTGGCATGGGCCGAAAACCCCCAGCCCATACCTGTCATAATCGCCGCATACCGCGCAACCGATGACGGTGTGTGCATGAAATGGGCGTATAAACCCGATACGCTATCGGGCAATTCCGTTGCCAGAACACAGGCCTGCCCGAAACGGCGGATACGGTTGCGGGATTTGTCGCGGGCGAAATCTTTGCGCCAAACAGCATTGGCTTTTTGAAAACCCGGTAAGACGCGCGCAGCACGCCACGCACGCCAAACCCGCATCGGTTCTTGATGCAAATATTCGGGCAGATATTTTACAGGGGCAGTGATTTTCCGGTGCAGCGGGTGGGTTTTTTTATCAGTTGGAAACCGCAAAGACCAAATTTCAAATTGCTGGCCTTTTTCTTGAAGTGCCAGCAATTCCTGGGCTATAAATGTTTCTGAAAGCCGTGGCCAGCCTTTGACAATAACCGCAAGGGTTGGGGGGGATTTGGTGATCATTTATCTGACTGTGTTGCTTTTGCAAGAAGATGTTTCGTACGTTCTACAACAACATCCAGACCATCCAATAACCCGTCGATTTGCACTGCAGAGGGTGGTTTTTGGGTGGAGAGACTGCGAATAGCTTTGCTCATAATACTTGCTGCATTGCCATCCCGTTTCGGGTGGATCATCCGCATTAATCCCAATTCCTCGGCACGTTTGGCACGGATATATTGCTCTAAGCGTGGAACTGTACGCGGGATAATTACTGCGGGTTTATCAAAAGATAGGATTTCACAAAATGTGTTGTAGCCACCCATCGCAACCACGCCAACAGCACCCGTCATCAGGGTTTCCATATGGCTGTCAAAACCCACGGTTTTGACCCTGCCATTTAGTTTGGAAACTCTGTTTTCAAAGGCAACGCGATCATCCCCGGTCAGGAACGGCCCGTAAACCAAAAGTGCATTGGGATGTAGATCCGGGTCTTGTTCATAGGCTGACAAAACATGATCTACCATTGCTGCACCATCACCACCGCCGCCCGGTGTAATCAACACATATGGCGCACCTGTCGGGATGGGTTCATCAAGGGCTTCACGGTACAGGTATCCTGTCCAATGGATGCGGGCTTTGGCCGTTTCCGACAATGCCAAACTCGCAATCGGGTTGTAGATGGATTTCAAGCCATAAACCCATATTTCATTATAGAAAGCTTCAGCGGCTTCTATCGCCCCTTTACGGGCCCATTCAGCGACCAGCAGTTTAGGGTCATCCAAAACATCGCGTAAGCCCAGAACAATCTGTGTGTCCGGGCGGTGTTCTTTAAGCCATTTCAAGCTGGGTAGCAATTCGCCGCGAAACCCTGTGGGTTCTTTGTCGACAATCACAAGATCTGGGCTGAAATGTTGTAGGGTAGATGTGATCAGGCCTGAACGTAAAGAGGTTGTGTCGTCAATGTCCATCCCAAGGGTTTCGGACATATAAGACCCGTCCGTCATCTTGGTAACACCGGGCAGTCTGATATGATCGACCCGTTCGGGAAAGGTAAAACGCCCTGCAACCGGCGAGCCTGTCAGAATAAGGGCTGTGGCATTTTGATTGGCAGCGGTAATTGCATTTGCAAGGGTGCGCGACCGCCTGATATGCCCCAAACCAAAGGTATCGTGACTGTAAAGCAGAACACGAGAGAATTTCGGCGATGTCATTGTGTCTGACGGGGGTGTCTGTGTTGTCATTTAACCGTCTTTCCAAATTTTTGTTGGCGACAATAAAATGACGCAGTGATGCAACAGATGCTAGATATATATTCTTGCGTCAAGAAGGCCCCTTGAATCAAGAGGATATCAAATTTTTTGCTATATATAGATGTTTTTATGCACATAATTTATCTGTCGGCATTTGTGGGATCATTCTGGGCACCTGAACGTAAGACAGTTATAGCGATCAACATAGGTTTTTAACTGCAATATAAAACATCAATCCGGAAATAAATTTCAAATGGCTGTGATTGATTTTGAAAACAGTATTGATTTTTAGATAGAATAAAATACATGAAATCAAACTGTAACAAGCGAAGTATACAATTTATACGACTGAAATATAAAATTACAATCGCGCAGCGACTGGCACAAAGGTTGCACAGTGAATGGCCATGCCTTAGCTTGTATGATTAAGAATATTTAGGGATTTGACAAATAATGCGAATAATATTTACGCAGTTTCTGATCGTTTTTACGTTGTTCCTTTTTGCGGCATTTCCGGTGTCTGCACAAATGTCACTTGTTCCGCAAAGCGCTGCATCTGAAGGTCAGGCGGAATTAGATACTGCTGCTGAAAATTTTGCAGATGTTATGCGTCATGCCGCTAAAAGCGGTGTACAGGTTATTGTTGTCGATACCCATGGCAAGTCGTTAAGCCAGCCAAGTGTGTCTGAAACCGAAGCCAATACTGACGGCGGGATGTCAAATCTGATGTCACTGCAAGTGTCAGCAGTTCAGTTTCGCAAAACCCTACTTAAACGCCTAAACGCATTACCTGGATCATTCGAAGAAGTTGATTTCATTCTAAAGGCAAACAGCCCAACGGGTGAGTTATGGGCCTATCTGGACGCATTGTTTTGGTCGTTATTGTTCTTTGCAATAGGGTATATCGTCGAGCGGGAAATCTACGGCAAGCGCTTTGTCTTGAAATATTTTGAATTGCGCATCAAGGAAGAACCCGTAGGTTACACGGAAAAACTGCCCTTTTTAGTGTCGCGGTTTTTTCTGCGGGGAATTGGTGTGCTGATTTCCATGGCTGTGGCTTATGTTATCGGCGCAACTGTTTTTGGGCCTTTGGATAACTCTGCGATGCAGTTCACTGTCACGCTTATAAATATCGGGTACGCCGGGTGCCGTTTTGTGACTTTACTTTGGCGCATGGTTTTGGCGCCTTACGCCTGCCAATACCGAATTTCGCAATTTTCCAACAAAGATGCCAGCAAATTATATCATTGGCTGTGGATTACAGCGTCGGTTGATATTTGCGCAGTGATATTCGGGGCATGGCTGAATGAACTGGGTCTGACTTATGATGTTTTCGCACTGTTTACAGCGATCCTTACAAGCTTTGTCGTTATTATGAATATTGCGCTGATCTTGGTTAATCGTCGCTCTATTTCACGGGCGATCCGCAATGGCGCAGAACCGGAAAAAGTGGGCAGATTAAGCCTGCTTGTGTCTTCTGCTTGGCCATCTTTAGCAATCATATACCTATTGTTCGCTTGGGCGGATTTGACCTATCGACTGGTTCTGAATATCCCGCTTTCAACACCGTTGGTTCTGGGTGCTTATGCCATTCTGATCTCTATTATTGTTGTCTACGGCATCATCAATTACTCGATTGAGCGGTTTTTTCAACGCTCTGCTGCTATGGAAGAGATCAACATTGTTGCACTTTCAGAAGAAGATGCGTCCGAAGAGACAGATGAGGCGGATGTGATCGCAGATATTTCCCCCTATCAACATCCACTGAACAATTTTGAAGACCTGGCAGGGCGTGTGGCCGGCATTCTGGCTTTTGTCGCGGGGCTATGGGCTTTGGCGTCAATTTGGGATGTCGGTAATCGTATGACGTCACAGACTGCGTTTGTGGAACGTAGTCTGGACATTATTGCCATCATATTTATCGGTTACATCGTTTATCATTTGTTCCGTATTTGGATTGATACCAAAATCAAAGACGAAGGCGGCGATGAGATAGAGGTGGCACCGGGTGATGAAGGGGGGGCTTCAGGTGCCAGCCGTTTGGCGACATTGCTACCGTTGTTCAGAAACTTTATTCTTGTGGTTGTCGTTGTGACCATTGGTTTGATTGCGCTGCTGCAAATCGGTATCAACGTTAGCCCCTTGTTTGCTGGTGCCGGTGTAGCTGGTTTGGCGATTGGTTTTGGTGCTCAGGCCCTTGTGCGCGATATATTCTCCGGTGCGTTTTTCCTTGTCGACGATGCGTTTCGAAAAGGCGAATATATCGATGTGGGTGATGTGCGCGGAACGGTTGAAAAAATTTCTGTCAGGTCATTTCAATTGCGCCACCACTTAGGACCGTTACACACGATCCCGTTTGGTGAAATAAAAGTGCTGACGAATTATTCGCGTGATTGGGTTATGATGAAACTTCCCCTGCGTGTGACCTATGATACCGATGTTGAAAAGGTGCGTAAGCTGATCAAGAAACTTGGCCTTGAATTGATGGAAGACCCGATTATTGGGGAAAATTTTCTGCAACCGTTGAAATCACAAGGTGTGATTGAAATGCAGGATTCCGCAATGATCATCCGAGTCAAATTCATGACAAAGCCCGGCGATCAGTGGGTGATCCGCAAGCGTGTGTTTCAGGATATTCGAGATTTATTTGCTCGCGAAGGCATCAAATTTGCCCACCGTGAAGTTACCGTGCGATTGGCCGATGGCAAGTCTGAAAAGGATATGACACTGGCCGAGAAAACAGCCCTTGCAGGGGCGGCGCTGTCAGGTGTTGAAGAAGAACAGGCCGATGCCGCCGGACAACAGGGTGACGATGGCGGGGAATAGCATGCCCGCCATGATTAACTTTTGTAAGGATCAAGCGAGTCGCGCAACCCGTCGCCCAGAAAGTTAAATGCCAGAACCACGACAATGATCATCACCATCGGTGATGCGGTCCACGGATAAATCTCTATCGCGGCAAGGTTTTGCGCGTCGTTCAGCATCACCCCCCAACTGACTGCGGGGGCCCGCAAACCCAGCCCTAAAAATGACAGGGCAGTTTCGCCCAGGATCATTGCGGGGATGGATAGCATGGCACTAGCAATCAGATGGCTGGAGAAATTTGGTAATAGGTGTCGACCAATAATCCGCGCAGGTTTTGCCCCCATCATTTCAGCAGCACGGACGTATTCCTCTTCCCGCAGGGACAGAAATTTGGATCGCACCGCACGCGCCAGTCCCGGCCAGTCCAGAATACCCAAGATGATAGAGATGATAAAGAACACTGTTACAGGCCCCCAATGGGATGGGACAGCAGCAGAGAGTGCCAACCACAAGGGCAGCTCCGGCAGGGAACGCAAAATCTCGATCGTGCGTTGGATCAGCCAATCGGTTCTGCCGCCGAAATAACCCGCGATACTTCCAAAGAAAATACCAAGCGCAAAGGATACGGTAATGCCGATAACGCCGACTGTTAACGATAATTGAGCCCCGTAAACGATGCGTGAAAACACGTCGCGCCCTAGACGGTCAGACCCCAGTAGAAATATAGTAGCCCCTGCGGGGGCGCAAATCAGGTGCAGGTCGGTGGGGATCAGGCCGAACAGGTTATAACTGCCGCGCCTGCAAAAGAACTCTAGCTTCATTGGGTGGGTTTTATCTGCACTATAACGCCAGCGATAGTTTTCCAGATCCGCTGTGGCTGTTATCGGCAGAACATGTGGCCCGATAAACTTTCCATTGTTAAATAGACGAATACCCTGAGGTGGAGCATAAAGGTGATCTGCATGACGTTCATTTGGCGTGTATGGGGCGACGAAGCCTGTGACAGGTAGCATTAGGTAAGAAACCAACAAAAACAGGCCAGAGATCAACGCAAGCTTGTGCCGTCTGAACCGCCGCCAGATCAACAGCCAGTTTGGTGCGTCCATATCTGGTCGTTCCGCAGCGCTGGCGTCTATATTTTCATCATATGGGGCGTCATCAACATAGCGTCCGTCCGGAAGTACTGCCATTATTTGCGCTCCCCGTAACGAATACGCGGATCAAGCAACATCAGCAGCACGTCGGAAATCATCGTACCGATCAGGGTCAGCAGGGCAACAAACAGTAGAATGAAGCCTGCAAGGAACTGATCTTGCGACTTCAACGCGGTCAGCAATGCAGGGCCAATGGTTTGCAACCCCAGCACAACCGACACCAGAACCGAGCCGGAAATCATTGACGGCAACAGGTTTCCGATGTCCGCAACGAACGGATTCAAGGCCATGCGCAACGGGTATTTCATCAGCATCTTGGTGGGTGACAGGCCTTTGGCGCGTGCTGTTTCCACATAGGGTTTGTTCAGCTCGTCCAGCATATTGGCCCGCAGGCGTTGCATCATCGCAGCAGCCCCCGATGTGCCGATCACAAAGGTCGGGATGATTAGGTGCAACAGGATCGAGTTCATCTTGGCCAAGCTCATTGGCTCGCCCTCTAATTCAGGGGCCATAAGTCCACCGATGGGCAGGTGCAGGTATTTTTGCCCGTAGTAGAACAAGATCAGGGCCAACAGGAAATTGGGTGTGGCCAGCCCTAAATAACCGATAAAGGATGATGTATAGTCGACCCATGTCTGCGATCTAGCCGCCGCCAGAACGCCAAGCGGTAGGGCAACCAGATAGACAAATAACACGGCAGCCAAATTGACCAGAACGGTTAGCCACAGGGCTTGCCCAACAATGTCGATAACGGGCTGATCAAATTCAAATGACCAACCGAAATCGCCCTGAAGCATCCCCGAAAATCCATATGGGCCGGGCCATGCGCCGATCCAGATCAGGTATTGCTCAACCAATGGGCGATCCAGTGCATATTCGTGTTGTAAAAATTCGGCCTTGGCCACACCTGCATCCTGCCCCGTGGCTTGTAATTCCATGATCTGGTTGGTCAGGTAATTTCCGGGCGGTAGGTTAATGATGAAAAAGATCAGGGCCGAGACCAGCAACAGGGTCAGAAACATGGTGATCAACCGGTAGAATGCATAGCGCAATATGATCATTGTGCCGCCCCACTTTCGTCAAAATAAAACTCGTCCATGCGGTGAATGCCGAAATGTGCACCCGGCTCCCATGACCACAGGGCGTTTTGGGGAACATTGTGCAGCCGGTTTGATACGACAATAGGTTGTGGGGCCTCTGCCAGAATACTGATGCCATAAACCTGCTCTGCATGAATTTTCAACATTTTCCGCCAAATATCCGTGCGTTTAGCATCTTCTGTTGCACGATCCCATTCCAATGATAAATCCAGTAATTTTTGTGCTGCGGGCATATCGATTTCTTCACCCGCTTGCCCTTCGGTCAGGAAATATTGCCCCCATTTGGGCCAAGCAAAAAATTCTTGTTGACGCGGGGCCAAATAAGCGGGCGATGTATAGGGCTGCGGAATACCATTGTCCCAGCCGAACCAGACAGCGGCCATTGCAACACCTGCGCCCACGCGGCTGCGCAAAATATCACGGTCAAGCGGACGGATAACCAACTGCACGCCAATATCGCGCCAAGTGTCCGTGTTGATTTGCAGTGCATTTTCCACCTCTTGGCGTTCACCTGCGGTTTCAACCACAAACAGCATGGGCCGCCCGTCGGGTAACAAGCGGATACCGTCGGCTCGACGTTCAACCAACCCCATGTCATCCAACAAAGCGTTCGCGGCATCCAAGTCATATTGCGCCCAAGCAGTGCGATTTTCGGGGTCATAAAACGGGCTGGCGGGAAGGGCTGTCATTGCGCCCTCTTTGGCAAGCCCGAAGTACAGGGCACGATTGATCATACGGCGGTCTATGGACATGGATAATGCACGGCGAAAGCGGACATCGCGCAACACGTCGCGCCAGATAGGGTCTGCGAAATTCAGGTTGGGATATATCGCGATTTGCGAGGCTACACCGTTTGCCCAAAGCAATGTTTTGTATTTCCCACTGTCCTTTTCACCCTTCTTCAGGATCGAAATATCTTTAAAACTTAAGCCGCGCGCTTGTAAATCCACCTCTGCGGCATTCGCTTTGGCAGCGACCAGTCCCGCGCCCACAACCGACATTTCCACCTGATCAATATAAGGCAGTTGCATCCCGTTTTTATCAATGCGGTGGTAATAGGGATTGCGGGTGAAAATGCGCCTGCTTTTGGTGCTTTTCGGGTCGATAACCCATGGTTGCAATGTGGGCAGGTCTGCATTGTCGAACTTGTACATATTATCGACCTTGTTGTGCAGTGATGCCCAACTGCGCACTTTTTTCTGTTTTATTTCAAGTTGAAGCTGTTCTTCATCGGCAAAGTCCAGATGATAACTGTTCAGATAATGTGCAGGCCGAAAAATAAAAGGCGGGCGGGCTTGCGCCAGTATTTGTAGGAACTGTGGATTGGGCTTTGACCAAGCATAGATAATGGTCAGATCATCGGGAAAAGAGACCTGCGGCAACTCACCTTCTACCCGCAGGAATTCGGGCGGGCCAGAGGGCATCAATTCGTCATTATTTGCAACATCATCCCACCAGTATTCAAAATCGGCAGAGTCGAATGGCGCGCCATCCGACCATTTGTGGCCTTTGCGCAAATGGAAAGTAAAAACCTTGTCTTCAACGTTTTCGAAACTAGCTAAAAGATCGGGTTGTAGCGTGTAATTCTGATCGTAAATCACAAGGCGCGAATAACCGTAGACCACCATTTGGCGGGTATCTTTTGATCGTGTGATCATGGTGCGTAACATACCACCCTGACGGCCAAGTTCACGGCCTTTGGCTTGTAGATCTACGATCAGAGGTTGGTCGGGGATACGTTCCGCTACAGGTGGTAAAATACCGGCCTCTACATCAGTCTTGAAAAATGCACATTCTTGAACCGGTCCTGCACTTACGCCATGGGCAAGCATCAAGCCTAGGAAAACTGTGCGGCAAAAGACCCGAAATTTATCCATGACAGCGCACCATATGCCCAGGTTCTAGTTCTGTCAGGGGTGGGATATCATTGCCGTCAAAACGAAATTCTTCAGTCCAAGTACTTGATGCACCTGCCCCCAATGCCACTATATTCAAATCGATCGGACGATTGATATCGGGTTCGGGTTGGGCTGCGATTAGGGCCCGTGTGTAAGGATGTTTCGGATTTGCAAACAATGTGCAGGGCGGGGCCTGTTCCACAACGCGCCCCTGTCGCATTACGGCCACCTCATCGGCAATGCGCGATACCACGGCAAGGTCGTGGGATATGAACAGATAAGACAGGCCACGTGCATCGCGGATTTCTTCCAACAAGTCAAGAATTTGATCCTGAACGGAAACATCTAGTGCCGAGGTCGGTTCATCGCAAACCAGCAGCTTTGGGTCTAGGGTCAGGGCGCGTGCAATAGACAGACGTTGCCGTTGGCCGCCTGAAAATGCGTGCGGATAGCGGCGCAGCATGCTGCCATCCAACCCGACCAGTTCCAACACTTCACAGGCGCGATTGCGACGTTCTGCTTTTGTGTCAAGTCCATGAATGTCTAAGGGTTCGGTTAATGTATCGATTATTTGCATCCGTGGGCTAAGCGATGAAAACGGGTCTTGAAACACCATCTGCGCCTGTTTTTGAAATGCGGCGCGGTCTGCACGATTTAAAGAGTGTACTTCTATCGGCGTCTCGCCTGTGCCCGCGCAAAATGTGACCCGCCCACCCACGTCTGGTAGTTCGGCGCCCAGTGCGATACGTGCGCAGGTTGATTTGCCGGAACCGCTTTCGCCGACCACGGCAAGGGTTTTTCCGCGTGCCAATTTCAGGTTAACATCACAAACGGCTTTTATCAGAGTTGCCGATTGCATAGGTGAAGCGCTGCGGGCCTGAAAGGTTTTTGAAATATTCTGCATATCCAAAATCAAATCGTCATGGGGCGGCGGGGCTACGAATTCTGCCGTTTCAGGGATAACAGGGGCCGCCGCGAATAATTTTTGTGTATATGGGTGGACCGGCGTTGAAAGTACAAGATTTGCACAGCCCCGCTCCATGACCCGCCCTTTGTTCATTACCACAACCCGATCGGCCATGTTGGCCACAACGCCCAGATCATGTGTAACCAAAATTACCGCCATACCCGTTTCTGCTTGTAAGTCTTTGATCAATCCCAAAATTTGTGCCTGTGTCGTCACGTCCAATGCTGTTGTCGGCTCATCCGCGATCAGTAAATCAGGCTTTGCAATCATTGCCATTGCTATCATTGCGCGTTGTAGCATTCCGCCTGACATCTCAAACGGGTAGGCGGCATAAGCCCGTTCGGGATCAGGGAATCCGACACGTTTGAACGTGGCCAATACATCTTGTTTGATCTGTTGTTTTGAACAATTGCGATGCAATTCCAGAACCTCGGCCACTTGATGGCCTACTTTGTGCAGTGGTGATAATGACCGCATGGGTTCCTGAAAAATCATTGAAATACAATCGCCGCGAATAGCGCGGAAATCACGTTCGCCCAAGGTCAGTATATCTACCTGCTTACCTTGTTGGTTGGTCAGAATTTGACCGGAACGTATTTGGGCGGTTTTAGGTAATATTCCCAATATGGCGCGGCAGCTTAGGGTTTTTCCCGACCCGCTTTCACCTACAATGGCAAGCGTTTCACCTTTTTCCAGAGAAAAACTGACAGCGTCGATTGTGGGTTCGGGGGCTTTAAACCCAATGGTTAGGTTTTTGACTTCTAAGAATGCTGTCATATATTTTCCGTGCCAAAGTCAGTGTAACATCCGTATTTCGGATATAACGGTAATCTGGCATCCCCTTTGCCAGATTATGTAGCATGTTTTTTACGTTGCAAGTAACATTTCCATTCGTCTTTGCCATTTACGCTTATGCCATATGATCCAACTACTGTGCAGACTAGTTGGCGAAGCACCTGTATAAAGCGCGCTCAACCAGCTCCAACCGATCTTGCCCGTAGAACATATCACCGTCCACGAAATAAGTGGGCGAGCCGAAAACACTGCGTTTGATCGCCTCATCCGTGTTTGCGCGGTGAATGTCCTGTATGACAGGTGACAAAGCCGCGTCCAGCAACGGGTTAGGATCAAGCCCTGCGGATTTTCCGATACGGTGCAGTGAAGATACATCCGCAATATCCGCGTCATCACGCCAATGTGCCTGAAGGATCGCATGTGACAGCGTATCAACATCGGCCTCCTGTTCTATGGCGGCGATCAACATGCCGTTTGGCAGGTCAAGCGGGTTGTCGTGATGTGTCGGGCGAAAATCAATGATAGACACATCGCGCAGCTCTGCCCAGCGTGCAATCTCACGGCCGAAAAAGTAATCGACATGCGCTTGTGTGCGCTCTGCAAAAGGCAGTCCGCCAACCGCTTCAATCACAGGGCTCAATGCAATCGGGCGATGCTGCAATACGCGTCCATTGGCCTTACATATCTCCAATGCCTTTTTGGCACCGATATATGCGAATGCGGAATGGGCAGAGTAGAAATATTCGATATAAGGCATGGTCACGCTTAGATATTGTTTTCTACTTACGGTTGACAATTAACACGTCGCTGGGTGTGCGAAGGCGTAAGAAAGCATGTATAAGAAACCATGTATACGTCTTGTATTCTTTACCACCTATTGTCACTTTTTTATTACTGGGCAGGGCCTTGATTAATGCTTTGTAGATCTGCAGATATTGTATCCTTGTTTGAATAAATCTTGGAATTCCCAAAAATGTTCCGACAGATTTTTTAAGGGATCGCCGCAAAAAATGAGGATGCAGGGAAATATATGCAACCACTCTTGGATCCGCTAGGAAGTCCTTTATTTCCGGTATTAATGCGTACTCTCCACCCTCGATGTCAATTTTCAAAAAAGTCTTTTGATTAGGTTTTGCGTGTTCTGCGAAAACATCTTCCAGTGTTACCGCGCCTACGACCCAACTTGTCGAAGAATCTGCAAACAAGACACTGGACATAGAATCGCCCCCATCATGTTGGCTTCCGAAAGGAATTTCCCCGCCTTTAGCGTTTACAGCTTTATCATAGATTGTGAGGTTTTTGCTCCATGAAGCGTCTGCATTTAATTTAAGGTTATCTTGCAATCGGGGAAACGCGATAGGATCTGGTTCATAGGCTACGCATTTTTTTGCAAGTTGGGCAGAGTAAAGAACCGTTGGTCCTACCCAGGCACCAATATCAATTACCAGTGTTTCGGTGTCGATGTTTTCATCGAAAATTCTATAAGTATCTGTTTCCCAAGCGCCATCATTGACGGCTGGCCAAAAGTATTCGTAATCTGTAGAGTCAACGAAAAACGATTTGTCATTTACAGTAATTTGTTGCATTGGTCTAGCCCCGTATAGTCAATTAAATCTAGTATATATCCGTTTTCTGTCCATCGGTATAAAGAACTCTGCGTAAAAGGTTAATCGCGAAGAGCACTGTTTCAGATATAGAGATATTTGCTGTGTAAGGTCATTATAATCAAGCCAGAGGTTCTGCGGAAGTTAGAGGAACCTTGGAGGTCGGGTTAGTCTTTATAAGCGGTAATGTGAACCAGAATGTTGTGTGTAAATCCTTGATCGAGTCATACCCAATCTGACCACCAAGCTGTTCGATAATTTGTTTAGAGATATTTAACCCCAGTCCCGTCCCACCCTTTTTACGTGTTGCAGAAGAGTCTCCTTGGGAAAACGGTTTGAATATATCCGACTTGAAATCTTCGGATATCCCAGTGCCAAAGTTACGCACCGATATTCGAATGGTATCCTTAATTTGTTCATAATCTACAAGAATTTCACTATTATCATTGGAAAATTTTGCGGCATTGGATAATAAATTAGCCATGATTTGTTCGACGCGTTCGCTGTCAGTCCATATATCCAAATCCCTTGGCGGCATATCCAATTTAATAGAAACATTACATTCTTTTGCATACGGCCCCATATGTTCTACCGACGTCATTAGGATTGATTTGAGACTGCCTTTGGTCCAGTTAATTTCAAAGTTCCCGGAAGAAATTTTTTCCATGTCTAAAATATCGTTCACCAATAAAGTCAACCTGCTACAATTTGAATTAGCGATATTTAATAGTCGCTCAGTCGTCTCCGGTATAGGCACCTTCATTGTTGCATGTAAAAGCCCCAACGCACCTTTGACGGAGGTAAGCGGGGTGCGTAATTCGTGACTAACTGTTGCCACAAATTCCCCTTTGACTTTTTCTAACTCTTTTATCTCATTGATGTCTTGTATTTGTGCGATGTATAATTCGCGCCCGGTTGTGGGGTCTTTGTCTAGTGATACGCTTGCCAATCCCCAACGAATTTGTCCGTTCTTCCCGACAAATTGATGTTCGTTTTGATATGTTTCTAATTCACCATTCCTTAAGGCTTCTATTATAGCAATAATTTGATGAGATTCTTCAGGCAACATGGTATCCCAGTATCTCTTATTTAACAGCTCTCGTTCAGGAAGCTCCAGAAAATTACACAGGGCCTTATTGGCTCCTATGAAAGTTGCTTTTTCGTTGATAAGTGCCATCCCGACAGGAGCATGGGCAAATAATGCCTGAAAACGTTCTATACTTGCGCGTAGCGATGCACGCGCCTCATGTAAGTCAGTAACATCGGTTTGGGATCCGATCAGACGTAAAGCTTTCCCTTCCGCACCCCGAGTAGCCACAACAGCATCGGATTGCATCCAGCGGTAAATACCCGGATGTGTCTGTACCCGGTATTCGGAAACGGATCGGTCTGTTTTTCCTTCAATACAAGCTGCATCTGCTGTCAACACCACGGGTAAATCCTTGGGGTGAACCTTTTTAAGAAACTCGCCTTGCATATCGATGGACAAATCATCAAGCGGGATATTCATCAACCGTTTCCAAGTGTCTGAAACAACCGATTTTCCTGTGAGAAGATCAATGTCGAAAACTCCGATCTCAGCGCCTTTCAGCGCTAGATTCCATCTTTCTTCTATCGTAGCTAATTCAAGGGTTTTTTTGTCAACCAAGCGTTGCACTTTGTGTTCACGATATGTCAATGCCCCGATGATTGACGTATAGAGTGCGCTAAACAGTAGACCTGCCAGTAAGACAAAAATTGGTGTATTACTTTGGTGAGACGCATCAAATTCAGGGGTGCTGCGCCAGGTTACAGTCCAATTCCGGCCAAAAATATTGATATTTTCAGATGTTTGATAGTTAGCATCAATTGTCGCTGTTTGATTGCTGTCACTGCTGTAAATCAAAATATTGGCGTTGGTGGTATTGCCGTCAAACACTGACATATGAAACGTCACCTGTTGATCTATTGTCAGTTTTTCAAGTAACTGTTTCCCGATAAATGGCGCGAAGACCCACCCTTTCGCTGCGGCACGTCTTTGTTCAACAGTATCAATTGATATACCAGTGGCATAATACGGGCGTAAAAGAAGGAAACCGGGTTGATGCTTGTTATCATGTGAAAGTTCAATGTGCTGGGTCATTGTTGGCAAGCCTGTTTCGCGCGCTTTGGTTGCCGCCAACCTTCTACCGCCCTCTATGGCTATATCAAACCCGACCATTCCTTCATTACCCAATAATGGTTCTATGTATTTGATTACAAATTTCTCACCCACAAGTGTTTCGGGATGTATCTGTAAATTTTCCACCCCGTCGGCGCGGGCAGTTTCAAGAAATTGGAGTTCTTCGCCCGATGGCACTGCGATAATCAGCCCGATCCCACGAATGCCCGGCAATTTATTTTTGATGTCCAGAGTTTCAATATAATGTTGCCAATCCGCCAAGGTTACTTTGTCTGATGCAGCAATTAATCCGGCTGCCCCGTCCAAACTGTGGCCATACAACTGCATTCTCACACGAAGTGCCTCAAGATTATCATCAGTTATGCTTTTGAATAGTGAATCGTTTCGCGCCTCTACCTGTGACTTTGCCAGCATATATGCATACCCCGTAACGATGGCGCAAAGGCTCATGACTGACCAGAATATCCAACCGGATCTTAAAAATGCGTTTATGTCCACGCGGCTCGGTTTGACAAAAGCTTTATGCAAACAATGTCCTAATTTACTTATAGTGGCACTCGATTTAGGGGACAACTAATGATAAAACTCCCATCGCCATAATATAAATTGTAACTTATAAATAATGTTACTGATTTTTTGTTCAATTACAACGGCAATCCTCCTTTAGGTTGTAATAGGGCTCAATGTAGTACCCCTGATTTTCCGAACAGGTTTGTCGTATTTTACGATAGGTCATTTGAAAATCAAAACGTTGTTGGTTGCCCAATAATAATTGGGGGGTCCACTAGGTTATCCGGGCGCGCGCCGAAATTCAACAAATCTTCACGACCGTAAATAGTAGCAATTTCATATGCCAAATCTTTCACAGACCGGCCATGACCAGTGCAAATATTTGCAGCGCCATTTGTTTGACCAAGGGCCCCGGCTACAATCATTTCTGCCGCATCCCCAACATCTATGAAATCACGGATTTGCGTACCGCTGGATAGATCGGCGACATCTCCTTTACTTAATTTTTCATGCAGGAAAGGCACCAATCTTTTTGGGTCTTCGCCTTCGCCATATAGGTAAAACAGCCGACACCATAAAAACCCAGTATCGGTATGGGCAAAATACTCTAGCAATGACTGATAGGCTGCAACCTTAGCTGCGGAATAGGGTGTTGTTGGCTCTAATGGGGTTTCCAAGGTTAAAATGTTGTCTGATAGTTGATACTCAATGCAAGTCCCCAAACCTACAAAACGCTTTATATTCGATGCAACTGCTGCTCTCGCCAGTTGCAATGTGCCGATGAGACAGTCCAGATTTTTGGGCGACGTCAGATAAGCCCCCGGCTCTGCATACCACGCGGCATGTATAACCATGTCGACGTTTTGCAAAACGTTACACCACCAATCATGCGTTTCTTGAAACATGTCGTGGGTTTCTTTGATCTGCGTAAGCTTTTCATCGACTTCAATTCGATTTCGCCAATCCGGGCGCGCAATGACAAGCGTTTCATGACCTTGGCTTTCCAACACTTTCAGAATTTGCCTTCCGACAAACCCAGTAGCCCCAGTAAGCAGAATACGTCGCATTTAAATCTTCAATTCTGGCATTGCCGTCACGAAGCTTTATTTTAGAGGCCAACGCAATTGGGTACAAGCTTTATTGATACTTGGCACTCGCAAGCCTGCTCCACATAGGTTTTGTGTTATCATTTAAGGGGTTTGTGGGTATAGTTTTCCAAATAGATGTTCCTAAGAATATTCTGTTAGGATAAAGACATTAGTGAAACTTATTGAGATGGTCGGCAATAATGACGAATGCGAAAAACCCCTGCCCAATTTGCGCAAATTTTGATGGAAACATTGTATTGGTCGCGCGTAAAAATATACCAACTTTGCAAAACGTTGCGCTAAGTAGTCGTGAAAAGGCCATGGATTTTCCTACCGGAAAATTGACCATAATTCGCTGTGCAAAATGCAGCTTCGTTTGGAATGCAGATTTTGAACAAGATAAAATCTTGTATGATGATGGCTACAATAACGACGTTACATTTTCAAATTACTATGTTTCGCATTTGGAAGAAATGGCAGATCGGATCATCCAATCGGTCCCGCCAGATGAAGATATTCATTTTGTTGAAATAGGTTGCGGCGAAGCTGACTTTCTGCGTCTGGTCGTTGAACGCGCAAAAGGCAGATGTGTGTCTGCGATAGGCTTTGATCCATCATTCACCAGCGAAGAAAAACTGCCTAAGGGGGCCGTGGTTCACAAAACGTTTTTTGGCCCTGATCAGGTGAAGCTGGTGCCGGATGCCACAAATGTTGTGTGCTCTAGGCATACAATCGAACATGTGCCCGATGTCCATTCGTTTGTCAGTGCATTGGCTGCCCCCATGACGACGCAAGCGCGGACGCTTTTTGTTGAAACACCTGACGCAAACTGGATATTGAAGAATACTGCGTTTCAGGATTTTTTCTATGAACATTGTTCGATTTACACACCGGAATCCATGTCGAGAATTCTAGGCGAATACGGGTTGTCGGCAAAAACAACAGCTGTCTATGGTGGCCAATATATGTGGACTGAGGCCAACCTTTTGGCAAAGACGTCGGCGTTGGAATCAGATGAGTTTGACCTAAAAGCCGCGCAAGAACTTGCTGAAACATATGTGGATGAAAGTGTGCGTATGTTGAACGACTGGAGTTCATTTATTCGAAAACGTTCGCAAAAAGGCCCCGTCGCTATATGGGGGGCTGCCTCTAAGGGCGTTACATTCACTCTTTTGATGTCCCAGATACAGGCCCCGTTGCTTGGAATTGATTGCGCGATTGATTTGAATGAGGCAAAGCAGAAGTGTTTTATGCCGATAACCGGAACTCCTATTATAAGTCCTGAGGCTGCGCAAAAGATGGGCGTTGCGACTGTTATAATTATGAACCCTAACTACATTGATGAAATCAAGAACATGGCAGTTAGCATGGGGTGGTCACCTGAATTTGTGGCATTAAACGAATAAGGTGGAATTATTGCGCCAATTGGCGTGAAATGACTAAGTAACTTGACCTGTTTTACATTTATTGAAATAGGGTCAAACAACAGAAAATGTGGGATGTTTACAAATGACCAAGTTTAAAGACGAAGTAAAAGACCGTATTGCCAGTTACGCAAATGAAACTGAAATGCGTAAAACGGCGGCGGATTTTCTGCGTGCATCCACACAGCCGAAATACTGCTATAATTTTTCTTGGCAAGACCGCCCGGTAATCCAGTACCCCCAAGACATTGTTGCGATGCAGGAATTGATTTGGGAAGTGAAGCCGGACCTGATTATTGAAACGGGTATCGCACACGGCGGCTCGTTGATTTTCAGCGCTTCCATTTTAGCCTTGCTGGACATGAATGATGCGATTGAGGCGGGTACAACAATCGACCCGGCCAAGTCAGAACGCAAGGTTCTTGGGATCGATATCGATATCCGTGAACACAATCGTGCAGCCATTGAAGCACATCCGATGTATTCCCGCATTGAGATGATCCAAGGATCAAGCATTGACGATGATATTATTACACAGGTCAAGAAAATTGCCGACCAATATAAAAGAGTTTTGGTGTGCCTTGACAGCAATCACACCCACGATCACGTGCGTGCCGAACTTGAAGCCTACGCGCCATTGACCTCTGTTGGCAGCTATTGCGTTGTTTTTG
The DNA here is from genome assembly GCA_021775355.1 of Amylibacter sp. Taxonomy (GTDB): domain Bacteria; phylum Pseudomonadota; class Alphaproteobacteria; order Rhodobacterales; family Rhodobacteraceae; genus Amylibacter. The sequence goes on along the minus strand of JAJFHZ010000010.1, from coordinate 1,633 downwards.
ACACACTAATCGAAGACATGCCGGCGGATGAATACCCCGACCGTTCATGGGGCCCTGGTGACAATCCAAAGACTGCGGTTTGGGATTACCTGAAAACACATGCAGAATTTGAAATCGATAAATCGATTGCGGACAAGCTGTTGATCACAGTGGCACATGACGGGTTTCTAAAGCGTATCTCTTAAAACTAGTTTACAATTGACGCACAAATGGTTTTGCGCGGCGGCGCGCAAATTTCCACGCGGCGTTGCGTGAAAGTGATTGATCAATGACGTCTTCATAGTCGTCGCCCAAGATCGTATCATACACATGAGCTGCTGACAGAATTGTGTTTTCACCCTCAAACGCCGCCGATACGCGAAAGCTATTTATTTGCGTGTTTATCCGCGTCAGTCTTTCCTTAAAGGTGCGTTTGGGTTTTCGTGGCATTTCCAATGCAGCTGCAAGCTGTTCTTCACTGCCAGTCGTATTAGCATGCTGCGTTAGTATTTCCATTATACGCGGTGCAAGTTCTAGATTGTCTTTCCGTGTACTTAACCCGAAATGATACCATGCCAAATAGTCCGGTAAACGCTTAGTATAACCCATTCGCTTGATAACCGTTTCAAGTGTTGAAAAGAATACCAATGGGACGGTTAGGGCGTGATCCATTACGTCTTTAAGCGGGTCAGCCTTGTTTTCTGCGATAAACGCATGACCCGCTTTTGCGCCGGGAGATTCGGATTTGTTTTTATTGTGTGCCCCGCCTGTGCTGGCAGGGCTGTATCCATTGATCGAAAACGGATGATCAGCATGCAAAAAATTCCCGCCCAGCATAATAGCCCGATATTCAAAGTTAACATCCGGAATGGCACTATCGAAATAATCGTCACCCTTGGGGGCGATTTTGTTCAGATAGGCACGTGACACGCAGCCGTGATATATATTTGGTGTAACGGGCATCAAGTGGCTTAATTGACAGTCCATGAGTGCATTAAGGTTTTTGTTTTTGGGGTCGTAGAAAAATGGTATCCCATATGCGCTATGTCGGTAAAACCGCACCCCGCCGGTTTTGCGTCCGTAACCCTCTACTGGCCAGCCATATGTTGCACGGTTCCATGACAGGCCATCTGGGCGATGGGCTTCCAACAGATATCTCAGGTATTTAAACTGGCTTGGCACAATACCATCGTCATCGCCAAAAAATATCACATATTCGCCACTGCTTTGTTTTAGCGCGTGATTGAAATTTTCACGCATTGAAATTCGTGCACCAGTATTTACATAATGAATTCGCGGATCGGAAAAGCTTTTAACCACTGCTTCGGAGTCGTCACAACTTGCATTGTTGCACACCACAATTTCGATGTTCGCATCTTGGATCTCAAGGGCTGTCTGAAGAGAATAGCGCATATACTCTGCGCGTTCGCGCGTTGGAATAATTATACTAATCTTCATCCGAACCCTTAATATAGTCTGTGTTTCCTTATGAAAACGTCATACGCTAGAATGTGTAAGAGTAAAAGTATGTTTTCCATTTTGGCAAAGCGGGCCAACATCACATGAATACCGTACGGATGCCTGCCTATTCATACTCGTTGAAGGTATTGGTAGCGGGAGAGGGACTTGAACCCCCGACACGCGGATTATGATT
>JAJFHZ010000009.1 GCA_021775355.1 Amylibacter sp. | reverse complement strand
GCGCCGATTAGTAAATAGGCCATCACCCATGTGCGTTGTTTATAGGTTAGGCGAATATCATTAGGGTCAATATCGGACATTTTAAAACTCCTTTTTTTCAAATGAAATCGGCTGTCGAAAAACATCGACAGCCGGGGAGTTTGTAAATCGCCGTTAGACGACCGCTATGACCTTTAGGTCGAGACCCTGGACATACGTCACAGCCTCCCCGACCCGAAATCGAGGAGGTGTTATTGTGGTCAACACCGTGACCACTAACGGAGAGGATACAAAGCCCCGAGGCTGGCATACGCCAACCCTATGGGCAGGATAAGCGAGGATGGCAGGTAGGGAAAGAGAAGATTACAGCATCGCAGTTATATACTTAGCGCTTGATCAAAAGTCGACTAAGTTTTCTATAATATCTTGATTGTGTTGGATATTGGAAGAGCTTACAGCGATCACCCGAGCATGTCGGGTGATGGCGTTGTAATGGTAACTTTTCCCAATAGCCTAAAAATCTGTCGGTGCGCCGCCCTCTTCTTTGCGTTTGGCTACAAACGCCTGAAGCTCTTCATCAATGGCAGGATCAATCGGTGGGGCTTCGAATTCGGCCAATATGTCTTTCCAGACTTTATTAGCCCGTTGTGCCGTCCATTTTGACCCGTCCAGTTCCCATTGTTCATAATTGCGCCAGTCGGACAGGAAGGGCGAATAGAACGCGGTTTCATAGCGGGCTTGGGTGTGTTCAATACCAAAGAAATGGCCAGTGGAACCGACGTCTTTAATCGCGTCAATTGCGATATCTTCAGGGCCCGTCGCGGTTAGAACCGGTTCCATATAACGTTGAATTTGTTGTAAAATCTCGCAGTCCATCACGAATTTTTCATAGGACGCGATAAGCCCACCTTCCAGCCAGCCGGCGGCGTGGTAAACCAGATTCACGTTGGATTGAACTGCCGACCATAGCGAATTGCTGCTTTCCCACATCGCCTGCCCGTCAGGGGCGTTGGATGCGCAAGCGTTCGTGGCGCGTAAGGGCAACCCGTAGAACCGCGCCATTTGCCCGGTCATTTGCGTAGCACGCATATATTCAGGCGTGCCGAACGCAGGCGCGCCTGATTTCATATCCACGTTTGATGTGAATGTACCGATGATGCACGGCACACCCGGATTAACGTATTGCAACAGGGCAATCGCGGCCAAGCCTTCGGCAATGGATTGGGCCACAGCACCCGACATGGTCACAGGGGCCATGGCACCTGCCAGCGTGAACGGTGTCACCGTAACGGGCTGGCCGCGCCGCGCCAGACGCAAAGCGCCGTCTATCATCGGTTCATCGTGTTTCAGGGGAGATGTCGAATTGATGTTGGTATACATGCGCGGTTGCGCATCGAACTGTTCATGGGTCAACCCGCCTGCAATGCGCACCATTTCCATCACGTCTTCCACCCGTTCCTTACCCAAAGAATAGGCGTGGGCAACTTTGTCGGTCAGGGTCAGTTTGGAATAAAGGCAATCCAGATGACGCACGGAAGGATGGATATCAACCGGTTCCACCGGATAGCCGCCTGCCACATGGATGCAGTTGAAATATTGCGTGAGTTTTATGAAATTCTCGAAATCCTCAAAATTACCGACCCGGCGCCCCTTGTCCAGACACATGGCATTGGGTGGTGACGATACATTGACGAAATTCATATTGCGCCCGCCGATTGTGATCGCACGGTCGGGATTACGCGGTGTTATGGTGAATTCGGACGGGCAATGACCGACCATTTCCATCACCCATGTGCGATCCATGCGTACGTTGTCGCCATTGATCGTACAGCCTGCTTCACGCAGGATTTCCAGGGCTTCGGCATTTAGAAACTCGATGCCGATTTCTTCCAGAATGCGCATAGCGCCATCATGGATGGCTTCCACCCCTTCAGGGCGAAGCGGTTCTGTTGGATTGTCCAGATTGACGATTTGCCGCCAAGGCATCTGGTCGATGGCTTCTGTCGCCCCACGGCGTGCATTACCTGCCCGCCCCCCTGTTCGTGTCCGTCTGGCCATAATATTCCTCATTTGAATGTCTTGGGCATCTTGCTAAGTTCCTGTCGTAAATGGTACGACAAAAGCGACAAAGCGTGTCGTATACAACAACACTGCAAGTTTTTATCTACGATAACTCTGTAATTTGAACACCGCATCAGGCGAATATGAGATGTCTTTAAAATCAATACCAACAGATCGACCCCACTACACTGTCGGGATTCTTTTGATCGACGACTTTTCGATGATGAGCGTCACAACGATGATCAACCCTTTTCGCAGTGCCAACCGCGAGTTGGGGTATGATGCTTTCACTTGGGACTTTCTGACCCTTGATGATCGGACTGTAACCGCATCTGACAAGTTTGAAGCCAAACCAACTTTACCGATAAATCACCCCAAGAAATTCAATTATTTTTTTGTCTGTTCCGGGCTTCAGACCGATCCGCCCAATCGGGCAAAACTTAACGCCGCTTTGCAACGTTTTGCCAAGCAATCGGAAATTTTTGGCGGCCTGTCATCAGGTGCTTACATGTTGGCGCGAGCGGGCTTTTTAACAGGCAAAGAATTCACCCTTCACTGGGAAAACCAAACCGCATTTATCGAAGAATTTCCCGACCTTTTACCCAGCACGGCCCTGTTTGTTACGGACGGAAATCTATGGACAAGTTCAGGTGGTTTGGCCTGTATGGATATTGCGCTGAAAATCATTAACGACAGGTTTGGGCTGAAGATCGCGAACGCAGTGGGCAATCAGTACCAGATTGACCGCATTCGAAAACCCAATATAGAGCAAAGGCCGTTTTTTATGGCCGATTATGAAACTTTACCACCCAAATTGCGGGCTGCAATCAAACTGATGATAGAGAACCTGGAGCACCCGTTACCCATAGCCGAACTGAGTGATGCAATCGGAATAACCGTGCGGTCTTTGGAACGCGGCTTCAAGCAGAGATTGGGGATATCACCGGGCAAGCATTACCGCAAAATACGGCTTGAAAAAGCCAAACAATTGTTGTGGCACACCAACATGTCGATTTTAGAGGTTTCTATTTTGACAGGCTTTCCGTCCCCATCCTATCTGTCACGACTTTACCGTCAGGAATTCGGGGTATTGCCATCGGACGAGCGCAAGCGCATACCGTCAAAATAGGCCGGGCAACATCGTAATATCTGGTAATACAATATCAGCCAGATGCTCAATATCCTTATGTTTTGCAGGGCCTGTCAGCACGCCCACATTCAGGCCAACACCCGCATTTCGCCCCGCTTCCAGATCGTGACTGCTATCACCGATCATGGCCACTTGGGACGGTTTCAATTTCATCTGTTCGCAAAAACCCAAGATCATGTCCGCTTCAGGTTTTGGCGTATAGCCACTGTCGAACCCACAGATAAAATCAAAATGATGGTGAACATTTTCACCTTGCATCTGATTAACAGCACTTTGTTCAAAGTCATTGGTGGCAATGCCCAGTGCCATGCCACGGTTTTTAAAATCTGTAAAAAGCGGATCAAGATCACATACTGGGATAGCCGTGGTATCTTGCAGCGCAGTAAAGGCAATTTTTTCAATGGCTTTCGCATCCAGTTCGGGGTGAACCGAAGCCAGCAAAACGCATTGTTCATCTACAGATGCGTTGACCGATACCGATCCGGGTATAAAATCCTTCGCATCCCAGTCAAATCCGACCATTTCCGCCATCGCAAGGCGCAATTTATGATCTTCCGGGGAAAGCGAGGTCAGAAAAGACACAGACCAGTCGGCCCAAGTGTCACTAAAGCCAAACAGTGTGCCGTCTTTGTCAAACAGAATGCCCTGAATATTTGCTGTCATAAATGGCCCGCCTTTTGGGCATATGACCCAGATGCAGAGATTCTGGCAAGTGGTTTTATGTATCCTTGGAAGCTTGCCGGAACGCCGATGTATTTTTTGAAACTATCTGTCGGTTTTCTGCATCACCCGATATTTATTGAAACCCATCATTCTAAGTTACTGAATTTCAGGTTTTTTTGATTTTTTCCGTCTCTTGACCAAAGGCTTTCAAACCCGTAGTTTGCGCCAAATTCACCCATAGGATATGATCATGTCTACAGCTGCTGTGCCCCAGAATAACACTGGAAAACCAACGGCTTGTATTGTTTTGGCTGACGGCACTATCTTCTACGGGCACGGTTTTGGTGCTACGGGCATGATTCAGGCTGAATTGTGCTTTAACACTGCAATGACGGGCTATCAGGAAATTATGACTGATCCGTCTTATGCTGGGCAAGCAATCACGTTTACCTTCCCCCATATCGGAAACACAGGCGTGAACCCGGAAGATGATGAAACCGCCGATCCCGTGGCACGCGCGATGGTAGTCAAATGGAATCCGACAGAACCGTCAAACTGGCGCGCGGAAGAAACCCTTTCCGCATGGCTGTCCAAACGTGGACGTATCGGTGTGGGGGGTATCGACACCCGGCGCCTGACGCGTGCCATCACCCATCAAGGTGCGCCACATGTAGCGATTTCACATGATCCAAGTGGCAATTTCGATATTGAAAGCCTACTGGCAGAAGCCCGTGCATTTCCCGGGTTGGAAGGTTTGGACTTGGCCAAGGAAGTAACCTGTGCACAGTCCTATAACTGGTGTGAACAACGCTGGGCATGGCCTGATGGATACCCTGAGGGCGAACTGACCGGTAAAAAAGTTGTGGCAATAGATTACGGCGCAAAACGTAATATTCTGCGGTGCTTGGCCTCTGCGGGTTGTGACGTGACAGTGATGCCTGCCACAGCCACCGCGACAGAGGTTCTGGCACATAATCCTGCAGGCATATTCCTGTCCAATGGGCCCGGCGACCCTGCCGCAACGGGTGAATATGCGGTTCCAATGATCAAGGAAATTCTGGATACTACTGACTTACCGATCTTTGGTATCTGTTTAGGCCACCAAATGCTGGCCCTGGCATTGGGCGGTAAAACCATGAAAATGAGCCACGGACATCACGGTGCCAACCACCCAGTTAAGGAACACGATACGGGCAAGGTTGAAATCACCTCAATGAATCATGGTTTTGCAGTGGATGCACAATCCCTGCCCGACGGCGTACTTGAAACCCATGTTTCACTGTTTGACGGCTCTAACTGCGGTATCCGCATTGAAGATCGCCCGGTTTTCTCGGTTCAGCACCATCCAGAGGCCAGCCCCGGCCCGCAAGACAGTTTCTATCTGTTTGAACGGTTTGCTGCTTCTTTAGGATAAGTTAAGCAATATTTAATATAATTTTAGCAATGTTTAGACCAAATACTTTGGTCTTGTTCATGTCGTATTCCACTTCACATTTAAAAATCGTTCCAAATCAATCTGATACTTATGTTGCCCATGATATCAACAGGCTTAGCATCGGGCGTGTTTTGCTATCAAAAAACTGGGTCACAGAGGGTGATCTTTTAAAAGCATGGAGCATTCAGCGCGTTGAAGCTGTCCCTATTGGGGAAATCCTGATCGGCATGGGTATAATCACAACGGATCAGTTGTATCAGGCGTTAGCCGTACTTCATGGGCTTGAGCAGGTGGATTTTGAAACCCACCCCCCATCAATGAACTGGGCCACGTTTTCGGATGCCCAAACCTCGCTTCAGCAGGGTTTTGTAGTTTGGCGTAGCACAGATCACAGTCTGACGATCGCAATAACCGACCCCAATAACATGGCAATGGTCCGTAAATTGTTTCAGCATATGGACAAATCCGTGAGCTTTATGTTGGTAAAACCGACTGATCTGCAACGGTTTATAATCTTGAACCAAGGCAATACTCTACAGGAAGCCGCCTTGAATTGTTGCCCGAAAACGATGAGCTGCCAATCGTGGTCGCGGTGGAAAAAATCAAGTGTATTGGGATTGGCGGCATTTATATCAGTGATAGGCGCATCGGTTTTTGCCCCCATAATCGCATTATCAACATCATTGGTATGCGTTCTAATCGCTTTAACGTTTCTGATGGGATTTCGTTTGTTATGCCTTTTTGCACTGCGAAAACCATCCGACACGCCGGATGAGCCATTGAAAACCATAAAACGACCCAAAGTTTCAATAATGGTTCCCCTGTTTAAGGAAAGCGCCATTATTGAGCGCCTATTGGGGCGCTTACAGGCCCTTGCTTACCCAAGGGAGCTTTTGGAAATTTGTTTTATATATGAAGAAAAAGATTATGAAACCAAAGCGGCATTGGACCGTTTGAACCTACCGTACAATATGAAAACAATAGAAGTACCGCGCGGGCAATTGCAAACAAAACCACGCGCAATGAATTATGCTTTGGATTTTTGTTCGGGCAGCATCATCGGAATTTATGATGCCGAAGATGCCCCCGAAGTAAACCAGATTGAGCAGATTGTCCGAAAATTTGCAACATCGGATAAAAAAGTCGCGTGTATTCAATGCGTTTTGGATTTCTACAACACTGACACCAATTGGATGTCACGGTGCTTTACTGTGGATTATGCGATTTTGTTTCGGTTGATCCTACCTGCGCTGGACAAGTTAAAACTGCCAATACCGCTAGGGGGTACATCAGTATTTTTTCGCCGTGATATATTGGAAAAATTGGGGCGATGGGACGCTTATAACGTAACCGAAGACGCAGATCTCGGGTTCCGTTTGTATCGCATGGGGTATCGATGTTCTTGGATCAATGCGGTGACCTATGAAGAGGCCAATTATCGGGTAATCCCATGGATTAAACAAAGATCACGCTGGTTGAAAGGCTTCTTTCTGACAGCGCATGTTCACTTGCGAAATCCGGTAAAACTTCAAAAAGAAATCGGTACACGCGCAGTTATGGCAATGTTCTGTTTAATGGTTGTACCCTGGATTGTTAACCCTTTGGTCCCGATTATTTTGCCAGTGTGGATCTTAAGCTTTGGGCTGGATTTACCGTTCTATTCGGATTTGCCGAACTGGTTTATAAATACATTAATTACAGCATTTATAAGCACTGAACTTATGTCGTTATATTTAGGTTACAGGGTGAGTAAAACAAAACAACATAAACATCTAAGAGCTTGGCTTTTAACAACAATATTATATTGGCCGATTGCCAGTTTTGCTTCCTATAAAGCCCTTTTTGAAATCTTTGCCCGCCCAGCTTACTGGGACAAAAGCGAGCATGGTTTGAATGATGGGAATTATATGAAAGAGATCAGAAAACTGACCTCTAATTCAGGTAAAATATGACAGTTTTCCCGAAATCCATCCGTATCAAACTTCGCCCGCATCAATTTTCAAACGTGTCTCAAACGCGAACGAAAGATGCTTTTTCAAAGCCTTGTTGGCGGCTTCGCCATCACGCAATTCAATTGCTTTCACAATATCTTCGTGTTCATTCAATGCCATCTCACCACGCCCATCAACGGCCAAAGATGTTGATGTCAGCAAAGCCATTGAACGGTGTACCATTTCCAACTGCCTGATCAGATACCGGTTTCGGCTTGCCAGGTGGATTTGGTTGTGAAATCTGCGATTGGCCCGCGATAATCTGTTAGGGTCGTCAATGATTTTACGATCAGATGCGATCATATCGTAAAGCACATGTATTTCTTCATGGGTCGCATGTTGGGCGGCCAGCTGGGCGGCCAACCCTTCCAGTTCTGCACGCACTTCATAAAGCTCAGCCAACTGGTTGTGATCCAAAGAGGCCACGATCAAAGACCGCCCGTCGCGCGTTAACATTGACTGGGTTTCCAGACGTTGCAAAGCCTCGCGGATCGGCGTGCGTGAAACCCGAAAGCGATCAGCCAATTCACTTTCAACCAACCTGTCGCCCGGTGCATAAACACCCGCATCGATGGCATCCACTATCAACTGATAGGCATCTTTGTGACTTTTCACATCCGTCCCTTTACGCTTTTGTCTTGCGATAAATATCATCTACGCCGACAAATTCCACCAAATCATAACCTTTGGATTTCATCAACTGCGGCAAATCCGACGATTGCGTGTTATTTTCAATGCTGAACAGATCAATATCGTATTTTTCAAATGGGAAATTAGTTAAAATATCCATCTCGCCACCTTCCACATCAAGAGAAAGATAATCGATCTTTTTCAGTTTTTGTTCTTTTAAAATCGACTGAAGCTTTTTCCTGGGCAAATTATGAATAACCTCTTTATGCTGTGGATTACCCCGAACTTTAGCCAATAAATCCGTTGCATAACTGCCCAAAAAACCGCTCATCTGCGTATAGCCTGATGTCACTTCCATAAACTGTGCTTTGCCGGGTTTTCCGGCTACAGCATAACCCAGACATGGGCATTTGCGGGCGGTACGCGCCAGTTCCAACTGAGTTGGTGATGGTTCAACCAAAATTCCTGTCCAATTGCGAAACACTTCAAAGAACAGCGTATTAGACCCTGTCACCCCATCGTAGCCACCGACGTCAACGAAAACACCATCACGTTTACCACCCAAAAGACGGTCAATCACGCGATCCTGCCCTGCTTGTGAAAAGAACAGCGGTGTCGGTGACAACATGTTTGAAATCGTGTGAATTTGGCGCAAAGCTTCACCACGCCGTCGGGAGCGTTCGGTTTTCAGAAAACTGCTTAATTCTTGATGTGCCTCTTGCAACAGGCGTTGTGATTCAATTATTTTTTCATGTGGTTTCATAATGTTGTCCTAATTTGTTCCAGTAATAATCCATGCTTTAGTTGGCACACGAACCGCATCCCCAATCAGGTAATTCTGATATGCAGTCGCCAAAAGCGCCCCGATTTTCGCACGTTTTTCTGGTGCCATACCTTCCAGACGGCGCGCAAGCGGGCCGATACGTAAAGTGAACTGAACCGCACGTTCTATCGGATCAGGATCGTCCCCCGTCGTGATGATCGCATCCGCACCAACGGCACGCCATGCAAGGTTGTTCCAACCCGCCTGTTCCAAAATTGGCGCAAAGAAATCAGGGTCAGCCCATGCAAAAGGTCCCGGCGTTCCAACAGGTGGCGCGGGCATTTCCTCCAACAGATTGCGCGTTGCATTCAACGGAATACTTGCCCACCCGTTTTCTTTTGCGGCACACCAGCACACAATCACCAAATTGCCGCCCCCAACGGTATGATTTCGAATGTGTTTCCAACCGGCAACCGCATCATCAAAAAACATTGCACCACAACGTGAATAAACCGCATCATAGGGTCCGCCCAATGGATCGGCGGAAGCATCCACCAACATATATTTTGCACCGCCTTGTTCTTTTGCCAAATCAAGCAGATCTTTTGAAATATCTACGCCCGTTACTTCTGCACCCAATGTGTTTAATGCGCGGCTTGTGCTGCCTGCTCCACACCCCACGTCCAGCACGCGTTTACCTGTTACCTTACCCATGGCCGCAATCCCCAACTCACCCACCGGGTTAAGCAGGTGATCCAACCCATCCATACGTTTCGACCATTCTTTGCCGACACTGCCTTGCCAATCTAATTTATCAACCATATTTCTTCCTAAAGCACCGTCCATAATATGCGCACCACGAGGGGTGTTCGTGTGAATGCCCCGCGATACTAACAGTCTTGTATTGCAGCCATAAAATCTGTGTTCAGATATTATGGATACAACTCTAGACGCAGCCAAGTAGGCATAATATTGTGCCCATATGCAACAGGCTTTTTCACATGTCACGACTTGGGTTTTTGACCTCGATAACACGCTTTATCCGCCAACGGACGCACTGTTCGATCAGATTGATGTGTTGATGACGAATTATGTCATGGACAACTTGAACCTTGACCAACCTACGGCCAACAGATTGCGGGGCGAATATTGGGCCGATTACGGCACGACATTGGCCGGTTTGATGGAGGTTCACAACCTTGATCCCGAACCGTTTCTGGATGCAGTCCACCAAATAGACCTGTCACATGTGCAAAATGATCACGGGCTTCGTGCATCGATCCAGCAACTTGAGGGGCGCAAAATCGTTTACACCAACGGATCACGCGATCATGCGGAACGCGTGACCAAAGCACGTGGTTTGGACGGTATTTTTGACGCCATGTACGGCGTGGAACATGCAGGTTACGAACCAAAGCCAAGACGGGTTGCATTTGAACGCGTGTTCGCGCTTGACGGTGTAAACCCGCGAAGTGCCGCCCTGTTCGAGGATGATGTGCGAAATCTGGAAATACCGCATGAAATGGGTTTGAAAACCGTACTTGTCGGCCCAAAGGATGATCGCCCGTTTGTGCATTATCAAACCGAAGATCTAACGGACTTTCTGTCGCGGCTTGTCCCCTAAGGCTTTCCGCCGCCATGCATTCAGCATAGGCTGAACACATGGAACGTATCAGTGCAGACATTATGATTTCAGGTGGCGGCATTGCTGGCATGACAGCAGCCTGTGCATTTGGCACGGCCGGTTTCAAAGTCGTTTGTGTCGACCCTGCACCACCTGTAACGCACGAAGCCGATCCAAAGTCCGACCTGCGCAGTACTGCATTTTTGCAACCGGCACGCAATACACTGAAAGCGGCAGGTATCTGGGCACATCTTGAACCCTATGCAACACCTTTGGATATTATGCGATTGGCCGATGCCGGCGGCGAGGTGAATGAGGTGCGCACGGTTGCAGATTTTGTCGCTTCTGAAATATCGGATGAACCGTTTGCGTGGAACCTGCCCAACTGGCTATTGCGCCGTGAAATGCAAAAACGCATCAAAGAGCTGGATAATATAACTTTTCTGACAGGGGTTGAAACCAAACGCATCACGCCCCGCACAGATCGCGCCTATGTACAACTTTCCAATCAGGCGCAAGTTGATTGCAAGTTGGTGCTGGCTGCTGACGGGCGCAGCTCACCCACGCGCGATATGTTGGGGATTGAAGCCAAAACTTGGCGGTTCGGGCAAAAGGCGATTGTGTTTTCAGTCTCTCATAACCACAGCCATGAAAATGTCTCGACCGAAATTCACCGTTCCGGTGGGCCGTTTACGGTTGTGCCTTTGAACGATGTGGACGGTGTGCATTATTCAGCTGTAGTCTGGATGGAAAAAGGCGCATACGCCGCTAGGCTGATGGATATGGATGATGATACATTCATGGTAACCGCGAATGAGCGGTCTTGCGCTATTCTGGGTGATCTGAAACTGGAAAGCCGCCGCATGATCTGGCCGATCATCAGCCGTCTGGCCGACAAACTATATGGCCCGCGCACCGCCCTGATAGCAGAGGCCGCCCATGTTATTCCGCCCATCGGCGCCCAAGGACTGAACATGAGCCTGACCGACATTCAGTGCCTGCTGGACTTGAGCCTTGAAAACCCTGCAGAGATCGGCAGCCCCGAAATGCTGGCCGCCTATCAAAAGGCCCGTTTCGGCGATATTAAAATGCGGGTGAACGGCGTGAATATGCTGAACCGCGCGGCAATGACAGACAGCGATACACTGAAAGCCCTGCGCCTAAAAGGGCTGCAAACCCTGCACGGGTTTGCCCCTGTTCGTAAAAGCCTGATGCGAAAAGGGTTGGGTAGCGTTTAGGCAACCTGATCCAATACCGCCTCCAGACGTGCCACGGTTGCGTCCACATCATAAAGTTTGTCCAAACCGAACAGGCCTAAGCGGAAGGTCGAATAATCCTCCGGCTCATCACAACGCAGTGGCACCCCGGCTGCGATCTGTACGCCTTTGGCGGAAAACTTGCTGCCGTTTTGCAGGCCTGCATCATCGGTGTAGCTGACCACCACGCCGGGCGCACCGTAACCTGCGGCGGCAACGGATGCAAAACCGCGTGCGGCCAATACGGCACGCACCCTATCGCCCAGTTCCTGTTGTGCCGCTTTCAACTTATCAAAACCATACTCGCTGGTTTCCACCATGGTATCGCGAAAATCTTTCAGCGCATCAGTCGGCATGGTTGCGTGATAAGCGTGCCCGCCGCCTGTGTAAGCGTTCATGATATTCGACCATGTTTTCAGGTTGGCCGAAAAACTGGTGCCATCAGTCTCTACCATATTCGCTATTGCCGCATCCGACATCATCACCAGACCTGCACAAGGCGAGGCTGACCAGCCTTTTTGCGGCGCGGAAATCAGCACATCCACACCTGTGGCTGCCATATCAACCCAGATGCATCCGGATGCGATGCAATCCAGTACAAACAAGCCGCCCACGGAATGCACCGCATCAGCCACCGCTTTGATATAAGCGTCCGGCAGTATCATCCCGCTAGAGGTTTCAACGTGTGGTGCAAACACGACGGCAGGCTCTTCCGCCTTGATCTTGGCCACAACCTCTTCAATAGGTGCAGGCGCAAAAGGCGACTGGTGTGCATTGCCTGAACGACGTGCTTTCATCACGGTCGTATCGGATGGAATGTCGCCCGCCTCACAGATTTGGCTCCAGCGAAAGGAAAACCAGCCGTTGCGCAGGATCATGACCTTTTGATCGGTTGCAAACTGACGCGCCACCGCTTCCATCGCAAATGTGCCGCCGCCAGGGATAATCGCGCATGCTTTCGCGTTATAAACCCCTATCAGCATTTCATTGATGTCGCGCATCACACCTTGGAATTGTGCGCTCATATGGTTCAGGGAACGGTCGGTGAAGACCACGGAAAATTCCAACAATCCATCGGGATCGATATCGGGTAATAGGGCAGACATTTTGAACCTCGCATATAATGTTTTGCAAAGCCTTGCAGATCATACCCTAGCTGTCGAGACCATTTTGCTAGCCAAGGGCAATATCGCGTTTTTCTTCGGACAAAAGCACATTGGCCTCCACATCGCCCACACCCGGTAATGTCATAACCCGCCGCCGCAAGACGCGTTCAAAATCGGGAATATCACGCGCGATCACTTTCAGACGGTAATCATAAAGCCCCAAAACATGTTGCACGACCTGCACTTCCGGAATTGCACTGACCGCGCGTTCAAAGTCTTCCAGTGATACACGCCCCTTCGTGGCCAGTTTCACACCCAGAAAAACCGTTACCCCAAAACCCAGCTTTTCTTTATCCAGCAGCACACGCCGCCCCGCAATGATACCCGCCTGTTCCAAACGTTTTATGCGCCGCCATGCAGCGGGCTGTGAAAGATCAACCTTTTTGGCCAAAGCCGCAGCTGACAGACTGCCGTCTTTTTGCATGGCCCGTAGCAAAGCGCGGTCTGTATCATCCAGATCAATCATAACGGCAAAACCTCGCGGTCCAGCACGTTCGCAATCAACATCAAGGCTTCGATATCTGCAATGTGGGGCAGGTTCAGGATACGGCTGCGGTAAATCTGCTGATAGTGTGCCATATCACGGGCCAGCACGTTCAGGCGTACATCGACACGGCCCAAAAAGGTTTGAATTTCATTGACCTCCGGCACCTCGCGGGCCGCGGCAATGAAGGTATCAAACGCATTTGATTGGGTCTTGTCCAAGGTGATACGCAACGACACTTCCACCACATAACCCAACGCCTTGTGATCCAGCACGACTTGACGCGCGACAATCACACCATCCCGTTCCATCCGTTCGACTCTGCGCCAGCAAGACGCGGCAGCATAGTTCACCCGCGCACCCAATTCGGCGGCAGTCAATGTAGCGTCATCTTGCAAGGCACGCAGAATACGTCTGTCTAAATCATCAAGGTATTGCATGATTATTCCATTATTATCTTATATACGCATGATTTTTACACTATTTACACAAATAACTCAAATTATGAAATCGACCTTGCTGCTAAACAGGTGTAAAAAGCATCAAATTCGCTCATCTATGGAGGCTATAATGCGTGTTTATTACGATCGCGATTGCGATGTTAACCTGATTAAAGACATGAATGTTGCAATTCTGGGCTACGGAAGCCAAGGCCACGCGCACGCGCTGAACCTGCGCGACAGTGGCGCAAAGAATGTTGTTGTCGCCCTGCGTGAAGGCTCTGCCTCTGCGAAAAAAGCTGAAGGCGAAGGTCTGAAAGTGATGGGGATCGCCGATGCAGCTGCATGGTGCGATTTGATCATGTTCACAATGCCCGACGAATTACAGGCAGATACCTACAATAAATACGTCCGCGACAACCTGAAAGATGGTGCTGCCATTGCATTTGCCCACGGCCTGAACGTGCATTTCGGCCTGATAGAAGCAAAACCCGGTGTTGACGTGATCATGATGGCGCCAAAGGGCCCGGGCCACACAGTACGCGGCGAATATGTCAAAGGTGGCGGCGTTCCTTGTCTGGTCGCCGTTGACCAAGACGCATCCGGCAAAGCGCTGGAAATCGGTAAATCCTATTGCTCTGCCATCGGTGGCGGCCGTTCAGGTATCATCGAAACCGACTTCCGCGAAGAATGCGAAACCGATCTGTTCGGCGAACAAGCGGTTCTGTGTGGTGGCGTTGTTGAATTGATCCGCATGGGTTTTGAAACATTGGTTGAAGCCGGCTATGAGCCTGAAATGGCCTACTTCGAGTGCCTGCACGAAGTGAAACTGATCGTTGATCTGATTTATGAAGGCGGCATTGCCAACATGAACTACTCGATCTCTAACACTGCGGAATACGGCGAATATGTATCCGGCCCACGCATCTTGCCATACGACGAGACCAAGGCCCGCATGAAAGCGGTTCTGACAGACATCCAAACCGGTAAGTTCGTGCGCGATTTCATGCTGGAAAACGCTGTCGGTCAACCATCGTTCAAAGCTACACGCCGCATTAATGATGAACACCAAATTGAACAGGTTGGTGCCAAGTTGCGTGCCATGATGCCGTGGATTTCCGCAGGCAAAATGGTTGATAAAGAAAAGAACTGATTACTATCATTGCCTTAAACAAATAAAGGCACGCTTCCGGGCGTGCCTTTTGCTTTTCAGCCCCGTTTTATTGATGTAGTAATCCAATTCAACTGGTCACTTTCCATGGCCAATTAACGGAGTGCTTGATGCCGCATACAAACCCGCATTCGTTATTGAACTGGGCGTTTCTGATTATTCTCGGCGTTATCTGGGGCGGCTCGTTTATGGGGGCGAAACTGGCCTTAACGGGGTTTGGGCCAATGACGGTATCGGCCTTGCGTTTGGTGATCGCCTCGTGCCTATTGGTCAGCTTCGCTTATATTTTCCGCAATGGCCTGCCAAAATGGGAAACGCCCACAGATAAACGTATTTGGCTGCATATCCTTGGCATGGGCATGTTCACAAACGCGATCCCTTTTACGTTGTTAAACTGGGGGCAATTGCGGGTATCATCTGGTTTTGCGGGAATTTCCATGGCTGTGGTGCCATTACTGGTGCTGCCATTGGCACATTTTTTCGTCGCGGGCGATCAAATGAACCGCAAAAAAATTCTGGGATTTCTCATCGGATTTGCAGGCGTGGTTATTCTAGTCGGGCCCACCAAATTTATGATCACAAGTGGTGACCCGCTGGAACCTATCGCGCGCCTTGCCTGTGTTGGGGCGGCCTGCTGTTATGCTATCGGCAGCATCATCACACGGCTTTGCCCACCTGTAGGTTTGCTGTCTTATTCAGCCGCAGGCCTGTTAGTTGGAACTATCGGCATGGTGCCGGTCGCGCTATATTTCGAAGGCGTTCCGACTATACCAAACACACAAGCAACACTGGGCATCCTTTATCTGGGGTTATTTCCAAC
Organism: Amylibacter sp.; assembly: GCA_021775355.1. GTDB lineage: Bacteria > Pseudomonadota > Alphaproteobacteria > Rhodobacterales > Rhodobacteraceae > Amylibacter. Next base: position 20,603 of record JAJFHZ010000009.1, on the reverse strand, counting down.
GGCACTGGCCACCATTATGTTGGTCAATGTCATCAACAAAGCCGGCCCAAGTTTCATGAGTCTGGTGAATTATCAGGTGCCTATCTGGGCGATTACCTTTGGTGTTGTTTTCCTGAACGAGATACTACCTGCAAGTTTCCTGAGCGCACTGGCCCTGATCTTAGTTGGGTTGGGCATCAGTCAATGGAAACGACGTTAGGCTGCGGCTTTCACTGCCGCTGCAATATCCCCCACCACACGGCGCAACAAGGTCGCATCTTCGCATTCACCCATCACCCGCACCAATGGCTCTGTGCCTGATTTGCGGATCAACAAACGACCGTTTGATTGCAATGCCGCTTCGCCTTCTGCAATTGCAACTTTCACGGAAGCGACTTCCAGCGGGTCGGTATCAGTGTAGCGGATATTTTCCAGCAACTGCGGATAAGGTTTAAACACATGCGCCAAGGCACTGGCCGGTTTGTCGCTTTGCATCATCGCATTCAAGAACTGCAGACCCGCAATCAACCCGTCACCGGTGGTGACATAATCGCTCATCACGATATGGCCGGATTGCTCACCGCCCAGATTATAACCGCCTTTACGCATGGCCTGCACCACATGACGATCACCGACATCGGTGCGAAGCATTGTTATTCCACGCCCGCGAAGGTGTTTTTCCAACCCCATATTAGACATTACAGTTGCCACAAGCGTATCTTGCGCCAGCGCACCTTGATCACACCAGCGCCCGGCGATCAGCCCCATAATCTGGTCACCATCCGCCACAACACCGTTTTCGTCGATCATTATGACCCGGTCGGCATCGCCGTCCAGACAAATGCCGACATCAGCCTTATGCATTATCACTGCTTGCGCTGCCGTTTTCGGACAGGTTGAGCCACAACCTTCGTTGATATTGAACCCATCAGGCGACACACCTACGGGGATCACATCGGCACCCAATTCCCACAACACGGTCGGGGCTGCTTTATAGGCAGCGCCATTCGCACAATCGATCACAACTTTCATCCCGTCCAACAGTCGGCGACGCGGAAAGGCGGTTTTGGCAAACTCTATATAGCGCCCCAAACCATCGTCAATCCGCTGCACACGGCCAATGTTTTCAGGAGAAGCCAACTTTATATCGCCATCAACCAGTTGTTCAATCTCGATTTCCGCATCATCGGACAGCTTATATCCATCCGGCCCGAAAAACTTGATACCGTTGTCATGATATGGATTGTGCGAAGCCGAAATCATCACCCCGACATCCGCACGCATGGAACGTGCCAGCATACCTACAGCGGGGGTAGGAACAGGACCAAGCAGAAACACTTCCATACCTGTTGATGCAAACCCTGCGGTCAAAGCCGCCTCGATCATATAACTTGACCGCCGCGTATCTTTGCCGATCACCACACGATGGCTTTTCTTGTCTTTACGAAAATAACGCCCCGCAGCAGCACCCAACCTCAGGGCCATTTCCGCCGTCATCGGATGGGTGTTGGCCAATCCGCGCACACCGTCTGTGCCAAAATATTTACGTCCCATTTATCCTCACAATGTGGCTTGCCACAGGTTAATCGCTTGTTTTGTCTGCCAGATGTCATGCACCCGCAGGAATTGCACCCCTTGTCGCAAACCTTCCAGCCCGATGGCAATAGAACCGGCCACCCTATCAGCAGGTTCTTGCGCATGGCCAAGCGTACCGATGAAGCGTTTGCGTGAAGCCCCCAGTAAAACAGGGCATCCCAGCCCGTGAAACAATGACAGACCGCGGATCAGTTGCAAATTGTGATCAATGGTTTTACCAAAACCGATACCGGGATCGACCATAATACGGCTTTTAGGCAGGCCGGCATTCACACAAGCGGCCACCCGTTCTTCCAAATGGTCATAAATATCCAACAGGGCATTAGCATAATGCGGGTCGTTTTGCATGGTTTTTGGATCACTTGGGCTGTGCATCAGGCACACGAAAGGTTGTGCATCACGAACCAGCGGCAAACTGGCTGCATCATATTGCAGTGCAGTGACATCATTGAACATCACCGCACCCACATCCAAAGCAGCCTTCGCGACATCGGCTTTACGCGTGTCAATGGACATGGGGGTTGTAATCCCCGCGGCCAGCAAGTCCGCAATCACAGGGGCAGTACGGGATATTTCCGCAGCATTATCAACAAAATCGGCACCCGGGCGCGTAGACTCGCCGCCGATATCCAGCAGCGCAACCCCTTGTTCAATCATCGCTTTCGCATGTGAAATCGCATCATCGAAAGTATTGTGCTGGCCACCGTCTGAAAAGCTATCAGGGGTCACATTCAACACACCCATGATCTGTGGCGCAGTCATATCCAACCCGCAAACGGGGCCTCTGGGCCGTGTAATATTATCCAAAACCTTTGGAGGAATGTCCATAATCGATACGACTTCTGCATCCTTGCTCCGCGTTAAACACTCCGCATGGGTAAACCAAGACCAGCCACCCGCAATGACACTGGCCCCTTTCGGGCGGCAGCGATCCGTTTGTACAATGGGCCTGTAATACTTCATTATGTCTAATCCCAAACTTTGCGGTAAAAAATAACTTTTTCCGTTTGTTCAAACCCAAGCCGTTCGTGCATCAACTGAGACGGATAATTGCTAAGTTCCACATCCGATCCAAACTCTTTGAAGCCTGCCATACGGGCCTTTTGTTCCAGATAAGACACAAGTGCCTTTGCAATACCCTGTCCACGATAATCCGCATCGATCCAGATACCTTCCAAAAAAGGCACCGGCTGTGAATTGCAGCCGTTGGCATAATCGCGCAAGGCATATTCGGCAAAGCCTACGGGTACATCATCAATCAGAGCCACATAAGCGGATCGTTTGCCCGACATGAAGATGCGATCCATTTCCGCAATCAAGGCATCGTCGGAATTGTCCGGAAACAGCTGGCGGTACATCTCCAGCCACATATCGCGGTCGCTTTTATGTATTTCGCGGATCAAAACATCCATTCCGCTTACCCCTTACCTTTACAAACGATCCTAAAGCTCTGCAGGCGTCCCCACAAGCAATAACCGATCAGTGGCAGCAGCCCCGTCGAAACCTTCCAGCACCGTTACTTGATCCGTAAAGAACGCATTTGCAAACCATTGTGTTAATGCAAGCGGATCAGATGGCCCAGCAAGTGGCTTATCAACTGCATCCATCACAATCTTTGTCGGGGCCCAAACCGACAATTGCCCGTTTTTCATTGCCCAGTCCAATTCAGTACGATTATTAACAACAACACAGCGCGGATCTTTGGCAGCAAGCATCCAAGCATTTTGTTCAATCGACAATAGTCCGATATGTTGGTCAGCAAGGGGCGCACCCGTTGTTAGCCCCTGCCCTTTTACGGCTTCAAGACAAATAACCACAGGTCGCGCGTGTGTTGCAATTGCATCCAACCACGCACTCAAACCTGCCCCGTAAAGTACAAGATTTGGCATAAACACAACCAACGGATCGACATCATTATCGGAATGCACTTCAGTCTGAGCCGCCCCTTTGGAACGCACGATATCGACACCCAATGTCCCGGGAATGCGATCAAGCTTTTCGATGCGGATAAACACCTGCACCGCACGCGGGTGCACCAGAATACTGTCCGCAATGCGTTCGGCCAGTGTTTCCAGCAAATTCAACCGTTCAACCGCCAATTGCGCCTCAATCGCTTCGGTAATTGCATCGTAGGACAAAACCTGATCGACATCGTCGAAATCAGCCGCCGCACTGTGCGCGACTTCCAACACAACATTAAAACGGATGCGTTGCACCCTATCGCGTTCCGCCTGAAAGGCACCGATTTCAACTTCCTTTGTAAAATCTCGCACACAAATGCGATCAAGCGGGACACCTGCATGCATTGCAATTGCACGTTCTTCCAGTGTGCCAAAGGCTACATCGATATTATCGGTCATAGGGATACCCTTGTTTCACAATCCAGATATAGTTCTGTTTTATATACCACAAGCAACAAAAAAGACCGCTATGATAGCGGCCTTGTTCTAAGATAGTATAATGTAAGCGTTATGTGCGATAGAAGTAATGGCTACCAACCTTGGCGGTACGCTGAAACTTGCGTGACCATCTTGGACTAACCGCACCCGTGTGATAAAATGTAGCGCCCTTAGTCAAATTCCGAACCTTGCCGTCCAGCATGATACGGGCAACTTTACCGACCTGAATATATGCATTGCCTTCAGAGAAAACTTCAGAGCGACCATCGCACTTATAGGAAAACTGGCACGCATATTTTTTACCTGATTTTGAACCTTGTCTAACAACATTGCATACGGAGCCCGGGAATTTCTTGCTGTCGCGGCGATTTAAAATCACTTCAGCAACAGCAAACTGGCCTTGCAGGCTTTCACCGCGCGCTTCAAAATAAAGTGCCTCTGCAAGACATCTCCATTCCGTGTTACCATTCGCCCGAGGCAAAGCATTAATCTGTGCCATCGTGGTAATACGTGCGGTAGACGGGTTTGCCCGTGACGATTTTGCGGCTGCCCGCAATGATCTTTTTGACGACGCAGATCCGCTTAAAAGCGCCAACCGATCGTTGCCAATAGCCTGCATTGCAGCGCGTTCAGTTGTCAAAAGCGCTGAAACCTGTTTCCAGATTACAGGTGTGCCATCGGCCACAGCAGATGTTCCGACAACCAGCCCGATAAGGGAAATAACAGCCCCCTTGGCCATACGTTCAATCATTGTATTCATAACGGCAGCTTTCTTTTTTCACATGTACAAATACTCTACGACATTGCGCGTTTTACTAAAAAGTGCCTTGGATTGTCCAGTTTTTATAAGTCACAAATACCTAACTGTTACATTTATGACTAAAACAGCACAAAAATTCCATAGAATCGCCATATTTGTAATTTTGTTACCTAATCCGTTTCGGATATTGCTGCTTGTGCCGCTGCCAATCTGGCAATCGGTGTACGAAAAGGTGAGCAGGATACGTAATCGAACCCGGCTTTGTGGCAAAACCCAACAGATTCGGGGTTTCCGCCATGTTCCCCGCAAAGCCCCAAAACCAGACCTTTGTGTGCGGCCCGTCCCCGCTCACAAGCCATCAAAAGCAGCTCGCCAACCCCGTCCACATCCAATGAATGGAACGGATCATCATCGAAAACACCCTGCGCAATATAATCACGCATAAAACGACCGCTATCATCACGACTAAGCCCATAAGTCATTTGGGTCAAATCATTGGTGCCGAAGCTGAAAAAGGCCGAACTATGTGCAATATCCCCGGCCCGTAAAGCAGCACGCGGGGTTTCTACCATTGTGCCCAGCGAATATTCCATGGAGACACCCGTATCATTCCTTACAGCAGCAAAAATCGCATCAACACGGGTTTTCACCAACTCCACTTCGCGGTTGGCCGAAACCAGAGGCACCATTATTTCAGGCACAATCATAGCCGTCCCTTTTTTGCTGACAATTGCCGCCGCTTCAAAGATCGCACGTGCCTGCATTTCATAAATCTCTGGCACCATAAGCCCCAGGCGCACACCACGCGTTCCCAACATTGGATTAAACTCGCGTAAATCTTCCACGCGTTCGGTTATTTTGGACAGGGGCAATCCCATTGCATCAGCCAGTGATTGCATTTCGTCACGCGATTGCGGCAAAAATTCATGCAATGGCGGGTCAAGCAGGCGAATACAAACCGGCAGACCTTCCATAATCTCAAAAAGCTCGACAAAATCAGACCGCTGCATTGGCAGCAGTAAATTTAGCGCGGCTTTGCGATCCTGCTCTGTTTCCGCAAAAATCAGTTCGCGCATCACGTTCAGGCGACCTGCTTCAAAGAACATGTGTTCGGTACGCACCAATCCAATGCCGTCGACTTTGAATTCACGTGAAATCCGTGCGTCCTGTGGTGTATCCGCATTGGCCCGCACCCCTAAAACACGAAACTCATCGGCCCATGACATAAATTTGTCAAAGGCACCGCCCAGATTGGGTTGCACCAACTTAGGTGCCCCGTGCAAAACCTCGCCCGTGCCCGCATCCACAGTAATTGTATCACCGGCCCGTAGAACGAAACCGTTCGGCAGACTTAAAACTTTTCCGCGCACGTCGACCTTCATATCACTAACGCCAACGATGCAGGGTACCCCAATGGTACGCGCCACAACGGCGGCATGGCTATCGCGCCCGCCTTTGGCTGTCAGAACCGCTTGTGCCGAATGCATACCGCGCACATCTTCGGGCGTAGTTTCCACCCGCACCAAGATGCAAGGTTCTTCACGCGCGGCACTGGCTTGGGCTGCGTTGGCCGTGAAAACAATCTTGCCAGTAGCCGCCCCCGGGCTGGAAGAAATACCACTGGTCAAAACGTCACGCTTTGCTTTGGGGGCTACCATCGGATGTAAAACTTCGTTCAAACTACGTGGATCAATTCCCATCAACGCTTGTTCTTTGCTGCGTATACCCGCCTCGACCAAGCGCACTGAAATACCCACAGCGGCACGACCGGAACGTTCCGCAACCGTTGCATCCAAAACAGCCAACTGGCCATCTTGCAATGTAAATTCCAACTGCATCTCATCACCAAAAGCCACACGCGCGGTTTCTGAATAGGCTTTCAACTCTGTTAGGGCTTCCGGACAGACATCTTCCAATGATGGCCCGCGCGGGTCTTTACTTAGAAAATGTGCGTGTGCCTGATCTTCCACTGCATCACGGCCTTGGGATTGTGACATATAGCGACCATGCGCCACTTCTTCACCGGTTTGCACAGATACAAACTGACCGACACCCGCACCGCATTCTCCGCGGCCCAAACCCAATGCCATTTCCTGAACAATTAAGCCAAGTCCTGCATCACTTGGCGCGCCTTGTGCCATGCGTAAAATGCGTGCCGTTGTCCCATCCCATGCTTTGACGAAGGAACGTAAGGCTTTGCGCAATTGGCGCACAGGTTCCTGTGGAAACAATTCTCCCACGTTTTGATCATATAGGGCCAATGACGATCCAAGCACAGCATGAATGTCTAATTTATCCTTTTTAGTATGTAATAAATATAACTCTTCAAACCATTCTGGATCTAATCTTGCCACTTTTATTGAATAATCTTGCACAAATCGCGCATACAACGCCGTTGCCGCATCTTCACCTAAAGGCGCTTTCAGAATATCGCAAGTGGCTTGGTTCATCCCTAAATTCAACAACGCATCAGGACCACCCCAAACACGTTCAACCGGGCTGGCACGTATAGATACCAAACATCCCGTCGTCAGTTCATCTAAAAACGGCCAATCTTCGGGAAAGTCTTCATTGGTGATGGCTTTAACCGCATCGACTGACAGCCCCCAACCTTTGGGCACAGGCAATCCCGTCCCCATCAGGGCCACTTGGGTGGCGGCGCGTGCGCCGTAAACTTTGGCGGGCGCATCTGCACCCGATGTCAAAGCCAATATCCGTGGAAAATCTGCCATTACGGCCCTCATTGGTTAGACCATAAGTCTAACGGTATTTAGAAACGACTGACAAGCGGTTGATCTGTCGCGGTTTTTAAGTGTTGCCGATCAGCCCTCAATCCATGTGAAATCTGCAATCTGTCCCATAACATTGCGAATGCGGTTCAAAAGACACAGACGATTGCGGCGCACCATTTGATTTTCACTATTGACCTGTACGGCTTCAAAAAACACGTCAATCGGTTTACGCAAAGACGCCATTGCAGCCATTGCAGCAGTGAAATCTTCAACTTTGAGCGCTGTAGAGATCGCGACATGTGCCACGTCAAGCGCTGCAAACAACGCCTTTTCACTATCGTCTTCGGCAAACTTCACATCCGGATCAAGCTCGTAAGAAACACCATCTTTTTTCTCTTCCGCGTTTAAAATATTATTGGCCCGCTTGAAGCCTTGCAATAAATTGGTGCCATCATCGGTTCTTACGAAACCTTGCAACGCTTCGGCGCGGTTTACCAACAAGACAAAATCATCATTGTTTGGCATCGCAAGACAGGCATCAATCACATCATGGCTTACACCTTTGTCACGCAAATAAACTTTTAGACGGTCATGGAAAAAGCCCAACAAGTTAGTGCAGCTTTCGGGAATATTCTCAACCAGATGCTCCAACCAAGCCTGATCGCCTGAAAATTCTTCCTTACCCTTTTTCAGCACTGCATCCAAAACGGCTTGCAGGGCCGCGCCAAACACACCGTGATCGGCAATTTCATGCAAGAGTTCGGTTTCCAGAAACTCTTCTTTTGCAGCATCCGTATTGCGGTCATGAAAAATTTTATGTTTGACCAATTCCGCATCAATGTAGCCTGAAAGGTTAAATCGAACATTATTTTCCAAGATCAAACGAATAACGCCCAATGCTGCGCGGCGCAGGGCAAATGGGTCTTTTGATCCTGTCGGTTTTTCGTCAATCGCCCAAAACCCTGTCAGCGTATCGAGCTTATCGGCCAAGGCCACGGCAATTGATACAGGTTCGTTCGGGACCGCGTCAGATGGGCCAAGCGGTGAATAATGCGTTTCACAAGCTTTGGCTACGGATGGATCAAGTCCCGCCTTTTGAGCATAATACTTGCCCATAATTCCTTGCAATTCGGGGAATTCATAAACCATTTCAGACGACAGATCAGCCTTGGCGACCTTTGCTGCCAGCTCTGTTAAATCCACATCCGCGCCGATAATCGGGGCAATATCGCGTGCAAGGGAAGCGATACGCGCAATACGTTCAGCCTGTGTTCCCAGTCTGTTATGAAACGTCACATTGGAAAGCTTGGTGGTCATATCATCCAGCGATAGCCGCAGATCGTTTTCCCAAAAAAACTTCGCGTCGGATAGCCGTGCAAACAATACTTTTTGATTTCCCGCTAAAATCGTCGCACCCTGATCCGCGGTTTCACGATTGGCAACAGTGATAAATTTTTCTATCCGTCCGGTTTTTGGGTTACGCACGCTGAAAAATTTCTGATGTTCGCGCATACTTGTTTGCAGCACTTCCACAGGCAAATCCAGAAAATCATCGGCAATATCGCCCATCAACACGACAGGCCATTCTACAAGGCCCGCCACTTCGGCCAGTAGCGCTGCATCAGAAACCACTTCCAGCCCACTTGCAAAGGCCATATTTCTAGCGTCTTCCCAAATATGATCGGCACGCTCATCCGCGTCCAGCATTACAAAAGCCGTTTTCAATTCAGCCTGGTACTGATCAAAACTATTCACGCTAAACCAAGCGGGTGCATGGAATCGGTGCCCTGCGGTCAGATTGGCGCTTTCAATGCCATCCACATCGAAATTCACCACCTCTGTCCCATCAGCTGTGGACAGAACACATAAAATAGACTGCAAAGGTCGCACCCAACGCAAAGGCCCTGCCCCCCAGCGCATAGATTTGGGCCAAGGGAAACTACGGACCACATGCGGGACAACCTCTGCAATAATATCACTTGCGGGTCGTCCGGCTTTTTCCATGACCGCAAAATAGGTTTGGCCCTTTTTATCGTCACGTATTTCCAATTGTTCAACAGTCAAACCAACGCCCCGCAAAAAACCTTCCAGTGCTTTTTCCGGCACACCCACACGCGGGCCTTTGCGTTCTTCACGCACATTCGGGCTTTCAGACAAAAGCCCTTCGATTGTCAGGCACAAACGGCGCGGTGTGGCAAAGCCCGCCGCAGAGGCATAAGTCAATCCTGCATCAACCAGCCCATCCGTGACCAGTTTTTTCAAATCGGCAACGGCTCGCGCCTGCATACGGGCAGGTATTTCTTCGGAAAACAGTTCTAACAGCAAGTCAGCCATGGTTATTCACTTCTTGGTTTTTTGGCCGCAGGGCAAAACGCAAGGCAGCACTTGGTATCAGATTAACTGGTTCAGAGGCTTTGCTTTCCTTAATCACAGCTGTCGGATCGGTTTCTTCAATAATAATTGTCGTGGGTTCAGGACATCCCTCCGGCAGATCATTGCCGCTAAACCACGCATCGCCACAGGCATTAATCTGGCGCCACATAAAGGCGCGACCATCGGGATATTGTGCAACATATGTGTTAAATCCATAGGGACGGTTTTCATCCAGCAAAACGGCGGTTGCATTCCCCGTTTCAAGGTCAGCAGTGATTTTTCCCGCGTCAAAACAATTAAAAAAGCGCGGCGCACGCAACGGGGTTGCATCCTTTTTGAATGTGTCAGACCGGGCATAATCCCAATTTACCTGAAAACACGCCCGCATTTTTAACGGCGATGTATCCGCATCAATGCCTGAATAATCCGAAACAGGTAAATACTCATCATATGATCTGACTTCGGTCACACCGGTGACAGAAGTATAATACGCCCGCTCGATTGAATACCAAAGGCCCGCCCCCGTAATAAGTGCAATCCCCAGCAAACCGGTAATTAAAACTTTACCATTCATGTTTCGGCCCCACCCGCATCGGTTTGTACAAACGCATCTGCGCAGGATTTCGTCAAGGTGCGCACACGGCCAATATAGGCCTGACGTTCAGTAACCGAAATCACCCCGCGCGCGTCCAACAGGTTAAACAGATGCGAGGCTTTGATACATTGGTCATAGGCAGGATGCACCATAATGATCTTTTTGTTTGTTTTCGGATCAAGGTGTGGCGCATCCAGAATACGTTGGCATTCCGCTTCGGCATCTTTGAAATGTTGCAGCAGTATATCGGTATCGGCCACATCAAAATTCCAGCGCGAATATTCCTGCTCGGTTTGCTTGAAAATGTCAGCGTATTTCAGCGTGATTGGGGCATCGGGCGTATTAAACGGCATGTCCATGACATGATCGACACCCAAAACATACATCGCTAGGCGTTCCAGCCCGTAGGTCAATTCACCTGACACGGGATGGCAATCATGGCCGCCAACCTGTTGGAAATAGGTAAATTGCGACACTTCCATCCCGTCGCACCAAACCTCCCAGCCAAGTCCCCAAGCACCGAGTGTTGGGCTTTCCCAGTCATCTTCGACAAAACGGATATCGTGCAGTTCCATATCAATACCAATAGCCTGCAATGACCCTAAGTACAGGTCCTGCAAATCAGGCGGACTGGGTTTGATAATCACCTGATATTGGTAATAATGCTGTAACCTGTTCGGGTTTTCCCCGTACCGCCCGTCTGTGGGACGGCGTGAGGGCTGCACATAGGCCGCAGCCCAAGGTTTTGAACCCAATGATCGCAACGTAGTAGCAGGATGGAAAGTTCCCGCGCCCACCTCCATATCATAGGGCTGTAAAATCGCGCAGCCATGATCGGCCCAGTAATTCTGAAGCCGTAAAATGATCTCTTGAAATGATCTGGGTTTATCGGTTGCCATAAGCCTGCCCTTTGGGGTGGAGTGTTTGGTGTTCTACTTAGGCAAAGCGGGGTGTGGGGTCAATTAGGTATGAGTGTTTGGATGGCATTACAGGAGCGAATGGTTGCTCTGCGGACAAAACAGCCATCTAGGTAAAATCAGGATTGGTCGTTCATCTAGGTAAGGTTGTTCCCTAAAGGAAGCAACTGATGTATTATATGAACTACTTGAAGGCCCGGAATTTCAAGCCACTCAGCAAGATGACAGGAAGGATGGAAAAACATGGATATAAAGAAAACCGAAGAATACGCCCGAGCATTGTACAACGCACATGGTGATAAAGCGGAGGCCGAAGTTGCCCAAAAGATGCGAAAGTGCGACGAGGCGGGGAAAACTGACGAGGCCGGAGATTGGAAGAAAATCCGTGAAGCTATTCGCGCAATGCGAGGTGCTAATCAAGGTTGAAGTGCCCGGTCATTCACAAGTGAAGCGCTTCCAAGGCAGACTGAGCTAGTCGCGCGTTGAGTGTAACTCAGCCGGATCGCCGTCGTTTTGTGCTTTGGGGCTACTCAAATGTATACTTTGGGCTCAAAGCCGTCATTGGGCTAAACAAGCTTAAATAATTGTTTCAGACAAATCACGTAAGCTCCCCCCCAATCCTTAAAACCGCCTCCACCAGCATATCCAGATCGCTTTCCTTTGTCCGGTGGTTGGTCAGGTTCACCCGTATCGCCAGCTGCCCGTTGATAATCGTGGTAGACGGCACCGCGATGCCGCTTTCTTGCAATTGTACTACGATCTCTTCGTTCAGGGCATCATTGTCCCCGTCAAATTTATACCGAAAACAGCAAATATTCAACGGCACGGGGGCCAGCATTTCCAGTTTTGGCGAAGCTTTTACAAGGTTTTCCAAATACTGCGCCTGCTCAATATTGCGGTCAATTACAGCCGCCAGTGCTTCAACCCCGTGTTCCTTCATGTGCGCCCAGACCTTCAGCGCGCGAAATCCGCGTGACAGCTCCGGTCCGTAATCCACTGCCCAAAATGCGCCGCCCGCAAGGCCGCGTTCCGATCCGTGCAGATATTCAGGGCGATCCGAAAAGGATCCGCGATGTGCCGCTTCATCACGGATCAAAACACAGCCCGCATCATAATTTACTTGCAACCACTTGTGGAAATCAAACGCCAGACTGTCGGCGCGCGATAGCCCCGTCAAACGTGCGCGCGCGTGTTCGCCAATCACCGCCGTCGCCCCAAAGGCCCCGTCGATGTGAAGCCACAGACCTTCCGCCTTGGCAATTTCCGCCAAACCTTCCAGATCGTCTATTGCCCCCATATTCACCGCCCCAGCGGTGCCCACAATCAAGAAAGGTACAAACCCTGCTGCTTTGTCCGCAGTAATGGCCGTCTGCAAAGCATGAACATCTATTTCCAACGCATCATTACACGCAATCTTTCGCAAGTGATCGCGGCCAAGACCAAGAATATCAAAGGCTTGTGCAGCACAAGAATGGGTTTGCGTACTTGTATAACCCACCAACTGCCCTTGCGCCGTGTTCATAGCCTGATCGCGTGCCACTTTCAGCGCAATAATCGTCGCCATTGACGTGCCTGACACAATCAAACCGGAAGTATCCGCAGGCAACCCCATGATTTCAGCCGACCATTCAATCACCTGCCGCTCTACTACGGGAGCCACATGATCACGCCCGCCTGCATTCACATTCATTGCCGCCGCCGCGATTTCGGCCATTAGACCCGAAGGCGCGCCTGCCCCGTGTACCCAACCAAAGAAACGCGGATGGGTGTTGCCAACCCCGTATGGCAAAAAGCTTTCCAATTGCTTTTGCATCACATCATGGGATACGCCCTGAATCGGTAGGTTGGCTTGAATATTGGCTTTCTCAGCCTCTGGTAAGGGTGTCCAGACACGGCCCTCAGCAGCATTTGCCAGTTTATCAATGCTAGCGTCCAGCATTGCATGGGCTGACGTGCGAAATGCATCCCAGTCTTTTGGGTCAAGTGTCATTATTCATCACTTTCTGATGGCCATTAGGAAATGGGTATTCTTACTGTTTCACAAAACACCATATATCGAACTGATAAAAATGCATTTTAAAAAAATCTATTTTCACAATAATTAAAACACAGATTTGATATTCAATATATGTTCAAAATATACCGCATTATACTTAGCACGGTTATCCACGCCAAAAATTCCCTGTAAACAATACATAAACCGCCATCAGTTCCAATCGCCCGACCAACATACCTGCCGCCAACAGCCATTTGGCGGTATCGTTCACATCCGCAAAACTTCCGGCGGGTCCAATCTCGGCTCCAAGCCCCGGCCCGATATTGCCAAGCGCGGAAGCTGCCCCGGAAATAGATGTAATCATATCCAGCCCTGTCATCCCCAAAGCCACCGCCAATACGGCCAAGGACAGGATAAACAGCATAAAGAAACCCATAACAGATGATATGATATCTTCCGCTACAGTGCGGCCCTCATATTTCGGCATAAATACACCATTAGGGCTATGAATGCGTTGAATTTGTGCGCGCACAGAGGCATATAGTAACTGAAACCGAAAGATTTTGATCGAACAGGTGGTACTGCCCGCGCAACCGCCGATTAAGCCGATCATGAATAACATTGTGACCGGAAAACTACCCCAACGCATATAATTATCACTGGCATATCCCGTACCCGTTAAGATCGACACGCCATTAAAGGCAGCTTTGCGCAAGGCAAGTTCGTTGTGATTGGTTACGAAGCTCATTCGCCAAAGTGCCAGAATTACAATAACGCAGGCTGCCGTCATAAAAAATGTGCGGATTTGCGTGTCACGCAATAACGGCCGCAATGACCCGCCCACTAATTGTACATAACGCACAAACGGCAAACAGGCGAGCAACATAAACACCACAGCGATATATTCAGAACCCGTTCCCAGACCTGCAAAACTGGTGTCATAATTGGCAAACCCGCCGGTCGCAATCGTCGTCATAGAGTGCACAATGCTGTCAAAAATACCTTGTCCGGCAATACGGTAACTTATGGCACAAAAAATCGTCAGGGCCAGGTAAATCAATGAAATCGTACGCGAAATTTCTGCGGCACGCGGCAGAACCTTACCAAATGTATCAAACCCTTCAGTGCGAAATATCTGCATCCCACCGACGCGCAGCAAAGGTAAAAATACCATTGCCACAACAATAATCCCGATACCACCGAACCATTGCATCAACCCGCGCCACAGTAAAATGCCGCGCGGCAGATCGCTTAACCCCGTAAATACCGTAGAGCCTGTGGTGGTCAGCCCTGACATCGCTTCAAAAAACGCATCAGTATAGCTGGCTTGGGTTGCACCGAACCAAAACGGCAAAGCTGCAAAGATCGGCAAGACGACCCAAACTCCCGTCGTCAGAAAAAAGGTTTGCTGAATAGACAGGCCCTCTTGGCTTTGATTTGCACAGGCCAGTGCCACCGTTGCACCGAATAAAGCGGTTATAAATCCTGTCAGCGCAAAAACCCGCCAATGTGCATTCCCGTCATAATAATCCATCAGCATCGGTAAAACCATCGTTGCACCCAGTGCAACAACCAGTAAACCAATAACATATCCAGCAGGTCGGAAATCAAACATGAAAGCAGACTTGGCGTTTTGCCGCACACCCGTCAAGTATTTTCAAAATTCCTGTTACTTTATGAGCCACGGTTAACCGGGTTCCCGATCAATTTTAAAAACTCCTGACGGGTGATGTCGTTCGATTTGAATATCCCCATCATACGCGATGTCACCATTGTAACACCATGCTTGTGTACGCCGCGTGTAGACATACAGTGATGCTCACCCTCCATGACCACCGCTACACCGCGCGGTTTTAACACCTCTTGTAATGTATTGGCGATTTGTGCGGTCAATTTTTCCTGTACTTGCAGACGTTTACCATAAGCATCGACCAAGCGCACAAGCTTGGAAATACCAACCACACGATCGGTCGGGATATAACCCACATGTGCTTTACCAATGATCGGGGCCATATGATGTTCGCAGAAACTCTCAAAGCGGATATCTTTGAGAACAACCATTTCGTCATAGCCGTCAACCTCTTCGAAAGTGCGCTTCAGAATTGCAGCCGGATCTTCATCATAACCACGAAACCATTCACCATATGCCTTGGTAACGCGCGCGGGCGTGTCAACCAATCCCTCGCGCGCAGGATCATCGCCTGCCCAACGCAATAGCGTGCGCACAGCATCTTCTGCCTCTTCGCGAGATGGGCGTGATTTATCGTCCGTCATGGCACACTCCTTCGGGCCTATTCGTCTTGATATAGATAATAGGGCCAGCAAAAATATACCACACCCAAATTCCGACGGTTTTGTAAGCCGATCAGACCTTTATGCTTTTTCCAGTGCCTGTGTGATGTCGTCCAACAAATCGCCGGCATCCTCCAGCCCGATAGAAATACGCACCAGACCATCCGAAATTCCCAATGCCGTTCTTTGATCCGCCGTCAGCCGTTGGTGTGTCGTGGTCGACGGGTGGGTGATAATAGATTTTGCATCACCCAAATTATTGGAAATTGTGATAATATTCAGTGCATTGATAAATCGAAATGCTGCATCTTTTCCATCTTTCAGCACCAATGTTACAACTGTACCGCCTTGTGTCATCTGACGTTTTGCCAATCCCAGTTGTGGATGATCGGGGGCAAACGGATAAATCAGGCGTTCCAGCTTGGCGTGGCCGGAAAGCGCATCAACCAAGCTTTCACAGGTTGTTGCTTGCGCCTCACAACGCAGCACAATCGTTTCCAAGCCTTTTAACATGACCCACGCAGTAAACGGGCTCATTGCGGGGCCGGTGTGTTTGTTGAACGGTTCGAACGTTTTGCGGATAAACTCTTTCGTACCCAACACCACACCACCCAGACAACGGCCCTGCCCGTCGATGTGTTTGGTTGCAGAATAAATCACCACATCTGCACCCAATTCCAGTGAGCGTTGGAAGACAGGCGTGGCAAAGACATTGTCCACCACAACTGTTGCACCCGCTTCATGGGCAATGTCAGAAACACCTTTAATGTCAATCACTTCCAGCGTTGGGTTTGACAACGCTTCCAGAAACGCCACTTTTGTATTGGGCCGCATCGCGGCGCGCCATGCGGCCAGATCAGTGCCTTCGACAAAGGTCACTTCAATACCCCAGCGTTGCAAAATATCTTCCAGCACAAACAAACACGATCCGAACAGTGCTTTAGCTGACACAACATGATCGCCCGCCCGCAGTTTTGAAAATAACGCACCCGAAACTGCCGCCATGCCGCTGGCGGTTGCAAACGCATCTTCGGCCCCTTCAAGGGCGGCAATACGTTCTTCGAACATCCGCACGGTCGGGTTGCCGTAACGTGCATAGATATACTCATCCTGCCCCGACTCAATAAACCGCGCTTCGGCCTGTTCAGCACTGTCATAGGCAAAACCCTGCGTTAGAAAAATCGCTTCCGACAATTCACTATACTGGCTGCGCTTCACACCTGAATGCACCAGTTTGGTCTTTGGCTTCCAATTATCCATATTCTTTCTTTCCGGGCCGCGCCCAATAAAAAACCCCAACCGATGTACAGTCGGGGTCGCGTATCGCCCTGACCTCTTTAGCGGCATATTTTACGAGGCCCACAATCCGGTTACAAATCGCCTCGAATTATTGGTACTTAATATGCACAATTTCGTCAATGCCTTGTGTAAATTTTACGATCTGGCAATTTATATGCATAAGACGAACGTAAAAGAAGCAATGATGTATCTTTCGCGGATGCACACAAACAAACGGTGAATTGACCCCGTCCCGTTTTCTGCCATTCTAGCGTTCAAATGACGGAGAATACCATGACAAACCCAATTGACCTATATTACTGGCCAACCCCCAATGGCTGGAAAATCGCCATAGCCATGGAAGAAATGAACCTTCCCTATAACTTGCATCTGATAGACATCGGTGCAGGCGACCAATTCAAACCGGACTTTTTGAAGATTGCTCCCAATAACCGCATGCCGGCCATTGTCGACCCTGACGGGCCGGACAGCGCACCTATTTCGATCTTCGAGTCGGGTGCCATATTGCAATACCTTGCCCGTAAAACCAGTAAATTCTACGGAGCTTCAGAACGTGAACGTATTGAGATTGATCAATGGCTAATGTGGCAAATGGGCGGGCTTGGGCCTATGGCAGGACAAGCACACCACTTTCTGCTTTATGCCCCTAAAATGGAACCGCCCCAAGTGCTACCCTATGCCCAAGATCGCTACCGCGCTGAAACCAAACGGCTTTATGGCGTGTTAGATAGGCAATTGGCAGGTAAAGATTACGTTTGCGGTGAATTTTCCATAGCCGACATGGCCATATGGTCGTGGGCCACATTATGGGAGCGGCAAGAGCAGGACATTGCGAACTTCCCGAATATGGCCAAATGGCTGGAACGTTGCGAAGCTCGTGAAGGTGTCGCAAAAGGCCGCGCCGTGGCTGCGGAATTGCGGTCGAATAACACTGGAAAAGAGGCGCAAAAAAACCTTTTTAAAACCAAATAACCCGTTAATCGTCGTCGTTTGTGGCATACTTTGTCAATAACCCGCCTTGGGTCATGAAAAAAACAAAGACGGCGGCGGTTAATCCAAATGTTTTGAAATTCACCCAAGCATCCGTCGACATGGTACGCCAGACCACTTCGTTCACGACGGCCAGCGTCAGAAAGAAAAAGCAAATCCGTTTGGTCAGGATCATCCAACCCTGATCATTCAACGGCATAGCCCCATCCATCATTGATTTTAGATAGGATTGACCGCGCAACAGGCCAAACCCCAATGCACCGCCAAAGAACAGATAGATCATCGTCGGTTTCATTTTGAAAAAACGATCATCATTAAGCCAGACTGACAGACCACCGAATATAACCACAAGAATAGCGGTCATAACCTGCATTTTCGACAGCTTTCCTGTCAGCGCCCAAAGAATACCCGTTGCAATCAACAATACAGGAATAAATATTGCGGTAACCACGATAAAACCTTCGTAATCCCTATCCAATATATTGTAAGTATTCGCTTTCATCTTTGTATATGCGACAAAGAATAGAATGATTGGCCCTAATTCCAAAGCCAGTTTCACGATCGGGTTTATTTTTTTATCTGTCATTTTTGCCTTCTACCAGTGCCATCCGCCAACTTCCACCAAAACCGCACCGGCAGCAATTAGCCCCATCAATACCGCGCGTAAAGGGCCAACCGTTTCTTTCAGGAACAGCCAGCCGATCAATGCCGCAAAAACTGTCGATGTTTCGCGTAAAACCGCAGCTTCACCAACCTTGTCCAGACGTGTTGCCATCAGGATCGAGCCAAAGCTTAAGAAAGCTACAATGCTGCCGATAAATCCGCGCAACATAAGTGGACGCAAATCTGGCGGATTGTCCATACGGTTCCACTTCACAACTGCGACAACTGGAAAAACCAAACCGTCGATAAAGAAAAACCATGCTAAAAACGTAAACGGATCAGGCGTGGCGCGGATACCGTATGCATCATATGTTGTATATGCAGCAACCATGAAACCGGCAACAATAGCCCAGCCAAGAGCCAGCTTTAACGCATGCCGATCCACTTTTTCGCGACTTAAATTAACAGCGGCAAGGGCAAATATCGCCAGCGTCAACACCAACAAACCACCCCATTGCACAGCAGCAAAATGTTCGCCGAAAACCAAACCCGCAGCAGCTACCGTTACCAACGGCCCAAGACCGCGCACAACTGGGTAAACGACCGTATATGCACCATATGAATAAGCTTTACCTTGGGTGATTTTATAGGTCACATGGATCACAAACATGCCCAAAAATATTATCCACATACCGGGTTCCGGCCAAGGAACCACAAAAAATGCAAACGGCATCGCCATCATTGCGTAGCAAAAATCAACGGCTCCACGTGTCAACCATGGATCATGACGGCCCTTTTGAATGGCACCGAATACCGCATGCATGATTGCGGCAAACAAAGCCAAAAACATTGCCAACTGACTGCCTGCAGGCGTTCCTGAAATAGAGACCAACCAGTCGCTCAAAGTGTATGACCTGTCAGGGCTTGTGCAAATTCTTCGGGGTCAAACGGGGCCAGGTCATCAATTTGTTCGCCGACACCAATCGCGTGAATTGGCAAGCCGAACTTGTCCGCCAAAGCTACCAAAACGCCGCCTTTTGCGGTGCCGTCAAGTTTGGTCATAATTAAACCGCTGACATCCGATATTCTCTGGAACACTTCAACTTGCGCCAAAGCATTTTGGCCCGTTGTGGCATCCAGCACCAGCAATGTATTATGCGGCGCACTTGGATCTTTTTTACGTATCACACGCACGATTTTCGCCAGTTCTTCCATCAGATCGGATCGGTTTTGCAAACGACCGGCAGTATCAATCATCAACAAATCCATACCATCCGCTTCAGCCTTTTCCATCGCTTCATAGGCCAGCGATGCAGGATCCGACCCTTCAGGGGCGGTTAGCACAGGCACGCCCGCACGTTCCCCCCAAACCTGCAATTGTTCCACGGCCGCTGCACGAAACGTGTCGCCTGCTGCAATCACCACGGATTTACCCGCTGCACGAAACTGGCTGGCCAATTTGCCGATGGTTGTGGTCTTACCCGAACCGTTCACACCGACCACCAAAACCACCTGCGGTTTTTTTGGGTAAAGCGGCATTGGCTTGGCAACAGGTTCCATAATCCGCGTTACTTCAGCTGCCAAAAGCCCCTTGATTTCATCCACACCCAATTTCTTGCCGAACCGCCCTTCAGCCATCGCGGCCGATACCCGCAAGGATGTATCAACGCCCATATCGGTCGTGATCAACAGCTCTTCAAGGCTTTCCAACATTGCATCGTCAAGCACACGTTTGATGGTTTTTTTCTTTGGCGCACGTCCAAGAACACGCCCCATAAGCCCGGTTTTTTCCGGTTCGGGGGCAGTCACCTCTTCAACCCCACCCTGTGGCGCTTCATCAGCCACAGGTGGCAATGGCACTTCAGGTTCCGTTGCGCGCCCAAGCATCCGTCCAATAATGCCTGCTTTTTTAGGCTTTGCCTTCGCCATAACCTTTTCTGGCTCTGGCTCTGGCTCTGGCTCTGGCTCTGGCTCTGGCTCTGGCTCTGGCTCTGGCTCTGGCTCTGGCTCTGGCTCTGGCTCTGGCTCTGGCTCTGGCTCTGGCTCTGGCTCTGGCTCTGGCTCTGGCTCTG
>JAJFHZ010000008.1 GCA_021775355.1 Amylibacter sp. | reverse complement strand
ACTATCGACGGCGAAGAGCTGTTGATCATGAAAGAAGCTGACATTCTTGGTCTGCTTTAAGCGCTAAATATTTGAATTAGGAGTAGCTATAATGGCTGGTAAAGACGTAAAATTCGGCACAGACGCCCGTAACTTGATGCTGGAAGGCGTTAATGTTTTGGCTGATGCTGTCAAAGTAACATTGGGCCCAAAAGGCCGTAATGTTGTGATCGACAAATCATTTGGCGCACCGCGCATCACCAAAGACGGTGTGACAGTTGCCAAAGAGATTGAACTTGAAGGCAAGTTCCAAAACATGGGCGCACAAATGGTCAAAGAAGTGGCCTCTCGCACCAATGACACAGCTGGCGACGGTACAACAACTGCAACGGTTCTGGCACAAGCAATTGTTCGCGAAGGCCTGAAATCAGTAGCCGCTGGCATGAACCCAATGGACCTGAAACGCGGTATCGACACTGCGGTTTCATCTGTTGTTCAATCCATCAAAGACATGTCTCGTGAAGTTAAAGACAGTGCAGAAGTTGCACAAGTTGGTACGATCTCTGCAAACGGCGAAGCTGCTATTGGCGATCAAATCGCCGGTGCTATGCAACGTGTTGGCAATGAAGGTGTTATCACTGTTGAAGAAAACAAAGGTCTGGAAACAGAAACAGACGTTGTTGAAGGCATGCAGTTTGACCGTGGTTACCTGTCACCATATTTCGTGACTAACCCGGACAAAATGACAGCTGATCTGGAAGATTGCCTGATCTTGTTGCACGAGAAGAAACTATCTTCATTGCAGCCAATGGTGCCATTGTTGGAAACAGTAATCCAATCGGGCAAACCGCTTATGATCATCGCTGAAGATGTAGATGGCGAAGCATTGGCCACACTTGTTGTGAACAAACTGCGCGGTGGTTTGAAAATCGCAGCTGTTAAAGCACCTGGCTTTGGCGATCGCCGTAAAGCCATGTTGCAAGACATTGCTGTTTTGACAGGCGGTCAAGTGATCTCAGAAGATCTGGGCATGAAGCTTGAAAGCGTTGGCATTGAAATGTTGGGCACTGCCAAGAAAGTGAACATCACCAAAGACGAAACAACAATCGTTGACGGTAATGGCGAAAAAGCTGAGATCGAAGCACGTGTTTCACAAATCAAAGCACAAATCGAAGAAACTTCTTCTGAGTACGATCGTGAAAAACTGCAAGAGCGTCTGGCCAAACTGGCTGGTGGTGTTGCTGTGATCCGCGTTGGTGGTGCAACTGAAACCGAAGTGAAAGAACGCAAAGACCGCGTTGATGATGCCTTGAACGCGACCCGTGCGGCCGTACAAGAAGGTGTTGTTGTCGGTGGTGGTGTTGCTTTGATCCAAGGCGCAAAAGGCCTAAGCGGCATGGAAGGCGAAAACGCTGACCAGTCTGCTGGTATCTCAATTGTACGCCGTGCTTTGGAAGCGCCTATGCGCCAAATCGCTGAAAACTCTGGTGTTGACGGTGCGGTTGTTGCTGGCAAAGTTCGCGAAAGCGACGACGCAACCTTTGGGTTTAACGCACAAACCGAAGAATATGGTGACATGTTCGCGTTTGGCGTGATTGACCCGGCTAAAGTTGTACGCACAGCGCTGGAAGATGCAGCATCAATCGCTGGTCTGTTGATCACAACAGAAGCCATGGTTGCTGACAAACCAGCCCCTGCAGGTGGTGGTGCTGGTGGCGGCATGCCTGACATGGGCGGTATGGGCGGCATGGGTGGTATGATGTAAAAGTCGGCTTTGGCCCCAAGGGGACAAAACGACTTTCCGCGACAGGGTTTTCACTTGTGAAACCCCGACAGCGGTAACCACACTAACGCTTATAATGATTTGGGGCTGCCTGCGGGCGGCCCCTTTTTTACATAAAGAATCATTTTAAAAGGGTGGAATTGGTGTTCCTTTAAAAATAAGAATGCACAGATGTTAAAGGAGAGATCATGAAGACGATTATCAAAGCCGCTCTTGCGGGAATTTGTAGCGTTGGACTATCGGCCCCCGTACAAGCCGGTGACAACCCCTATGTTGGTGAAATCATGATAACTGCCGCAAATTTCTGCCCAAGGGGCTGGCTGGAAACCGATGGGCAATTATTGGCTATCTTTGAATATGACGCCCTGTTTTCATTATTGGGAACATATTATGGCGGGGATGGCCGCACCACATTTGCTTTGCCGGATTTACGTGGCAAGGCTGTTATTGGAGTAGGCCAAGCACCGGGATTGCCCGACTACAGCCAAGGCAGTTATGTGAATAACGGTACTGTGAATGCCAAAACAGGTGACCAGCCCGTTACACCGGCACTCGCGTTGAAAAACTGTATCGCTGTTGTTGGTATTTACCCCTCACGGAATTGATGTGAATAACAGCTAATTATGACCAGTACACCCACAGACGCTCTGCTACAAAAAATTCTGGATGAAACCAAGGTGATCGCCGCGGTTGGGGTTTCTACCAATCCTGTACGCCCATCCTATTTCGTGACGCGCTATCTTAATATGCGCGGTTATCGCGTGATCCCGATCAATCCAGCCTCGGCAGGTCAAACCCTGTTTGGTGAGACCATTCTGGCAAGTATTGAAGACATCCCCAAAGACACCCCTGTCGATATGCTGGACATTTTTCGCCGCCCCGCGTTTGTGCCCGCATTGGTTGACACTGCGATTGAACACTTGGGGGACAGGTTGAAAACGGTTTGGATGCAGGTGGGCGTGGAACATGCAGAGGCTGCAAGACAGGCAACGGACGCAGGCCTGCAAGTAATCCAGAACCGCTGCCCGAAAATCGAATACCAACGGCTATATGGAGAGCTGCGCCGTGCCGGTATCAACACCGGCATTATTTCATCAAAACTTTGAGGGATACAAAGATATGACAGATACACCACAATACGGCTTTGATACATTACAGGTACACGCAGGCGCACGCCCTGACCCCGCAACAGGTGCACGCCAAGTGCCCATTTACCAGACAACCGCTTATGTGTTTCGTGATGCCGATCACGCGGCTGCGTTGTTTAACCTGCAAGAGGTGGGCTACATCTATTCACGCCTGACCAATCCGACAGTGTCGGCGTTGCAAGAACGCATTGCCACGTTGGAAGGCGGCATTGGGGCAGTGTGTTGCTCATCGGGCCATGCAGCCCAGATTATGGCCCTGTTCCCGCTGATGCAGCCGGGCTGCAATGTGGTGGCCTCGACCCGGTTATATGGTGGCAGTGTCACGCAGCTTGGCCAAACCATCAAACGTTTTGGCTGGTCGGTGACATTTGTTGATTTCGATGATCTGGATGTACTGGCTGCAGCAATAGACGATGACACCCGTGCGGTGTTTTGCGAAAGCATTTCGAATCCTGGCGGTTATGTAACCGACATTCCCGCAGTGGCGAAAGTTGCTGATGCGGCTGGCCTGCCTTTGATTGTCGATAACACGTCCGCCACACCTTATCTGTGCCGCCCGATTGAGATGGGGGCCACATTGGTGGTGCATTCGACCACAAAATACCTAACTGGCAATGGCACGGTTATGGGCGGTTGTGTGGTTGATAGCGGCAAGTTTGACTGGTCGCAAAATGACAAGTTCCCGTCCCTGTCGCAACCTGAACCTGCCTATCACGGGCTGAAATTCCATGAAACCTTTGGTAATCTGGCCTTTACCCTGCATGGCATCGCAGTGGGGCTGCGCGATTTGGGCATGACTTTGAACCCACAAGCCGCACATTATACCCTGATGGGGATTGAGACCCTTAGCTTGCGCATGGAACGCCATGTGCATAATGCAAAAATCGTGGCGAATTGGTTGGAAAATGACCCAAGGATTGCGTCCGTTACCTATGCAGGGCTTGAAAGCTCGCCCTATTATGCACGCCAACAACAGGTCTATCCAAAAGGTGCGGGTGCTTTGTTCACGTTCGCTGTGAAAGGCGGATATGAGGCCTGCGTGAAGCTGGTCAGTGCCGTCAATCTGTTCAGCCATGTGGCCAATTTGGGTGATACGCGGTCGCTGATTATTCATTCGGCATCGACCACGCACCGCCAATTGACAGAAGAACAACAGGTGGCGGCGGGGGCAGCACCCGATATGTTGCGGGTTTCCATCGGGATTGAAAATGCCGAAGATCTGATTGCCGATCTGGATCAGGCACTGGATGAGGCTTTGAAATAAGCACATGCGCATCGTCCTTCTAACCACATTGACGATGATTGCTTTCGCGGCGAACTCGGTAATCAACCGCGCCGCCCTTGCGGATGGGGCCATTGGGCCTGCGTCGTTTGCGGTGTTGCGGCTGGCATCCGGGGCAGTAGTTTTACTTCTTATCCTGTGGTTGCAGGGCGCGTTCAAGGGCGGTGTTCTGATTAAGCCACGTTTGGATGCGGTTTTGGGGTTGGCACTGTATGCTATAGGTTTTTCTTTTGCGTACTCTGTCTTGCAAGCGGGTCTTGGGGCATTACTGCTGTTTGGCATGGTGCAGATCACCATGTTTGCGGGCGCAGTGGTGCGGGGGAATCAACCCAAACCGCTGCAATGGGTGGGGGCTGCCATCGGTCTATTGGGCCTTGCTTATGTGCTGAATCCCAGCACGGTTGCAATTGATCTAAACGGTGCTGCTTTGATGATTGCGGCGGGCTTTGGTTGGGGTATCTACTCGCTTGCAGGGCAAAAGGTTGAACAAGCATTGATTGCAACCGCTGCAAGCTTTGTCTGCGCCACGCCGATTGCGGCGCTCGTCTGGATTGTCACAAATCCTGAGATGCTCAGCAGCGCGGGTATAGCTTTGGCGTGTCTTTCAGGCGGTGTCACTTCAGCCCTTGGCTATATCCTGTGGTTCTATGTCCTGCCGCGCCTGCAAACCAGCACGGCTGCGGTTGCACAACTGACCGTCCCACTGATTGCAATGGCTGGCGGCATGGTGTTTCTGGATGAGGTCTGGACGCTTGATTTTACCATCGCATCAGCATTGGTTCTGGGCGGTATCGGGTTGTCGGTCTGGGTGGGGCAAAGGGACTAGAAATTTCCTGTGCCAGCAATTAGATAGAACTATATGAAATATATCCTGACAATATTGGTAATGCTAATTGCCAACCCCGTTTCGGCGGATTGTGTGTTGTTGATACACGGGTTAGCGCGTTCATCATCTTCATTTATCGTCATGAAAAAGGCACTGCAAAGCATTGGTTATGATGTGGTCAATGTAGATTATCCCTCCACGGAAGGCCGCATTGAAGACTTGGCCCTGACAATTATCCCTGCGTCCATGACGTTTTGTAAGGAAACGGAGCAGATACATTTTGTCACCCATTCACTGGGTGGTATCCTAGTGCGATACTATCTGAAACACGCTGAAAACAAGCCAAAAAATCTGGGCCATGTTGTGATGTTGGGCCCACCCAACAAAGGATCACCGGTTGTCGATAAGTTGGGTAATGTACCCGGTTTCGATATGATCAACGGTGTAGCGGGTCATCAGCTGGGAACGGGACCTATGAGTGTGCCGAATACTTTGGGCCCGGTAGATTTTTCGCTGGGTGTTATCGCGGGCAACCAAAGCGTGTCGCCGCTTTTTTCATCGCTGATTGACGGCGATGATGACGGTAAGGTTTCGGTCGAAAGTACCAAGGTTGCAGGGATGTCCAATCATATCGTGCTGGATGTGACCCACACGTTCATGATGAATAGCCCTGCAGTTTTTAAACAGGTTGCCACTTTTCTGCGCGAAGGTCACTTTAAGCACGCAGACTAAGTTGCAGGCTCGGTGATTTTGTTGACATGGCCCATCTTGCGACCGGGCTTGACATCAGCCTTACCATACAGGTGCAAACCGATATTGGCGTCTGATGACAGCTTTGCGACGTCCAAAACCTCGTCCCCGATCAGGTTGGTCATCACCACATTAGAGTGCCGTTTTCCGTTGCCCAATGGCCAGCCCGCCACAGCGCGGATATGTTGTTCAAACTGATCAATCACGCATCCGTTTTGTGTCCAGTGTCCTGAATTATGTACGCGCGGTGCGATCTCATTCACGATCAAGCCTGAAGGTGTGACGAAAAGCTCCACACCCATGACGCCGACATAATCAAGCGCATTTAGGATTTGCCCTGTCAGGATTATGGCATCTGTGCGCTGGGCAGAAGTTAGTTTTGCGGGCAGTGTGGTGGTGTGTAAAATTCCGTCGCGGTGGACGTTTTCACCGGGATCATAACAAACCACTTCGCCTGATTGTGAGCGTGCACCAATGACAGATACTTCATGGGTAAAATCTATGAAACCTTCCAGAACGCATGGCGTGTTGCCCAAATTATCCCAAGCTTTGGCTGCGTCATCTGCCGTTTTTAGACGCGATTGCCCTTTGCCGTCATAACCGAAACGGCGGGTTTTCAGGATGGAGGGTGTACCAACAAAGGCAACCGCTGTACTTAATTCTTCTGCTGTTCCCACATTGGCATACGGGGCCACATTCAGGCCATGATTGGACAGGAACTCTTTTTCAACAATACGATCCTGACTGGTGGCCAGCGCATTGCGTGCAGGTAAAACAGGGCGTAACTTTTCAAGTGCGTCCAGTGCCTGTGTTGGGATGTTTTCAAATTCAAAAGTAATCACGTCAACGCTATTTGCAAACGCTATAAGTGCATCCAGATCAGAATAGGGTGCAGTCGTCACAGCGTCCGCCACCTGGCCCGCAGGTGGATTTGCGCCCGGCTCAAAAATATGTGTCTTAAACCCCAAGCGCGACGCTGCCACTGATAGCATCCGGCCCAATTGACCACCGCCAAGAATGCCGATGGTCGCACCTTGAGATAAAACTTTAGTCATCTGATGGTTCATCTGCGATAGAAGCGGAAAGAGTTGTGCGCCAGTCGTCCAGCCGTTTGGCCAGTTCTGTGTCGTTATTGGCCAGAATTGCAGCCGCCATCAGGCCTGCATTGGCTGCCCCCGCAGCACCGATGGCCATTGTCCCCACAGGAAAACCCTTGGGCATTTGTACGATGGAGTAAAGACTATCGACACCTGACAATGCTTTGGTTTGAATAGGCACGCCCAAAACAGGTACGCGGGTTTTTGACGCCATCATGCCCGGTAAATGCGCGGCGCCGCCTGCGCCTGCAATAATCACCTGCAAGCCGCGTTTGATAGCGGTCTTGCCATATTCCCACAAACGATCAGGGGTGCGGTGTGCCGAGACGATTTTCGTCTCATAGCTTACGCCCAGTTCATCTAAAATAGTGGCGGCTTCTTTCATGGTGGGCCAATCAGACTGGCTACCCATGATAATTCCAACTTTTATATCTGTCATGGCTTCAAAACTTTCCTGTACCAGAAAGCGGGGTATAGACTGAAAATGGGGCTTTACGCAATAATATCCGGTAAAATGTCGTCCTCTAGACGTTGAATTTTGTCTTTAAGTAACAGTTTTTTACGTTTTAACCGTTGCAATAGCAAAATATCGGGGCTGACACGCTCATGCAGCGCCTCTATCGCGTCATCCAAATCGCGATGTTCCTGCTGCATTTGCAAAAGTTCTGCATGCAAAACTTCGAAATGATCCATTCTGCCCAATTTGTCAGTCATGATGGTAAATTGTCCGAAAACTGTTGTGTTGACACGTTTATACCGCGAAATGCAGTGACCTCAAAGCGTAGATTTACAAAGGGTCTTGAGAATCCCCGCCAAAGCCCCCATATTAGTCACAAGGTCGCCAAATCTGGGGCCGGAACAGTCGCTTTTAAAGGGCTATCATCATGACGAAAATATCTTTTGCCTCGCATCCCTTCTTATTGGGATTTGAACAGTTGGACCGCCTTGTGGAACGTACGGCGAAGTCTGGCAACGAAGGCTACCCCCCTTACAACATCGAACAAAGTGCTGACAACACCTACCGCATTACTTTGGCGGTTGCGGGTTTTCGTGAAGAAGACCTGTCAATCACGCTGGAAAATGCACAGTTGGTGATCCGTGGACGTCAAGTGGATGACGCTGACGGGCGTATATTTCTGCATCGCGGAATAGCGGCACGCCAGTTTCAACGCAGTTTCGTATTGGCTGACGGGGTAGAGGTCGGCGGCGCGTCGATGGAAAACGGGTTGTTGCATGTTGATTTGCAACGCTCTGTAGCTGATGCGGTTGTTCAAACCATCAATATAAACAAGAAGTAGAGGTAGCTTATGGATACGAAATTTGATTTTGCAAAACACGGAATTGAACGCAGGGTTTATGTGCGTACAGTTGCACAGGCGGATTTACCCGAAGATATGCGTGAAGAAACCGCAGGCTATGACACGGTCTATGCCATCCATTCCGAAGACGGCGAGCGTTTGGCGTTAGTTAAAGATCGCGAACTGGCTTTTGCCGTGGCGCGCACCAATGACTTCACGCCCGTGAGCGTGCATTAGGGTTTGCTGCACCTCAGCGCGTTATCATTCGGTCATATGGAGCTCGCTATTATCGCAGGGTCAGGCGTGTGGCCGGTATTTTGTCGGCTGTCGAAACATTGTTTAAATCTATTGTGTGGCCTAGCTTATAAAACTCTTTCAATAATCAAGATTGATACCTTTCAGCGCTCCTCTTACTTTTGCCTCAATGATGTCCTGTTACAGTCACATTGTTACCTAGTTTCATTTTTAGCCTTGTGGAAAACCGTGAGGATAAAAATATCAGGATATTTGCCTTCATATTGGGATTGTTGCTTATGACGCATCCAGCCGTTGCGCAGAAAGCCGGCATCGGTGCATGGGAAGACTCTCGCAATATGACGCTCGAGTGGATTGAACGCACGCCGGCGCTTGGCTGGTACTACAACTGGCGGGCAGACCAGATGTGGCACGAAAAAAAGCGCGCGCGTTCCGTGGAATTTGTGCCGATGATCCACGGTGTCAGTGACGTCAACAAAAAGATCAAATCAAATTTGCGCGTTACCACGCTTTTAGGCTTCAACGAGCCTAATCGCGGCAGTGGCAGCCATCAGTCCAGTATTTCGGTAAAGAAGGCCGTTGCACTTTGGCCAAAGCTAGAGGCAAGAGGGCTACGTCTTGGCAGCCCGGCAACCACACAGGGCGGTACACTTGGCCGAGGTTCGTGGCAGAGACGGTTCATGGATCAGGTAAAGGCCAAAGGTCTGCGCGTGGATTTCATGGCGGTTCACTATTATTCAAAGGACGGAAATATCGGTAGCTTCAGAAAATGGCTGAAAGCTGTACACGCAGAATATAAAAGACCGATCTGGGTCACCGAGTTTGCCATGATAGATTGGAGTCGCCCGGAAGCCGCCACTCATAAACAAAATGCCGCATTTGCAAAATCTGCAATTCTAATGATGGAGAAATTGCCGTTTGTAGAACGGCATGCTTGGTTTGCAGCCAATCCCTACAAATGGGACGGTGGCTACCCAAAGATCAATCTTGTTGATAACAAACTCAACCCCACGCCGGTTGGCCTCGCCTTCGATCGTGTTCTAAGCTCAGTTGGTTCGGTACGTGTAGCAGGTCTTGATCCGCAAGGTTTCCAGTCGGAATAGGAATAAAAGCTAGTCGAATTGCCCCATAGGTTCGCCATGCTCCTTCCACATGCCCGGTAGAAGGTCAAATTTTCGCATTTGATTATAAAAAAAACCCGCTCGGTGAAGCGGGTTTTTTGAATAAAATAGGGGTGCTGTTAGGCTTTAATCAGCCCCATGCTTTCCAGAGTCAAAATCACCTGATGCGCACAGTTATCAACTTCAACATTTTCGGTTTCCAAACTGATTTCAGCATTTTCCGGCACATCATAAGGGTCTGAAATTCCTGTAAACTCTTTAATTTTACCTTCGCGCGCCAGTTTATATAGGCCTTTGCGGTCGCGGCGTTCGCATTCCTCGATCGAAGTTGCGACATGTACTTCAATAAAGGCACCGAATGCTTCAATATCCTCACGTACGGCACGGCGTGTTGTTGCATAAGGCGCGATCGGCGCACAAATGGCGATGCCACCGTTTTTGGTAATCTCGGAAGCGACATAACCGATGCGCCGGATGTTTAGATCGCGATGTTCTTTAGAAAAGCCCAGCTCGGATGATAGGTTTTTGCGCACGATGTCACCGTCCAGTAAGGTCACAGGACGCCCGCCCATTTCCATCAATTTAACCATTAGTGCATTGGCGACAGTGGATTTTCCGGAACCGGAAAAGCCTGTGAAAAATACCGTGAAGCCCTGTTTGGATCGGGCCGGTTTTGAGCGGCGCAATTCGTCGACAACTGCGGGAAAAGAAAACCATTCAGGAATTTCCAAACCTTCAGATAGGCGGCGGCGCAGTTCTGTGCCTGATATATTCAGAATGGTGACGTTTTCCTTGTCTTCAATCTCGTCAACCGCCTCATATTGTGCGCGTTCCTGCACATAGACCATATGTTTGAAATCGACCATTTCGATGCCCATTTCATCCTGATGTTCACGGAATAAATCCTGCGCTTCATAAGGACCATAAAAATCTTCGCCCTGACTGTTTTTACCGGGGCCTGCGTGATCACGGCCAACGATAAAGTGGGTGCAGCCGTGATTGCGGCGGATCAGCCCGTGCCAAACCGCTTCACGTGGGCCAGCCATACGCATGGCAAGGTTCAACAGGCTCATGGATGTGGTTGATGATGGGTACTGATCCAGCACCGCCTCATAGCAGCG
This sequence comes from Amylibacter sp., assembly GCA_021775355.1. GTDB lineage: Bacteria > Pseudomonadota > Alphaproteobacteria > Rhodobacterales > Rhodobacteraceae > Amylibacter. The sequence continues at coordinate 98,994 of JAJFHZ010000008.1, read as the reverse complement.
CACACGGGTGAAATGGTCAATGTCACCGGGTTTTGTCATGCCGACGATGGGATGTATCAACAGATTGGCCTGTGCTTCTTTTGCCGCACGGAACGTTAGTTCCTGATGCGCGCGGTGCAAGGGGTTGCGGGTTTGAAATGCCACGATACGACGCCAGCCGACTTTGCGGAAAAATGAACGTAATTCATTCGGGCTGTCACGGCGGGCACGAAAATCGTAATGGGTGATGGTGTTAATGCCTGTGATTTTACCGCCCAGATAGACGGCACCTGCCGTGTTGTGCAGATAGTTCACCGCAGGGTGTGCGCTGTCATCTGCGCCAAACACCAATTCGGCCTCTTTGGATTTGTCGGGGGTATAGATGTCGGACACATCTAGGATTGCAAGAATTACACCTTCCAGATCGCGCAAAGCTATCTTCTTGCCCGTTTCCAACGTGTTGGCAAAATCTTGCCCTACATCCAGTGTAATTGGCATTGGCCATAATGTACCATCAGCCAAGCGCATATTTTCGACAACCGAAGTATAATCAGCTTGTCCCAAGAACCCTGTAAGCGGGTAGAACCCACCGTTCATCAACAGTTCCAAATCACAAATCTGACGCGGTGTCAGATCCCATGACGGCAATTCGCCTGCTTCTTGCTTTAGTTTGTCCGCCTCATCAAAGGGGGCGTAAAGTTCGGGTACGGGTAATAGGTTTTCTGCGGTCATGGTCGTTTCCAGATAAGTCATAGATATGAATATTAAGTGTCAAATACACCCAAGCACGAATAATACAAGTTTCAGGGCCTAAAATAGGACATAATCGTGGTTAAAATGCCCCTGTTGGAACAGGGGGTCATTGTTCGATTACTCTTGTGGAACCGTTTACTCTTGTTCGGCCAAAAACCGCTCCGCTTCAAGCGCTGCCATGCACCCCATACCTGCAGAGGTGACGGCTTGGCGGTACAAATGATCGGTTAGATCACCCGCGGCAAAGACCCCTGGAATGGATGTGGCGGTGCTGTCGGGCTTCGTCACAACATAGCCGCCCATATGGGTTTCCAGCTGGTCTATCACCAGTTCATTGGCAGGCGCGTGGCCGATGGCAACAAAAACACCCTTACAGGTAATTTCGGTTATTTCACCCGTTTTGGTATGTTTGACTTTCACGGCTTCTACACCCAAGGGCATGTCGGTGCCTGAAACCTCAACCAGTTCATGGAACCAAAGCGGTTCAATCTTGTCGTTCTTCATCAGGCGGTCGATCAGGATTTTTTCGGCGCGTAATTCATCGCGGCGATGGATCAATGTGACCTTGGACGCGAAATTGGTCAGGAACAAAGCCTCTTCCACAGCCGTGTTGCCGCCGCCGATGACAACGATTTCCTGATTTCGGTAAAAGAACCCGTCACAAGTAGCACAAGCGGACACGCCAAAGCCCTTGAACTTTTCTTCCGTGTCCAACCCCAGCCATTTGGCGCGCGCGCCCGTGGCCAGAATTACCGCGTCCGCGGTGTAAGTTGTGCCACTGTCACCGATAGCGGTGAACGGGCGTTTCGACAGATCAAGATCGCTGATTATATCGCCGATTATCTCGGTTCCCACTGCTTTGGCATGGGCTTCCATCCGCAGCATTAAATCTGGGCCTTGTACTTCGGTATCACCCGGCCAATTTTCAACTTCGGTCGTGGTGGTCAATTGTCCACCCGGTTCAATGCCCTGCACTAAAATAGGTTCCAGCATAGCGCGTGACCCGTATACCCCGGCGGTATATCCCGCAGGGCCAGAGCCGATGATCAGTAGTTTTGTATGGCGGTTATCAGACATGTTAGGGCTTTCTTAATTTACGTTTGCAGACTGTATACGCAGGCTTAAAGAAAAGGGAAAGCCACACTAACGCATAGGTGAATACGGATGAAATATTTCGGAATGCTTTATCTTTGGTGCGAAATATGTAATAAAATTGCGTAAATAAGAAATAATTGAAAAGAAACCGTATGGTATCCTCTAGATTAGATGCAATTGATCTGAAACTTCTGTCGCTACTACAAGAAGATGGGCGCATGACCAATGTTGACTTGGCCAAAGCCGTTGGCATTTCAGCCCCGCCTTGCCTGCGCCGTATACGCGCCTTGCAGGATCAGGGTTATATTCAGGGGTTTCATGCGGATGTGAATGAAAAGGAATTGGGGTTTGAGGTCAAAGCCTTTGCCATGGTCGGTCTGCACTCACAGGCCGAAGTCGATTTAAGCGCGTTTGAAGAACGTTGTCGCAATTGGCCACTCGTACGTGAATGCCACATGCTGAATGGTGAGATCGATTTTATTTTGAAGTGTTTGTCGCCTGATCTGTCCAGTTTTCAAAGATTTATCACAGAGGAACTGACATCGGCCGAAAATGTGGCAAGCGTGAAAACGTCACTTGTGATACGCGGGGCTAAAGATAAGCCCGGGGTGCCGTTTTCGGTGATAAAAAGCTAAATTAGGCGGCTTTGCCAGAATCTGTGCGCGCATGCAGTTTTACAAATGTCACGGGGCGCGCGTTTTGTTTCCAAGGCATTTCATAATGCTTACCTGCAACGGCTTTCATAACTTGTTTTAACCAACGTTTTTCGCTACGCATTTTATGCTCCATTTATCTATATTTCCGCGTACTGATTATGCGTTTACTGTTTACTGAGCGGATGGCTACTGCTTGCCTCGATACCTAATCTAACGATTATTGGGGCGCTAAAAGGGCGGATTAGAAAAGAGTTGAAGCCCTTTCATGTAACATTTCCATCAATTGTGGCTAATTTGGAAACAATTAACTAGATCATTGTAAATAAACGGTAATAAATAATTTTATTGTGATTTTTGGATTAATTATAGCATATTTTCCTGTGCTTTAAGGCAGAAATCGGGCCGTAGTTGGCCCAAGATTTGGCCGATCTGCTGCCTTTATAGACGCACTGCTGAAATCAAGCGGCCATAATCCGGTTCATTTTGATGGCATGTGCGCCGATATGAATAAAATCGATCCGGATCAGAGTAGGTGCAATGCCCCGTCCATGTGGCGTGGTTTATACCTGACATACGCAATTGATGCAGGCAAAAAGTTGGTAGATCAAATTGCATACGGTCACCCGCCCCTTGGGCAAAGAAGCGGGTGTAATTCATATCAACGGCAATGAATTCTTCAAAGAATTCCTGCCCCACTTCATACGCGCGCTGGCTGATTGTGGGGCCAACGACGGCTGTGATATTTTCGCGCCTTGCCCCCAAAGCTTCCATTGCAACAAGCGTTGCCTGTGCAATACCGCCTATAGCCCCTTTCCATCCCGCATGGGCCGCACCGATTACAGCAGCATCCGGGTCGTGGAACAAAATCGGGGCGCAATCGGCGGTCAAGATACCAAGTGCTATACCTTTTGTTGCTGTGACCATTGCATCTGCCTGAACCGCATCGCGGTCAGTGCTTGCTGTCAGGGTTACAACATTGGCAGAATGTACTTGGTGTACGGATTGCAGGGCTGCAAGGTCTAGCTGCATGGCGCCCGCCACACGGGTGCGGTTAGATAAAACGGCTTCACGACTGTCATTTGACCCCAAGCCGCAGTTCAACCCGGCATAAACACCGTTCGATTGGCCGCCCTTACGGGTGAAAAAACCGTGTTGGGCAGTCAGAGCGTCGGATGTCAGTACTTCCAGTGTCATAGATCGAACCCTGCCGGATGGTTGGCCCCTTTGGGGGTAATTGCAATTGCCTTGAAAAGCTGCCCCATTTCATCGGGGTGGGTCAAGCGGTGGTGTGCGGCGATATGGTTTTCCAAAGTATCGCCATGTAGCTGGGCGGCGAGTGATTGCGCACGTGCAGTGATGCCAAGCCGTTCCAACAGAATCCCTTGTGGAGTTAATCCGCTGACTTGTGCAAAAGGCTTGGCGGCTTCTGACAAGGTGTGAAAGTTTACATGTGCCGTCAGATCAGATGCACCGCAATCATGTAATGGATCGGCTTTTTTATGGTTTTGAACCGCCTGTAATGTATCGCCTGTGGGCGTTAAATCGCCGTAGTCCAGTACCAAAGCGGCCCCGCCATGCGTCCCGATAATCCGTGCGATATCTGCGGTTATAGCGGCGGCACTTGGGCAAACTTCCAGCACTGTACCAAGGGGGGCGTTGTTGAATGCGGAGGTTGGTGTTTGTGCGGCAAGAATAAAGCCCAACGCACCGTTTGATGCTCCGATCATCTGTTCCTGCCAGCCGTGATCTGTGCGGATAAATTGACTAATTGGCAGGCAATCGAAAAATTCGTTGGCAACAAGGAATAAGGAATGTTCCGGCAATTCGGTTACATTGCTTACCCAGAGCACATCATAACCTTCCAAGGCTTGTTTCTGAGCCTTTTGCAGACTTGGGCTGGCTTCAACCATTACAATTTCAGCCGCCTGATGAAAGCCTGCAACCCCTTTTGTGGCTCGCAAAATATCGGCCATCAATGTCCCGCGTCCCGGGCCCAATTCGGCCAATGTAAATTGTGCGGTCGAACCTTGATCCATCCAAGCCTGTGCCAGACAAAGCCCCAGCATTTCACCAAACATCTGGCTAATCTCGGGCGCGGTCACAAAATCCCCTGCCTGCCCCAGCGGCTGATGTGTTGTGTAATAGCCATGTTCGGGGTGCAACAGACACTGCGTCATGTATTCGGCAACGGTGATTGGGCCTGAACGGGCGATTTGTGCCAGCAATATATCCGTCAGTTCCGTCATGCCCGTGTGCGTACGAACAGCAATATAGCCAAGCCTACCACGATCATCGGGATTGATAATATTTGGCCCATCGATAGGCCGATACTGTCAAAGTCTTGCCCGAAACGGATGACATGCCCCCAAGGATTTGTTGGGCCGGTGAATTGCGCGTCCCCTTGGCGGAAACCCTCTACAATGGTGCGTGCTGCGCCATAGCCGATGAAAAACACGCCAACGATTTGGCCCGGTATTTTCAACCAGCCGCGTTTGAACACCAAAAAGGCGACGATCAGGAATAGAACCAAGCCTTCAAGGCCAGCTTCATAGAGTTGTGACGGGTGGCGTGAACAAACATCGCCAATCCACCAGATCGGGCAACTCTGTGCCGGTTCCCCCGGAAACACCATTGCCCAAGGCACGTCCGTTGGCCGCCCCCATAATTCTGCGTTGATGAAATTGGCAAGGCGCCCCAGAAACAGGCCAATTGGAACGGAACAACCAAGCGCGTCACCAACAGACCACGGGTTCAGTTTGTTTTTCCGACAAAATATTAACCCGGCAATGATAACCCCCAGGAAACCGCCGTGAAAGGATAGGCCACCTTCCCAAACCCGTATGATATGGGCGGGATTTTCCAGAAAAAAGCCAAGATTGTAAAACACCACATATCCAAAACGACCGCCCAGTATTGTGCCGGCAATCATCCATGTCAGCAGGTCTTCGACTTGTAGTTTTGTCATTGGGGCGGTGCCGTCTTTCCAAAGGCTTACGTTTGCAATCAGACGGTTGATCCACCATGCAGCCAGTAAAAATGCTGCGATATAGGCCAATGCGTACCAACGAATGGCCAGCGTGAAGCCAAAGACCTCAAACGAAAAAAGAATGGGGTCGATGTTCGGAAACGGTATAAGATGTGTAAATGTCATGGCCCGCATGAATGGCGCGAATGGTCGCGTTGTCAAGCGGGTCTATTGGCTTTTTCGTTCACAAACACCATATAGTGACTAACAGTTTTTTACGGAGCCAAAGATCATGCAAACCCGCAGTAAAATTTTCGAAGACGTTAGCAAGCTGATGACGAACGCTATGGGTGTGGCCCAAGGTGCTAAGGACGAGGCTGAAAATGCAGCGAAATCTTTGGTTGACCGCTGGCTGGCTGACCGTGATTTTGTCACCCGCGAAGAGTTTGATGCAGTGCGTTTGATGGCGCAAAAGGCGCGTGAGGAAAATGCGGTGCTTATGGCACGAATTGAAGCACTTGAGGCCAAGAAAAAACCAGCTGCCAGAAAACCTGCCGCAAAGAAACCAGCGGCTAAGAAATAGGCAGATCCGGGTTAGTTGCGGCTTTTAAACGTGCAAACCCGAATGCGATAAAGTTGCGTTGAATATAACCTACCGCCATTGCATCACGTTCCCGCAAAGCACGTGAAACCTCGCTGAGTTCCGCCACTAAATCCTGCGCCACCCCGACATGTGCGCGACTGGCCTCTTGATACCAGAATCGTGCAGAACGGAAATATAATTGATCCCAAACCTCGCGCAGGACTGAATTGCCGATCAGATCAGCTATCAACGCGTGTTGCGCGTGGTTTATCTGCCAGTATTCCGATGGGCTATAGGCATCAACTAACCGCTTGGCCCGCTTTAATAACCTTGCCGCGGTGGCTTCGTCATCCGGTGTGATTTCGCGTGGCGATAAAACCCCGATCAGCTCGGCCATTTTCAGGCGCATTTCATAGATGTCGTTTAGTTCGGCCTTGTTCAGGTCAGTTACAATCGTGCCAACCCCATCGCGTACCGTCACCAATGATCCGTGTTCCAACCGTTGCAACACGGCCCGAATGGGTGTGCGGCTAATGCCGAATTCCTTTGCCAACTCGGCCTCCCGCAAAACGGTTCCGGGTGGATAGTCCAGTAGACAAATTCGATCCCGAAGCGTTTCGAAAATACTGGCTGTTGTATGTTTTTCCACGGTCATCAATGATCTTCCAACAAACGCCCGTAACCCATAATGGCATCAGTAACCCCTGCCAATCGCAATACATCCCAAATCATCGCCTGATTAGAACAGATTGCGGGTTTGTCGACCGATTTTTCAATCTCGTCGATGACATCCAACGTACGCAACGCCCCGCAAGAGATAAAGATTGCATCGGCATCCGGCCTATCCAGCGATAGGGCAAAATCGCGAATGAAAGCGGGTGTAACGCGCACCATATCGCTGTCTTTACGCAAGTTAAGCCCCTCTATGGCCAAAACTTCAAACCCTGCATCTTCCAGATAGGCTCTCTCAATCGTATTGACTTCATCTAGGTAGGGTGTGCCCACTACAATTTTGTGTGCTCCAACAGCCCGAAGTGCGCGTATAACACCCTTGATCAATGATGTTGGCGTGGCATTCGGCGCACCGTTTCGCAGTTCCGCGTCAACCCTGTCACCCCCCACTACAAGCGAGCCGGATGTGCAGGCGTATGACACTACATCAAGTGATCCATCAGGCAATATACTTGCCGCCGCGGGGGCCAACATATCACCTGCAGCCAACAGGGTTTTTTCGTTGATATTGTCGGGCGTTGCAATGCGGGCAAAATGCATGCCGACCCCATCGGGGCGCAGCGCCATAACATCGTCCTGAATGGTTTGTTCTGTGGCTAATAACACGAATCCTATCTTGGCGCGGTGATGTCGGCCTTGGTCGAATTGAATGGCATATGTCGCTGATTGAACAGGTTTTGTCGTGGGCATCAGGCAGCTCTCAATAAAAGGTGTATACATCTATAGGAATTAAAGTAGAATCAGTCAAGATGATGCGCGACTTTCGTTATTGGTGCATATATCACCCCATCAGGAGAGACAAAATGTTGGAACAAGCAAAATCCAGAACTGCCGCGCTACAGTGCAAAATGGCCGCGAATAATATTGATGTTGCGATTTTTACCGACGAAAGTTCGATCGCTTATCTGGCCGGTTTTTGGGGCTATCTGTCCGTTGAATTTGGGCGCCCCAGCATGTTGGTTGTTTGGCCTGATAAGCCCCCTGCAATTATTACCCCCTTGATGGAAAGTGAAATGGTCGAAGCGATGACATGGGTCAAGGACATCCACACTTGGGAAGATTTCGGCCCGAACAGCTGGCAAAACGTGCTCATCGCAACCTTGGGGCCGAACCCAACACGGGTCGGTGTTGAAATAAACCTGATGCCCGCGATTGTGCGCAACTGGATGGATGATGCGCTGGCCAATGCCGGTGTTACGGATATTGCGCCTATTTTGGGCGAAATGCGGATGATCAAATCACCTGAGGAAATCGTAGTGATGAAACAGGCAGGTGCCATTGCAGGTGATATGATGACAGCCGCGGAAGGGGCATTGGCAACAGGCGTTCCTGAATATGAGGCTGCATTGGCTGTGATCAATGCAGGTACCCGCAAAGCGGCGGGTTTTTTGACCGATAAAGGATGGGAAGCCTTTGTTTCACCGATGATCCATAATCTGCAAATCATGCAATCGGGTAAAGACACATCCATGGTACATCGTCGCGCCAGCGTGAAAAAATTGGAGAAATTCGACCCGGTCTATTTCTGTTTCTGTAATATGGCCCAGTTCAAGCTGTATAAACTTGGGTTTGACCGGATGTTCTTTGTTGAAGCAGTATCGGATGAGGCGGCACAGGTGCAACAGGCTGCGTTAGACGCACAGCAGGCCGCGATTGCCGCGATAAAACCCGGTGTTACGGCTGAAAGCGTGGCCGAGGCTGCCAATGTGGTCTATGCAGAGCGGGGTTATGAAACCGGATATCGCACCGGGCGGTCCATTGGGATGTCCTACCTTGAAGCACCTGAATTGAAAGCGGGGGATAAAACGATTTTGCAACCGGGTATGACCTTTGCCGTCGATGGTGGCATTTCAGTGGACGGTGAATTGGGCGGCCGTATCGGTGACAGTATTGTTGTGACCGATACGGGGTTTGAGTACCTGACCAACTATCGCCGTGATATATTGGTTGCAGGCAAATGATATGAAGCTTGCGGTATTTCAATCGGCAGGTGGTGGCTTTAGCGTGCAGGAACGCCTTGCCAAATTAGGCGATGCCTTGGCACGAACTGACTGTGATCTGATGATTTGTCCGGAACTTTATGTATCCGGCTATAATGTCGGTGATGTTGTGGCGCAGGTGGCGGAGACACAAAGTGCTGACTTCATTAAACAGGCCTCTGCTTTAGCTGCATCCAGTAAAACGGCATTGGTTTTCGGTTATCCGGAACTGGTTGACGGTGTGTTGTACAATTCCGCACTGTTTATGGATGCTGCAGGGCAGACCCGTGCCAACCATAAAAAACTGGCAATACCCCCGGGATTTGAAGAAGATCATTTCATCGCAGGCAACACGATGACCCTGTTTGATTGCATGGGGCTGAAATGTGCTATTCTTATCTGCTACGATGCGGAATTCCCTGAAACCCTGCGTAAAGTGGCACAGATGGGGGCGCAACTGGTGATCGTACCCACTGCACTGAATGTAAACTGGCCAGTTGTGGCCGATAAAGTTATGCCAACGCGGGCATTTGAAAACGGAGTCTGGTTGGCTTATGCCAACCATGCGGGCATTGAGGATGACATGGAATATTACGGGCATAGTTGCATTGTGACGCCGACGGGGGGTGATGCCGCCCGTGCGGGGTTGGCCGAAGAGGTTTTGCTGGCGGAAGTTGATGCAAGCGCAGTGAAAGCCGCCCAAAAGCGGCTGCCATATCTTAAAGATGTGGCGCATATGGTTTCTGTGTTATAAACCTTCCAGTCACTAGAGGGACTGAAAGGTGTACAGATGAATATTGGTGAAATTTCAAAGCGGGCAGATCTGCCTGTAAAAACTGTTCGCTACTATGCGGATGTCGGATTGGTGAAACCGTCAGGGCGCACTGAAGCGGGCTATCGCACCTATGATGGTAAAACACTGCGCAAACTGATCTTTGTGCGGCGCGCAAGGGCGATGGGTTTTTCTGTTGAGGAATGCCGTAAACTGCTTGGCCTGTTCGAAGATCAAAGCCGCGCCAGTTCTGAAGTGCGTAATATTGCAAAACAACATTTGTTGGAAGTTGATGCAAAACTTGCCGAATTAAAGAAGTTGCAAAAAGAGCTGTCGCTGCTGGTCAGCAGTTGCAATGGTGATGACCGCCCAGACTGCCCGATCTTGGATGCGCTGGAGCGTGGATAACCTTTCAAATCTGTGGATAGCTTGATCTATTCTGTGGGTATCCGCAGATTTTTGAAGTTTTGTCTTTACAGAACAACTTTTGTACCACACCATATGTAGTAAGCGGTGAATGAAAAACCGCGATACTTAGCGAAGCCCCCTAAATGGTGGGTCTCGTCCTCACGCAACAAAAGATTTGAGGGGCAGGCATATGGCAAACACGGAGCATTTTCTGGACGCAGGTGACGTGCATCCGATTGATGTCGTTGAAACGCTGGCAGAACATTACGAATGGGACTTTGACAGAGTAGCAGAAGATCAAATTGCAATGGCTGTAGAAGGCTCATGGCGCACGTATTCAATCACACTTGCCTGGTCGGCCTATGATGAAACCCTGCGCATGGTTTGCACCTTTGAAATGGACCCACCGAAAAAAACATTGCCGACACTTTATCATATATTGAATGAAGTCAATGATACATGCTGGGCAGGTTCATTCTCACTTTGGGCCGAACAGAAATTGATGGTCTATCGCTACGGGTTATTGTTGGGCGGTGAAGCCAATGCGGGGCCTGAGCAAATCGATCAGGTGTTAACTGCCGCAGTGGCCGCGTGCGAGCGGTTTTATCCTGCGTTTCAGTTGGTTTGTTGGGGTAACAGCCCGGTAAAAGAAGCGATGAAGATTGCAATGACCGAAGCCTACGGTCGTGCTTGATTTCTGATTTGGTATGTTGGATTGTCACCTGAAAAAGGGTGATACGAAATGACACTTTCATATATAAACGATAATGGCCTGGTTTTGCTGGGTTGCGGCAAAATGGGATCGGCTATGTTACAAGGCTGGTTGGCCGAAGGGATAAAACCCGGCTCTGTTACCATCCTTGATCCATATCCGTCTGACTGGTTAAAGGCGCAAGGCGTTGCGATAAACACGGGGTTACCAAGCAATCCGGCGGTATGCATATTGGCGGTTAAACCGCAGATGATGGGCGAAGCGTTGCCGCAGTTGCAGGCGCTGGGGAATGGGGAAACCCTGTTCATATCCATCGCGGCAGGTACATCTATTGCCAGTTTTGAAGCGGCTTTAGGAGTAAACACACCGATTATTCGCGCCATGCCGAATACCCCTGCCGCTGTTGGGCGTGGGATTACCGCATTGATTGGGAATACTCATAGCACGCAAGTGCAAATGGATATGGCCGAGACCCTTCTGACCGCTGTTGGTCAAACCGTGCGACTGGATAATGAGGGGCAAATGGATGCGGTTACGGCCGTGTCCGGGTCAGGCCCGGCTTATGTGTTTCATCTGATTGAAACGATGGCCGCTGCAGGTGTTGCCCAAGGATTGCCGCCCGTTTTGGCGATGAAGTTGGCAAAAGCAACGGTTGCGGGTGCCGGTGAATTGGCTGAAAAGTCGGATGAAACTCCGACACAACTGCGGGTGAATGTTACATCCCCCGCAGGCACCACGGCTGCCGCACTTGAAGTGTTGATGGATACCGAAACGGGATTTCCGAAAATCGTCGGTGACGGTATCAAAGCGGCGGCGGATCGTAGCCGTGAGTTGGGGGAATAGATGGTCGAGATTACATTTGACGATTTTCTGGCCGTTGATATTCGTGTGGGTATCATTACCCGTGCAGAACCATTTCCGGAAGCGCGCAAACCTGCGTTTAAGCTTTGGGTTGATATGGGGGGTGATCTGGGCATCAAGAAATCATCCGCACAAATCACCGTGCATTATGATATGGAAACACTCATCGGCCGTAAGGTTATGGCTGTTGTCAACTTTCCGCCACGCCAGATCGGCCCCGTGATGTCCGAGATACTTGTTCTGGGTGTGCCGGACAAAGACGGTGAGGTGGTGCTGTTAATACCGGACTTGGATGTGCCTGTCGGCGGGCGTTTATTCTAGCCTGCGCGTTTCACCAAGACACTGCCAACGGAATAGCCCGCACCAAAGGAACAGATTAAACCCAGATCATCTTTGTTAAGATTGTCTGAATGTTGCGAAAACGCGATGATTGAACCTGCGGAAGATGTATTTGCGTAATCTTGCAAAATATTCGGCTGTTCACCGTCTTCGGGTGTGCGCCCCAAAACCTTGCGCCCGATGAAATCGTTCATCGCTTTGTTCGCCTGATGCAGCCAAAGCCGTTTCAGGTCAGATGCCTCAACACCTTCCGATGCAAGGTGGTCAAGGATATGTTTGGACACCATCGGCACCACTTGTTTGAACACTTTGCGGCCCTCTTGCATAAACTGCATGTCGCGCTGATCGGTTAGGGCTGCGGGTAGGGAGCGGCGTAGGAAGCCGTTGTTGTTTCGTATATTGTTGGAAAATTGCGTGGCGCATTTTGTTGACAGCACTTCGAAATGCGGCCCATTGGCATCTTCCAAACGTTCCAGAAAAGTTGCCGTGCAAACGTCACCGAAGATGAAATGGCAATCGCGGTCGCGCCATTCAAGATGGCCTGAACATATCTCGGGGTTGACCACCAAAGCGGAGCGGATGGAGCCTGCGCGGATCATGTCGGTTGCGGCCTGAATGCCGAAGGTGGCGGATGAACAGGCGACGTTCATATCGAACCCGAAACCGGGGGTGCCCAGCAGGTTTTGTACCTCGATTGCAATTGCGGGATAAGCGCGTTCGTGGTTGGATGCAGCGACGATAATACAATCCACGTCTTCGGCAGTTTTACCACTTTGTTTCAAGGCTTTAGTGCATGCGTCAATGGCCATTTCGGCCATAATTCCCGGCTCTTTATCATCGCGTTTGCGCAACAATGGATGCATCACATCGGGGTCCAGAATGCCCGATTTATCCATGACATAACGCTGTTTGATACCACTGGCTGCAAAGATGAAATCGGATGAAGAATGATCCAAGGCCTGCACATCGCCGCGTTCGATCAAGTCCCTGTTTATAAAGTTGTACTTATCGGCGTAAGCGTTGAATGCCTTGACCAGTTCATCGTTTGTTATGACCTGTTCCGGTGTGAAAACACCCGTGCCCGTGATTGCGACTTTATACATTGATAAACCCCCTTGGGGCCAGTATCGGCATCGGGTGGAAATGGTCAAGCGTAACGCAGGGGCAGCGGTATGTTACCTGTATGGCGTACGTATGGAACCTGTATGGCAAACGATGGGGTTTGAATTTGTTAAGAATTAGCCGCAATGCTGGGGTTTTAGACAGGATTTGACCGATGATTTCCAAAGCCCAACGCCGCCACGATATTAAAGCCGCCCTTGCACGGATGCAGCACGATATGTCTGACGCATGGGTCGATCGCAGTATTCCCGAAGGTTGGAATTTTCTGGAGGTTGGCAAGCCGATCACACCGCATAAAACCAAAATCACCATGCGCGTGGATAGTGACATGCTGCGCTGGTTCAAAAAAATGGGGCCGCGCTATCAGACCCGCATGAACCAAGTGTTGCGGGTCTATTACATGGCGATGGTGCAGGGGCTGCTGAACACGCATTTCGCCAAGAGCGAAGAAAACGAACTGGCGCACCAGTATTTTGAAGAGGTTATGAAGCGAAGTTTGGAAGAGGAGTGAGGGGGGTGAAAAGGGCGGGCCGCCGCCGCGTGATCCGTGAACATATTTGGGGTGATGCGTGGCGCGCGGTTAACGCGCGCCACAAAATTATTATTCCTTACGAACACCTTTGAAGGGCGTTTTATCGGTTGTTTTCACATCCATGAAGCGCCCTGTTTTAGCATCGCGCTTAACGTAGTGCCCTGAGGGTGTTTTCGTTTGCGAACGTTGACGCACTGCACCTTTGCGACGTCCGTCGCCTGTGGGAGGATTGGTAGCCATGTTTGTTTTCCTTTACTGAGTGTGGCAAGGATTGCTGCAATAGTAGCAACCATTAACCTGATGGTAGTGTTGTCGAGCAGCGGTTACTGCTGGACGGCACGTAGTGAAATCTCCCAAATAAGTTCTGTTATGAACCTCTGGAAGCCACGAACAGCCTGTTGTGTGAACTTCATGATCACCGTTAGCTTGTGCGTTCTTATTTACGTAATATCTAGACATTTTTGTATTCCTTGAAAGTAAAGTTAACCTTTGAGTAACCCAAAGGTGTTATTGGTGGGTGGCCAAGTAAATGGCCACCCGATTGCTTATGCGTCGACCAAAATTGGCCACGCCCTCAAGCCAAACGCTTTCGCGTAAAGCCTGTTGCCGGTCTTTGGACATGTGCGCCAAGGGCGAAACACATACCGCTTACCAGCGGGTGGTGGACTGTGGGTTTTTACAACCATAACAGTTCCTCCTAGGGCGACATTTGCCTTTACTTCCAAATTAGCGTATGCTCTATGGCACTTACACAATGCTGTTTTGGGATTTCAAGGCTTCTGTAATGGCAAGCCCATAGCCCACCACAGAAAACTATTCCGAGCCGCTTTGGCTCGGTTTTTTTATATTTTTCCTTTTTTTGTTAGATAATCGAGTCTTATTTCTGCGCAATCTCCGCTAACACCATGACGCATCATAACTTCCATGGGAGTATCTTGTGCAGTGAAAAATTGGGGCGGCATTAAAAGCTCTGCCGCAAACTGGTTGGCTTGGGGTTCGCTTCTTCGGAAGGGAGGAACACTATTCGTAGAGTTTATTCTGGCTAGTGGTATTCCTGTATGCAATAGGAAGTGACCCAGTTCATGAGCAGCGGTGAATCTAGCTCTTGGTTCACCCTTCCACGCTGCATGGTATACGTCTTCTCTTAAAATTATTAATTCACCGTCTGGGCTTGTATACCCTTCTGCTCCTTGCATTTCATGAGCGTCTCTCACATCTAGCCCAACAATTTCATTCCTGTCTAAAACAAACTCTAAAACTTCCATGATTGGAAAATATGGCTTGTGTTGAAGGTTGAGCTGCCCTCTGAGGTTGCTGGTTATAATTGCAATTTTGTCCCAACCCAATGGTGGAACTTCATAGTCCGGTCCCGTCATCGTGCTCGTCCTCCTGATTTAGAATTTTTTGTATTTTTTTAAGATCATCTACTGAAAGTGATCCTATTTTTCGTGCCATCATTGCGGCAGTATCATGCGCTACGGCACTGTCTGGTTTAATAGTGAATGCTTTTCTTGAACGGTCAACCGCATTTGCTAATTCTTTCTTTTTATCGGCGCCAAGCTGATAAGCTTTAGTGACTAATTCTTCAAACCCTGAAGGAGGTTCTTTTCTGCCGCGCTCAACTGCCGACAGGAATGCTGACGATTTTTTTAGTTTTCCTGCCATATCCAAAAGTCGTTCTTCTTGGTCTATTCTTAATTTTCTAAGAAATTTCCCTATTTCAACTACCATATCTTGTTGTCTCCCAGTTGTGCTACACTATTAGATTAACCTGCTTGGTTAATTTAAGCAAGGTATTCATGAAAAATAAATCAAAAATATTCCCAACCTGTAGGGTTCCCCAATCATAACCCGCGGCTCAGGCGCGACCCTGACGATGAATTCCCCCTTTCCCTGAACATTATCCTGACATAACCTGACCGCAGGGTTGGCTTGCCAGCCTCGGGGTTTCGTAGCCCCACTCAAACCGGTTGGTATCAACCGCAATGATGCTTCCTCGATTTATTAGGTCGGGGAGGTTATGACGTATGTCCAAGGCTTCGGCCCAAAGGTCATAGCAGTCGTGTTTGAGCGGCTTACGAACTCCCCGGCTGTCGAAGCGTTTCGACAGCCGTTTTCGTTTAAGAATTTAAGGAGAGTTATTATGTCGGACGTAGATACCAATGATATTCGGCTGACCATCAAGCAACGCACATGGATCATGGCCTATCTGGTAATGGACACGCCGCACGACCCGCATGATCTGTTTTGCATGTTGCTGATGGATTTGATGGCGCAGCCAATGGCGGCGGGGGAGGAACTGGCGGCGTGGCCGCATTTGGAAGGGTGACGTGTTTTGGTGCGCTTTAATCCAAAGCCAGATATTCCTGCACGCAGGTTTTCACATGACGAAAACGGTCACCGCCCAGATGCACGCCGCCGTACCAGCGGGTGACGACGATAATGTGATCGCGTAATCCTTCACGTTCCAGCATTTGCAGGATCAATGTGCCTGCACCGCTTTCACCGTCATCGTTTTTGACCTGTTCACCGTCCGCGAAAATCACGCCCCATGTGTTATGGGTTGCTTTTGCGAACTTTTTCTTGCGGGTCAGGTGTTTGATGAATGCATTGGCTTCAGCGCGCGTGGCAACAGGGCCGCCGCTGACCGCGTATTTTGACCCGCGATCGGTTAGAACATTTTCAATTTGTTTCATGAAATAGCCATAGCGTGTTTAGGGGGGATTGAACCAGCCGTAAAAACCGACTATTGCGCCTTTACCGGTCGCAGCCTACCCGGACAAAACAAGGATTAGAACATGAAAACCATCGTCATCTGCTCGGGCGGATTAGACAGTGTTTCGCTTGCTTACAAAGTGGCAGCCGAAAACACGTTGCACAGTCTTTTGTCTTTCGACTACGGTCAAAGGCATAAAAAAGAACTGGATTACGCCGCCATTTGTGCGGCTGACCTGAACGTACCGCATCAAATAATCGATATCCGCACGATAGGGGCCAGCCTGACAGGGTCGGCACTGACCGATGACATTGATGTACCCGACGGGCATTACGCCGAAGACAGCATGAAAGTAACGGTTGTCCCGAACCGCAACGCCATCATGTTGGCCATTGCTTTTGGTGTGGCGGCCGCACAAAAGGCGGACGCGGTGGCAACGGCCGTGCACGGCGGTGATCATTTCATCTATCCGGATTGTCGCCCCGGTTTTATAGACGCATTTCAAATCATGCAAAATCAAGCACTTGACGGTTATGCCAAGGTGGAACTTTACACGCCGTTCGTAAACGGTTCAAAGGCCGATATTGTGACCGCAGGGGCTGCATATAACACGCCATTTGCCGATACATGGTCATGCTACAAAGGTGGCGAACAGCATTGCGGGCGTTGCGGTACATGCGTTGAACGGATTGAGGCATTTGCCCATGCAGGTGTGGAAGACCCGACCGCATACGCAGACCCGGATTTTTGGCGTCAAGCGACCGAAAAAGGGATGGATAAGTGACCTACCGCATTACCAAAGAGTTCCATTTTTCGGCCTCACACCAGCTAAAAGATTTACCAGCGGATCATCAATGCGCACGGTTGCACGGCCACAATTATATTGTGCGGGTAGAGCTTTCATCCGAAACACTGAACGCTCATGGATTTGTCCGTGATTACAATGAATTATCTCCGCTTAAAGATTATATAGACAGCCAGTTGGATCACCGTCATCTGAACGATGTGCTTGGCAACGATATGGTCACCGCCGAACGCTTGGCAAAGCATCTTTACGACTGGTGCAAATCCGACCTGCCAGAGGTTTCAGCAGTCAGTGTCAGCGAGACACCCAAAACATGGGCAGAGTACAGACCATGAGCGAAATCCGCGTCAGCGAAATCTTTGGCCCGACGATTCAGGGCGAAGGGGCCCTAATAGGTCTGCCCACAGTTTTTGTGCGCACTGGCGGATGCGATTACCGTTGTTCGTGGTGTGATAGCTTACATGCAGTCGATGCAGAGTATCGCCACACATGGGCGTCAATGACGACGGATGCGGTTTTGAACAAAATCACAGAGTTATCGAACAACACTCCGATTATGGTGACGCTTTCAGGCGGAAACCCTGCCATCCAACCCTTTGGCCCTTTGATCGAGCGCGGTCATGCGGCGGGGTATACGTTTGGGTTGGAAACCCAAGGGTCTGTGTCCAAGGATTGGTTCGCTGATCTTGATATGTTAGTGCTAAGCCCAAAGCCCCCTTCCAGTGATATGGCAACCGATTGGGGTCTGTTTGATGACTGTTTGAAAGTGGCTGGGACTGGCCCCAAGATTGTTCTGAAAATCGTGGTTTTTGATGATGCAGATTACGATTATGCAAAAGATGCATCGGCACGCTATCCGCTTTTGCCGATCTACTTGCAACCCGGCAACTCTACTCCACCCCCTGCGGACGCAGAGGACGCGCCCGTAGATCAAGACGGATTGATGGATAAAATGCACTGGGTGATTGATAAAGTGACGACAGACAAATGGTTTAACGCGCATGTTCTGCCCCAGCTACATGTTATGCTGTGGGGCAATAAGCGCGGTGTTTAAGTTTAGAAAGGGATGATCCCATGACGAAAGAAGATATTTACAGCAATCTCAAGCAACTTGGTGGTGCTACTGTTTTACCTGACAATCCTGAAGAGGCTGAACTAGAACGTGTTCCCAATCCGCAAGCCGGAACCGCTTATTGTGTGCGGTTTACGGCACCTGAATTCACCTCGCTTTGTCCAATGACAGGGCAACCCGATTTTGCCCATCTGGTGATTGATTACGTACCGAACGCATGGCTTGTTGAAAGCAAATCGTTGAAACTTTATCTGGGGTCGTTTCGCAATCACGGTGCGTTTCACGAAGACTGCACCGTTTCCATTGCCAAGCGTTTGGTTGATTTGCTGGATCCGGAATGGTTGCGCATCGGGGGGTATTGGTACCCGCGCGGCGGCATTCCGATTGATGTGTTTTACCAGACGGGGGCTGTGCCTGAAAACGTCTGGATACCCGATCAGGGCGTGCCGACCTATCGCGGGCGCGGATAATTTACAGGCTTCACAGATTATAAAAATCAGCGTTAAGTGATCTTGGAATTTTGCGTGGTTGGCATTTTGCCTGCCAAACAAAAAGGAATGCTCCAATGACCACAATACGAAAACGACGCGGACGGGAAAAAAGATTGGAAACCCCAGTCTCGCAGGATCGTTCACTGAAGTATCGCCAACTGCGCCACCCTTTTGCGGCGCAAGGTTTCTTCACGGAAGACGCAATAACGAACATCCACAATATGGCCCTTAAGATATTGGAAGAGCTTGGAATTAAAGTTCTGCTGGATGAAGCCCGCAAGATTTACAAAGCCAGCGGCGCCATTGTGAATGAAGATGATCTTATGGTGCGCATTGGCCGTGAAATGGTTACGGAAGCGCTAAAGACTGCCCCTAGGTCAGTCCCCATTCTGGCGATAAATCCCGCCCGCAACCAACAATTTGAGTTGGGCACATTGATGTTTGCACCGGGCGGTGGTTGCCCGAACACAACCAATCTGGAACGCGGCAGACGACCGGGTTCAATCGCCGATTTTGAGGAAACATTGAAACTGCACCAAAGCTTTGACGTTATCCACCAGCTTAGCCCCTCGGCCGAGCCGCAAGATGTGCCACCCCATTTACGCCACTATGCAACCATGCAAGCACAGATGACATTGTCGGATAAACCGATGTTCCTATATGCGCGCGGCCAAAAGCAGGTAGAGCATGGGTTTGAAATGATCCGTGTTGGCTTTGACCTAACGGACGATGAATTTACCGCGGGCACTTGGGCCAGCACAGTGATCAACACCAATTCACCGCGCATGCTGGATATTCCGATGGCCCAGGGCATTATGGATTTCGCCCGCGCGGGCCAGCTGAGCATCATTACACCGTTTTGTCTGGCAGGGGCGATGGCCCCAATCACTGTTGAAGGGGCGCTTGTGCTGCAACATGCTGAAGCCTTGGCCGGTATTACGCTGGCCCAGCTTAGCAAACCGGGTGCCCCCGTGGCATACGGCGGGTTCGGTTCCAATGTGGATATGAAATCGGGTGCGCCCGCCTTTGGTACGCCCGAACAGGTCAAGATGACACTGGGTACGGGCCAGTTGGCGCGGTTGATCGGCTTGCCGTGGCGATCTGCCGGTGGGGCTGCATCCAATGTGGCGGATATGCAGGCTGGTTTGGAGAACAATATGGCGATGTGGGCGACGGTTATGGCGCAGGCAACCGTTGTCAAACATGCCGCAGGTTGGTTGGAAGGCGGACTGACGTTCGGGTATGAAAAATTCATCAATGATGTGGAAGCTTTGCAAACATTTGCAGAGCTGTGTCAACCGCCAGAAGACAGTGAAAATGCGTTGGCGTGGTCTGCAATCAAACAGGTTGATCCCGGCGGCCATTTCTTTGACACGGACCAGACCATGCGCCGTTACAAAGATGCTTTTTACCAACCGCTTGTGGCCGACCTATCAAACTTCGGGGCGTGGACGGAAGCAGGCGCGCAAACATCAACCGAACGGGCTTATGCCGTTTGGCAGGAAACATTATCCAACTATCAAGCCCCCAAAGGTTCCGCTGAAATAGCCGAACGATTGGCCCCATATATCAGTGCCAGTACTGAAGCGGGGGGTGCACCGCCCGTTGCCTGAATTGTTCTACTCATCTATTATTCACCAAAACCACATAAGGAAAAATCATGCGTATATTAAAATTAACGACACTCGCCCTTGCAATTTCGGCCACACAGGCCTTTGCCACCGATCTGATTACCAAACCAAGTGCGCATTCGGTTGAAGTGACCATCGACCGTCTTGTGGCGGCCGTTGAAGGTGCAGGTGCCAAGGTTTTCGCGCGTATCGACCATGCAGCCGGTGCTGCCAAGGTTGATATGGATTTGCGCCCGACCCAAATGCTGATGTTCGGTAACCCGAAACTGGGTACACCTGCATTGCAGGCAGGCCAAACCGCAGGGCTGGACCTGCCATTACGTGTCGTGGCTTATGAAGATGCAAACGGTCAGGTGTTCGTGGCGTACCACAATCCAAGCGAATTGTCGGAAGATCATGGCATTCCCGCAGATGCGGCGGTGCTGAAAAAAATGACTGGTGCTTTGGATAAGCTGACAAATAAAGCGATTGCTGAATAATCTGCTGTTCTACCCAGTGTAATCCGGGTAGAACATTATCAGGTAATCAATCCATTTTGCGGGCAGGGTAATCTCGTAAAATACTCCCATCAGGCTTAATATGATCAGGGTGCCGAATACGGCCCCTAACACGATAGCACCTATTGCAAGCATATCACCCAATGCGCGTTTACCTTTACGCAATGCTACAAAGCGCAGACCAATACCCATATGGGTCATTACTGCCAGTACCCCCAAGAAGTAATATGGCACGAAATAATAGGTGAAAGGCGCACCATTCATCACTGACGCAGGCCAGTAAAAGCTAGTTTCCAGATTGGGGTTGAACCAACGCACGCCTGCCAGGGCAATCAGGTGTTCAATGATAAAATAAGCAAAGACAAAGCCCGATATGATCTGGGCTTTTTCCCAGAACGGGCGTTGCCAAAACGGCCGTTTGGGTTTGCGCCGTAGCGAGCTTATGGCTAGTTTCAGCCCAATTATAACCTGAAAGGACATCGCAATAATCAGTATCGGCTCCAGCATAGGATTGCGGTACACTGCATTCAGGATTTCCTGCACCTGATTATAATTTTCACGCCCTGCTATTAAAAACAGGTGGTTGATCAGATGTGCGGCGACAAAAATGATAAGAATATAGGCGGTAAGTCGATGGAATTTTTTCACGTAAATAGTCCTTTTAACCATGTGATGGCTTTATTCATTTGTTCGGGCGGGGTCTCGCGCAGGCCAATTATTTGCAAATCGGCTAACGTGGTTTTGCGTAATTCATCGCGCCAAACCTGATCCGCTTTGCGCATCGCACGCGCAATACCGCAGGGGGTTTTATAGCTGCATGGTGATACGCCGCTGGGGCCACGCTGGCGGATTTCGGTGCATTTGAAGCTGCAGACCCGCCCGTCAATGGCCTCGACCATATCAAGTAAGGTAATGTCGCGCGCAGGCTTGGCCAGGCTATAGCCGCCGTTGGGGCCTTTTTTCGTGTTCACAATACCCGCTTTGGACATTTGCTGCATATGCTTGGCCAGATAATCGGGTGGCACATCAAAAAACTCTGCCAGCTTTTTTGCCGACAAAGCCGCATCCGGCGGCAACCCCGCTAGAAGCGTGCAGCAATGCACTGTCCATTCTACGCCTTCACTTAATCTCATAATAACGGATATATTTTATCCGTTATTATGAGGTCAAGATATAAATTGCCATTGCTTTGGGGTATTTGATACATAAGATGGCGAAAAATATGGGGGGATGAAATGACCAAACAAGCGAAAATCGTGCGTACCGACCTTGAATTGGAATGCCCGCATCTGGATAACGCTTTGCGTGCGACAGGGGCAAATCTGGTTTTACTGTCCGATGATATTTCCGAGGCTGATCTGATGGCTGAAACCCGTGATGCCGATCTGATTTTGATGTGTTACACGCCAATTACAGCCAAAGTGATCACCAATGCAGAACGGTTGAAGGGGATCGTCAAATTCGGTGTTGGCATTGATGCGATAGATATAGATGCAGCCCGCGCCGATAAAATTCCCGTGGTAAATATTCCCGAATACGCTGAAAACACGGTGGCAGAAGGGGCTTTTACCCTGATGATTGCATTGGCCAAGAAATTGGTGCCAATCCATAATGCCATGCAAAGCGAAGCTTGGGTTTGGCCTACTGAGCGTTGGATGGGTTCCGATATTTCCGGTAAAACTGTCGGGCTGGTGGGGGTTGGTAAGATCGGCAAAAGCATGGCGCGGATGGTGGGTGCGGGTTTTGGGGCCAATGTTGTGGGCTATAACCCGAACATGCCTGCGGAAGCCATGCGTGCGGCAGGTGCCGAGAAATACGATGATTTGCGCGATATGCTTGCGATATGCGATTTCGTTTCAGTGCATTGCGTGTTGAACGATAACACGCATCATTTGATTGGTGCTGATGAACTGCGTGCAATGAAATCCACGGCCATTCTGGTCAACGTATCGCGCGGAGCCATTATTGATGAAGTGGCTTTGGTACGGGCATTAAAAGATGGAACAATAGCGGGGGCGGGTTTGGATGTTTACAGCAACGAGCCGTTGAACCAAAAAGACCACCCGATGCGTGAGCTTTATGACATGGACAACGTCATCCTGTCGCCACATCTGACATTTTATACGGAAGAGGCCATGCAACGGCTGGAAGACGAGACTTTTGAGCGGTGTATGGAAGTGCTGGATGGGCGGCCTGTTACGGTTAAATCCAAAGACCCACGCCTGACGGCACAAGAAAACGGCGTGGTGTTTGTGGGGTGATAATCTAGCAGGTCGGTATATAGGCTGCTTTGCCATTTTTATATGATTGAAGTTAATATCTGCTTTACACACGCTGTTGTCATGTGTTTTCTTCGTTCTGATCCAACCAGGTTTCAATAAGAAACATTGCCATTGAACCGGCAAGATTTACCGCTAATGCGGCATGCCTAGGTGCTGGTTTGACAGGCTTTCGCCCTTGCGCATGGGCATCACCTATTTTATTACGAAGTCCACCTAGATTTTCCACCACTGTTTGACACCCACCAAGAATTCGCTTGAACACCTCTTCAGTATGCTGGGAAGGTGCTAAGTTCAATAACTTGGATGTTTCGCTATACTGCCTTGGCAAATCCCATTTTTCGAGATTTTGGTTGGAGTTTTCTTCCAATATGTGCTTGCAGACTTCCTCAAGAAGTGTCTTCGCAGAAGTTATTGCACCTTGTGGATCTGATGAACGCCTTTTTAGGGCCTTATCCCAAGCAGTTTGGACACCTTCACCGTCATATTTTGACAATACATTAGTGACATCAACATCAGAAGGTGTCGAATTTCCTTCCTCTAGATATTCCAATAGGGGTGCGAACGCTTCGTTAATGTGTTGCCGACGAATTTCGTAAGCTCCATTTCCAGCGTGAACACTTTATAAGTAGCCCCATATGCTATCACCATCTCGGCAAGTCCTTACAAATTCTGGCAGCAAAGGTTTGGTGGCAATATCGGCAATAAATTCTGACCTTATTGTTCGGTATATTATATCATCCATTGCACCACCTGTGGCGCGGGCAGTGAT
This sequence comes from Amylibacter sp., assembly GCA_021775355.1. Lineage (GTDB taxonomy): Bacteria > Pseudomonadota > Alphaproteobacteria > Rhodobacterales > Rhodobacteraceae > Amylibacter. The sequence goes on along the minus strand of JAJFHZ010000008.1, from coordinate 75,243 downwards.
CATATTCTGCATCATCAGAGCCTGTTCAAATAGGCTCTCGGGAATTTCTTCATTTAATTGAAACATAGAGCGGTCATTCCCCCGATAAAATCAACTGCACTTGGAATGCCCGCAATCACCACAAGTCATACAGCCCTCAACCATCCGCATACCGAACTGTCCACAAGCGGGGCAGGCGGGGCCACGCGGGCGTTCACCGATTGCGATCGCTTCTGCTTTGGGGTCAGATTTCAGATGGCCGCCTTCGGTTGCGATAAACCCGATCCGCACCATGTGTTGTTCAATCACGCCGCCAATGGCCGCCAGAATAGACGGGATGTATTTGCCCTGTACCCATGCACCACCACGCGGATCAAACACCGCTTTCAGTTCTTCGACAACAAAGGACACGTCACCACCACGACGGAACACTGCTGAAATCATCCGTGTCAGGGCCAAGGTCCAAGCGTAATGTTCCATGTTTTTCGAGTTGATGAACACCTCAAACGGGCGACGATTGTCTTTTTCGATCACATCATTGATCGTGATATAAATAGCATGTTCACTTTCCGGCCATTTGATCTTGTATGTGTGGCCTTCCAAAGCGTCAGGGCGGTTCAGCGGTTCAGACAGGTAAACCACATCCGCACCCTTATCGATTTCAGGCGCGGTTTCGGTGGTTTCGGACACGGCCAAAACCGACCCCGTGACATCGTTCGGACGATACGTTGTGCAACCCTTACAACCCTGATCCCATGCGGCCATATAGACCTGCTTGAAATCGTCAAAACTGATGTCTTCGGGGCAGTTGATGGTTTTAGAGATTGAGCTGTCGATCCACTTTTGTGCCGCTGCCTGCATACGTACATGCGCCAAAGGGGGCAGTGTTTGGGCGTTCACAAAGTAATCCGGTAACGCCTTATCACCAAATTTTTCGCGCCACATTTCGACCGCGTAATCCACGACCTCTTCTTCAGTGCGCGACCCGTCTTTTTGCAAAACTTTACGGGTGTAAGCATAGGCGAATACGGGTTCAATCCCGCTTGACACGTTGCCTGCATAAAGACTGATCGTACCTGTCGGTGCAATCGAGGTCAGCAGGGCATTGCGTATGCCGTTCTTGGCAATGGCGTCACGTACGTCCGCGTCCATGTCCTGCATGGTTTCCGAGGCAAGAAAGTCTTGCTTGTCAAACAGTGGAAACGCACCTTTTTCAGCGGCCAGATCGGCAGATGCCAAATAAGCTGCGCGTGCGATTTGTTTCATCCAGCCTTCGGTACGTTGTGCGGCATCTTCCGACCCATATTGCTGGCCTACCATCAACAGTGCGTCTGCAAGTCCCGTCACACCCAGCCCGATACGTCGTTTCGCTTGTGCCTCTTGCGCTTGGGCTTCCAGTGGAAAGCGCGATGTATCCACGACATTATCCATCATCCGTACCGCTGTGCGCACCAGATCATCCAATGCTGCCGTATCCAGATCAGCACCGTCTTCAAACGGGTCTTTCACCAATCGTGCCAGATTGATCGACCCCAACAAGCACGCACCGTAAGGCGGTAAGGGTTGTTCACCGCAGGGGTTGGTTGCGGCAATGGTTTCGCAATAATGCAGGTTGTTCTTTTGATTGATGCGGTCAATAAAAATCACACCCGGTTCAGCGTAATCATACGTCGCCTGCATGATCTTATTCCATAAATCCAACGCTTTGACGGTTTTATAGACGGTTCCGTCAAATTCCAGATCCCAGGTGGCGCCCGCTTTGACCGCTTCCATGAAATCATCTGTGACCAGTACGGACAGATTAAACATGCGCAACCGTGCACTGTCCTGTTTGGCCTCGATAAACCCGTCAATATCGGGATGATCGCAGCGCATTGTGGCCATCATAGCCCCCCTGCGCGAGCCGGCCGACATGATCGTGCGGCACATGGCATCCCAGACATCCATAAACGACAATGGCCCGCTTGCATCTGCGGCCACGCCGTGAACCATAGCCCCTTTGGGCCGCAAGGTGGAAAAATCATAGCCAATACCGCCGCCCTGCTGCATAGTCAGGGCGGCCTCTTTCAACATATCGAAAATGCCGCCCATCGTATCGGGGATCGTGCCCATCACAAAGCAGTTGAACAACGTTACGGATCGTTTGGTGCCAGCCCCTGCAATAATGCGGCCCGCCGGCAGGAATTTGAAATCTTCCAATGCGTTATAGAACTTATCCGTCCAAAGATCGGGCTTGTCTTCAACGCTGGCCAAAGCCCCTGCAATCCGTTTCCACGTGTCTTCGACACCGTGATCCAAAGGCGTGCCGTCAGCATCTTTGAAACGGTATTTCATATCCCAAATTTGCTCGGCGATAGGGGCAGCAAAACGGCTCATGGCAATACTCTTTCGATTCTTTGGGCAGAGAACATAAGGTAAACGATTTACATTTCTTAATCCAATGTTAATTTCGTCTTATGAACGGAAAAATTAACATCATCAAACTCAGTGTTGGCAGTGAAAGCGTGGAGAGCCTGACTGAATGGCAGGCAGGCCGACGTGCCCAAATGGGCCGTGATTATTCACTGCATATCACCCGCATGTGGCCGCGGCGTGAAGCGGAAGTTTTCAACGGCGGATCAATGTATTGGGTGATCAAGGGCTTCATTCAGGCCCGCCAGAAAATCATCGGTTTTGAAGAAGTTATCGGTGATGACGGCATCCGCCGCTGCGGAATTATGCTTGCCCCCGAGCTGATCCGTACAACGGTTGTCAAACGCCGCCCGTTTCAGGGCTGGCGGTATTTAACACCTGAAGACGCCCCCAATGACCTGCCCAAGGGCCGTAAATCTGATGACGAATTGCCCAAAGAACTGGAAATCGCGCTGGCCGATTTGGGGTTACGATAGGGGTTAGTGAATTGGTCTGATGGGCTGTAGCAAACGGGCCATTCCCAACCTTTGGGGGATGCCAAATTAACTGCAATTCTTTCTCAATTTCTGAGTTTCGATAGCTTGTATTTTACCCTTTGTTACAGCGATTGCCGTCTCTTGATCATTGCCAGACATTGTGGCCGTTGGCAGTCCAATCAAAAATACGCCCCAAGCGTCAGCTTTCTTAGCGGCGTTTTGTTTTGCACTTAACTTCTCAAGCTCCTGATTTTGAGCCAATTCTTTCTCTTTAAGTTGGCTGCAAGAATGGCGGCTATATTGACCTTCATCAACATTCACGGCTGCTATGTCTGCTGGAGCTTTTGCACAGGCCGATATAAATATAAGGCTTACAATTAGCAGTGAATTTTTCATCTTAAATATCCTTGTGAGAAATTGATTTAATGTCGATATATTATTCTTATGTGACTAAGTATAGTTATTGTAACCTTATACAAGAGTAAAATTAAGAAATAACAGCTTAAGATTGTCTAGCGTTAGAACCTATGGGCCCAAATAGAGCTATTTTTTAAGAGAGTGTTTCCTATTTATCGCAACTACCAACAAGTAGAAAACTCTATGGCAGCTGTGCGGACAGAGCGGACGTTCGTTGCAGGTGGGAGGAGTTTGGTACTGATTGCTAAGCAGAGATCCAAGAGGAATCGGCAACTTATTCTTTTTGAAATTTATGTGGTTGCATGTAGTCTATCGTCAAATAAGTTAATTTATTTTGGGGAACAATTATGGCGAATGACAAGTTTCAGCTGACCAAGGAAGCGGCTCTCAAGTATGACAGTCATAGTGTTCCTGCGATGTTTGCCCCTTTGGCGCGAGCAACAATGGAGAAAATTGATTTACCCCCAAGTGCACATGTTATCGATATTGCTTGCGGCACTGGTGCTTTGACCCGAGAGATCACTTCGTGTTTGACAGGCAGAGGGCGAATTGTCGGGGTTGATTTAAATGAAACTATGGTAACTGTGGCTCGGGAAAACCAACCTGAAAGCAATCACAACGTCGAATGGTATGCAGCAGATGTATGTAATATACCCTGTGATGATAAGTCCTTTGACTTCGGCTTCATTCAGCAAGGGTTGCAATTTTTTCCCGACAAGTCAGCCTCTTTGAAGGAAGTCCACAGGGTTCTGCGCCCAAATGGACGGCTTGTCCTAACGTGTTGGCGTGCGGTCTCCCCATTCAATGGAGCGTTGGCTGATGCACTTGAACGGCATGTCGGTGAAACAGCCGCTACCAAGGCGCGGGCTCCTTTTTCGTTCCGTGATGGAAACGTAATTACGAAACTCTTGCGCGATGCCGAATTTGAAATTGTACTGCACGATGCCGTGGTTCTTGAACGTCGCTTCGACGATTTGCACTCTCAAATAATGGCTCTGCCGATTGAAGCGGATTTAAGGCAAGCAGGAGATACCGTAATAAAAACCGTGGTCACAGAGGTATCCGCAGAACTATCGCAGTATTACAAAGATGGTATTCTTTGTGTTCCACAGGAAGCTCATCTCTTCTGCGCAAAACCAGTAGCCTCAACTAAGTAGGGTCTGTACAACAAAGAATGCGTGATGAGCTACAAGAGTAAATCCACACTTTGGAGCAACATCCGTCACTTTGGGCTCAAAGCAGACATCACTTGGTAAAGCGTTCTTCACTCCCGCTCATTGCGATACCGCATTTAACTGTCGGATCAAGGCGCAGTCCGCTTGCTTCAACCATCCTACGTGATGGTGTGTTCGATGCAGCAACTAGTTCATGGATACTTTCGGCATCTAGACGGGAAAAACACTCAAGCACCATCTTTGCATTTACGTATTTACCTAACCCCATTCCTCGATGCAATGGAGATACTGCAACAAGGCCACCCCAAGCACATCGTTTGTATTGGCTATATTTGTTGTATGAGAAGTAAGCGTGTGCCACTGCCGCAAGAATGTTGCCTTCATCCGCAATTGCGATAGTGATAGCGGGGCCGTCGAGGCCAGCCAATTTTGATCCGGAAAATGGGGCAATCCCGTTCTCAGCCATGAACGATTGAATTTTTACCGTCTCATGGTTTTCGGCTCCTTGCAGTTCTGGAAGGTAACTATACCCTCTCGGCAATCCTGATAAAATAACGGTCGACGCTGCCGCAACCGCATCTTCACGGTTGGCCACGAAAACATCCCAAAAATCAATTCTACACTCGTGCTCCAGTAACCTGCGAGATATTGCAGCTGTATCTTTTGACGGGATCATCCGAAAGCCGAAAGCACCATCACGCTTCAGGATCTCGATTATCTTGCCCCAACCCAATTCGTCCGGATTATCAGTTCCTAAAAATCGCCCAGGATCACATGCACCGGGTGTGTTCATCGTCCATTCACGTGCATCTTCAGCGATGGCTTGCAATGCCATTTGCTGTTTAGTTCCGAAAAAACCCGCCATTTGTCCCTCCTGCGTCAATCTATTATAAATAACTATATCAATTTTAGGCTGGGAAGTCTCCTTTGGGCCATAAATGCCCGTCGCAATTTTATCAATCTGTTCAAGTGGCAGCATCCTCTGTTTGGTAGAAAAGGGCTCTTAGTTGCCATTCATTGAGGCGTATCACCCACCCCCATCAATACCACCTGCACGCACCTTATCCACCACCTAATCAACCGTTCCACACACCCTACCAGCCATGCCAGTTCCTCTTCGTAATCTTGTAGTGCTTTGAATGTCTTGCCTCAACATAGGCGCGTTTCAGCAGTTCGAAGCGGCGGCGTGCCGCGCTTATTTTCAAGTTAATTCACCTGATGATTGTCGATCAGCCGCGCACGGCCCACATGTGCTGCTGCGAATATCCGGCACGACCGCCCATCGGCTTTATCGATCAATTCCAGGGTTTCGGCGTCGCGGCATTCCACATAATCCACCTTGTCAAATCCGGCTTTCATCAGGGCCTTGGCCGCTTTCATACATTCGTCAATTGCAAAGCCGCCTGCCGCAATATCGTAAGCCGCTTTTTTTAAAACCACGTTCAATTTGCGTGCAATCTCTATTTCTTCTGCGTTCAAATACCCATTGCGCGATGACAGTGCCAACCCGTAATCATCGCGGACAGTTGGCACGCCGCGAATTTCCGTATCGATATCCAAATCCCGCGCCAACCGCTTGATCACTGCAAGCTGCTGCCAATCTTTTTCGCCAAAAAACGCCACATCCGCATGGGCTTGGTTCAAAAGCTTCGTCACTACTTGTGAAACACCATCCATATGCCCGGGCCGGGTTACCCCGCACAAACAATCGGTCAACCCGTCCACAACCACGCGGGTTGAAAAGCCTGAAGGGTACATTTCAGACGCCGACGGGATGAACATTGCATGCCCGCCCGCATCCGCGACTTTTGCACTGTCTTCGGTTTCTGTTTGCGGATAGCTGTCCAAATCTTCACCGGCCCCAAACTGCGTTGGATTTACAAAAATCGTCGTAATCACGCGATCGGTTTGTGCCAAAGCCGACTGCACAAGCGCGATATGCCCGGCATGTAAACCACCCATCGTCGGGACCAGCCCTACGCGTAAACCATCGGCTTTCCATGCGGTAACCTGTGCACGCATGTCCCGAACAGTTCGAAATGTTTGGATTACCATATTAAATCCCCGTAATATCCCAGCCAGTTTTCGCCACCATATCGTGTAATGCGGCCCGCGATGTATCCGACCAATCCGCAGTGCGGCTGGCAAAAACACAAGCCTGCGATTGTAAAATCAACCCATCGGATAAGACTTTCAAATGGTTCGCGTCCAGCGTTGCACCGGATGATGTTATATCTGCAATTGCTTCTGCTGTCAGGTTTTTCACCACACCTTCGGTCGCACCTTGGCTGTCGACCAGTTGGTAGTCTGCCACGCCGCGGGCGCGCAAAAAACCACGCACCAGATTGTGATACTTGGTGGCAATACGCAGACGGTAGCCGTGATTGGCACGAAATTGCGCTGCAACACCATCCAGATCCTCAACACAATCCACATCAACCCAGCCCTTGGGAACCGCAATGATCAGATCCGCTTGTCCGAAACCAAGCTCTTGCAGGTTCACCACATCACGCTGCCATAGCGGCAGTTTCTCATGGATCAGATCAGTGCCCGTCACGCCCAGATGAATACGTCCCGCTTTCAGCTCGCGTGGGATTTCACCGGCTGACAACATCACTAATTCAACCCCGTTGACGCCTGATACAGTACCCGAATATTCTCGTTCGGAACCCGTGCGCGATACGCTGATCCCGCGTTCGGCAAACCACGCCATGGTTTTTTCCTGCAATCGCCCCTTGGAAGGCACAGCAAGTTTCAAAACGCTCATGTCCCGCCTCCTACGTTGGCCAAAGCATCGGGGCGAATAACCCCGCCCACGGCGGGAATAGAGCGTCCCTGACCTAAAACAGCCGTCAGGGCATCATAGCGCCCCCCGCTTGAAATCGGGTTTTGCCCATCGAAAAAACCGAACACGAACCCATCGTAATATTCAAGCGAGGTCAGCCCGAAGCTGGCCTCAAACGGCAGTGTTTCCACATCTACACCTTTGCTTGCCAGTGCATTCAAACGCGCTTCAAGCCGGTCAACGGCCGGCGCGAAACCGTCCAGTCGATCTTGCGTGCCGCGTAACGAACGTAATGCTTCTATTGCAGGGCCATGAACCGCCAACAATTCTTCCAGAACCTCGACCTCAACGGCAGGGATCGGGGCCGTGCTTGCATCATCTTGCAGACTTGCAACGCGCGCCAGAATTTCGGCGGTATTGCGCACGCCCAATAAAGGCTGTGCCGCTGTCAGAACAGTCTCTACACCTTTCGCTTCAACCTGATTTAACAATGCGGCACGCGACGGTAGGTTATCAACCTTACCGCTGTACCAGTCCAGCAATTGGCGAAACCGTTCGGGTCGCCAAATCTGCCGTTTCAACCGTTCTTTACGCCGCGTTGTGGTGGTCAATCCTTCAATGGCGGTGGCCAACAGTCCCACATCGCCAGTTGCCATACGCAAACCGTAAGGTTGCAAAATTTTGTGAAACAGTGCGAAAACTTCAGCATCCGCCGCCGCAGGGTCATGGCGATCGAACAGCTCATACCCTACTTGCAGATATTCCTTGGCGCGTCCGGCACCCGGTTCCTGTTTCCGCCAAATAGGTCCGTTATAGGTATAGCGCGCAGGCTCGGCACCATCTGCCATATGCATTTGCACGACGGGTACCGTGAAATCGGGCCGCAGCATCTGTTCGCCGTCAACAGGGTCATCCGTTACATAGGCGCGGCCCCGAATATCTTCGCCGTAAAGGTCCAGCAACACTTCCGCAGGTTGCAAGGCTTCGGCTTCAACCGGTACAGCACCCGCCGCCAGAAACGCATCGGATAATTGCCCCGCCAGTGTTTTCACCGCAACAGGTGACATCAGTCCAAACCTTCTGCGCGGGCAATCATCTTGCGCACTTCTGCTACCAGATCAGACCGTTTAATCTCGATCTGTGCCGGTTGTGCTTTCCATTCTTCCGCCGTTTCGATCTCGGCTGACAATCGTGCACCCAAGGCCAAATCCTTGATCTGCACCACGCCTGCGTCTTTTTCATTGCCGCCCTCGATTACCGCCACAGGGCTTTCGCGCTTGTCGGCATATTTCAGCTGGTTACCGAAGTTTTTTGGGTTGCCCAGATAAACTTCTGCCCGAATACCCGCATTGCGCAATTCGGTCACCATTTTCTGATAATCGCCCATACGGTCGCGATCCATCACCGTGACTACAACCGGCCCTTTGGCTTGGGACGAAATTCGCCCCTTTTCACGCAAAGCTGCCAACAGGCGATCAACGCCAATAGACACCCCCGTTGCAGGCACTTCCTGACCTGTGAAACGCTTCACCAGATCGTCGTACCGCCCACCACCAGCGACCGAACCAAACTGGCGTTTGCGGCCCTTGGCATCGAGGATTTCGAAGGTAAGTTCGGCTTCATAGACGGGGCCGGTGTAATAACCGAGGCCGCGCACAACGGAAGGGTCAATTTCTATGCGGTCAGGGCCATAGCCCCCTGCCGTTAATAGATCACTGATGGTTTCAAGCTCGTTGATACCCTCAAGGCCAATACCAGAATTACCAACAACTTTTCTTAGATTATTAAAGGTTTCTGAAGAAGAGCTTCCTTTAGATTTTAGAAAAGAAATGACTATATTAGCTTGATCATTCGATAATCCTAAACCCTCAATAAATGCACCAGAGGCATCCTTCCTACCACCAGATAGAAGTTCACGGACACCTTGCTCGCCAACTTTATCAAATTTATCAACAGTACGAAGGATATTGTCCGACATTATCCTATTATAATCTTCGGAAAGTTCCTTATCTTCATCTGTATTCGAAATGACAGACCCAAATAAATTTTCCAGAACCCCGTTCAAAACCTTGCGGTTATTCACCCGTACGATGTAATCACCACGCTCAATCCCAACCGCTTCCAAAGTATCCGACAACATCGCGCAAATCTCGGCATCCGCGGCCACGCTTGCAGCACCAACTGTATCTGCGTCGCACTGATAAAACTGCCGATACCGACCCGGCCCCGGCTTTTCGTTGCGCCACACGGGGCCCATCGCGTAGCGGCGGTATGGCGTGGGCAAATCATTGCGGTGTTGGGCATAGACGCGCGCCAAGGGCGCCGTCAGATCATAGCGCAACGCCATCCATGCATCGTCTTCGTCCTGCCACGCGAACACACCCGCATTGGGGCGTTCCACATCCGGCAGAAAACTGCCCAAAGCCTCGACCGTTTCCACGGCGGAACTTTCCAGCGCATCAAACCCGTAGCGATGATAAACCTCTGCGATTTCATTCAACATCGCATTGCGCTCTGCCACTTCCGCACCGAAATAGTCGCGAAACCCCTTTGGCGGTAATGCGCGCGGTCTTACAGGTTTTTTCTTTTTGTCTCTGGCCATCGCCCGGCACTCCTTTACTTGAATAGGCATCTATCGGATTGCGCCCAAGGGGGCAAGTTTGTAAGACAGCTATATGGATGACAAAAACCGCATAACCGAATTGGAAATTCAACTGTCCCACGCTATGTGCATGGTTGAGGAATTATCCGAAATCGTGGCCGATCAAGCCAAACGTCTGGAACAGGCCGAAAAGCGCATTCAAATGCTGATGCAACGCGCAGCCGAAGCCGAGGCTGAAGCCATGTCCGGTATTGCGGTTGGCGACAAACCCCCACCCCATTGGTAAGAAAATAAACAAGAGAGCAACATGACCCACCCAATCAGTCGTTTCCCCGTTCCTGAAATCAGCGATATGCCTGAAGACATCCGCGAACGGATTCTGGCGGTGCAGGAAAAAGCGGGCTTTGTGCCGAACGTGTTCCTGACTTTTGCCCACCGCCCCGCCGAATTTCGCGCCTTTTTTGCCTATCACGATGCGCTGATGGAAAAGGAAAGCGGGCTGACACAGGCCGACCGTGAAATGATTATCGTTGCTACTTCAAACGTAAACGGCTGTCTGTATTGCGTCATTGCCCACGGTGCCGTGTTGCGTATTCGTGCCAAAAACGCGTTGATCGCCGATCAGGTGGCGGTGAACTACCGCAAGGCGGATATCACGCCGCGCCAAAAGGCGATGCTGGATTTCGCTATGAAAGTTTGCCTGCACAGCAATGAAGTCGGACAGGGCGATTACGACACGCTTTATACCCACGGATTTTCGGATGAAGACATCTGGGATATCGGCGCTATCACCGCGTTCTTCGGGCTAAGCAATCGTATGGTAAATGTCACGGGTATGCGCCCGAATGATGAGTTTTTTGCCATGGCGCGGGATATTTAAGGCCGCAACCGGCGGGCAGGGCGCGTATAGTCGCGCCACACCTGCTAAAACGGATAATGGCCTTGTTTTGCCAGCTCGCCAATAAAGATCGCGGAAAAATGACAGGCCGATGCGGCCAGCACGAATACATGCCAAATCGCGTTTGAAAACCGCAAACTTTCCCATTTGTAAAAGATCACGCCGGCCGTATAGGTCAAGCCACCTGCGATCACCAACCAAAAGCTAAGCGCCGGTATCGTTTGGGTCATTGGCCACGCCAGTGCAAGGCTGGCCCAGCCCAGACCCAGATAAAGAAATGTTGAACCCATGCCGGGCTCGTGCCAGTGGTACAGCCGCCGTGATACACCGTAAAGTGCGGTGGCCCAGACAATCCCCAAAACCAGATAGCTGAAATTGCTGCCAATCAACACCACAAGCGGGGTGTAGGTGCCGGCGATTTTCAGAAAGATCGCGGCGTGATCAAAGCGGCGGAATGCGGGGCGCAGGTGTTCCCACGGCGTCATATGATAGGCAGCCGACGCGACAAATGCCGTTAAAATCACAATGGCGTAAACCCATGTCGCGAAAAGATCGCTTAGGCTGCCCGGGCCGCTGACAAGGGTGATCAGTGCAATGCTGCCGATCAGCGCGCAGCTGATGCCGGCCATATGCACCAGCCCGTCAGCGATGCGTTCCGCATTGGAATAATCCGGATAAATATAGGGTTTTTGTGCTGTTTGATCAGTCTCGCCGGTCGGCATTGCATAAGCGACCTGACGATGTGATGGATTGATGAATACGCTATCCATTGGGTTACCTCGCTACTCTACATGACATTACTAAATATACTCTAGTATACCGTTATTATATTAATGTGGTAAATTTTTGACGAAATTCAAGTTTTTGCTGAGGGGGTGATGACATACCACATATCCCGCCAATTTTCCCTTTCCCTGCCCAAGCTGATGACCTATCCTGATTTCAGGGCTGAATTGCCAGCCTCGGGGCTTCAAAACCTCGCCGTCAGCGGTCGGTGTTGACCGCAATAACACCTCCTCGATTATGGTCGGGGAGGCTGTGACGTATGTCCAGGGTTTCGGCCTAAAGGTTACAGCGGTCGTCTGACGGCGACTTTTGAACTCCCCGGCTGTCGAAGCATTTCGACAGCCGTTTTCATTTGAAAATTTTTAAGGGGACTGATTTGAAAACCATCCGATTGAATGATGAACAACGCTGCTGGGTGCTGGGCTACCTGCATAGAAGTAAAAAGTACGACCCCGACGATCCGTTTACACAACTGTTGCGTGCCCTGCTGGAAAGGCCGGAAATCACGGATATTCAGGTGAGACAGGATCACAGGATTGTGCAGGTGATGATCAGGGAGATGGGGGGTAGGGGGCAGTAGTAAGTAGAATGTCACGCTCACCAAACACCGGTCCGTGCAAAGCACGGACGCGCCCGATCCCGCTGAAGCGGCAGGGGATTGTTTGCAATCCCCGAGAGCTTTCCCCTACGGGAGGGCGCTGGGTTGGTTGGGAGTGTTGTCATTGTGTTGCTGAGCCCAAGATTGGATTCAGCGAGGCTCAATTGAGCAAAATTAAAATATGAATGCTATGCATTTACTAGGTCATGAATTGGCGCAGTAGATGCTTGTTGCTTCAAAACATTGATCGCGTGTTGTGCAGATTGTTTTGAAATGTAGCCTTCAGATTGACACATTATCTCGCCGTTTGGTGCTTTGAAGCGCCAATAGTACTGGGAGTTTGTGCCTTTGAAAATTTCGAAACGATAAATCATTTATACCTCCTTTCTGAGTGTAGTTAATTTATAACAATATGTTTATACTGATTCTAAATACTTGTCAACGGTGGTCGAAAAAAGTATACTAAAAACTATACTTACTTTTGTTAGTAAATATGCAATACTTAAATCACCGAAAAAAATTGCGTAGAACTCATGAAAAAAACTTTTGGCCAAAAACTGAAACAAGCTCGGCTTGCGAAAGGTCTCACTCTTGAACAACTTGCAGATATAGTAGGCTCCACAAAAGCCTACATTTGGCAGATGGAAAATAAAGAGAGTGCTAGGCCTTCTGCAATTTTGTTATTTAAAATTGCAGATGCAATAGAAGAAGATCCTGAATATCTTGCTAGTGAGGCGTCGAGCAAACCAAGTGAGGTTCAAGAAGAAAAAGCATTTTTTAGAAAATTTCAAAATTTAACTGAAAAAGATAAAGATGTAATTATGAGAATGGTTAAAGGCCTTGATCCCCAAAAAAAATAGCCCACAAAAAGAAGCAATTAGACTGTCCACTCTATGGCAACAACATGGGGAAGACACTTACCCAATGGATTTAGAGGCGTTAATCGAAGGGGCGGTAAATTCTTCTGGGTATGGTGCAAAGATCGATTATCAAAGAAGGCCATTTGATAGTGTTGAAGGTTTTCTGAAGAAAAAGGAAACTGGGAAAGACGAATGGTTAATTGGTGTAAATTCCAAAATTGAAAACAGTCGAAGGGAACGGTTTACACTTGCTCATGAAATTGGACATTTCTTTTGCCATAGAAAACTACAGGAAGAATTTGAATGTACACGTTCTGAATTAAGTGATTTTTATAGCGGTGGCATAGAAACAGAAGCAAATGTCTTTGCGGCCAGCCTATTGATGCCATCAAATAAAATGAGAGATTTTGACAAGAGTAGTTGGAATGCCGATTGTTTGTCGGAAATGGCATATTATTTTGGGACATCATTGCAATCATGTGGCTTAAGGTTTCAAGAACTTACAAAAAAGCCATCAATGTTTATTGTTTCTGAAGAAGGAATGGTTATTTGGAGTAAGAAAAGTAAGAGCGCTCCTTACTCAGCATTCTTAAAACGCTTTGATGAATTGCCAGCAGAATCAAAAAGTAAGAATAATCCTAATTGCAAGACAGTAGAACTTTCCGATGACATTTGGTTTGGCGAGCAAGAAGTAAGAGAGAGTATTAGCACAAATATTGAGATGAATCTGACTTATACCTGTTTAGAATTCATTTAAGCCTTACCATACAAATCATACTCACCCAACCCAACCAATTCAACCGCCAGCTTACATTCAGCTCTCCGCTTGCAGTCTTTGTTCCAGGCTTTCCAGCTTGGCGTGGGCGTCCAGCAGGGTTGTTTTCAGTTGGGCAATTTCGCCCAGCGTGTCGTTTATGATGGTGGGGCGTGCGTGGGTTTCGGCGATATGGGTGGTCCCATTGCTTTCGCCCGTCATCAGCCAGATGATAGACACGTTCAACAGGCCCGCCAGCATCGGAATACGATTTGCGCGGGGTGTGTCGGCGTCGTTTTCCCAGATTTCGATTTTGGCGGCTTCGACGCCCAGTTTTTCACCCAATCTGGCGATGGTCAGGCCTTTGGCATTGCGCGCGGCCTGTAGGCGGCCGCCGAATGTGGGGGCGGTTGTTGCGAAATGGTCGATCGGGTCTAGGGTTGTAGTTGGCAATGGATGCTCCGGGCATAAGTGGGTCTGTGAAAGCGGTATGCCTTCGGTGAGTGCGATGCCTAACCGATTAGGGGCCAAGATGCAAATTGCGCGGTTTTTGGCGGTTCAGGCCCCGCATCAATAACAGCTTTTCGTCTATCCCATTCACGATGATATCATGATATATTAAAGTATATCAAAAGCTTAATGGAATGTCCTATCCGGGACATGCGCCGTTTTAAAGCCGGCCCCACAAATCATATTCACTTGCCTCATCAACCTCAACGCTGACGATATCCCCAACTTTCAATCCTTCGAACCCTTCATCGATAAACAGGTTCCCGTCGATTTCAGGGGCATCCGCCTGTGTCCGGCAAGTGGCCCCATCCGCATCGATTTCATCCACGATGACGTCCAGCCGTTGTCCGATTTTAGCTTCCAGTTTTGCCGCCGAAATCGCCTGCGCTTTTTCCATGAAACGGTTCCAGCGATCCTGTTTCACTTCATCAGGAACATGATCCGGCAGGGCATTACTGCGGGCGCCTGCGACGTTTTCATATTGGAAGCAACCGACGCGATCCAGCTGCGCTTCACCCATCCAGTCCAAAAGGTGCTGAAACTCGGCTTCAGTCTCACCCGGAAATCCGACGATAAAGGTGGACCGCAGGGTGATGTCAGGGCAGATGCTACGCCACGCCGCGATTTCCGCCAGAGTATTCGCAGATTTCGCAGGCCGCGCCATACGTTTCAGCACGTCAGGATGCGAGTGTTGGAACGGGATATCCAGATAGGGCAGCACGCCGTTGTTCGGGTCGGCCATGATGGGGATCAGATCGCGCACGAACGGGTAGGGATAGACGTAATGCAGCCGCACCCATGCGCCCAATTGGCCCAGATCACGGGCGAGGTCTGTGATATGGGCGCGGTGATCACGATCAACCTTGTGTTTGATATCCAGCCCGTAGGCAGAAGTATCTTGGCTGATCACCAGCAGTTCCTTGACGCCTGCATCGACCAGCTTTGTGGCCTCTCGGATAATCGCGTGGGCAGGGCGGCTGGCCAAGCGGCCGCGCATATCGGGGATGATGCAAAATTTGCATTTATGATTGCAGCCTTCGGATATTTTCAGATAGCTGTAATGGCGCGGTGTCAGTGATACGCCTGTTGCGGGCAACAGATCAATGAACGGGTCGGGGCTGGGCGGAACTGATTTATGCACCGCGTCCAGCACATGTTCGTATTGTTGTGGCCCTGTAACGGCCAGAATGTTGGGGTGGTGTTCGCGGATATAATCAGGCTCGGCGCCCAGACAGCCGGTGACGATAACCTTGCCATTCTCAGATAGGGCCTCGCCTATGGCATCAAGACTTTCCGCCTTGGCACTGTCCAAAAAACCGCAAGTGTTGACGATCACCGCATCGGCACCTGCATAGTCGGGGCTGATCGCGTAACCTTCGGCGCGCAGGCGCGTCAGGATGCGTTCACTGTCGACCAATGCTTTGGGGCAGCCAAGGCTGACCATGCCGATTTGCGGCTGGCCTTCACGTGTTGGTTCAGAGATGCGTGCGCGGGGCGCAAGGTCGGGGCGCAGGGATGGCGGGTTCTGGGTCATACCCCGCATATAGCGATTTAGGCGGGGTATGCAAACGGCAGTTATTTGGCCGTGGTAGGGTCGATCATACCGTTGATACGGGTGATTTTACTGGCGGGAAATCCGGACAGTTCGGCGTGGTCGGTAATCGCTGTCTCATCTTCCGCCAGATAGATGCAAAATGTTTTGTTGTCGGCGACATAGGAATGTTCCCATTGCACTTTTGGGGCCAGTTCCGCCAATGCGTTGTTCGAGGTGTTGGCAGCACCACTAAGTTCATCCGAACTCATCGCGCCGATATCGGGAATGTCGCGTTCTATTACATATCTGTGCATTGTTTTGTCCTTTCTAAGTTGATTGAACAAAACTAGCAGGGCGTATGGGTGTTGTCTGGTTCTGAAACTGTACTTGCCTAGTACAGTTTCTGTACTGGTATTCGCGTTTAACGTTGCGTAAGCTTAATTGGGGGAAGTATCATGACAACATCTACATATCACCAATTTTGCCCTGTTGCGATGGCGGCGGAAATTCTGGGCAGCCGCTGGACAATAGTTTTGCTGCGCGAGTTATGTGCGGGATCGACACGATTTAATGATCTGCGGCGGGGGGTGCCGCGCATGTCACCGGCATTGTTGTCTAAGCGTTTGAAAGAACTGGAGGTTCAAGGGGTAATAGCGCGCCGTTTGGTGCAAAAACGCCCTGTGATTTATGACTATATCCTGACGCAGGCCGGTGAAGAGTTGAAACCTGTGATCATGGCAATCGGGGTTTGGGGGCAGCGCTGGGTAGAGGCGGTATCGAGTTTGAATAACACAGATCCCAACCTGTTGATGTGGGACATGCGGCGGAATTTGCGGGTGTTGAAGTTGCCTAAACGCAAGCTGACCATTCAGTTTATGCTTGGGGAAGATCAGGTGCCGTATAAAAAATACTGGATCATCAGTGATCCCAAAGACGGCGTTGATTTATGTTCGGTTGATCCGGGTTTTGATGTGGATTTATACGTCAAAGTTGATCTGCGCACAATCACCGCTATATGGATGGGATTAGAGACTGTTGCGCGTGCATTGGATGATGATCGGATGTTTATTCACGGTGATGCCGATATTGCTGCCAACATGCAAAGTTGGCTTGGGCTAAGCCCTTTTGCCGTTGAAGGAAAGCAAGTCTCTAGTTGAATTTAGGCACGTAGTGAGAGCTTGGAAAATGTGTGTTATCAGTCCAGCCCAAGTTCGGATTTTGCCGCTTCATTCCCCTGTTTGGCAGCGATACGCAGGTAATGCAGGTAGGATTGTGGGGATGCCGAGATACCGATACCATCACGAAACATGGTGGCCAGTTCATAACTGGCTTCGCTTTTGCCTGCGTCAGAGGCCAGTTCCAGATAGGATTGTGCCTGACTTTGTGCCGTGCCGACGACTTCACCGTCCATGACCATTTTGCCGTATTCCAGCATTGAAAGCGGATAGCCCCTATCGGCACATTCCCTTAGCAACGTTTGGGAAGCTGCAAGTTCCGATGCGGCGTTTGCGGCATCCCTGCGCATGATCGCCAGACTGTGGCAAGATGGTACATTGCCCAATTCATAGCCTCTTTTAAATGCTCTGGCTGCACGGTCCAGATTTTCTGCAGTATATTCGCCATCGCGGTAGAAAATACCCAAATGGTTGAAGGCTGCCGCATAATCCTCTTCCCATGCGGCTTCTTTCATCAGTGCAAATGAGCGCGCATCACCGACTTTGTCATACGAACGTGCCAACTGGAACATCATGCGCGGTGAGGGATTTGGGTCTGACATGGCAGACTCGCAAGAAGACACAGCGATCTGTCCATCGATATCCGCCCAAGCACGGCCTGATGCACTGCTTTGGCTGTCCCACGGGTGGCCAGCTTGCTGGTCACAATCAGAGATGGCCTGCGCGGCCGCGTGGTTGGCGTCGTCAAGTTCGGCGGCCTTGAGCGCATCGTTTGAAATTGCCAACATAGCTTGATCAAGAGCTGCGCGGGATCCCGTCAAGGGAAACCTGTATTGTTTTCCTGCGGCTTCCAGTATCCAATAATTTGAGGCCTGTATTTTTTCTATGTCGCCCTTGTTAATGACAAATCCGATTTGGGTTAACTCTATGGATTCCATGTATTTGACCATGTATTTATCCGGCGACAAGGTCAGTTGTATTTCCGTGCCATCGGATTTTCCGATGCGCGATTTTATCGTACTCAAGGAACTATTGACCGGGACACTAAAGACGACCACCCATTGATCGGTGTCAGGCCTGAAGATCATGCTTATGTACATATTATCATTTGCTATGCGGGCTCCGTGCCAGCCATCCGTGGATTGGCCGGTTTCCGGAGGTGCATATACCCAAGTCTGCGCATTTGCTTGTTGTGGTGCAATAAACACTGCATAAATCGCAAGTGTACGAATGATTTTAAAGAAAAACTGAATCATGTAAGTATCCTTCATGTAAAAGGTTACCCAAAGTCTAAATGGTTGCCAAGCTTTGCATTCAATATGGTGATTGTCTGATCAATTTATAAACTTTGGCGTGCGTTTTTGCATCACTGACATTACCATTTCTATCTGATTGGGCTGGCCGATGATGGCTGCTTGCAGTTCCGCTTCCAGTTTCAGGCCCGTTTCACCGCACCCCCATGTGCCGTTCACCAGCTTTTTGGCGGCCGATAACGCATCGGGTGATTTCGTGATCAGACTTTGTGCCAGTGCAATAGCCTCGGCCAGCGGATCATCCGCGATGCGGGAGATCAAGCCAAGGGTTTGGGCCTCGGATGCTTCCAGTATGCGACCCGTCATAATCAGATCAAGGGCTGCATCGGCGCGCATCAGTTTGGGCAGGGATTGGCTTATGCCCATATCGGGGATCAGGCCCCATTTTGCTTCCATGATCGATAGTTTGGTGTCAGGCGATGCGATGCGAAAATCGGCCCCCAAGGCAAGTTGCGCACCTGCCCCATATGCTACGCCTTCAAGAGCGGCGATAACGGGGACAGGTAAAGTTGACCAGATAGTGGCGGGGGCCTGAAATTCGTTGGCGGCCTCACCGTTTGGCGGGTTCAGGATTTTATTGCGCACTTCGTCCATACGCGGTGCGATGCTCATCAAGCTTTCCAGATCAATGCCTGCGCAAAAGCAGTTGTCACTGCCTGTCAGGATAACGGCCCGCAAGTCTTTTATAGCGGCAAGTGTTTTCCCCGTTTCAACCAGTTCTGCCATCATTTCAAACGACATGGCATTTTTCTTGGCAGGGCGGTTCAGGGTAACTGTGGCAATGTTGTTTTGGATTTCGGTTTGCAAGGTTTGGGTCATGTGTGGCCTGTGGATTTGGAGGGTTCAGGATAACCTGACAAAAGGCGGAGTAGCCAGAATATTTTTATCCACCAGATTGTGAATAGGCACGTGTATACCTACATGGTATCATAATAGAAAATAAGTGGAGGCACGTTATGCGCTGGATTATGCGGATATTGACAGTTTTGGTGATTTTGGTCGTGGCGGCTATAGGATTGATATTCTTATTGCCCGCGGAAAAAATCGGTGAACTGGCCTCGGCCGAGATGGAAAAAGCTACAGGGCGCACGTTGACCTTGTCCGGCTCGTTTCGTCCAACGATTTATCCTGTGTTGGGGGTCAAAACCGGACCTTTGACGATTTCGAACGCTGACTGGGCTGCAGAGCCTTATATGGTCAGTGCGCAAGGGGCATCTGTCGGGGTTGGATTGTCGGTCCTTTTGGGTGGTGATCTAGAGATTAAGCGGTTGCTGCTGGATACGCCCGTAATCCATCTGGAACGGCGTGCGGACGGGATTGCGAACTGGGAGTTGTCAGGTGCAAGTGATGTGGATAGCTCGAATGCTAACTCTGGTTCTGAAAATACGGCAAGTACAGGTGGTGTGACACTGGACAAGGGTACGATTTCTGACGGGTTGGTGACGTTCAAAGATGCCACAACCCAGCAAAATATCGTGATCAAAGAGATCAATGCGGATTTTGCTTTGCCAAAATCGGCAGCAGCAGCGGTCAATGGCTCTGCGATCTGGAACGAACGCAAAGCGAATATTGATTTATCAGTTGCTGATCTGGGCAAGCTGTTGGGTGGACAAGTAACCAATCTGGCCGGCTCTGTTTCCATGGGCAAACTACAGGCCAGTCTGAACGGACAGACAATGATGGCAACCGGTGCCGCGCCGCTGGTCAATGGGCAATATAGTTTTTCATTGCCCGATATGGTTGCACTTAGGGATATAATTGGGGCTGAATTGCCCGATGCGTTAAAGGGTGTTTCAAACTTGTCGTCCAAAGGGACGATTATGGTATCGGATGCCGGGATCAATCTGGCGGGGGATGGCGCGGTAACAATGAACGGTCTGCCGATTGATGCGCAGTTTGAGGTGACGGGGCCGGAAAACTGGGTTGAAACCCTACGTGTTGATGCGACATTGAACGTTACCGGGCGTGATGCATTTAATTTTGAATGGGTTGGCTTGGTAAACGGAAAAACCGGTAATGCGGATGGCGCGATTGATTTTAACGCCAGTAATCTGCCTGCTACCCTAAAAGCTGTGGGGCAAAAGGTGGGCTTTCCGGAAGGTACCGGGCAAACTGCAAAGGTAAAGGGTGTTGTGCGAGTGCGCGACGGAAAAAATACGCTTTCAAAAGCGACCTTTGCATTGGATCAGAATGTTTTTAAGGGGGAGGCCGAGTTGGCTTTTGACGACCTGCCGTATATTGCAGCGAACCTGACTGCAGGGGACTTGGACTTCTCGGCGTTTGCATCCGATAAGGGTGAAACGGGTGGTTCTGCAAATTCAGGTGGTTCCAGCAGCTCTGGTGGCTGGAGTAAAGATCCTATTAGGATCACCGGGTTGGATGCAATCAATGCGGATGTGAATCTTGTGGCAAGATCGGTTGATCTTGGCGTCAGCCAACTGGGCCGTACGGATGTTAAGGCCCGTTTGCGTGGTGGTGCATTGCAGCTGACTTTACGTGAAGTGCGTGCCTATCAGGGTGTTATCAAGGGGGTTGTCAGCTTTACGGGTGGCAATGCTGTCACATTCAATTCCGACATTGCCGCGACAGGTGTACAACTTGAACCGCTTTTGGGGCGGCTTTTGGATTTGCACCGTCTAACCGGCTCAGGCAATACCACGCTGAAAATGTCCGGTACGGGGGGCAGCATGTATCAGATCATGCACAGTCTGTCCGGCGACGGTACGCTGCGGATTAATAATGGCAGTTTCAAAGGTATTGATCTGGCCGCCATGATGCGCAATCTGAAACAGGCTTTTGGCGGCTTTGAAGGGGCCACGGAATTTTCCAGCCTGACCGGGACATTCAAGATGAAGGACGGTGTGTTGCAAAATATTGATATGTTGCTGGTGAGCCCGCTGTTCAAGGCAGAGGGCAAGGGGCAAATCAATGTGGGTGAGCAGAATATGAACTACACAGTGACACCGTCAAGCCTGTCGGAAGACGCGAAATTTTCGGTGCCTGTCGATATTACGGGCCATTGGAGCAACTTGAAATTTCGGCCTGATCTGAAGGGCCTGGTCGATCTGTTGTTGGATGGGCAATTGGAAGAGGAAAAAGCGGCACTTGAGGAAAAAGCTAAAGCCGCACTTGCCGAAAAGTTAAAACTTCAGGCGGATGAACAAGGCGACACCCCTTCACTTGAAGACAAAGCAAAACAGAAGGTGGAAGATAAAGTGAAAGACGAAGTTGGCGACCTTTTGAAAGGGCTGTTTGAGTAAGAAAACGCCTCTACCTATATCATTTACTTTGCATTTTACGCATCATGCGTAAAACTATGCGGCGTGGTAGAAACGGAATGATATAGTTCAGCGCAATATTGAGCTTTAGTTCATTAAAGACCACGAGTTTACCTTTTAGCATGCCGTCATATCCGACCTTGGCCACTGAACTTGCGGTCGCCCCGTTTTTGGTCATGGGCACACCTTCCAAGCCTGCAACGGCGGCAAATTCGGTTTCGACATAACCCGGCACCAGAACAGTGCAGGTGATACCTTTGTCGCGTAATTCTTCATCAATGGCTTGGCTGTATGAATTAACATAAGCCTTTGTCGCAAAATAAACCGCCTGATTGGGGCCGGGCATCATGCCCGCGGTGGAGCCTACATTCAGGATCTTACCACCACCCTGTGCAATCATATCACGGGCGAAACTATGGCTTAGCTCAACCAGACTTTTGACGTTCAGGTCGATCATGCCCAACTCGCGTGACAGGTCGTGATCAGTATGTAAACCCTGTTCACCGAAACCTGCATTGTTGATCAGAATGTCAATCCGAATACCCGCTTTCTTAACCGCGTCATAAAGGGATTTTGCGCCACCCGGTTTGCCAAGATCAGTTGTGATGACATGCACTTTTACACCATGGGTTGATTCGAGTTCTTTCTTGAGGGCAGTTAAGGTAGTTTTGCGCCGTGCCGCGATCACCAAGTCACCACCAAGGGATGCGTGATAACGTGCGAATTCAGTGCCGATACCTGCGGATGCGCCTGTAATAAGGGCTGTATTGGTCATGATAATTCCTTTGTCAACAGTTGTTGACTTACGATTTAGATAAAATTTACCCATAAGTCAACAACTGTTGATTAATGGGTCATGTAAAGTATAGTAAGCCGTATGAGAAAAACACTATCCACAAAAGAAAAACTGCTGATCTCGGCTCGTAAACTGTTTTGGGCACGGGGATATTCAAATGTTTCTGTGCGTGATTTAACACGGGATGCAGGTGTCGATGCCGCTCTGGTTTCGCGTTATTATGACGGCAAACTGGGCTTGTTCAAAGCCAGCATGGAAGGGGCATTTGAATGGCCGGAATTACTTGCGGCAAGTGACGGTCAGTTTAAGGATATTGTGGTGGCCAAGCTTGCCGACAGTCTGGAACAGACAGAGGAAAATTCTGCACTGAAGATGCTGATCCTGAATTCCATGGATCCCGAGGTGGGTGATCTTGTGCGCGAAGCCGCCAGAGATTGTCTGATAGCACCTATGCAAAGAATGCTGGGCGGGGCCAAGGCGCGTGAACGTGTTGCGTTATTCATGGCGGTAATGATTGGTGCATCGATGATGCGCAATAATTTGCAAGTGGACGGGATAGCCAATACCAGCCGGCTGAATTATGAACGTCAATTGCGTTATTTGGCCGATGCCGCGTTAAGTTATTAATACCTCCGTAATTGTCGTTTTCAGTCGTGACAGTTATCTAGCCGCTTGTTACGCAACACTCAGAATAGATGAGGTAAGACATGGCCCTGCTTTTAGGCGTAGACACTGGCGGCACCTATACGGATGCCGTTTTGATTGCGGATGATGATTGCGTTGTTGCCAGTGCCAAAGCATTGACAACGCGCCATGACTTGGCAGTCGGTGTTGGGTCGGCAATAGATGCGGTTTTGGCCGAAAGTGGTGCAAGTACTGACGATATTGCAATGGTATCATTGTCAACGACACTAGCCACGAATGCGCTTGTTGAAGGGCAAGGCGGGCGTGTTGGGCTGGTGTTTGTCGGTTTTTCAAAACGTGATTTGGCCCGTCAAGGGTTGGAAGAAGCATTAAAGGGCGATCCTGTAATTATCTTGGCGGGTGGGCATGACCATACCGGCGGTGAAGCCGGTGTATTGGACGAAGTAACTTTGCGGGCGGAATTGGCAGTACATGGTAAAACCGTTTCCGGGTTTGCCGTTGCCAGCCAGTTTGCCACGCGTAATCCCGCACATGAATTGCGGGTGCGCGATATTATCCGTGATATGACGGGTAAGCCTGTGTCGTGCTCGCATGACTTGAGTGCAAAACTCAATGGGCCGAAGCGGGCAATGACGGCTTTGCTGAATGCGCGCCTGATCGGTATGATTGATCATCTGATCAGTGCTGTTGAAGGCCTGTTGCTTGTCAAATCCATTGATGCACCGTTTATGGTGGTGCGTGGGGACGGGGCGCTGATTTCGGCCGATCAGGCACGGGTATCGCCGATTGAAACGATCCTGTCGGGTCCTGCGGCTTCAATCGTTGGTGCGCGTTGGCTGACGGATGAGCGGGACGCGATTGTATCTGACATTGGCGGGACAACCACGGATGTGGCGGTGCTGCGTGACGGGCGGCCGATTATTGACCCGCTCGGGGCGCGGGTTGGCGAATTCCGTACAATGGTCGAAGCCGTAGCAATGCGCACAACCGGGTTAGGTGGCGACAGTCAGGTGCATATTACCACAAGCGGATTGGCAGCGGCAGTGACATTGGGGCCGCGCCGTGTGATGCCGGTATCCTTGCTGGCGGTAGACTGGGCTGACGTGGTTCACGGTGCGTTGGATGCACAATTGGCCAGCAGCACTATCGGCGAATTTGACGGGCGATTTGTGTTGGCGATCCAGAGGGCTGATGTATCAACGGGGGGATTGGTCGGGCGCGAGGCAACATTGATGGAACGCATCGGCGATCAGGCCTGGCCGATGGGCAAAATTGTGCATAACCGCATGGAACTGGGCGCTTTGCAAGCACTTGTGGGGCGTGGCTTGGTGATGATGTCGGGAATTACTGCGTCAGATGCAGCGCATGTTTTGGGGCGGTTAGATGCGTGGGACAGTGATGCGGCTGAAAAGGCGCTAGAGCTGTTTTCGCGTCAACGCACAGGTAGTGGTAATCGTTTGTCATCCGACACTGCAAAATTGGCGCAAATGATCATTGATCAATTAACCGAACAAACCGCCGAAGCCCTGTTGGAAACGGCTTTTGCAGAGGATGGATTTGATTTCGGTCTGCCCGCAAAAGAACTGGCGCAGCATGTTTTGACCAAACAGGGCATGGCGCATCATCGTGGTTTGATGGCAATTGATGCGGGGCTGAACCTGCCGTTGATTGGTTTGGGTGCCTCGGCGCACAGTTATTACGAGGCCGTTGGGAAACGGGTGAATACAAAAGTTGTGGTACCGGAACATGCGGGTGTGGCCAATGCAATCGGCGCTGTTGTCGGGCAAATATCCATGCGGGTATCAGGGCAGGTCACATCACAGGGCGAAGGCCAGTTTCGGGTGCATTTTGAAACCGGACCGCAGGATTTTACCAATCAGGATGCTGCTGTCAACGCACTAGAGGCGCATCTTAGCGAGCAAGCTATGTCAGGTGCACGCGAGGCGGGCGCACAAGGTATTCGTGTACGTATGGATCACGATATTCGCACGGCAAAAATCGAGAGCCGCGATGTGTTCATTGAGGCAGAATTGACGGCGGTAGCATCGGGACGACCGCGTATTGCAACAGGATAAGCCATAGGCTTTTTCGCATTCGCGCTGTGCTTTATTTGATCTTGCACCTTTTTGGTGTGGCTGATTATCTGATGACAAATCAAACATTAGGAACATCAGATCATGTCAGCCCTTTTTTCACCGCTTACAGTCAAAGACGTCACTTTTTGCAATCGCATCGGGGTTTCGCCCATGTGCCAGTATTCAGCTATCGACGGGCTGATGAATGATTGGCACCGTGTACATTTGGGTGCCCGTGCCGCAGGGGGTGCGGGACTGGTGATAGCTGAAGCCACAGCCGTGCGTGCGGATGGGCGGATCACGCCCGGCTGCACGGGCCTGTGGAATGATGAACAGGTTGCAGCGGCAGCATCAGTCAATCGGTTTATTGCTGAAATGGGTGCGGTTCCGGGGGTTCAGATCGGTCATGCGGGACGTAAAGCATCCGCGGCACGGCCATGGGACGGTGGCGCACATTTGAAGGATGATGAAGGTGGCTGGCCGATTGTCGGGCCAAGTGGTGCAGCATTTGATCCCGATGGCACACGGTTATGGAAAACGCCTGCGCAAATGTCGGTGGCCGATATTGCAGATATGCAAGGTTTGTTTGTAGCAGCTGCCAAGCGTGCGCTGGCAGCGGGATATAAGCTGTTGGAAATTCACGGCGCGCATGGCTATTTATTGCACAGTTTTTTCACGCCCTTGGTGAATACCCGTGACGATCAATATGGCGGTGAGCTGCGCAACCGTGCACGCATGATGCTGGAAACAGTTGATGCGGTGCGTGCGGTCTGGCCTGAAAATCTGCCTTTGTCAGTGCGCCTATCAGTGTCCGACTGGACCGAGGGTGGTTTGACGATTGAAGACAATATCCAGATGGCGAAATGGCTGAAAGAGCGCGGCGTGGATTTTGTCGATTGTTCGGGTGGCGGGGCAACACCTTCGGCACGCGCTTCAATAGGGACACGCACGTGTGATCAGGTTGGTTTGGGTGGGCAGCTTCGCACAGATGCGAGAATTGCTACGATGGCCGTAGGAGCGATTACAGAAGCGAAACAGGCTGAGGCACTAATTGCCGATGGCCAGGCAGATATGGTCTTGCTGGCACGTGGTATGATGCGCGACCCCTATTGGGCAATGCACGCGGCACAAGAATTGGGCGTGGATGTGAAAGCACATATTCCTGTGCAATATGGGTTTTATATGGGGTGAGTTTAGCTCATCTCTCTTCGTCCGCCTCTGCCCGCAGTTCCTCTTCTTCCTTGACGTCCTGTTCAACGATCTTGGCAAGGTTCGCCAGAAAGCCTGTGTTGAATTCTTTATTGATGGCGCGAGCGCGTTCAACATAGGCTTTGTTGTCTTCGGTTTTGATGTTCGGGTCCCATAATTCGGACAATTCGCGCAAGGCACCGCGATCAGAGGTCACGAATGCGTCGGCGGCGTTTTCGATATCAAAGCCTGACCAGCCAAGCTCTTGTAGCATGTATTTGCTGGCACGGATCGAACTGTCAAAGGTTTCACGCACAATATCCGTCGCGCCCGCACGGTACAGCTGATAAGTATGGTTGCGATCATAGGCGCGTGCGATGATGTGCAGATCTGGCCGGGATTTGCGGGCGTTTTTAACCAGTTTGACTGCGGCTTTTTTGTCGTCAATGGCCACAATCAGCACGGCTGCTTCATGCAGGCCTGCGGCGTGCATTAGTTCAGGGCGGGTCGGATCGCCGAAATAACCTTTGACCCCGTATATGCGCATCTGCTCGATTTGATCAATGTGGTGGTCGATGACAACGGTTTTAATACCTGCTGCCAGTGCCATGCGGTTGACGATTTGCCCGAAACGGCCAATGCCAACGATGATGACCTTACCCTGTTCGTCGATTTTATCATGTTCGCGGGTGACGGTGCGTTCTATTTTACGTTTTGCCAGATGTTCATAGAGGATGAACAGGGCAGGGGTCAGCAGCATTGAAAGGGCGATGATCAGGGCCAGCATTTCCGATATTGCCGTAGGGATAACATTGTATTTCACTGTTGTATTTAGCATTACAAAGCCAAATTCACCTGCTTGTGCAAGGCTTAGGATAAACAATATCCGATTGCGGCCCCTGAACCGAAACAGGTATGCCAGAATTAAAAGTATGCTGGATTTGATCAGCATAACGCCAAGGGTTATACCAATGATGGTGGCAAAGTTATCGAATAAGATGTCGAAATTGATGCCGGCGCCGACGGTTATGAAGAACAGGCCCAACAGCAAACCTTTGAAGGGTTGTATGTCAGACTCCAGTTCGTGGCGGAATTCGGAGTTTGCCAGAACCACGCCTGCCAGAAATGTACCCAATGCAGGCGACAGGCCGACGAGTGTCATCAAAAATGCGATGCCCACTACCAGCAATAGGGCCATGGCGGTGAACATTTCGCGCAAACGGCTTTGGGCGATAAACCGAAAAACCGGGCGGGTCAGATACATGCCTGCCAGAATGACTACAGCAACGGCAGTTAGAGTGACGAAGGTGACACCCCAACCGGAAAGGCCTGCAATAAGGCTTATTTCTTCGCTGTGATCACGGCCAACGCCGCCGATGTTAAGTAACCCCGGCATCGCCAGCAGCGGAATGAGGGCGAGCATCGGTATGACGGCAATATCCTGTGTCAGAAGTACTGAAAAGGCGGAACGTCCCCCAAGCGTGTGCATTAAGCCTTTTTCACTAAGGGTCTGGATCACGATAGCGGTGGACGACAGGGAAAATGCAAGACCAATAGCCAATGCAACACTCCATGGTTGACCCAAAGCGATTGCAGCGGCGGTAATCGCGGCGGTGGTCAGCGATATTTGCAGGCCGCCCAAACCGATCAGTCGGGCGCGCATGTTCCATAATGCCATCGGTTCCAGCTCTAGGCCGACAAGAAATAGCATCATCACCACGCCGAATTCGGCGAAGTGACGTAAATCCTGTGCCTCTGATCCGATTAAGCCCAGAACGGGGCCGATCAGGACACCTGCGATCAGATAACCTAGAACTGAACCAAGGCCCAGACGTTTGGCGACAGGCACGGCAATGACGGCTGCTGCCAGATAAATAGTTGCTTGAAGTAAAAAACTGTACATTAGGTTCCTGTAGCTTTGTCATATCTACTTTGTTCATGTTTGTAATAGTATAATTGTACATTTGTTTTGTCTGTTATTTTTTTATGCTCCGTGTAAAAGTTAAAAGAGATTAGAATAAAGGGGGATTGCTTTGGGTGAAGATTTGAACAAACAACAAACCACTGCCCCTTTGGTTGGTGTGCAGGTTGTCACGGCTGCAGGTGAATTATTTAACCACGTAGATGACAACGGACCGATGTGGTCCGGCGATGGTGATCGTGAGGTGCGGTTTAAACTGCGGTTTACGGCAAGTTTTCAACGCCCCCCGCATATCACATTGGGTATTAGCGGTATGGACAGTTCTTGCGGACAAAATCTGCGGTTTTCTTTGGCGGCAGAAGCTGTGACGTCAGAGAGCTTTGTTATTGTTTTTAAAACATGGGGTGATACGAAAATTGCGCGTGCCAGCGTGAACTGGTCTGCGATTGGCCAAGCCGTTCCCAGCGCGGCCATTCGAAGATAGTCGTGTTCACGGATATAATAGCACCAATATGTAGCGATATTGGGTTTGCTACGCCGCTTTTTTGATTTCCACAAACCTTTTCGCTGCCGGCATCATCAGAACCGCATATTTTCGGCCATCTTCAGGACAAGTATAAGGTTCACTGATTTGCTTGCAGTCATATCCGAAGGAACGGAACATACGCGGTAATGTCGGTGGCGATAAACAAATCAGATCCTTTGCGCCAAACGCTGAGGTTTCGGCGACAACACCATCTACAATCTGGTTCAGGCAGTTTACCTTTTCGCGCATGCCTTTTAATTCACTTGAAACAACAAGGCGGGTACATTCCCAGACAAGATTTGTTTTGAAGTTCTCTTTGTAGATTTGATTCGGTATTTTTGAAAGTTTCCCGCGTGCTACATCATTAAGCATATAGGTAGCATCGCCCCATTTTGCCGATGTTGGTGCCATTCTTGCGCCACCAACAACCTTACCGTCTTGTATTACCACAGAGTAATGCGCCAACGGGTTGTCGTATTGATCCATTTCGACCATGTCGTCGTGAAAAATGTCCCAATTAAGTTCATCGACGAAATATCTTTTACGTAAAGCCAAGTAATCGTAAAACGTAGAGCCGAATTTGTGGAAGTTCGTGAAGTCAAAAGTTACAAAATGCATAATAAATCTCCTTTTGGTTGGAGATTTAATAGAACTTAGAATTGTACATTTCGGTATATACTAAAGTACAGGTAGAGATGAAATGGGCAGATAAAATATCACTTTTTGATTAAATTAGTCCATATTGTTGTGCAAGAGATGCCGCATGAATGGTTGTTCTTGCACCAAGCTTGCGTCGGACATTGCTCATGCGTTGTTTTACGGCGTTTTCACTTATACCCAATTCCACTGCAACCTCTTTGATGATCAACCCGCGTTTTAACAGCAAAAGAGCTTCTATTTCAGCATCTGTTATGTTTGTAGGCGGTGTGGCCTGATCATGAATCTTTTGAATGAACTTGTATAAATATGTCAATTCGGCTTCTTCATACTCACGGTCAGCGCGGCCAAAAGTGGCGATACTTCTGTGGCCGACTTCAGTTTCTGACCTACATGATATTGTCGCACCGTATATGATGCCATAACCTGCAGCCATCTTAAGAACACTGTGTGTATCAACATCCATATGGGCATTCCATCGACAGGTTCCCGTGTTTTCGTAAGCCCATTTCATTGTTGGATCATGCATCATAAGACCAAGTTCGGTGTACTTCTGCACCCAATTGGCAGGATAAGTGTTAATTGAACTTAATGGAGAACCAAAACGAATACGAAGCGATATTTGCAACCCAACGGGCGCAAGCCATTTAACTTCTTCGATTTTCAACTCTAAGGACATCTACAGTATGTGCACCATTCTCTTTAATGTAGTGACAAAATTTGTTAAAAAAAGTATTTACACTACAATGTTAATTTTAACACAAATAAAGTAAAGGCTGCATATGCAGAAGATGGAAGGTATAAATCATTGGTTGGATGTGCTTAAGGAGCATGCTCCTTCCGGTTATGCGATTGCGCTGCATATTGAGTTTAATGCACCAAAGCTGATGTTTCAGACGTACCCGGTCGCGTGGATCAATCATTACGAAGAAAACGGCTATGTCTTAAATGATCCTGTCGTGATGTGGGGGTTTGGCGCCAAAGGAACATGTCGCTGGAGCAAAATGGAAGAACTTGATACCAGGGGTGTTTTTAAAGAAGCTCAAAATTACGGTATGAATTTTGGTTTTGTTTCATCAATAGGAACGAATAACAAACATACAATTGGTGGATTTGCCCGTGCCGACCGCGAGTTTACGGACGCGGAAATTTCTGAAATCACAGAAATACTTGAAATGATCCACAAAGAGGAAATATCTGCGATCAAGCTGAATGATAAACAAAAGGCACTATTGAATGCGATAGCGGGTGGGGCACGTATTGAAGAGGCATCAACCAGTTTGGGTATTCCAATTGTGACAGTAAAAGCGCAACTGATGAAAGTCAGAACCTTGCTGGGGACGCGCACCAGTGCAGAAGCCGTTCAACGTGCGGCAGATCTTGGTTTGTTGGCTTAGTTTGATGTCTTTGTTTAGAGTATTTGGGAATCGGCAAATGATTAAAGCGGTTTTTAGCCCTGTGTTTTCTTGCCTATACCCAAGCTGTCCGGAAAGCATGACACGCGCACGCAATGAACAACTGCGGATGATCTGGGAAGAAAACTAAGCGGATAGATATACAGTGGTAGTCCCTAGGGGAGTTGAACCCCTCTTTCCTGGTTGAAAACCAGATGTCCTAACCGATAGACGAAGGGACCACTCACTGTGATGCGCTGTTTAGTGCGAAGTTTTACAGCTGGCAAGAGGATTTTTAGTCTGGGGGCAAAAGTTTTTACAAAGCTTCCGACACATCCTCTAACCGCAGCTTGACGCGTCTGCGCCCACCCCAATCGTCGATTTCCAGCCGTCCGGCGCAGTGAAACAGCCGGCCTTTATGGTTTTCAAGCAATGTTCCCATCGGGCCATCATAGGCGCGAAAGCATATAGCATCTATTTTGCTGCCGTTTTCACCTTGTAATGTCAGCCGCAAATGCGATTCGCCTGCGCGCTTGGCAAATGCGATGCGCTGGGCAGGCAGGGCAAAGCGGGGTGCAGCAGCGCCGGCACCAAATGGCCCTGCAGCCTCTAGCTGTTCGATCAGTTCAGGTGTGATGGCAGATGGGGCGATAGCGCCGTCCAATGTTAAGTTTTTGGGGCCGATGTCACCTGCTCCCTGCTTTTCCAGCAATTCGGACAGGCGTTCCATCGCGGCCTCCAGATTTTTCGTAGCCACGGTCAGACCTGCGGCCATTGTGTGACCACCGCCTTTTAGTAATACACCTTCGCGGGTGCACGCGGCCACGGCTGACCCCAGATCAATGCCCGTAACGGATCGACCTGACCCTTTGCCTTCATTCCCGTCCAAACCGATAACGATTGCTGGTCGATTAGTGGCTTCCTTCAGGCGGGATGCGACGATGCCGACTACACCTGCATGCCAACCTTGGCCTGCGGCCCAGACCAAGGGCCTGTCGAAACCGTGCTCTTCGGCCTGTTCCATTGCCTGTAATTGGACATGGGCCTCTATTTCGCGCCGTTCATCGTTCAATTGATTTAATTTGTCGGCGATAGAGCGGGCTTCATCCGGGTCTGTGGTTGACAATAGACGGGCACCCAGATCGGCTTTGCCAACCCGCCCACCTGCGTTAATGCGCGGGCCAAGCAAGAAGCCAAGATGGTAGGATGTCGGTGCGGAATTCATTTTGGCGGCGTCTGCAAGGGCGACAAGGCCCGGCCTTTCACGCGCACCCATAACAGCAAGACCTTGACGCACCAATGCGCGGTTAAAACCGATCAGGGGGGCAACATCCGCAACGGTGCCTAATGCGGCAAGGTCAAGGGCATCCAGCAGATTTGGCACGGGTTTATTTGCGGCTTTGAAAATGCGGTTACAGGCGGCAAGGGTCAAAAACACTACGCCTGCGGCACAAAGATAGCCATATTCAGTGTCTTCATCCTGACGGTTGGGATTCACCACAGCCAGCGCATTTGGCAGGGTTTCGCCACCCATGTGGTGATCAAGGACGATAACGTCAGTCCCTTTGACCGCATCAATCGGCCCATGCGACAGCGTTCCGCAATCGACACAGATGATCAGGTCGTGGGACGTTGCCAGCATTTGCATGGCTTTGTCATTGGGCCCATAGCCCTCGTCGATGCGGTCTGGGACATATAGAGTGGCCCTTAACCCAAAGTCGCGCAGCCACGTGATCAGCAGGGCGGCAGAAGTGGCCCCGTCAACGTCGTAATCGGCAAATACCGCGATATTTTGTTTTTTATCAACCGCTTGGCAGATGCGTTCGGCGGATTTGTCCATATCCTTCAAAACAGATGGATTGGGCATCAGGTCACGTAAAGAAGGGGTTAAAAATGCTTTCGCTTCTTCTGGCGGAACGCCGCGGCGAGCTAGGGTTCGTGCAACAATTTCAGGCAATCCTGCCTGTTGCGAAATGG
Organism: Amylibacter sp.; assembly: GCA_021775355.1. GTDB lineage: Bacteria > Pseudomonadota > Alphaproteobacteria > Rhodobacterales > Rhodobacteraceae > Amylibacter. Next base: position 42,512 of record JAJFHZ010000008.1, on the reverse strand, counting down.
TCTGTGCTTGGCGATCTTGGGCAGTGTTCAATCCGGTCCAGCGGCGACCGGTGGCAGAGTTTTCAACACCTAGGAACGCGGTTTCAGGCATCTACGATGCTGAGCATAAGGGGTGTTTCGGTAGTGACATTCAACTGTGCAATTTCCTGAAAGGCAGTTTCAACATGACTGCGTTTTGTCGGATGCGTGACGATCATTACCGGGGCTGACACATCGTTGTGGCTGAATTGGCGCATACGATCGATGGAAACGCCCGCATTGGCCAGCGCGGTAGAAATCTGGGCCATAACACCCGGGACATCTTTCAGGTTCAGGCGTAAACAAAAAGCCGCTTCGTTACTGGCTTTTGCCGGTTTGGCAGGTTTCAAGGTTGCGGCGGGTTGACCGAACACGGGCAATTTAAGGCCGCGTGCAATGTCCATCACATCGCCCATCACAGCACTGGCAGTCGGGCCTTCGCCGGCACCTGCACCACGCAGTACGATTTGTTCCACGGCGTCGCCTTCAACAACGACCATATTTGTGCCACCATCCAATTGGGCTAAAGGTGAGGTTGCAGGCACAAGGGATGGGCGCATTGATTGCTCTAATCCTGCGTCGGTCATTTGTGCGACGCCCAAAAGTTTGATGCGAAAGCCCATGTCGCGGGCGTGATCAATGTCTTCTATCGTGATCTGCCCGATGCCTTCCAGTTCTGCACCCGTAAAATTCACCTGTGTACCAAAGGCGATAGACGATAGCAGTACCAGTTTGTGCGCGGCATCAATGCCGCCGACATCCAGATTTGGATCAGCTTCCAGATAACCCAATTGGTTGGCTTCTTCAAAGACGGTTTCATAAGGTAGGGCGGCACTTTCCATCCGTGTCAGAATATAATTGCAAGTGCCGTTCATTACCCCCATCACACGGGTGATTTTGTTGGCGGCCAGACTTTCGGTCAGGGTTTTGATGATCGGTATGCCGCCGGCAACGGCAGCTTCAAAGCGCAGGTTTACATCAGCTGTCTCGGCAGCCAATGCTAGTTCCTGCCCGTGAAGGGCCAACATGGCTTTGTTGGCGGTGACCACGTGTTTACCCGCTGCAAGTGCTGCTTCAACAGCGGCTTTCGCAGGTCCGCTGTCACCACCGATAAGTTCTATAAATACGTCTATATCTTCACGTTTGGCCAAGGCAACGGGATCGTCTTCCCAAGCATATCCTGACAAATCGACACCACGATCTTTGGCTTTTGAACGGGCAGATACTGCAGAAATGCTAACAGAGCGGCCTGCACGGGCTTCCAGCAGTGACGCGTGTTCTTGGACGATTTTAATGACACCAATGCCAACTGTCCCCAGTCCTGCAATCCCAAGTCTTAATGTATTGGACATAAATTTGCTGCTCCGATTATTTGTAGCATTTGTTAGCGCAACACTGTGGCGGGGGCAATGTGTTAGATAGCCAAACGATTCAGGCGTTCAATTTCTTCCAATGTGGCATCCACATCAACGTTTGCCGCTTTTTCCAGATCAGCAGTCGGGGCAAGTTCCGGCCATTTTGTTTCGGGTGTATAGACTGGATATTCAAAGCCGGGTACTGCCGTTTTAACGCTGCAGGCCACAAGCGTGGCCGCAAGGATGATTAGTATAGTGATTGGCGCTAAGCGGGTTTTCATAATACCCCTTGTAGCGGGCGTAAAAAAAGCGTGCAAGACATCTGTCTGCACGCCTTTGAAATTTATCACTGACCTTACAATGTATCGTAGATCGGGAACTTTGCGCACAGGGCTTCCGCTTTGGTTTTTACGGCTGCTTCGACAGGACCGTTGCCGTCTTCGCCGTTAGCGGCCAAACCGTCGATAACCTCGACGATCATGTCGGCGATATCACGGAATTCCGCTTCACCAAAGCCACGTGTGGTGCCCGCAGGGGTGCCCAAACGCAGGCCGGATGTGACCATTGGTTTCTCTGGATCAAACGGAATGCCGTTTTTGTTGCAGGTAATGTGCGCCCGGCCCAAAGCCTTGTCCGCCACGTTGCCTTTTACGCCCTTGGGACGCAAATCAACCAGCATCACATGGGTATCCGTGCCACCTGTTACAATATCCAGACCACCTTTGATCAGTTGATCGGACAGGGCTTTCGCATTGGCGATCACTTGTTTTTGGTAGGTTTTGAATTCGGGACGTAATGCTTCGCCGAATGCTACGGCTTTGGCTGCGATTACATGCATCAAGGGGCCGCCCTGAATACCTGGGAAAATTGCAGAGTTAACTTTTTTGGCGATAGTTTCATCATTGGTCAGGATCATGCCGCCGCGTGGGCCGCGCAGGGTTTTATGCGTGGTCGTGGTTGCAACATGCGCGTGCGGGAACGGACTGGGGTGTTCGCTTGCAGCTACAAGACCTGCAAAATGGGCCATGTCGACGTGAAGATAGGCACCAACTGAATCAGCGATTTCACGGAAACGCGCAAAATCGATTTGACGTGGGATCGCAGAACCCCCCGCGATAATCATTTTCGGTTGATGCTCTTTTGCCAATGCCGCGATTTCATCATAGTCGATCAGATTATCCTGACGACGCACGCCGTATTGCACTGCATTGAACCATTTACCTGATTGGTTTGGTGCGGCACCGTGTGTTAAGTGGCCGCCGGACGCCAAATTCATGCCTAAAATCGTATCACCCGGCTGGATCAATGCCTGCATTACACCTTGGTTGGCTTGCGAACCGGAGTTGGGCTGCACATTAGCGAATTCACAACCGAACAGTTGCTTGGCGCGATCAATCGCCAGATTTTCTGCCACATCCACGTGTTGACAGCCGCCATAATAGCGACGGCCCGGATAACCTTCGGCATATTTGTTGGTCATTACAGACCCTTGTGCCTGCATCACGGCGCGTGAAACGATGTTTTCAGAGGCAATCAATTCGATTTCATCGCGTTGGCGACCCAATTCATCTGTAATCGCCCCGAATATTTCAGGATCGCGGGTTGAAAGCTCTTCGGTGAAAAATCCGGCGTCGCGGGTAGTTGTCATGGTTGATGCTCCTAAAAGATGTCTAAATCTGGGTCTGTCCTATTCGATTGGATTTGTTTATGTAAGGTGTAATGCGACACGCGCGACGTCTTGTACGGCGTATTTATGGCTATGTGCGTAAATGATGGGATGGATGACACATGAGCGGCAAAAAATTCGGTTTTGTGGCATCTAATGCAGATCAAGCCAAAGAATCACTGGATGTTCTAGCTACAAAATATGGCAATGTTTCCTTGCAGGAAGCAGATATAATTGTGGCTTTGGGCGGTGATGGTCTGATGTTGCAAACCCTGCATGATACACAACATTTGCCGACGCCGGTTTATGGCATGAACCGTGGCTCGGTCGGGTTTTTGATGAACGCATATGCCGAAGATGACCTGTTGGATCGTTTGACAGAGGCAGAAGAGGCGGTGATCCACCCGCTGAAAATGCATGCCCATTGTGCTGATGGAGTGAATATAGAGGCCCTTGCGATCAACGAAGTATCTTTGTTGCGCCAAGGCCCGCAAGCCGCGAAATTGCGGATTTCTGTGGATGGGCGGGAACGGATGTCTGAACTGGTGTGTGATGGTGCATTATTATCAACGCCAGCGGGATCAACCGCTTATAACTATTCTGCGCACGGGCCGATTTTACCGATTGGGGCTGATATTTTGGCACTAACGGCCGTGGCAGCGTTTCGGCCCCGTCGTTGGCGCGGGGCCTTGCTGCCCATGTCGGCAAAGGTACGGTTTGATGTGCTTGAATACGAAAAGCGGCCTGTTTCGGCGGTGGCGGACGGCAAAGAGGCGTTGAATGTCGTTTGGGTTGAAATTTTTAATGAACCGGATGTATCGCACCGTATTTTGTTCGACCCGGGGCACGGGCTGGAAGAACGGCTGATACGGGAACAATTTGTATAGGTGAAAAATGGCGCTGACAGTTAGACAACAAGCCAGTTACTGGGGCATCGGGGTAGCCGTGTTTTTGCTGGCTCTTTGGGGGCTTGGCAATGTGATTTTGCCGTTTGTGACAGGCATGGCTATTGCCTATTTTCTGGATCCCGTTGCGGATCGGTTAGAGGTGTTGGGGTTTAGCCGGGTCGCAGCAACGGTTTCAATCACATTTGTTGCTTTGATAACTGCTATTCTACTGATAATCTTGCTGGTACCCCTACTGGTGGAGCAACTGGTTGCCCTGATCAAAGTTACCCCTGCCTATTTCGCGCAATTGCACGCCCTGTTGGTAGAACGATTCCCCAGCATTATGGAAGAAGGTTCCGCGATTTCGCGCGCTTTACAATCCTTCGGGGAAACCATGCAAAGCCAGAGCGGGGCATTTGCCGGTGCTGTGCTTACGTCGGCATTTACTATTCTTGATATTGTGATCTTTATCGTCGTTGCCCCTGTTGTGGCATTTTATATGCTATTGGACTGGGATCGGATGATTGCGGTTATTGATGGCTGGTTGCCGCGCGATCATTTGCCGGTTTTGCGCGGCTTGGCACGTGATGTGGATACGGTTCTGGCAGGATTTGTGCGTGGCCAATTCACGGTTTGCGCCATTCTAGGCGCATTTTATGCGGTCGCTTTGATGTTGGTCGGTTTACAATTCGGCCTGATTGTCGGTCTGATTGCGGGACTACTGACGTTTATTCCATATGTCGGATCGATTATCGGCGGTGTTTTGGCGATTGGTCTGGCCCTGTTTCAATTCTGGGGGTCGCCGGAATGGATTGCCGCCGTGGCGCTGATCTTTGTTGCCGGTCAAATGGTAGAGGGCAATGTTTTGACTCCGAAACTGGTTGGCAGCTCGGTTGGGCTGCATCCGGTTTGGTTGATGTTCGCATTGGCTGCTTTTGGTACGGTAATGGGATTTACCGGTATGTTGGTGGCTGTTCCCGTGGCTGCCAGTCTGGGCGTATTCTTTCGCTTTGGGGTTAGGCAATATTTGCAAGGCAAGCTTTATAAAGGCACGCAGGCCGCAAAGCCAAAACCCCGTAAAGCCAAGTAATTCAAATGCCTGAACAATTGATCTTTGATTTACCACTTCAAACCGCCTTTGGACGAGAGGATTTTTTTGTCTCTCCTGCAAATGTCATGGCCGTGCGGTTGATGGAAACCTGGCAAAACTGGCCCTTGGGCAAACTGATATTATACGGCCCGAAAGGATCGGGGAAATCGCATTTGGCACATATATGGGCCGAAGACGCGGGTGCGATTGCGGTCAGTGCCAAGGTGTTGGCATATGAACGGCTGGAAACGTTGGCAGAACAACCTGTTGTTGTTGAAGATGTGCATTTGCTTGCGCATAATAATGATGGGGAAGCCGCCCTTTTCCATTTACATAACCTGATGAACCAAGCCGGTCATCCGTTGTTGTTGACTGGGGTAGGTATGGTTGGATCGTGGGGCATTGACCTGCCTGATTTGGCAAGCCGTCTGGCGGGTAGTCAGATTGCATCGATGGCCCCACCCGATGATGCGCTTTTATCGGTTTTATTGCTTAAGTTGTTTTCCGACCGGCAAATAACGGTTGAGCCGCCTTTGATCAGTTATATTGTAAAACGGATGGACAGGTCTTTTGCGTTTGCAGGGGATTTGGTGCGCGCATTGGATAGAGCTTCTTTAAAGGGGCAAAAACCTGTTACGAAGCGTTTGGCTGGGCGTGTTTTGATTGAAATGCAGGAATAGGTGACGGGATGATAAATACGGATTTTTTAAATGATGGGTCACAGCCTGCACCATTGCTAAGTCTTGACGGTAACGAGGGGCCAGAGCGGTTTTTTAATCGTGAGTTGTCGTGGCTTGAATTTAACATGCGGGTTCTTGAAGTTGCCGAAGATCCGAAAGTTCCGCTGTTCGAGCGATTGCGGATGCTAACGATTTCAGCAAAAAATCTGGACGAGTTTTTTGTCGTGCGTGTCGCGGGCCTTGAGCGCCTTGTGCGGGCGGAAAATTTTGAACGTACGCTTGACGGACGCACGGCTGAACAACAACTGGCAGAAATGGCCGTTGTGATTGACGCGATGATGCAGCGCCAGCAAACATGTTGGAACACGTTAAGCACGGCGATGGCAGAAAATTGTATCGAACGGGTTATGCCTGATGATCTATCAGATGAAGAGCGTGATTGGCTGGAGCAAAAATATCTGGATAGTGTGCTGCCCTTGTTGCGGCCCATGCGGGTTGATGCAAAGCACCCATATCCGTTTATACCCAATGCCACGCTGACGATGGCATATCGCTTAATGCGTCCCAAAGAGACCGAGCCGATGGATGTGCTGCTGCCTGTACCCATCCACGTCAAAGCAGCCTATGAACTAGAGCCGTTTGTGGATGGCAAGACCCGCTTCATTCTAATTGAAGATATTCTGGATATGTTTCTGGAAATGCTGTTCCCGAAATGTGAGATTTTAGGAAAATGTACCTTTCGTCTGTTGCGCGACAGCAATATCGAAATCCATGAAGATGCGGATGACTTGTTTGGCGAATTTGAAACCGCATTGCAGCAAAGATCCCGTGGTGCGGCCATTCGCTTGTTTATGTCCGATTGTAGTGCTTCAAAACTGTGTAAGGCGATACAAATTGGTTGTGATATAGATAAAGATGACGTGGTCACTGTCAGCGGTATTTTGAATTTGGCAGATTACACGGACATCATTACAAAACGCCATCCTGATCTCTTATGGCCAGAATATCGCCCACGCCAGCCTGAACGGGTACGTGATTTTGGCGGCGATATTTTTGCTGCGATCCGGCAAAAAGACATGCTGTTGCACCATCCTTATGAATCTTTTGACATCGTGATCGATTTTTTGCGGCAAGCAGCGCGTGACCCATATGTTTTGGCGATTAAACAAACCGTGTATCGTACATCTTTCGAATCGCCGATTGTGGAAGCTTTGATAGAGGCTGCACGGGCGGGCAAAAACGTGACCGCGATGGTGGAATTAAGAGCCCGCTTTGACGAGGCTGCAAATATTCGGCAGTCACAGCTTTTGGAACAGGCCGGCGTGCAGGTGGTTTACGGCGTGCCACATTTGAAGACACATGCAAAAGCATCCACTGTTTTACGCCAAGAGGGTGATGATTTAATTGCTTATAATCATATTGGTACGGGCAATTATCACCCATTGAACGCAAAGATTTATACTGATTTATCCCTGTTTACTTGCAGCAAGTCCATCGCGCGCGATGCAACCAAGTTTTTCAATTATGTGTCTGGCGGAATTGACCCGCGGGGCCTTGAAAACCTGGCAATTGCGCCGAATACTTTGAAATCGAAACTGATTAGGCGGATTGAACGGGAAGCGACATTCGGTGCCGAAGGTCAGATTTGGGCCAAGATGAATTCCCTTGTCGAAGATCAAATTATCGATGCGCTTTACGCCGCATCGCAAGCAGGTGTTAAAATAGACCTGGTAGTGCGCGGAATATGTGCGCTACGGCCAGGGATCAAGGGCTTGTCGGAAAATATACGGGTAAAATCCATCGTCGGGCGTTATCTGGAACATGCGCGGATTGTTTGTTTTGGTAACGGGTTCGGCTTGCCATCAGCCAAGGCAAGGGTGTTTATGACCTCTGCTGACTGGATGTACCGCAATATGGATAAACGGATTGAAACTATGGCCGAGATTACCAATAAAACGGTTCACGCCCAAATTATGAGCCAGATCATGGCTGCTAATCTGGCAGACCAAAGCAATTCATGGGTGCTGCAAGCGGATGGCACGTATCTGAAGAACACGGCAGGCGGTAAGCGGCAGTTTGACTGCCATCGCTTCTTTATGGAACATCCGTCGCTTTCAGGGCGCGGTTCTGTCGGGGCCAAGGACGTGCCTGAACTGGCGCATGACTATGATAGTTGAGCCTGAAAAAACGGCCGTAATTGATGTAGGGTCAAACTCGGTACGTTTGGTTGTCTACTTTGGTACGAAACGCGCGCCTTTGCAGTTTTTCAATGAAAAAGTGGTTTGCGGTTTGGGGCGCGACTTGGCGACCAGCGGTGTTTTGCACCCCGGTGGGCGTAAACGTGCGCTTGCCGCCATCAGGCGGTTTGTGGGAATTGCCGAGCGCATGGGGGCTGCCCAAATTCATACGGTGGCCACGGCGGCGGTTCGAAATGCAAAAGATGGCGCAGATTTTTGTGATGATGTTTTGCTGGAAACAAACCTTAGTCTACGTATCGTCACGGGCGAAGAAGAAGGCGCTTTATCTGCGCAAGGCATATTCTTTTGCCGCCCGTATGCCAGTGGTTTGGTTTGCGATATGGGCGGTTCTTCAATGGAACTGGCGCAGATTGGTGGCGGGGCTGTCAAAGTGTCAAAAACATCCAACCTAGGTCCCTTGCAATTACAGAAACTCGCAGGTGACGAGGCAGCTCTTGCTACTGAAATAGAGGGGCAGTTGGCGGAATTAACGGTTGATTTCGAAACTCAGGATACCTTGTATTTGATTGGTGGTACAATCCGTGCCATAGCTAACCTTGATATGGCACTAAAGGCCTATCCGCTGGATGTTTTGAATGAATACGGTATGTCGGCGGCTGATTTCAAAGGGCTTTTACATTGGATACTCAGCGCTAAGTCGGGCCAGATTGAAGCCATGGATGCGGTGGCGTCAGACCGTTTGGCCTATGTGCCGATGGTCGCACAGGTCTTATTGGGGCTGCTTGATAAAATAAAACCCAAGCAAATCGTGTTTTCATCCTTTGGAATCCGTGAAGGCGTTTTATACGAAAAAATGCAGCCGCGCATTCAGCGGCGCGATCCATTGATTGAAGCCTGCCAGTTTTTTGAACGTTCTAACGCGCGTTTCAAGGAATTTGGTACGACTTTATACGCATGGGTGTTACCATTGTTTGCTTCAGAAAGTGATGACCGCAAACGTTTAATTTGGGCAGCTTGTCTACTACACGATGTTACATGGCAAGCACACCCAAACTACCGTGCAGAAGTCAGTTTTGACTATGCAACACGCGCCAATCTGGTGGGGCTGGATCATCAAGAACGCATTTTTCTGGCAGTGGCATTGATCCATCGGTATAAAAATAAACCTCAGATTGATAAACTGGATGAACTGAATATCCTTTTGGCTGATCATGATCAGGCGCAGGCCGAAGTTTTGGGCCGTGTGATGCGGCTTGGTGCTATGCTAGGTGGCCCCGATGTAGCCCATATGGGCCAGTTGCGTATAAAAGGTGATCAGTTGGAACTGGTGCTTGATGAGCAAAGTGCGGGGCTGATGGGCGAAGTGGTCGAACAACGCCTTGCGGCACTGGCCAAAGCACTGGGCAAATCAGCGAAAATGCGGGTGGAATAATGGGTGGATGCCCCCTCGTTTCATAATTGCCCTTCGTACATAATTCCCATAGAGATGTCTGAAGAATTAAAACCCGAGATCGGAGTTCCGTACCCATGCGTATGTCACGTTACTTTTTGCCCATCCTGAAAGAAAACCCTGCGGATGCGCAGATTGTCAGTCACCGGTTGATGTTGCGTGCGGGAATGATCAAACAGGCCGCCTCCGGTATTTATTCGTGGTTGCCGATGGGGTTCAAGGTTTTGCGCAAACTTGAAAATATCGTGCATGAGGAACAAATCCGTGCCGGCCATAATCCGATGCTGATGCCAACACTGCAATCGGCCGATCTTTGGCGGGAAAGTGGACGTTATGATGACTACGGTGAAGAGATGCTGCGCATCAAGGATCGTCACGGGCATGACATGTTGTACGGCCCTACGAACGAAGAGTTGATCACGGATATTTTCCGCTCTCATGTGCAATCTTACAAAGACCTGCCGTTGACGCTATATCATATCCAGTGGAAATTTCGCGACGAACGCCGTCCGCGCTTTGGTGTGATGCGAGGTCGTGAATTTTTTATGAAGGATGGGTATAACTTCGACATCGATAAACCTGCCGCGATGCATGCGTATAACCGCCATCTTGTCAGCTATTTGCGCACCTATGAACGTATGGGATTGCAGGCCATTCCTATGCGTGCCGACAGTGGCCCCATCGGCGGGGATGATACGCACGAATTTCTGGTGTTGGCTGATACGGGCGAAAGTGAAGTGTTCTACGACAGTGAAATCCTTGATTTGACGCTAGGTGATCGCGAAGTCGATTATGATAGCTGGGATCAGTGTGCGGGTATTATGAAAGAATGGACGGCACCTTATGCCCGTACGGATGAAACCCATGATGAGGCACTATTTAATGAAGTACCCGAAGTGCGCCGCAAAGTTTCACGCGGCATCGAAGTGGGGCAGATTTTTTACTTTGGCACCAAATATTCGGATGCAATGAATGCACAAGTGGTAAATTCCGAAGGTAAACAAGTGCCGGTTCATATGGGGTCACATGGTATCGGCGTTTCACGCCTGATCGGGGCTATTATCGAAGCCAGCCATGATGACAACGGAATTATCTGGCCCGAAGGGGTCACGCCGTTCGGGGTAGGAATTGTGAACCTGAAACAAGGTGACGATGAAGCGGATGCAGCTTGTGAAGCTTTGTATAAATCCGCCACCGCACTTGGTCTTGATCCGATTTATGATGATCGCAAGGAACGTGCAGGCGGCAAGTTTGCGACGATGGATTTGATCGGTATTCCGTGGCGCATTACCGTAGGGCCGCGCGGTTTGAAAAACGGGGTGGTTGAATTGACATCGCGCAAGACAGGTATAAGTGAAGAGCTGCCGCCGGAACAGGCGTTGGAAAGACTGACGGAAATATACGCTGGGGTATAATATACCCGAAGACAGGTTGAAGCATGAGCAATCGAACAACAAAACCTTTTGCCGCCTTTGAGTGGATGATCGCGTGGCGTTACATCAAGGCCAAACGCCGCGAAGGTGGTGTTAGTGTTATGACATGGATTTCGCTGATCGGTATTGCTTTGGCGGTGTTTGCGCTGATTGCAACACTGGCCGTGCGTTCCGGCTTTCGAATTGAGTTCACTAATACGATATTGGGCGCGAATGCGCACAGTTCGGTCTATGTATCGCCGCATGTTGACCCCCAAGGGGTGACGGTGCGCACGTTTACGGATTATGAAGCCAAAGCGGAAAAGATCAAAAAAGTGGCTGGCGTTGTGCGTGTCGCAGCAATTGTTAAATCACAAGTGATGGCCTCTGGTAACGGGGCAAATACCGGGGTTCAAGTATTTGGTGAAACACTGGAGGATTTGAAAACCCTGACCCTGATTGCCGAGCCAGAGGAAGCATATGGTGCAATAGGTGATTTCGATAATGGTGTGGCAATAGGCACAGGCGTTGCGCGCGCATTGGGAGTGGGCATTGGCGACAGGATTACCCTGATTTCGCCCGACGGCGTGAAAACCGCCTTTGGGACCAGTCCACGCGTAAACAGCTATGACGTGGTCTATATTTTTCAGGTAGGTCGTTATGATATTGATAGTACGCGGCTTTATATGCCGCTGGCTGAAGCCCAATCATTCTTTAACCGCGAAGGGCAGGTCGATGAGTTTGAGGTGATGGTGGCAGACCCTGATCGTGTGAATGATATTGCCGGTGATTTAATGTTGGCGGCCGGCCCGCGCAGCCTGACATGGACATGGTTGCAATCCAGCGGTGCGTTCCTGAATGCCTTGCAGATGGAGGACAATATCATGTTTGTGATCTTGTCGGTTCTGGTTTTATTGGCAACGATGAACATCGTTTCGGGGTTGATTATGTTGGTCAAGAACAAAACCCGCGATGTAGGTATTTTACGTACGATGGGGTTGACCGAAGGCTCGGTTTTGCGGGTGTTCTTTATTTGCGGGGCATCCATTGGTGTGGTTGGCACTATAATCGGCGTGATCTTGGGCTGCCTGTTTGCGATCTATATCGATCCGATTTTCGATCTTGTAAATACTATTGCAGGTGGCGGGGTGTGGGACCCGGAAACGCGGCTTTTATCCAATTTGCCTGCCAAACTGGTCTTGGGTGATGTTTTGAAAGCGGTAGCCTTATCGCTGTTCCTGTCTTTTACGGTCACAATCTTTCCGGCACGCCGTGCGGCGCGCCTGAACCCTGTCGAGGCGTTGCGCAATGAGTGATGTATTAAGCCTGAAGGGTATTTCAAAGGCATATAATCCGGACAAGCCAAACGAAGTGGTTGTGTTGTCGGATGCAAACATCACCATCAAAGCGGGTGAAGTTGTCGCCTTGGTTGCACCTTCCGGCGCGGGTAAATCCACATTACTGCATATCGCGGGCCTGCTGGATACGCCCGATAGTGGTCAGGTGGCGGTTTCTGGACAAGATCAAACGGGAAAATCGGATCGGCGGCGCACACGCACGCGCCGTCAGGATGTTGGATTTATCTACCAGTTTCATCACTTGTTGCAGGAATTCACGGCTGCGGAAAACGTGGTGTTGCCGCAACTGGCCAACGGTGTGTCAAAGGCGGATGCGCATGAACGGGCACAGATGTTGCTGGGCAAAATCGGCCTGAAAGATCGTATGACCCACCGCCCGGGGGAATTGTCGGGTGGTGAACAACAGCGGGTTGCGTTTTGCCGGGCACTGGCCAATGCGCCAAAGCTGCTGTTGGCGGATGAACCGACAGGTAATCTTGACCCTGCCACATCAGATACAGTGTTTGATGCCTTGATGGAACTGGTGCGTGAAACGGGCCTGTCCGCCCTGATTGCCACCCATAATCTGGATCTGGCCAAACGGATGGACCGCATTGTACGGCTAGAAGCCGGCAAACTGGTGGATGTATAGACAGGTTGGTTTTAACCTTCGCAAATTGATTGCAAGATCAGCCATTCCGGGTCGGTTAAAATGGGTTTAAACGGCCCTTTGATGGGATCATCTGCTGCCAATTCCTGATTGTTAAGCGCATTGGCAAACGGTGTGCTCGAAATATCAACAGTCTTAAATAATGCAAGCAACGTCTGCGTGTCCGGTAAAGCCAATGGTTTCGTCATCTGGTTTTTGGCAAAAGTGCTTAAAGTTGCATCGCTGATATTTCCTGTAACTAGAAAAGATAGTGTGGCAATCGGGCCTGCCTCTGCAAATAAAGCGTGCAAAGCAGGGTCGTGATCTTGCAGCGTGCGTTCCATCAATACGAAGCCCGCTAAAACCTCCGGGCCCGTAAAGTCTTCAAGCAAGACACGGTTTGTCAGGATGATCCCACCTGGAAGGTGGGTGGAATAACGTGCACCAAGATCGGCAATGAACAAGGTATTGCCGCTTGTTTCAATCAGGCGGTTTTCCAGTTTGCGGATCACAGGATCAGTGTTTGATGTCTGGCAAGGTTGCCCTGCATATTGATTGATATGGGGCATCAAGCGCGCGCCGATTTCACGGGCTTTGGCATTGCTGACGATCTGCGTGGTGTAGTCGGTCAAGGCATTCGGGAACCAGAAAGCTGCCAAAAGGCACAGGCAAGTTGCGGTCAATATTGTTGAAAATAGGCGAATGCGGCCACGATGTGATTTCGGTTTACGAATGGATTTGCGCACTTTCGTGATTGCGCGGTTCATTGTGGGATCAGCGATCTCTAGTGTTTCAAACCCATTTTTATCGGGTGCATATATCACCCGTTCATTGTCTGTGACACGTATTTCCACTGCGCCAAGTGCCCAATGGGTCAGGGGTGTGTCTTTGTTATCTGACAGCACAAGGCTAGCCTTGCCAAAAGACACAATAACCTCTTTCTTTTGAGAGGTTTCACTTTCCTTCCAAAGTCCAAGGCTTTCCAGCCGTTCGAATTTATCTAATGCAGTCATTTACCTGTTTGACCTTTTGCGGTCTTATTGTTGTGAAGCACTATAACCTGAAATATGATGTCTAACCAGCTTTAAGTCGGTGGTTGAGCCTGTACAGTTTGCACGCTAGTTTCGGGACATGATCATATCGCATGGCCGCAAATTTATCTTTGTCCACATCCCGAAAACGGGCGGCACATCTTTAAGTCTGGCATTGGAAGCCAAGGCGATGAAGGATGATATTTTGATCGGTGATACACCCAAAGCCAAAAATAGACGCAAACGTATCAAGAATGCACAAGTGTCGGGCCGTTTGTGGAAACACGCACGCTTGACGGACATCTACGGATTGGTCACGCAAGAACAGATCGAACGTTATCTTGTGTTCACGATTGTACGAAACCCGTGGGACAGGGTAGTGTCGTATTATCATTGGCTCAAGATGCAGAAATTCGATCATCCTGCCGTTGAAATTGCTAAGAACAACAGCTTTACGGATTTTCTGGCTGATCCTGCCATTCAACGCAGTCTGCGTAATGATGCAGCGCGAAATTACGTATCTGATCGGGATGGAATTGAGCGGTGTGATATGTACCTGCGGATGGAACATTTGCCTGAAGATGTAGGTCGACTTGGGGGAAATCTGGGCATCAAACTTGCAGATTTACCGCATGATAATCGATCCGAAAGGGATAGTGATTATGCGGATTATTATGATGTAGATAGTCGGAATATCGTACATGCAGCATTCGCAGACGATATCGAAAGATTTGAATACAGGTTTTAAACTTAGGCTTTCAGACTTTGTCGATCTTCTGATTTTTCAAGCCATTCGGCGCCTGCTTGTAGGCGCTCTTTCAGCTCGACAATCGCTTCATCAAGCTCCGCACGTTGCGATACCATTTCAGTAAGGCGTAGTTGGGCCAGATCATAGGTGCGTTGGATTTGAGTTTTTTGCTGATCGCCCAGATAATAAAGATCCAGCAATTCGCGGATTTGTTCCAGTGAAAATCCAAAACGCTTGCCGCGCAAGATCAGTTTTACCCGCGCCTGTTCGCGCTTGGTATAAAGCCGTTTCTGACCCTCACGGATTGGTGTGATCAGTTCTTTATCTTCATAGAAACGCAGCGTTCGTGCGGTGACTTGAAATAAATCGCACATTTGGCGAATTGTTATTACTGCATCCATTATTGGCTATCCGTTTATTGATGGCAGATATCTATGTAAGTTAGATTGCCCCATCAAGAAGTTGCGCAGGGCTATTCCCATTTACGTCACGTCATTTGTTTAGAATGGTTTTTGTCTGCTTGCGCAAGTCATTTAGTTCTTGAATTGTTTCTTCAAGTTGGAGTTTTCTGTATTCAAGCTCTTTGATCTGATTTTCGGACAGTTCAAGCCAAGCTTCCATTTGTGTTTTATTGTTTGGATCTTGATTGTAAAGTTCAAGCCATTGGCGAATTTCCTCTAAGGAAAACCCAAACCGGCGGCCCCGCAAGATCAATTCCAAACGCGCGATTTCCTTGATGCCAAACAGGCGCGTACGCCCCTGTTTATCCGGTTGAAGAAGCTCGATATACTCATAATAACGCAATGTACGCGGCGTTACATCGAACTTTGCGCACATTTCTTTGAGTGTCAGTTTATCTTGATCGTTCATTAGAACTCCATAATTGGACGGAGTTTATTGGATTTATATAATTTTTCAAGTTTTACAGGATGCTTACCATAAGCGGTTAGCGTCATAAGTGATAATTAGGGCTTGCGAAAATTTCGACAAAGGAAATAGTGGTCAGGTGGGGTTCGCGCCCGATTTATATTTACCGAGGTTATATGACGCATTCATCAAAAAATATGGCACAACATTTCGCTACTGCTTTGCCGCATTGTAAAGCATTGAGTATGCGCATGGATTTGCTTGAGGATGCACGCGCGGTCATGTCGATGCCATATGATGCGCGGTTGATTGGCGATCCCGCGACCGGGGTGATCCATGGTGGGGCGGTATCGGCCCTGATGGATAGTTGTGGTGGGGCATCCGTGTTTATGCACCCTGAAAACGCAGGCGCATCTGTCACGCTGGATTTGCGGATTGATTATATGCGTCCTGCAAAACCTGAAGAACGCATATCGGCTGAGTCCCATTGTTTTCATGTTACCCGAAACGTGGCATTCGTGCGGGTGACTGCATGGGCAGGGGAAATGAAAGACGAACCGGTCGCGACGGCAACAGGTGCGTTTTCATTCAAGCACAAAACCAAAGGGCGGGCGTGATGCGGGCAAAACCGGAACCGATGCAGGTGATCAAGGAACGTCGTGATGGCGCTTTGCTGCGTCTTGTGAAAGCCGTGCCGTATATCGGGTTTATGGGCATTAGCTTTGATCGGCGCGGGGACGAATTAACTGCGACAATGGCCTATTCCGATATGCTGATCGGCAACCCTGC
The DNA here is from genome assembly GCA_021775355.1 of Amylibacter sp. Lineage (GTDB taxonomy): Bacteria > Pseudomonadota > Alphaproteobacteria > Rhodobacterales > Rhodobacteraceae > Amylibacter. The sequence continues at coordinate 26,335 of JAJFHZ010000008.1, read as the reverse complement.
TGTACCTGCGATACATGGTGGTGCGACGGCCGCATTTCTTGAAACCGCAGCAATTATTGAACTGGCATGGGCTGATATTTGGGCAAAGATAGAAATGGAACGATTAAGTGGGGCTGAAATAGCGGCACTTCCAATACCGACTTTCCCCAAGACCATTGATTTTACCACTGACTATTTAAGCGTGGGGCATCCGCGCGATGTTTATGCCCGTGCAAGGATCAACCGTTCAGGACGGCGTTATGCTTCTGTTCATGTGGAAGCATGGCAGGATAACCGCAGCAAGCTCGTCGCGCAGGCAACAGGCCATTTCCTGATGCCGTCCAAAGATGGCTGAAAGCCTAACCCATAAACGCGTATTGGGTATTGCCTTTCCAATCGTTCTATCAAACGCAACTGTGCCAATTTTGGGCGCGGTCGACACAGGCGTTATCGGGCAATTGGGTGCAGCAGCCCCTATCGGTGCGGTTGGCGTAGGTGCAATTATCCTTTCAAGCCTCTATTGGATTTTTGGCTTTTTGCGTATGGGCACGACAGGATTAACTGCACAAGCCATTGGGGCGAAAGACGCGGGTGAAACTGCAGCCCTGTTATCACGCTCTTTGATGATTGGCATTGGGGCAGGCGTTGTAATCATATTACTGCAAATCCCGCTGTTCTGGGCCGCTTTCAAATTGGCGCCGGCCTCAAACGAAGTGGAAACACTGGCTAAAACCTATCTGCAAATCCGTGTCTTTTCCGCCCCTGCCGCCATCGCCTTGTACGGTATCACAGGCTGGCTGATCGCACATGAACGCACGCGTGCGGTTCTGGTTTTGCAGCTTTGGATGAATGGGCTGAACATTTTTTTGGATCTGTTGTTTGTGTTGACGTTTCACTGGGGGGTAGAGGGCGTGGCTATTGCGACGTTCCTTGCAGAATGGACTGGGCTAGGCTTGGGCCTGTGGCTTGCACGGTTCGGTTTTGCGGGTGGGCTTTGGCGTAATTGGGTGCAAATCTTTGATCGCATAAGGTTGCGCCGTATGGCGGTGGTCAATGGTGACATTATGATACGCTCGGTTCTATTGCAGGCCGCCTTTACATCATTCCTGTTTCTGGGTGCGCGCTTTGGTGATACTACGCTGGCAGCCAATCAGGTGCTGTTGCAATTTATGTATATCACGGCATACGCGATGGACGGATTTGCCTACGCTGCAGAAGCTCTGATCGGGCAAGCATTGGGCGCAAATAATCGGCGGGTCTTTCGGCGCAGTGTATATCTGACCAGCTTTTGGGGTGTTGCCAGCGTGATCGTCATGACCGTTGCATTTGCTGTTTGGGGCGGATGGATCATTGATGTAATGGCTACAGCGCCTGACGTGCGCATGGAAGCCAGACAATATTTGCCATGGATGGTTCTGGCACCCATTACAGGCGTTGCCTGCTGGATGCTGGATGGCATTTTTATCGGTGCAACACGAAGTGGGGATATGCGCAATATGATGCTGGTCTCGGTTATCGTTTATGTCGCAAGTTTATGGGCATTTCTGGGACCATTCGGCAATCACGGGCTATGGGCCAGCATGATCTTGTTTTTCATTGCACGCGGGGTGACATTGGGGTGGAAATACCCCGGCCTGGAAGCATCCATAGAACGTGCTTAAAGAATATCAAGAACCGCTTCGGGTGGTCGGCCAAGGGCGGCTTTTCCGTTATGGATGACCACGGGGCGTTCGATCAGAATGGGGTGTTCCTGCATCACGTCGATCAATGCATCATCTGTGCTGTCTTTGCTTAAACCGGCTTCCTTGAAACGTGCGTCACCCGTGCGTATCAAGGCGACAGGTTCAATTCCCAACAGATCAAGTGTTGCAATGATTTCGGCCTTGGTCGGGGTGCTGTTGACATAATCCACCACGACAGGATCATAACCATTGTCCTTTAACAATTGCAAAGTCTGGCGTGATTTTGAACACCTTGGATTATGCCAAATAGTTGGATTTGTCATAGATATATATCCCTTTCAACGCCAATAGCCTGTGAAACGTGCTTATACCCGTCTTGTTCCAACAGCTTATCCAAACCGCGTGCTATTTTGTTGACCAATGAAAAACCGTCATAAACAAGTGCTGTGTATAGTTGCACCGCAGATGCACCTGCCTTGATCTTGGTATAAGCCTGTTCTGCCGATGATATGCCGCCGACTCCGATTAAAGGTACTTCACCCTCTAACGATGCGGAAAATTGCGCCAAGACTTGTGTCGACATCTCAAACAGCGGCGCACCGGACAGGCCACCTGTCTCATTCCTGTGTTCGCTGATCAGCCCATCACGGGTAATGGTGGTATTGGTGGCGATAACCGCATCAATCCGCAACATGCGTGCGATATAGGAAATGTCTTCAATATCAGTTGGTGTCAGATCAGGGGCAACTTTCAAAAAGATCGGTATGCGTTTATCCAGTTGTTCACGGGTTTCCATCACACCCGCAACCAAAGCGGTCAGGGCGCTGCGGCCTTGCAGGTCACGCAATTTTTCGGTGTTCGGCGATGACACATTGATCGTGGCAAAATCCACATATGGCCCGCAAACTTCTAACACTTTGACATAATCTATGGCGCGGTGTGAACTGGTTTTATTGGCCCCGAGGTTCAGGCCCACAATGCCCGTATCAGGCCGTTGCGACAGACGGTTTGCAATCACCCGCATCCCGTCATTGTTGAATCCGAACCGGTTGATTGACGCGCGGTCTTCTGTCAGGCGGAACAGGCGTGGTTTTGGATTACCGTCCTGTGGTTTTGGCGTGGCCGCACCCACTTCGATAAAGCCAAATCCTGTTCTCAACAGGGGGGCGATCACTTGGGCGTTTTTGTCAAAACCGGCCGCTAGACCGATGGGATTGGGCAGATCAAGTCCCGCCAAAGTGCTATGCAACCGTGGCGATGTATAAGGGCCTTTGCCACCAAGCAGCCCCATATTCAGTGATTTGATTGCCAGTTTATGGCCCTGTTCGGGATCCATTTTGTTAACTACGGACAGTCCGATCTTTTCGATTATGCGCATGACATATCCTTCGGGAATTGATGCTGCCCGTCAATGCAAGGCAACGGTTTGGCCCATATGATATCGGTCATATTCAAACTGTTGAAAAGATGTGGGAACAAGTCGTCACCGCGCGAAACCTCCCATTTCAGGTTGTCGCCAAATTGATCCGCATCACAGGCCAGCAGCATCAACCCGGCTGCGCCCGCAAAATGCTTTGCAGCGGTTTCTGCCACCTGTGTTGCGGTTGAAAAATGGATGAAGCTATCGTGTAGGTCAACAGGCGCACCCAACGTTTCACCGGTCTTGTGAAACGTAGCCCATTCATCAGCACGAAATATTTTATAGATTAACATAATTGTCAGATGCCGTGCAGCATCCGTTAGGTCAAGCGCAAAGCGGTTGTCAGAGGTGAATATCCTGCGTGTTCGGTTGTCGTCAGTGTTGCATAAATTTGTTTTCCGTGCCTTCTTGGGTGAAATTAAATCATCATAAGGCATATTATGGCCCAACGACATTATGATCTTCCATCGCTGAAAATGCTTGCGACTTTTGAATGTGCGGCCAGACGCGGTTCGTTCAAGGCTGCTGCGGCGGAACTGAACGTGACAACCAGTGCGATTAGCCATCAAGTGAAATCACTGGAACAAGACTTGGGTTTTCGTCTATTCGAACGCGGCCATCGTCTGGTTCAGCTAACATCCGAAGGTCAGGATCTGATGGAAACCCTGACCGCAAGTTTTTCAAACCTGTCAATTGTTGTGGGGCAATTGCGTACAAGGCATACGGCACCGCAATTGACCATCGGGGCCACCACTGCGGTATCATCGCTATGGTTGACGCCGCGTGTCACCCGGTTTTGGCGGTCACATGGGGACATAACGGTCAGTCAAAATGTGCGGGATCGGCCCTTTTCACGTCCCCTACAGCTTGATTTGGTCATAGAATATGCCGTAGAGCCACCCAAAGAAGAAGCCGTAAAGCTATTCGGGGACACGCTAATTCCCTTGTGCAGCCCTTCTTTTTCGCCAAAGTCTTGTGATGATCTGGGCGCATTGGCACAGGCTCCATTGATCCATATGGATGCCGCTGAAACCAACTGGACAAACTGGCCCAACTGGTTCGGTTCATTAGGTTACACTGGGCCTATCATGACCCGCCAACGGGTGAACAATCACACGATTGCTTTGCAATTGGCCCAAGACGGTGTCGGTATCGTTTTGGGTTGGAAAAGATTGGCACAGCCCTTGCTGGATAGTGGAAAGCTTGTCCCGTTTTCCACGTTTGCAAGTGAAGCTCCCGGCGCGTTTTATCTGGTTTTTAGGAACGGCGCCGAATTGCGGCCGGAAGTGCATAATTTCAGTACATGGTTGCTCGCACATCTTGAGTGAATTTAATTCATCTGATAGCGAATTATTTCAGCATTGCGCAGTTCGCAATAGGATGAAAAATGCTCACCAAAAGGGAGTTATGTCATGACTGAGTCTAATGGATTTGATTTATCTGAAGTGACCAAGCCGGTGAATACCGCACGCGGCCTACCGAATGCGCATTATATTGATGATGCGGTCTTCGAAGAGGAACGTGAAGCGGTTCTGTTCAACAATTGGGCGGGCGTCGGCTTTGCCAAGGATGTGCCTGAAACAGGTGATGCAATGCCCGTTGATTTTCTGGGTATGCCACTGTTGATTTTGCGCGATCAAGACGGTGTTGTGAAAGTTTTCCAAAATACTTGCCGCCATCGCGGTATGATTCTGGTTCAGGAAAAAGGCAATATTCGTGGCACCATCCGCTGCCCTTATCATTCATGGTGTTATGGTTTGGACGGTGCGCTTCGCTCTACTCCGCACGCAGGTGGACCAGGCGTGAATATCCATGAAGATATCAAGCGCAATGAACTTGGTCTGATTGAAATTCGCAGTCACATTTATATGGGCGTGGTTTTTGCCAATGTATCTGGTAAGGCCGCACCGTTTGAAGAAGCGCATGCAGATTTGCTATCGCGGTGGAAGGATTTTGATCAACCGATGCATCACAGCGGAGATGACAGTTCTTTAAAGCTTGATGTCAAATGCAATTGGAAGCTGGCGGTCGAAAACTACTGCGAAAGCTATCATTTGCCTTGGGTGCATCCCGGGTTGAACAGTTATTCACGTCTGGAAGACCATTATCATTTGGAAGAACGTAATAAATATTCGGGACAAGGCACGCTTGTGTACCGCCAGTTAAAGGGTGAAAACGACCAAACATTCCCGGATTTTGCAAATCTGTCTGAAAAATGGGACACGGGCGGTGAATATGTGGCGATCTATCCCAATGTTTTGCTGGGCGTTCAGCGCGATCATACATTTGCAATTATTCTTGAACCGAAATCCAAAGAGCAAACGGTTGAGCATATTGAAATATTTTATGCAAACGATACGGCTCTTGGCGATGGATATTCAGATTTGCGCGACAAAAACGCGGTGCAATGGAAAGGTGTTTTTGCAGAGGATGTTTTCGTTGTTGAAGGTATGCAAAAAGGCCGTCATGGGGTGTTCTTTGATGGCGGAAAATTCGCACCTGTTATGGACAGCCCAACTCATATGTTCCACGAATGGGTCGCAAATCAGATCGTCACGGGCCGTCAGGTCGCTGCAGAGTGAATTATAATGCCCTTGATGCTGCTTTATTGCTGGCGCATGAGCAGAATGATCACGAACAGCTTATAAGCCTTTATCGCAAGGCAGGTTTGTCGTGTATTGACACAAAAAATGTCGATGCAGGCTGTTTTTACCTGACGCACGCCTATATTTTCGCACTTGAGATGGGTTCGTCAAAGGCTGACGAGCTGCATGAAATTTTAATTTCCTATGGGCGAGAGGAATAAAATCATGAAGACACACGCACAAGCGGTAGTTATCGGGGGCGGCCTTGTCGGGTGTTCTATCTTATATCACCTGGCAAAACTGGGTTGGACGGATGTAGTTCTGCTGGAGCGCGATGAACTGACCTCGGGGTCTACATGGCACGCAGCCGCAGGTCTGCACGGGCTTCACGACAATAACAACATCTCGAAACTGCAATATTACACCATGAACCTTTACAAGGAATTGGAAAGGGAAACCGGGCAGGGCTGCGGGATTTTTCAGCCCGGCTCACTTTATCTGGCGCAAACCGAAGAACGCGAACATCAATTGCGCATTCAGGCAGCTAAGGCAAAATATTTCGGCGTGGATTTCTATGAACTAACGGTTGAAGAGGCTCTGAAAAAGAATCCGTTGATCAATTTTGACGGCATTCGTTGTGTCATGTATGAACCCGATGGCGGTAATGTTGACCCGTCAGGCGTAACCATGGCCTATGCGCAGGGCGCGCGTCAGATGGGGGCGGAAATTCACCGATTCACACCTGTGACGGGCACGGTTCAGCAGCCTGACGGCAGTTGGATTGTCGAAACCGAAAAGGGTAATATTCATACCCAGTGGGTTGTAAATGCTGCGGGCCTATGGGCCCGTGAAGTTGCTGCGATGGCTGGCTTTAAAATGCCGTTGCAACCAACTGAACATCAGTATTTCGTCACTGAAGCCATTCCTGAAATTGAAGCGCTGGATTTTCGTCTGGCTTCGGTTGCAGATCGTGATGGCGAATATTATATGCGCCAAGAAGGCCAAGGATTGTTGATCGGCGCCTATGAAAAGAACTTGAAATTCTGGGCTGAAGAAGGTACACCACAAGGCTTTGGTCATGAATTGTTCGCAGATGATCTGGACCGGATCATGGACAATGTGATGCGTGCGATGGACCGTGTACCGGTGGCGGCGGATGCGGGCATCAAGCGGGTGATCAACGGCCCTATGATCTGGTCGCCTGATAGTTCTGCGCTTTATGGCCCTGTGCCTGAGTTGCAAAATTATTTCACCTGTTGCGGTATTATTCCGGGCTTTTCACAATCAGGCGGTTTGGGGTTGATGACTGCACAATGGATTGTTGAAGGAGAGCCGGAATTTGATATGTTCCCGTGGGATATTGCTCGTTTTGGCCACTGGGCCGACAAAAAATTCACGAAAGAAAAAGTGGCCGACCAATATTCCAAGCGATTTGCTATCCACTACCCGTTTGAAGAACGCAATGCGGGCCGCAATATCCGTCTGCGACCTGTGTTTGAAAAGCAAAAATCAATGGGTGCAGTTTTTGGCCTGAACTATGGGTGGGAACATCCGCTTTGGTTTGCAGGTGAGGGGGTAGAAGGTAAGGAAAGCTACGGGTTCACCCGTCAGGACTGGTTTGAGCCTGTTGGTGACGAATGCCGCGCATTGCGCCGCGATGTTGGTGTGATTGATGTGTCCAACTTCGGTAAATACGAAATTAAGGGCGCAGGTTCCGCTGCATGGCTGGATAAAATCATCGCCAACCATATCCCGAAAGAAGTTGGTCGTTCATGTCTAACGCCACTTTTGGGTGTGCGTGGCGGTATCGCAGGTGATTTCACTGTCACTAAACTTGCCGACGATCATTTCTTCATGGTGGGTTCCGGCATAGCGGAACGCTATCACCAACGCTATTTCAATGCGGTCGAACGTCCCGACACGGTCAGCTTTGAAAGCATGACCGAAGCCTATTGCGGCTTTAATATCGCCGGCCCGAAATCGCGTGAATTGTTGTCCCGTCTGACACAAACCGATCTATCCAATGACAACTGGAAGTTCATGCGTTCCAAACAAATCACCATCGCAGGGATCGAAGCTATTGGCATTCGCGTGTCCTTCACTGGTGATCTGGGCTGGGAAGTTTACGTACCAACTGAAAATCAATTGAAGTTATACGAGGCACTGTTTGAAACCGGTGCAGATCTGGGTGTGCGTCCCGTCGGTGGGCGCTCCTTAGGATCTTTGCGGATTGAAAAAGGCTACGGTAGCTGGTCGCGTGAATATTCCCCGGAATACTGGCCGCAGGAAGTCGGGCTGGATCGCCTGATCAAAATGGACAAGCCGGAATTTTTGGGCAAAGAGGCTTACGCAAAAATCAAAGACTTGCCGCCGCGTGAAATGTTGGTCAGTCTGGTGGTGGATGTTGATAATGCGGACGCATCAGGCGGCGAACCGATCTTTTTACCTGATGGTACGCCTGTAGGTCGTGTCAGTTCCGGCGCTTATGGGTTTAGCGTCGAAAAATCGGTGGCCTTGTGTTTTATCAAAACGGAACACGCCGTTGCGGGTGCCGAATTTGATGTAGCGATTCTTGGCAAACCACATCGCGCGGTCATGCTGGATGAACCCGCTTTTGATCCCAAGGGAACGCGTCTAAGGGCCTGATGCAGGAGCGACAAATGCAAGTGAAATCCATAACGGTTACCCCACTGCGATTACCGCTTAAAAAGCCGTATATCTGGAGCCAAGGTGTCGAAGATGCTTTTACCGTGAACCTGATCGCGGTAGAAGCAGAAGACGGCACCATCGGTTATGGTGAAACGACTACGGCGCCCGATGCGGATGCGCAGGTACTGATTTTGAATAAACTGTCACGTCATTTCATATCGCGCTCGGTTTTCGACTATGCAAAGTGTCGCGATGAAGCGTACCGCACCAACTTTCTGACCTTTGGCGGGAATATGCCACGCTTTGCGAACCAATTGTTTTGCGGCCTTGAAATGGCATGCCTTGACTTGCAGGGTAAGATTTTAGGGCGCCCCGTTTGGGACTTGCTGGGTGGTCAACGGCGTACGGAAGTCGGGTATTTCTATTTTCTACAGGGCGAAACCATTGATGCTTTGGTTGCAGATGCAAAATATGCAGTGGCATTGGGCGAACAGGTCATTTACCTGAAAGTCGGTATTGGTCGAGATTACGATCTTGAAGCGGTTCGGGCCATACGTGGGGCAATTGGTGATGCACGGTTGCGACTGGACGCGAATGAAGGATGGGATCCTGAACATGCGCTTGGTATGATGAATAAAATGCGCGATCTGGATGTAGAATATATCGAACAACCAACAAAAAGCACGTCTCTGCCTGCCTTGGCTGCATTAACCAAACGATCCGATATCGCCCTTGGGGTTGATCAATCAGTGTTCACATTGGAAGAGGTGTACCGTGCCTGTGCGACCGGGGCAGGCGATATGATTGCCGTGGGCCCGCGTGAAATTGGCGGTTTGCGGGCAATGATACAGGCTGCCGGCATTGTAGAGGCTGCAGGCAAAAAGATTTGTATTCATTCATCGATGACAACGGGGATCACAACATGTGCTGAACATCACGTTGCAAGGGCAATCCCGAACTTGGATGATGGAAACCAGATTATGTGGCAGTTGTTGCAAGATAACGTCGTGTCAGCACCGGATATTGCACCGCAAAACGGCAAATTGTCGCTTGATGCCAAAGCGGGCCTTGGGTTTGATCTGGATTGGGATGTGATCAGCCGGGCGGCAAAGCGCCATAAACAATATAACACCCAATAATCAGATGCGCCCGCCTGTGATCCTAAAGGCGAGCGCTTGCGCAGGTAATCTGTAGACCTGCGCAAATTGTTTTAGGCGCGCCAGAACGGTTTGCGGGCTTCAAACTTGGCCTGTTTCGGCGTCACCCCAATGTCAGCAAGTTGTGCGTATGACATTGTACGTAAGGGACGGCGTGATTTGTATCGGTCATTCCACATCACAATCGTATTCGCCAGTTGAATTGCCCATTGGGATACCAGTGGGAACTGTTGCCGTTTTCCAAGGTTCAATGCAATTTTAGCGGTTTGTGTGTGTGTATAAGCCATTTTCCTTACTTTCTGTTTGTGTGGGTACAATTTTTATTGTACTTGCATTTGTGTGATACAAAGATTCGCATTGTAACGCTATAGGAATATTGTAATGGGTACAATTTGGCGACCATCTCTGTCCGATTTCGACGGGCCCAAGTATAAGGCGGTTGTCGCAGCCCTTAGGGTCGACATTTCCAAGGGTATATTGAAATCCGGAGATAAGCTGCCGCCGGTACGCGAACTTGCATGGGAAATTCAGGTCACGCCGGGAACAGTTGCGCGGGCCTATCAAGATGGTATTGCCGAAGGATTGTTGCAGGCAACAGTAGGGCGTGGAACTTTTGTGGCCGCAGCAAATACGGATCTGCCTGAAATTGATAGTCATTATGATATCATCCAAGAACAACAGATCAATTTGCGCAATACCAATACGACAAACGTAGGGCAGGCCACCGCAATTAAACGCGCTATGATCCGCGTGGCAGAAACCAAGGTTGATCAGTATCTGGATTACCCTGAACGCGAAGGACGTCATTCGATCTATTCGCATTTGGTGCAATGGATGCAGTATTCCAATATTGAAGCAAACCCCGAAAAACTGATTGTTACCAATGGCGGGCAAAACGCAATTCTTTTGGCGACCGCATCGGTGTTGGCGGACGGTGTCGGGCTGATTGCTATTGACGCACTAACTTACCCCGGTATCCGTTATGCAGTGCAAAGCCAGCGTGCGGAACTGGTGGGGATAGAAACTGATCAATATGGTGTTATTCCCGAAATGCTTGAACAAGCCTATAAGCGTAAACCGTTCAAGGCACTTTTCACATCTGCAAATGTTTTAAATCCTACAACAGGGGAAATGCCGCTTGATCGGCGCATTGCCATAGCTGCATTGGCCAGACGGTATGATTTCCAAATAATCGAAGATGATTGTTGGGGGATCGGCCCCGCTGGAACTCCAAGCTTTACCAATATCTGCCCTGAACGTGCATGGTATCTGTCTTCTATATCCAAATCGATTTCTGCAGGGCTGCGGTTTGGGTATTTGCTGTGCCCAGATGAAAAGTTTGCAACGGCCTCGCGTTTGATGCAAACGGCAAGTTTTGGTGTTTCACGGGCGGTTGTGGACATTGCAGAGGAACTGTTGGCTTCAGGCGATGCTGCAAACATCAGGGCGCGTGTGTTGGAAAGGGTCAGCCAACGGGTGGAGTTTACCGTTAATTTAATGGGAAAATGGGATATTACATGGCGCCGTGATGTGCCGTTTATCTGGCTTCGCTTGCCACGCGGCTGGCGTGCATCATCCTTTGCCAGTGCGTGCGAACGCAAAAATATCGTAGTGCGGGCCGCAGATGAATTTGCACTGAATAATATGCCGGTTCCACATGCTGTTCGGATCTCGGTGAATTGCAATATCCCACAAGATTTGCTCGGGGCCGCATTGACTAAGATCGATAAATTGTTGTCACATCCGCCAATTGATATGGATGGCTAGGTGGTAGTAGGCTTTCACCTAACCGTACAAGGTCTTAAAGCCGTCGAGAATTTTTGATTGCTTACTTCGCCGCGTTTGTTTTTTATGCTTTGCTTTAATACCGGAATTGATCTTGCGATTGGATTTTGCCGAAACCGTATCTGATCTGCCCTCACCCCAGCCAAGGGGTGCGCGCGCAGATGGGCCGTTCAGCGGAAGATTGCTTTTCACTGCCATTGGTCTGCTCTTTCAGGTGTGCCCGCGTTTACGCAGGTCGTTATATCAGCACGCTGGCGCGGCATTTTGTCAGAATTTAGGCGTGCCTGCGGAAATATGTAGGATTTTATGCAACGGTTTGGGGGTATTTTGACCCCTAAACCGTCTTTATCGTCCGAATATCCAAAGTCCGACATGTGTCATACGCGCGGTGCACGGGTTGTGCGCGCCGATCATACACCGGATTTTAGCGTAAATCAGGCGGTGTGGCTTCCGTTGTCAGCTCTGCAATCACGTCGTCCAAACCTTGTACAGATGTCCGTTTATCGCCCAAACGACGTACGGAAACCGTGTCCTCTTCAACCTCGCGCATACCAACGGCCAAAATCACCGGAACCTTACCCATGGAATGTTCGCGCACTTTGTAATTGATCTTCTCATTGCGCAAATCGGCCTCGGCACGGATGCCTGCTGCTTTTAGTTTGGCAACGGTTTCAGCAACATATTCATTTGCATCCGACACGATAGAGGCCACAACAACTTGACGCGGGGCCAACCACAACGGGAACCTGCCCGCATAGTTTTCGATCAGCACGCCAAGGAAGCGTTCAAATGAACCAAGGGTCGCACGGTGCATCATGACGGGCGTATGCTTGGCACCGTCTTCACCGACATATTCCGCTTCCAGTCGTTCGGGCAGAACAAAGTCAGCCTGCAGTGTTCCAAGCTGCCATTCACGACCGATCGCATCGGTCAGTTTAAAGTCCAGTTTAGGTCCGTAAAACGCCCCTTCGCCTTCATCAATTTCATAGGGTAAACCCAGCTTCTTGATGGCGTCTTCTAGGGCCTCTTCAGCCTTATCCCAAACCGCGTCGGAACCTGCGCGAATATCGGGTCGGGTCGAAAATTTAATATCGAACTGTTCAAATCCTAAATCTTTGTAAACGCTTGATAAAAGTTCAATAAACTTCTTGGTTTCAGAAGCGATTTGATCTTCTGTACAAAAGATATGTGCGTCATCTTGGGTAAAGCCGCGCACCCGCATTAATCCATGCATGGAACCGGAACTTTCATAACGGTGGCACGAGCCAAATTCGGCCAGTCGCATCGGCAAATCGCGGTAGCTTTTCAGGCCCTGATTGTAGACCTGAACATGGCATGGACAGTTCATTGGCTTTAACGCATTGACCCGCTTTTCATTGGCATGTTCTTCGTCGATTTCAGTAATGAACATGTTTTCGCGGTATTTTTCCCAGTGGCCGGACGCTTCCCACAATTTGCGGTCGACAATCTGTGGTGTGTTGATCTCTAGATATCCATCCCCGATCTGGCGGCGACGCATATAGTCCTGCAAAACACGGTATAAAATCCAGCCGTTGGGGTGCCAGAACACCATGCCCGGGGCCTCTTCTTGGATATGGAACAAATCCATTTCACGGCCCAGTTTGCGGTGATCCCGCAGGGCGGCCTGTTCCAGCATGTATAGATGCGCTTTCAAGTCTTCTTTGTTCTTGAATGCGACACCGTAGATGCGTTGCAACATCTGATTGTTGCTGTCGCCACGCCAATAGGCACCGGCCACAGACATCAGTTTGAAACTGTCGGCGGGCACTTGCCCAGTATGCACCAAATGTGGCCCACGGCACAGATCCTGCCAGTCACCATGCCAATACATCCGCAGGTCTTCACCTTCGGGGATCATGTTGATCAGCTCGACTTTATAGGGCTCATTGTTGTCTTCATAAAACTTGATAGCCCGTGCGCGATCCCATGTTTCAGTACGCACCAGATCACGTTTGTTGATGATCTCACGCATTTTCTTTTCAATGATTGCAAGGTCTTCTGATGAAAATGGCTCTGTGCGGTCAAAATCGTAATACCAGCCGTTATCAATCACTGGGCCGATAGTGACTTTCACGTCAGGCCATATTTCTTGCACTGCACGCGCCATGATATGGGCACAGTCGTGGCGTATGAGTTCCAGTGCTTGGATTTCGTCCTGCATGGTATGAATGGCAAAGCTTGCATCGGCATGTATTGTGCGTGACAGGTCGCGGTGTTCACCGTTCACACTGCAACTAATGGCTTTTTTGCCCAGTGATGTGGAAATATCTTTGGCAACCTCAAGGCCGGTTATGCCTGCAAGATAGCTACGTTGATTGCCGTCGGGTAGGGTAAGGGTGATGTCAGCCATTTAGCTGTATTCCTCGTCATTTTGGCGCCTACGAAACGCCCGGTTGCGGTATGGATATTAAATGAGTTCTGAGGCGGTAAAAGTCAACATGCAAAAACGTGTTTTAACGGTATTCGTCGCCCCGATATGCGCTGGGGGGTAAGGCTTGGCATCTTATGAAATGCCTTGAGAAAGGCATTGGTGTTATCATACCCTACAGAATAGCTGATCGGGTACTATTGGGATTGTCAACTTTGGGGTAATCTGTCTAGAGACTTATAAAAAAAGGAGACTTCAAAATGACTAAGACAGCGTTGATCGTGATTGACATACAAAATGATTATTTTGCAGATGGGGCCTTTGCTTTGCCCGCTATGGAGGCGGCGGCGGACAATGCAGCAGCTTTGATCGCTAAGTTTCGTGATGCGTATGCGCCCGTTATTCATATTCAACACATAATGGTTCGACCAAACCCTCCATTTTTTATTCCGGGTAGTGTAGGTGAAAAAATTGCAGATCGTGTCATGCCTAAGGCAGGCGAGCATGTTGTGAAAAAGAATTATGCAAATGCATTCAGAGACACTGTATTGACATCCATTTTACAGGATTTGGATATTTCACGTCTTGTGATTGTCGGTGCAATGACCAACAATTGTGTGGCGGCTACCACACGGGCGGCAACGGACTTTGGTTATCAGGTGACTGTGGCCCATGATGCTTGTGCCGCGGCAAATCTGACGTTTCTGGATACTGTGGTGCCAAGTGATATGGTACATGCAACATTCATGGCGGCTATAGGCATGCAAGGTGCCGGAGTTGTGGCCGCATCAGAAGTTGCGCTGGATTAACTGCAAAACTAGTTTAGGAATGTACCCAAATTCATTCCTAACCCCGTGGAGCAACTAATGCCAAAACCCGATTTTTTCAAAACTTCACAAGGGCGTAATATTGCCTATCACAAGATCAAAGGCTCAGGCCCAAGTGTTGTGTTCTTGGGTGGTTTCATGTCGGATATGGAAGGTACCAAAGCCACATATCTAGAGGCGTGGGCCCGTGAAAAGGGCCGTGCTTTTTTGCGGTTTGATTATTCAGGTCACGGACAATCATTAGGTAGGTTTGAAGATGGGTGCATCGGCGCATGGGCGGATGACGCACAAGAGGTTATTGAACATTTGACCGTAGGGCCACAAATACTGGTTGGCTCTTCGATGGGGGGCTGGATTGCGTTGTTGATGGCCATACGCATCCCGCAAAAAATCGCGGGGCTTGTGGGGATTGCTGCCGCACCGGATTTTACCGAAGACAGCATGTGGGGTGGCTTTTCGGAAGATCAGAAAAATACGATCTTGATCGATGGTCAACTGGTGTTGGAAAGTGATTATTCGGATGAACCTTATATCATCACCAAGAAATTAATCGAAGATGGGCGCAATCAGTTGGTGTTACGTGCGCCATTGAGCCTGCCGTTTCCTGTACGTTTTTTACATGGTACCGCTGATGCGGATGTTGACATTAGTGTTGCTTTAAAGCTGCTGGGTCATGTCAGTGGCGATGATGCTCGTCTAACTTTGGTAAAAGGCGCAAACCACAGTTTTTCCGAACCGGAAAACCTGACAATGATCCGCCGTGCAATCCATGCGGTGACAATGAAGGCTTAAAGTAGCGTCCCCACGACCACGACAAGCAGACCGATTGCCGATAAAAAGAATGCAGCCATATTAATTGCGACCAAGCCTTTTAGGCGTTCGGTTAATTCGTCGCCTTCCAAACCCTCTTTGCGGGCTTTGAATGCTTTTACGATGCAATAGATCAGGCCGATCAATCCAAGGCCCGTTATTGCCACGCCAATAATTATCAAACTATCCATATCCATCTCCTGTTGTGGCGGATGTAAACGGTTTGGAAAAAATCGGCAAGATGTCTTGTGGGCTGCGGCACGCTTGGATACTCAGGGGGTTCTGTTAAATAAAGGATTCTAAAATGAACGATACATCTGCCCCCGGGTCTTACCGTGTTGCCGCCGACGAGCTGCGCTCTTTTATTGAACGGATAGAGAGATTAGATGCCGAGAAGAAAGACATAGCCGATCAACAAAAAGAAGTGATGGCTGAAGCAAAATCACGCGGTTATGATACAAAAGTCATGCGCAAACTTGTGACCATGCGCAAAAAAGACCCGCAGGAGATTTCCGAAGAAGAGGCGGTTTTGGAACTTTACCGTGAAGCTTTGGGCATGTAGGCCAATTTACTTAAACTTGCGTGGTTGAATGGTTTCAATGCCATCCATCCGTTCAATATAATACCAGTCATCTTCGTAATTATGGGTTAAAGACTGAATCGTTTTGGCGGTCCAGTCAGGACTTGTAATTTCGGTTGCGGAGCTGGGGAATTTTTCCAGAAAACTAAGTTTGATACTTTCAAATTCGCCTCTGGTTCGCGGCGGGTGATCTTCAATATATTTGTGCAGTAATTGTGCGCCATGCAATGTTAGGCTTGCATTTATGCGTTTTGAGCTGCCTACTAAATTCTGACAGTTTTCAATGCCTGAAAAAGCTTGTACTACATCACGCCAAATCAACGGATAATCCTCAAAACGCCACACTGTAACAGGTATATCCAATCGCTTGCCTTGTAGTCGTTGCAAAAATGTTGACCACCTTAAACTTGGTAGGGTCACATCTTTTAAAAAGCTGCCGTAATCACTGAAAGAAGCGTTTAACATGCTTTGGGCATAGCATGACGGCACAAAAGTGGCCGGGTTCCTGACCGAGGTATAAAACTGCAATTTATTTGCACCAAACAGTGTTTGGAGTTGGTGAATAAGCCCGGTGGTGCGTGGATAGAATACTTCTTTTCCAAATGGTTGCGTGACGTTGCCGACAATATTTGGGTTCACCAAAAGAAGCCTTTTGGTGTCACGCCCACGGGTTAGAGAATGCAACAGCAAACCAACCGCATCTTCCTTATCCCCACCTCCTGCAATCGCTTTTAAAGCGCTGTTTATATGGTGCAAGGTTGTGCGCGTACTTGAATAAAACATGATATCTTGCGCATCTAACAGATTTGCGTTGTTTGTAAGAATTGACGCTAGGTGTTGGCTGGCCGTCCTGTGTGGCCCTACATAAATTCTAATATCCATCAGTTATGCCTAATTGTCGTTAAATAAAATACAACCCCGTTCTGGACAGTAAAATAGCTTTGCTTTATGCGCGAACCAATGGTTGCTACGTCGGTAAATAAATTTAATGGTATGCGCCCTGGTCGGCTGGGTGCTTTGTCTTTTGCTGCCTGTATCATAGCTGCTGTCATTCTAATTCCGATTTTTGCCGTAATATATCTAGCTTTTTATCCAAGTGAAAATATTTGGCCACACTTAATTCAAACAACGCTGCCACGTTATCTATTAAACAGCCTTGTATTGATGATGGCAACCGGTTTACTGGCAGGGGCTATGGGGGTTGCTGCGGCTTGGCTGGTGGCGATGAAAGAATTTTCAGGTCGAAGACTGCTGGAATGGGCACTGTTGCTGCCGCTTTCTATCCCTACTTATATCGGAGCTTATGCTCTGGTTGATTTCTGGGAATATGCGGGGCCTTTCCAAACAATTTTGCGTAATTTTTTTGGATTCGCTTCAGCCGCTGACTATTGGTTTCCTGAAACGCGATCACGCGGGGCGGCAATTGTCGTGTTTTCGTTTTCCTTGTATCCATATGTATACTTGCTGGCACGTTCGGCATTTCGCGAGCAATCGTCCAGTGCGCTTGAAACCGCACGGGCATTGGGGTGTGGGCCTTGGGCAATTTTCTGGAAAGTTGGATTGCCGCTTGCACGCCCTGCAGTTGTTGTTGGTGTAGCAATTGTAATGATGGAAACGCTGAATGATTTTGGCGCTGTGGAATTTTTCGCGGTGCAAACGCTGACGACCGGCATTTTTACGGTCTGGTTGGAAGCATCCAATAGTGGTGGGGCTGCGCAAATTGCCACTGTTATGCTAGCCCTTATATTGTTGTTATTGATGCTGGAACGCACAGGGCGTAAACAAAGTAAATTCCATCAACTTTCAAAGCATATGCACCCGCCTGTACGCGAATTATTGTCGAAAAGGGCCGCTTTTACGACGATCGTTCTGTGCGTTTCTATGATAGGGATTGGCTTTATCATGCCGTTAGCAATTATGCTGAGCCATGCTTTAAGGAACCCAGAGTTTTGGCTGCATGCCGATCTATGGGCTGCAACATTTACAACAATATGGGTCGGGACTATTGCGGCTGTATTGACTGTAGCAGGCGGTGTCATTCTGATCTATGCCGTGCGGCTGTCAAAGACCGGGTGGATCCGGTTTTTACTGCCTGTCACCGCGATAGGTTATGCGGCCCCCGGTGCGATTATCGGCCTTGGTATCCTGATCCCAATGGCCGCTTTCGATAATCTGATTGCCGATTGGATAGAGGCGGCCATAGGTGTTGATATAGGATTGTTGATTACGGGAACTGCAACAGCGGTTATCTTTGCATACTGTGTGCGATTTTTCGCCATTGCATTTGGTGCAGTGGACGGCGCCCTTGGGCGGATAACACCAAGTATGAACATGGCATCACGGTCTTTGGGGCAAACAGCAGGGGGTACACTTAAACGTATCCACTATCCTTTGATGCGTGGTTCCTTGCTGACCGCAGGACTGCTGATTTTCGTTGATAGTTCGAAAGAGCTGCCGGCTACACTGCTACTGCGCCCCTTTGGTTTTGATACGCTTGCAACCCATATTTACGGTTATGCATCGTTAGAAGATATTAACGGCGCTGCACCGGCATCCATTGTAGTCATATTGGTTAGCTTGCTTGCCGTCGTAATTGTTTCAAAAACCTCTCAAAACCATTCCGATAAAGATTAAGTATAGAAGTTTGACATTTTTATAAAAATACACTTGCAAACAAGTGATATTCTCAGTTAAACGCAGCCGCAGTGCCCCTATAGCTCAGCTGGTAGAGCAACTGATTTGTAATCAGTAGGTCCGCGGTTCGAGTCCGTGTGGGGGCACCAGAATATTTCTTATAAGTTATTGATTTATATACAAAGAATTTTGTGGTATTAGCTAGTTAGATACACATATAGCTACACAAATGGTTCTTAATGGCTTTAAATCTCACTATGAAACACGTCCAAATCGATAACAATGGCCGCTACCGCTATCGTAGGCGTGTCCCTGAGTCTCTCAAAAAGCTTGTGGGGAAAGGTGAGTTTGTAAAAGTCCTAGGTCAGTCTGAAAATGAAGCCCTTAGTAACTATGGCACTATACATCGGCACTGCGAGCATTTGATTGCTCTTTCTAAGGATGGTGTAGTCGATCCGTCCCCAATGGTTCAGAAGGCACGGCTTGAAGCTCTTTTAAGAAACTGGGGTGCTGATCCTTATAGCTCTGGACTTAATGAAAACGAGATGACGTGGAGAGACGTTCACGCCGATAGGGTATTAGACAAATATAAACAAGACCCTGATACAGGGCGTCCTATTGGTGTCTCCAAGGAAGACGATGTGTTAGTTGGGGCATTACTCTCAGGGGTAAGTAAAGAGAAGCCTGAGCCTACCATTACGGACGCGTTCAAGTTCTATTTGACTGAACACCCAATGGAGAACGACTTTAAACGTAAGAAACAAGAACAGAGGTTTGGGCGAGCTGAACGCTGGCTTCTTAAAACTGTTAAGGAAGATAAGCCTTTATCAAAAATGAATAGGGGTGATGCCCGTGGGCTAAGAGATGCACGGCTTAAGAGTGGTGTATCAGTTGGCACTGTTAAGAGAGGCTTTAATGACATACGGGCAGTGTTTAATTTTGCTAGGAGCGAATTAGATGTAAACGCAGACAATCCGTTTGTTGGCTTGAAGATGCCCACAGAGGAAGAGGCAAGCCACGAGAGTATAATGCCATTAGACCCAGATGTTATACTGGGGGTCTACGGTGATCTACAGGAGCGGAAAGTGTTGTTGCAAATCTGGACTCTGTTAGACCTTACAGGAGCACGGTTGGCTGAGATTGCTGGTTTAAGGCGGAATGAATTTATTCTTGATGATAATATCCCACATATCACCATACAGCCCAGCGCAGGCAGAACACTAAAAACTAAATGGTCAAAACGCAAAGTCCCGTTAGTCAAAGAAGCATTGAATGTTGCCCGTGAGATTGTCTCTAAAGGCTCCCAAGAGGATTACGCTTTTGGTAAATATGGGCCTGTTAAATCACATGATAACCTTGGGTCTGCACTTATGAAATGTATTAGGAAACACACGAGCAACCCTAAGCATGTTAATCACAGCCTTAGGCATGGGATGGAAGATCGCCTGAGAAACGCTGATGTGTTCACAGAGACTTCCAACGCAATCCTAGGACATGCGCTAAGTAGGGGTCAGGGAGCCTCATATGGAGCTGGTATTAGTCTAGATAAGAAGCTGGAAGCCCTACTGAAGGCTAACCCATGACCCGACTAAACAGAATAGGCATTTCCCTTGCCCGATTGTTGACAGTGGCCCTGTGGGTTCTGACAGTGGTTGCAGTAAATGAAGGGTTGTATGGTGGGGCTATGGTTGTTGGTGTTTTGTCGTTGTTAGCCTATCAAGAAGTAATATAAATTCTTTTAAAACACACCCCAAATTACTGGCTAAGTACATCTTAGTTTTTTTCTTGGGCATTATACTTATTATTCGTTAATAAATTCCAACGCCCTACTTTCATAATAATACAATTTCTTTTAGATTTCTACCACCTGTTCAAGATCACGGGGACATATCTTAATAATCAGCAATATCGTTTAGATTGATTAGACGTCGGGGGGACGAAAGCACAAACAAGTTGTTGAAAGAAAATCTATTAGACCTATACTGAAAATTCAAAGACCATCATTATCATTATGTGCAATTTTTACTTGGAAATATATCAATGCCAAATATACACAACTCTGAAAACGTAAAGAAAAGCGTGGTTGCACTTGCAACAGAATTCTTAGAAATCTTTACAGTTTTGGAATGCACTTCAGAAGATGGGCTTTTTCTGCACTGTGATGCCGCAAGTAAATCATTCTACTTCACTTGCCACTTAAAAGGTGGAGAAATCACTGCTTCAGCTGATTTGGCAGCTACCTTGGAGGCAGATGGCGATACCTTGTACAAGTTAAATCGAGATGTTTTGAAGGATCAAACTGCGTACAAAGAGATGGAAAAAGACGCGTTAAATGGGCGGTCATTTGAAGATATAGTTTTGGAATACGACCCAACCTACAACGAAGATCAGCCATTAAAAGTATATGGGGGGCAACACCGAGTCGAGGCAATTAGATATGCAATAGGTGAAGATGTTGACAAATATCACGGTGTAAGGGTTTATTTTGATCTAACGCAAATTCAAAAAGTTGAAATTGCCAAAATCAACAACACATCAATTACTGTTGCCAATGACTTATTGGATCGAATGTCGGAGCAAATGATTGGGCCAGAACTTAGAAGTTTTTGTCAGGAGATTGGACTTCTCGAAGAAGGCCAGGATTTTAAGGACAAAAGGGACCCAATCTATCCAACCGTAAAAATTGCACGAACATTGGTCTACAATTTTCAAATGGGACGAATTGGGAGCAAAAGTGGAACTAATGATTTCAAGGTTTTAAAAAGTGGAGCCTCTAAGGATGAGGACTTTGAAAAGCTTAGGGCTGAAATCAACTGGAAAGATACCAATCTTTTAAAGATGGGTGTTGCATTTACTGCCTTGCATCAAGCTCAAAGAGACAAAGTTTCAAAATCAAAAGGTAAACATCCAGCTGAGTTTGCTCAAAAAGCCTTACACATATCCATTGTTTCTGGCTGGGCATTTGCTGCTGGCCTTTTTCAGAATGACGATAATGCTCTTAAAATAATTTATTCGCTTCCTGAACACTGCGGCAATGATGATCCTTTAAATGCCAAGGCCCTTTCTAATTCAAAGTTAAAAGGGAGTGATCCTGAAAATTACCGCGGCCTAGGTACACGTATTAATCCGACAGAAATTGGCAGAATTACCGAATTATTTTTGACCCTTGTAAAAAAAGGTAGAGTGAAGATAACCAAAGAAATAGCCAACGCAGCAATCCAAGCTTTCCATGCAAAGAAAGCAAAAGAATCCGCTGATAAAGCTATGGAAAAAGTATAGTGTTTGAGATTTATCTCTTTGATGCCAGTAGATTGATTGATCTATCAAAAAATTGCGACAAGGACGATGAAGCAATTTTCTTACGAAGCGCAATATGGCACTTAACCAGCGCGATTGAAGCTTATGTTAACACACTTGCGAATGGACTTGAAAACCTCAGTAACTATTCGGAAACCGAAATTTCATTCTTACGAGACAAAAAGTTAGAGGTAATTCCAACCAAAGGTAATGTGGGAGATAGAACCTCCTACAATCCAATAAAAGATAAACTAAAGTTTCTGGTCAAGAAACACTCCATTGATAGCGAAAAGGTATTTAATACTGCTGCTTGGTCGCAGTATCCTAACTTTAAACGGTTTAGAGATTCCTTAATGCATCCGAATGAAGATATGGAAGCCCTTGAGTTAAGTGAATATAAACTGCAAGCAAAACAGGGACTAATAATAACGGTAGAGATGCTTCAGCTTTTGAACAAAGCCATTTATCATAAAGACTTAAGAAAGGGAATTTTGGATTTAGCAGACACGTGAAGAATTTCTGAAAAACCGAAACACTTCTCTCAATAAAAATTTCACCAGCTGTAATATTCTCCACCATACTTGCGGTCTATTTTAGAGTCAAAAGTTTGAAACCCTATATCGGTACTGGCTGCGGCCCAGTTCCCCCCGTAGGTATACTTTACAGAGGGGTACTATTAGTACACCTCAGAAGACAGCAAATAAGTAAGTGCCGGGCAATGTTAATAGCTCGTAGTTGCGGAATATCGCTACAACATGGGGACAAAGCTACAGTTGATGAAATCAAAAAACCAGACGAATGATACTAGATCAAATGCTAACAGCGACCCAAGATAAATCTAATTTCTTAATAATAGCCTCATTATCACTCATTGCGGTAACGTTGATACCATGTGGGACTTCTGCTACATCCACCCATTTACCTTGATAGTATCTTGAAGCTATCATTTTACCGAGAATTGATCGACAAGCCCAAACCGCATCAGAATTTGAGATGTCTATATCTGTTGCCAGCGTGTTGTGATCTATCCATTTAGTTCCACTCCACTCGAATAGTCCACCCATTAAATCTCCAATTGCTTGACGCCTCACAACCCATGGGCGATCATCTTTTGTAACAGCTAACAGGCTCGCCCCCGAAGGCCCACCCTTCCAATCTTTTCCATTCCATCGAAAAGTGGTCCATGTGTTCTTATCTACTGCCCATATGTGTCCGTTTCGGGAGGCCGCAATATCAAATATTTGCCTATCTTCTTCACCCTCCAACTCTTCACTCTTGCCAGTTTTAGCATTAAATAATTTGACGTCTGTTCTTCCACCAAAATGGGAATGAGCGAGCGCGACGTTTCCGTTTGGTAATGCCGCCGTTAACAAAGCGAATTCCTCAAATCGTTGCCACGTTCCACCTTGCGGACGATAATACAACCGATAATGCCTATCTGAATGAGCATAATCCTGGTAATCATTATGATCCAGTAGCCACACATCACCATTAGATGAGGCAGACAGATGATAAAATTTTGATGGAAGAGATGTTCCGTTGATAGCCATGCTAAGGTCTCCTTTTAAAAGTAGAATGTAAATATATAAAAATAAGTTAGTATATTTTCAGCAGGATTGTTAGCAAAACAACTGGAGTCACCTCCGTGGTTCCCTCCACTTTAGGCGATTAGTCATATTTAACCATGCCTTTTCTCTTGTAGAAATGGTGCGGTTAATAAAGAAACTGCTTCTGGAGACTGAAGTGTGAGTTAACTCAAATGCTAAGTCGACTATCAGCCTCATGAATTTGTACAAACACCTCTTAACGGTATTCTAAATCCATCATTAATGGCCCAAATCTCCACGATAAAAGCCCCTTGCGAGGTCGATATAGGAAGAACGCCCATTCATTAGGAAGTCTCCACTCAAATCAGATGTAGCAATCTGTGATGCATAGTGCCTTCATTTGATGGTATCCTTGAATGAAATAGTTGCACAATCCATATCTGATTGCAGGTAACGAACTAATAAATAAAATAATTCATTTATGGCTCCGTCTGGGGGCACTAAACTTAAGGCGTGAAACCCTATTCTCCAAACATAAAGCAAATGCGCGTTTACGTCCAAGCGGTTGGCCACGTCCGTTACAGAATAGCCGCGCCCATGATCTGCTTGTTTGTATCAATCTTGAATTCTTTTGTGAAATTAGGACGGGTCATTGAGTACTCCTTGCCTCATTTTTAGGGAACAAGGTGTCTACAATTCTAGGGGCTATTCAATACCCTTGAGGATGCTTGCCGTAATGCAGATGTGTCTGATGGTGTAATGGACGCTATACAGGGACACGGCTCAGGAGGCATGAAGGGACGCTATGGTTCTGGTGAGTATAACCTTGAGATACTTGTAAGTTCTCTAAATAAGATTGAACATATGGGTTTGGATTTAGACCATATCGCACTATGAATTAGGCATATTCCTTGCCAGATTGTTGACAGTTACTCTGTGGGTTCTGACAGTGGTTGCGAACTAGATTTGTGAAATACAGAATGGCAGCTTTGAGCCCAAATTACATGTTTCAGCCTCGTAGTGAATGGCCGCTTGTTAGCAAACGTTACGGAATGTGCAATCTTGGGTCGTGGATATGTGATGTTTACTAATTCGCAGCGGGATTGATGCTTTAGTTGAACGTTGAATTGGTCTATTCTAAGTTGATTGGAACAAAGGATCTACAATGGAAAATATTAAAGACGAATTTCCTGAATTACAAAAAATAGAAGTCTCCTTGTTTAACAAGCGGAATAATAAGACCACTAGCTTGATAAATAACCAATCGGATAGTAATTTTATGAAAGGTCAGGGGAAAGCTTATATATTTGAATTAACTGAACCTATTTTTCTCTCTCGCATTATTGTTACAACGTCAGGTTATAACCAGTCTTCTGAATTTAAATTCGGTGTTCTCTCGGCGGACAATTCAAAAATGGAACTTGTATCTAAAAATATTGATGGACAATTTACTGCCACGGTTAACCAATTTTCTCGTTCGTTTTCTTTTAAGCCAGATAGTAACAGTATTTTTTCAGATCCACGCACTATAACGCAAGTAGAAGTTTGGGGTTATAAAAGGGATCAATTTAAGGAGCTGGAGGAAAAGCTTTTCTCACTAGAAGAGTTTGAAAGTGAAATTCTTGAGAAAGAAGACGCACTTCGCTTGAAGCAAGAGGTGTTTGAAGTTGATAAAATTGAACTTGAGACATCAATAACTTCTTTGTCTGAACAAAAAACTGAGATTGAGGCAGAGCTGGAAACGGCAACGTCACAGTTGAATGACACAAATTCAAAAATAACAATCAACCTTGAAGCAATTACGAATTCAGAAGAAAAACTGTCAGTTCGAACTAGTGAACGTAAAGACGCTGTTGATGGATTGAATGCAGCCAAAAGTGAAGTTAAATCTGCGGAAAGAGAACTTGCAAGATTAAACAAAGGTATCTTCGAATTTCCAGCTGTATTTTCTTCGCTTACAAAGCAGGGATGGCAAAGTATTTTTGTTTACGTTGCGCTTTCCTTACCGTTCATCATCGCGATTTTATATGTAACGGATAAATTATTCGATAGTGCTTTCGGCCAATTGGCAGTTACTCAAGCGGGCGTAAGCTCGAACGGTCTGAGTGTTTTGGATAACATTTTAATCAGAATTCCTTTTGCGTTGGTCGCATTTGCAATCGTAGAAGTTAGTGCAACTATTGTAAGCGGTTTCATTGCTGAAATAGTTAGAATTAACAATCAAAGGCTGAACCTTCAAAAGATCTCTATAATTGCAAAGGAAGTGACTAATGCTGGCACAACAGAAGGTAACTTTTCTGATACCGAAAAGTTTGAGTTGGAAACGAGCGTTAGGATGCAACTCCTCAAAGATCATATGAAGGGGTATATTTCTGAAGATTTCGTGTACAAAGGTACTCTAGTGCATAGGCTGTATCAGCGATTTAAAAAGAAAACTGAAGAGGCTGCTAACAAAGCAATTGATGTGGCAGTCGACCCTACAAAATCGGTTACTCCATCTGAAGGTGAATAGTCTACGTTCGGTATATACTGTAGAACGGCCTGCCTTCGTCAACGGGATGCTGTTTCAGAGCCCCAGATAACTGCTTACTTTACGCAATAATGAGCGATTTCGTCAGTAAGCGTACGCGTAAAGCTGCCATTCGGAACTGTTGTTTTGATAATTTTGTCCGCATAACGGACATTTGCCTTTCCTGCCTATTTTAGTGTCAAAAGTTTGAAGCCCTATATCGGTACTGGCTGCGGCCCAGTTCCCCCCCGCACCCCCTAGGCTACTGAGATGGTTACCTACGGGGTCTGTGCTTCCCAGATACCCCCCAGATAATCCCATGTGTTTAACTACCCCCGTTGTTCATTTTCGCTTGCATAGGGAGCGTATCGATTGCCTTGCATCTTAGTACAAGCCTAATCCACATTCGAATTGATTAGGTTGTACCTTAGTACACATGTGGTCATTTCAAAGGTTACTATCCTTATTGTTATTCTTTTTGTAAC
>JAJFHZ010000007.1 GCA_021775355.1 Amylibacter sp. | reverse complement strand
TACAAGGATGCTGGCGACAACAAAAAAATATTCAACCAACTTGCTAAGCTCACAGAGGATTTGCGGTTGTCTATTGGTGACTACAAGGTTGTCGAAGTCCCAATGAACTCCCTGACACGTCGCGACGCTATCACCTACAGGGACTACCTACTTGAGCGGGTCTCCCCAAATAGCGTCACACGTTACATCAACGTTGTGCGTGCGGTTATAAATCATGCAATTAATGAACGGGGCTTCAAAATGGACAACCCCTTCCAGAACCTACGCGTAAAGGGGGCTGGACATGTAAAGAACGCCAGGCTTCCTCTGACAGACATAGAGACACAGACAGCAGCTACAGTCTTCCTGGATGATCCGACCTTCAATGCTATTTACACAGTACTTACAGATACAGGCTGTAGGCTCTCTGAAATAACTGGCCTACAGGTTAGCGATGTTAACCTTCAGGAGCAGTTTGTAGAGATACGCGAGAACTGCTTTCGAAGAATTAAAACCAACAGTAGTGCCAGAAAGCTTCCTCTATCACAGAGGGCCCTAGAGTGCCTGCAGGGGCATCGTATTGGTAAGTCTGATGACGAGGCTATCTTCCCACGTTACGCAAGAGAAGGGGGTGCAGGTTCTGCTTCTGCGGCCATGCTCAAGCGGTTCAGGAAGGTCATAGGTGACCCAAAGAAGGCACTTCACAGTTTACGACACAGGAAAAAAGACCAACTCAGAAGTGTTAGTTGTCCCGAAGAAATTTCTAAAGTTCTGCTTGGTCACAGTAACCAAGAAGCCGCTTCTAGGTATGGGAGAGGGTACTCTGTCGAAGTTCTGCGTGATTGGATAGCCAAGACTTGGTGAGCTTGCAAAAATTGGAACATTGGGCAGCTTATCGTATGTCAGTAAGGGTGGACAAAGCTGCCGTTCGAATGCTCCCGCGCTACTTCTGCTTACGGCCCTTAGCTGCCTTTCGATGAGCTTATCACAGATGCAGTGTAGTATCCCCAAAGCTGCCATTCGCTACACAGTTTATACTGCAATGCAGTCTCCCAATAGTCGACATTCGTACATTTCACAAAACTATTGATAAACGAAGGGTAGTCAGGCCGACAACCATAATTGGCCCCGATCCTCGACCCTAGTTTATTGCAGTCCGAGCAGGGTTAAGCCCAATGTCTTGACCTAAATGAAACCAACAATAAAATAAGTGCAGTTGCAGCGAAGGCCGCACCAGTAAAGAACGTCATTGATGCACCTATCAGTTGCCACAACGAACCCGCGACCAGACTGGCGATTAATAATGCTATTCCGTTTGCAAGATTGAAAATGCCAAAGGCCGTCCCGCGCAAATGATCCGGCGCGCAGTCTGCCACAAGTGTTGACAGCAAGCCCTGCGTTAGCCCCAGATGGATGCCCCAAACGGCAACCCCAGCAAGTGCCAAACCATAAGACGATGCATTCGCCAGCATCAGATCAGCTATAATCAAAGCAACAAAGCCAAGGGCCAGTAGTTTTCTGCGGTCCATTTGATCTGCAAGTACGCCCACCGGGTAAGACGACAAGGAAAACACAATTCCCATCAGTATCAACACAAGTGGCGACAGGCCGATTGGCAAGCCAAGCTCCATGGCGCGCAGGGCCAGAAACGCCACGCTGAAACGAGCCAGTGAAAACAATGCACCGATCATCACAACCAACCAGTAACGACCATTCAGTTGCGCAATATCTGCGCGGTTTAACGGCAAACCGTTCTTTTTACCTTTTGTCCGTGACGAAGTAATATTTTCCGGCTCTTTAACACCGAATATTAGAAATCCCATACACAATGCAGCCGGTATTACGGCATACCATAGGGTAAGTGTGATATTATCAGACAGCAGGTACATCAGTGTAATTGCCAAAATCGGGCCCAGAAACCCGCCTGCCGCATCAAGCGATTGTCGCAGCCCATAGGCAGCCCCGCGAACCTCCGCGGGGGTTATGTCGGCAATCAAGGCATCACGTGGCGCACCGCGAATGCCTTTCCCAATCCGGTCAATAAAGCGGGCTGTAAATATCACAGCAACAGAATCCGCCAACGGGAAAAGGGGTTTGGTCAAGGCTGCCAGCCCATATCCGATTACCGCCAATAACTTGCGCTTGCCCAACCAATCACTTATCGCGCCAGAAAATACCTTGGTAATAGCTGCCGTTGCTTCTGCAATACCTTCTATTATGCCAACCATGGCCATACTGACACCAAGTGAAAGATACAACGCGGGTAGCAAGGCATGAACCAATTCAGACGAAATATCCATAAACATGCTGACAAACCCAAGGGCCCAGATACCAGTTGGGATCTTCGTTACTTTTTCGGTCAAAAGGTTTCTCCAATTTATCAACTGTTGTCTGCTACGATTCGTAGTGTATACTACTTACATAATAATATTTGTAATATTTACTACAAAACTCGCCAACAAAGGATACGCAATGGGGCACCCAACTATTTTCAATGACCGGCTTGATGCATGTTTTCAAAGCATCAGTCCGGCAGAGCAAAATGTCGCCCGGTTCTTTCAGAACAATCGCGAAGAAGTGCTGATTGCATCAGCTTCTTCAATGGCAAAGCAGGCCGGGACAAGTGATGCTACTGTTATCCGTACAGCCAAATCACTCGGTTTTGCCGGCCTCGATGAATTGCGTAGAGTACTCGCGTCGGAAATGCGAGAAAATGCAACCCCTGCAGCTCGCATGGCACGCACCATCAACACCGCCGGTGATGCGAATGAAACGGCACTGACGCAAACACTGGACATCAACCAAAGCGCGCTTGAAAGTTTAAGAAAAGATATTTCACCCGAGCTTTTTAAAAGCACAGTTAAAAGTATTACATGCGCGCGGCGCGTGTTTATTTTCGGCATCGGCCCATCTAGTGCAATGGCCAGCTATTTATCTATTGAACTGGGCCGCCTTGGGCTGGATACTGTAAGTTTGACGCAAACAGGTCTTTTGTTGGCCGATGGGATTCAACATTTCAAGCAAGGTGATTTACTTGTCATCTTCGCTTATGGCCGAGTTTATCAGGAATTAAATGTACTTCTTGATCAGGCAGATCTGCACAAAATGCCTAAAATACTGATCTCTGATACGTTGATTTCCAAACTACGTCACAGGGTGGATATTACTCTTCCTGTAGCGCGTGGACGGATAAATATGCTGAGCATGCACACAGCCACCCTTGCTTTGTTAGAGGCCCTTTTGGTTGGCGTGGCAATTGAACGGCCAAAAGATAGCCTTGCCAATCTTGAAAGCTTAAACCAGATACGTTCCGCCCTCAGTGGCAAGTCAATGGATATTGCTGCATCTTAATGATTGGCTTTAGGATCAACGAGATAAATGAGAGTTTATACCGACACTAAATATGACTGACACAGTTTTTATAAAACCCGTAATGTTACGGTAACCTAAAAGGCGCAGAGCACCCCCAACCAATAGGGAATGGTGTTCATGGCATATGTATCAAAATCCGCTACTTATAACAATGTTTGGGCTCTGCCAAATAGGATATATATTAATCCAATTGCGTTGATGATTGGCACCGCAGCTTTCATCTTGATATTCTATAATTACAGTTTTTGGGCAAAAGGGTATGAGATATTTTCCGATCACATAACTCAGTTCCACATTCTTGTTTTGGCTATGCTTTCCCTAATGGTTGCAGTGTTTTCCATCTTTGGAAGCAGTAAAACATTGAAGCCCTTTCTGGCGTTCATCCTGATCCTTTCATCGATTTCTTCTTATTATATGGATAACTTGGGTGTGATTATTGATCGCGATATGGTTCAAAACATTGTCACCACGACAGTCACTGAATCAAAACATTTTATAACTTTTGAATTTGTTTTTCAGGTGCTGATATGGGGTGTTTTACCTGCAATTGTAGTTTTTTGGTTTAAGCTTCGCACAAGAACATTCTTGCATGCAGCTTTAGTCAATGCCGGCTTATTTTTGTTATGCCTTACCTTGACGGTGGGGTTACTTCTTACAAATTTCAAAACCTACTCTTCTGTTGCCAGGCAACGTAAAGACTTTTTGGGTAGCCATCAGCCGGGTGCTGCATTAGTTGGCACTATTAGATACGCCAAAATGGTATTACAGACACAGGATATAACTGTCGCAACACTTGGAATGGATGCAAAAAAAGGACCGTTACTTGCGAGCGCCAAAAAGCCCGTTCTTTCATTGATTGTGATCGGTGAAACGGCAAGAAGCCAGAACCATAGCCTAAACGGATATGCACGTGAAACAAATCCGGAACTGGCTAATAAATCTATCATAAGCTTCAAAGATGTTAATAGCTGTGGCACGGCAACTGCTGTTTCGCTTCCGTGTATGTTTTCCAATTTTGACCGACAGTCGTATTCTTATAAAAATGGCATTTCAAATGAAAACGTGTTGGACGTATTGCAGCATGCAGGTGTGAACGTTGCGTGGTGGGACAATAATACGGGCGACAAAAAAATTGCAGCACGTGTAAAATCGCGCAAGTTCACCAATATGAGCAACGTAGAGTTCTGTTCAAGTGGCGAATGTGATGACGGTATATTCCAGCAATATGTCGCAGAATTTGCAAAAACAATTACAGAAGACACTGTTCTTGTACTGCATTTAATCGGCAGCCATGGACCAACGTATTATTTACGTTATCCTGACGCGTATGAAAATTTCAAACCTGCTTGTAACACAGCAGAGTTCAAAGATTGCACCCCGGAAGAAATCACAAATTCTTATGATAATACGATCTTTTATACCGATCACATATTGGCACAAACCATTGATCTGTTGTCAAAACAAGACAATTTGTTAACATCAATGGTCTACGTCTCGGATCATGGTGAATCCTTGGGGGAAAACGGTCTATACCTGCATGGCGCACCTTATTTTATGGCTCCAGAGACACAAACCAAAGTACCAATGGTTGTTTGGATGTCACCTGAATATCAGAAACAATTTGGTATTGATCAATCTTGTATTGCACAACAAGCTGATCAAACCATGAGCCATGCCAATCTATTCCACTCCGTTCTGGGGATGCTGGATATTCAAACAACCATGCGCAAAGAAAAGCTAGATATTTTTTCTAAATGCAAAGCCCAAAATGGTTTGTCAAATCATGCATAATATTGAAAACTCAAAGCCAGAACGCGTAACGGGGTTAAAACATATCTTCGCTGCAAGCCTTTATTCTATAGGTGGTATTAAGCGGTTATGGTGCGAGACTGCATTTCGCCATGAGTTGGTTTTTGCAAGTTTAATTTTGCTTTTTCTCTGTAATTTAGGGGCACAAATAGAAAAAATTGTAATTTCCACTATCCTTATTTTACTTTTAATTGCTGTGGAAGCTTTGAACACTGCCATCGAATGCATGGTCGACCATATTTCGCCAACATGGGCTGGGTTTGCCCGCGACGCTAAAGATTTGGGGTCTCTGGCCGTCTTATGTATGCTAATGGCTAACGGTATATATTTTATATATGTAGCTTATCCGCTAGCTTTCCCATCAGTATAATTTGTGGCAATAGGCCAGAAAGAAGCACCATGAGTACCACAACAATTGCCGCCGGAACAATGCTAAAAGAAAGCCGTAAGCCTAGTGAAATATTCGTTATACTTAATATCTGCGTCAGTTTCATTCTTGCAAATAGAAATCAACAATTATGACGAAAACTAAAATAACAACTGCGAAAATGGGGCGGTTTTAATATGCGCATTTTACTGATCGAAGATGAATTAAAACTAGCCGCTGCAGTCGCAGAACATTTACGCGCACAAAGCCATTCTGTTGATTGTGTTGACAAGATTGACACTGCAATTTCTGCACAACTAACGACAGATTATCAACTAATTCTACTGGATTTGCAATTGCCTGACGGTAATGGATTAACCTTCCTTAATAGGCTTCGGGCAAAGCGCATAAAAACACCTGTTATTATTATGACAGCTAAAGATAAAATAAGTGAACGTATTAGTGGTTTGAACGCAGGTGCGGATGACTATGTTATTAAACCATTTGACTTGAATGAGTTGGTTGCACGTATCAACACTGTAAGTAGACGCGCCTCTGACCGAATAGATTTTATATATAAAAAAGATTTACTTAAGATCGATGCGATTGCACGAAAAGTAGAGCTAGACGGTAACACAATTCGCTTGACGGCAAAAGAGTGGGCTATTTTTGATCGTCTAATTGTTCGATCCGGGGCAATTGTATCAAGGGCCGACTTGGAAACAACAATATATGAGTTTGGGCAAGAAATTGAGAGCAATTCAATTGAAGCACACATAAGCAGAATAAGAAACAAGTTGGGGAAATCTTCTATCGTAACTCATCGCGGCATTGGTTACAGTCTCGAAGAATGAATGAAAAGCACACTAGTTTTAAAAGACAACTGACCAAATCACTTCTGATTTGGGCTATTACCCTTTGGATATTCAGCACAATAGCTGCAACAGTCGTTTTTACAGAAGAGTATGACGAACTACTGGATTTAAATTTGGAAACAACGGCACAATTGATGTTGCCCATAGCGCAATCTGAATCTGTCAACTTAAACCCCTCAATCAATACCCCAAAATTGTTTACCCCAGATTTGCCGTGGCTGGATAAGGATGAGAGCTTTATATTTCACTTGCTGGACAAAAACGGGTCTGTATTACTTATATCCGCTTTGTATAGTGAAGATCTGTTTAAAGGTCTTCCCCTTAAAGAGGGGCTCGCGAAACAAGGCGGGTATCGGCTTTTTACGACTCATCCAAACAGCAAAGGTAGTGTTTTACAAATAGCAATTCCACTTGCAGAACGAAACCAGGCGATTATTGATAATTTATTAAGTCTTGGTGTGAGTTTCTTACTACTGTTACCCTTCATGCTTTATTCAATACGTTATTTAACGAAGAAGTATGGTGGTGTCATTTCAAGCCTTAGCAATGCAATAGGTTCTAGAAATGGGGCGGATTTATCACCAATAAAGTTAGATCAAAATTTTTCAGAATTGGTTCCAACAGTTAGTAGCGTGAATGCATTGTTAGAACGATTAAGAAAATCCTTGTCCAACGAACGGGATTTTTCCACGAATGTTGCCCATGAATTGCGCACACCTTTGGCCATTTCGCTTGCGCAGACACAGCGCTTAAAAGCAAGTTCAAATGATGCGAATGTTATTGAGCGATCAACTGAAATCGAAGCAGGCCTAAAGCGCTTGGCTGATTTAACTGAAAAACTTTTGCAATTATCACGTTCTGATGCTGGTATAGGGCTTGCAGCCGAAAAAACCGAGATTAGCCGGGTAATCAAGTTAGTCGTTGATGGGTTATCTATATCAAATAAAACGGCAAGCCGGATAAAATTAATACAACCAGTAAGTCAATTTCTTAGTTTCAT
The DNA here is from genome assembly GCA_021775355.1 of Amylibacter sp. Lineage (GTDB taxonomy): Bacteria > Pseudomonadota > Alphaproteobacteria > Rhodobacterales > Rhodobacteraceae > Amylibacter. Next base: position 7,781 of record JAJFHZ010000007.1, on the reverse strand, counting down.
CGATCCTGATGCGCTTGCAATTATTCTGTCAAATTTAATCGATAACGCACTTAAACATAGTGTTGGAGGTAAAGAAGTTTTAATTGACGCAGCCCAAGCTGGTGTTATTAAAGTGATTAATGACTGTGAGGCTGTGTCATCCAAGAATTTAAAAATGGTTTGCACCCGCTTTCAACGTGGGTCAGGTGATGTTGCTGGCTTTGGTATCGGTTTGTCGATTGTTCAATCGCTTTGCACGCAAGCGGGCGCTGATTTGAAAATAACCTCGCCTTGCAATGAGAATGGCCGTGGCTTTGAAGTTACCATTGAATTACCCTCTGCAGAAGAGCATGTCTGAAAGTATCAAAGCTGATAGCCCTCTCCTTTTTGCGCAATATAAGCTGCTTATGGAACGGAACAATTCCATGGCAGGTTCAATCCGGAGGATAAACGCACTTGCTATTTAAACGCCGACATTAAAGCCAGAGAAAATCTGGTTTAAATACCCGAAACTTACCATCGAATGTCAGCTTTTAGCTCTCAGTGGGCGGATGCGCATCTGTAGCGAATGACCGCTTCCCGCCCTTAGTTACCAAGTCTGCTTCCGGCCCAAACCTGCCGTTCATTGACTTATCACAGATGCGGTGTGACTTCCCCAAAGCCGCTGTTCGCTACGGAAATGATGCAACCAATTTGGAACCATTTATGAAGCGGATGTTAACCGCGGCGCGCAAAGCGCCCAAACAATAACGAAGACTGTTTCTTGCGTATTTCGACGCTCTGCCGATGGACTGTCTGGTTAATGTTTGCGCCCGTACTAATGCCCAACATATGCCGCATAAACACCAAACAGTCCGACAATTACCAAACTCAGAGCCCAGACAAGGTCCAAATTAAACCAAGTCTTGGAGAGGAATTTTAGGCCCAACCAAAGATAAATAAGAATTGCAATCAAGCCACCGGCAAGCGTCATCGCCATAGTGTGTACCGTTGCAACCACGAGCGCCGTGACGAAGTTTCCCGTCATCAATATTTGTGCCGCTTGGTGGCCGGTATCGTTATTACCTATGGAACATATTCCTAGGAAAATCGGAACCAACATCAACCCCGCACCATGTGCCATAGCTGCAAGGAAGGACCATAGTGCAAGGCGTGACGGATGCACACGCGCCAAAAATCTTGGGTGTTTGCGATTGATGAGTAAGTAGATACCCATAGCAATTACCAAAAGACCCGCGCCGATACGAATATCACGCGCCCATTCAACCAGAAACAACATTAACGAGAAGGGTAAAAGGATCGCTGTCATTGCCAGAAAATGGCCGAATGCCAGTGCCGCGATGGCCTTTGCCATGGCAACATGTTTGCGCTCCATTAAAGCCGCAGACACCGCAAGTGGCCAACCCATGCCCGGATTTATACCGTGGTAGAGACCAGAAAAAATGACGGCCCACCAAAGAGCCGTCATCGATATAACGTCTTCAGTCACTTAGACGGAAGGATAGCAGAAGCTGTCGGTAGAGCAGTCACCACCTTCCAGACGGATCTGGTGCGCACGCAGCCCTTTGGGGAAATCGACGTAGAAATCCTTATCCAGTGTCAGCCCACCATTTTCGCCAACGTTGGCCATTACCATCTGACCGCCTTCGTCATTGGGATAAAACTGATCGTCCCATGTGGAATAAAGCGAATTGGTCCAATAGACCCGCTTGCCGTCACGACTGATTTCAACCATTTGTGGCCCAAAAGCAAAGTCTTTGCCATTGGGGTGTTTATGGTGAGCCACGATCCCGCCCAGCTCTACCTTGCCGGCAAGTTTAGGGTTCATTGGGTCGGAAACATCGTATTGGTGCATTTCGCCCAGCCCCCAACAGGCCACATAAAGATATTTGTCATCAAGGCTAAGATCAATGTCCGTGACCAGTGGCGGCACGGCCGAAAAGCCCTTTAAAAGATCGGGCAGATCATCGGGGTCGGCTGGTACCGGATCAATCGTGATCGTCTTTTTGGCCTGCCATTTGCCGTTATCATCGCGCCACCAAGTAAAGATTGCACCTTGCAGGTTGGTTGTGTCCACCACGACACCGCAAAAACCGTAAGATTTTGTCGGATCATGCGCAGGTCGGATTTCCAGCGCCATTTGGTGGTTTTTACCCAGATCAATGGTCTGGATATTCTTTCGTGCACGCAAATCCCAGAAATGGATTGAATGGCCGTATTTATTGCTTAGCAAATCTTCAGCGACGATACCATTCTCGAACTGTGGGGGCAGGCCCCATTCGGAACTGACCATGTAATCTTGCGGCAAGTTCCACCAAAAGTCATAGTGCTTGTCTTGCGGTCCGCGATCCATCTCATACTGGCCGATGATCTCAAAGGTTTCGCAATCCATGATAAAAATGCCTGGAGGCCCGTCGGTACCATCTTTACCACCGCCACCAAGGGTCGAGACATAGATGCCTTCGGGGCCGCAATGAATGGTGTGCGGCCGTGAATAACCGGTTTTCGCAAACAGCTCTTCAGGTTCAATCGTCTTGTGTATTTTCGCCTTTAGCGGATCTTTCACGTCGATAATATAAATGCGCGACGATCGAATGCCGGGCACGATCAGGTAGCGACGTTCCAGAAATGCGTGGCCACTTAGTGGTGATAGAGATGAAGAACAGGCGTTCCAGCCAAAATGATGAAACTCATCGCCTATGTTTGGCACAATTACCTGATGGACGATCTGACCGTAAGTATCCGATATTGGATTCAGATCAATCACAGCGATCCCGTCGGATTGCGTGCCATCGGGGCTGAGCATGACAGTAAAACCAAAGGTTTCCACCGGTGCTTGCATTGCAAGTTTGGCAGTGGCGTGAAAAGTCGGATCAGGTCTAAGATTCATGTTTTTCTCCCTAAAAAATTGAGCTTTATATTGTGTTAGTAGATTACCTCTTGGCTTAGTATTCTTGTTTGTTCGCTTTTGGAGGATAGTGCAGAATTGGCATTTGGTCTACCGGGCCTTTCTGATAAGAATCATGAAAACTTGAACAACGTTTTCATCTGATCTGGAACGGCTCACGCTGATGTTATGCTGAACTTTGACGAATGTCGGCTTTGTGGGAAGCGACTTAAACACTCACATCAACCGCGAACGTCTCCTTCCCGCCCTTAGTGTCGTAGACTGCGATCGCCACGAAAGTCGGGTAAGGGCGGGTCAAAGCGAACATTGGGTATTTTTATGTTTACACCTGTAGGTGTGTGATTTTCTGTGATTTATTGTCCATGATAATGGGTGATCTATCTGGTGATATTCTACAGTAAAAACACTGGTTGGCTTATCCGAACCTTTCCAAAAGGCCTATACCGCCTATGGCCACTGAGGAGTGGAACATGAGACAGATTTATGAAACGGCTCGACCCTTCAATCCGTATAGGCGCTGTGCTTCAGATGCCATGAAGGAAGTTGTGGCAGAAGTAATAAACCAGATGGGCGGGTATGAGTTCTACTACAAGACCCGCAAGCGAAAGCGCAAGCAAGAAGACCAGCTTAGATATGAGGGCAGGGTAGAAGCTATCGTGTGTGAACTGGTCTACCGTGAGTTGGAAGTCGCAGGCGGTCAGGTGCATGTCAGTCAGAGTAATCAGGTTCTGCGTAAGGCTTCTAGATATAAAGGTGCGGCCCTAGGTAAAACGCTTCCTGATGAATTAAGAGTAATGGCCGCTGAGGAAATGGGGTTTGTTGTGATCACCCCAGGACAGCGTAAGTACACCATTAAAGATAAGATCCTGACTAGTACTGTTAGCGGTAAACAGACCACTCTTGCGGCGGGCAGAAAGATCCTAAGCAGAATTGAAAGGTTCAAGCTTACCTTTGCCGATATTGGACGATCCACAGAAGAAGAGGTGATCATACTGCGTGGCCCAAAAGTGAGGGACGACAAAGTTGGCGAGCTGGTCGAATACGTGGATACAGAAGAAACCATAAACCAAAGGCAACAACTTCAAGTCATAAACAAGTGGTTAGGGCAGGCTGATATTGAATGCACCATCCCGAACACCGACTTGTATGATCGTTGCCTAAAGCGGATATTCAACAATGCTGACTTTGCCCAAGGTGGCAGGCTGTATGGTGGGTTTTGGCAGAGATTAAAGCACTCTGAACGCTTGGAAAGTATTATCCTGGATGATGACAGCATAGCTGAGTTGGACTATGGCCAGATGGGGCTATTACTACTCTATGGGTTAGAGGGAGCAGAACCTCCAGAGGGTGATCTTTACGACTTGTCAGAGTACGGCATCCCCACCGAGTGCAGGCCCGGGATCAAGAAGGTTATTCAAGCGGCTATTAATACCAGCAAGCCTCTAGGGCGCATGCCTCAGGGTGCCAGAAAGACCATTTCTAAGAGGATACACCTGTCTGCAGTGTTGGAGGCAGTTGGAAAACGGCATCCTGCTATTGCCCACAAGTTTGGGGCCTCTATTGGCATGCAGCTTATGCGCAAAGAGTCAGATATACTTGTGGAGGTTCTCCTTGCCCTGAAATCCAAGAACATTACCGCACTGCCTATTCATGACGCGGTTCTTGTGAATGAGAACTATGCAGAGGAAGCAAGGGAAGTAATGATTAGGGTGTTCAAGGAGTTTGTGAAGTTGACCCCAGAGGTAACTATAGAACATCAATGATGATTAGGTGAAGATTAGTAGGTAAATAATTAATATTATTACATATAAATATGAATACCTATATATGTGAATCTATAATTAAATATAATTATAAGATAAAATGATATAAATATAATAATTAATAAGGATTGATATATTAGGGGTAACCCTTTCTACCCCTCTTCATATATGGGACCCGTATGGGGTGAAGTCCTTCTCGACCATAAAAGTGGATATGCATCTCATCGTTGCTCTAGGTGAGCTGTATAGTCAAAAAAATATTTGCAAGTGACACCCCGCCCAAATACCCAAAATGGATATCAGGACGGGGTAAGATTGTTGTAGTTTAATCTGGGTTTAACCAGCCCCCACCCAATGCCCCTTTGAGACATTGGGTGGGGGTTGGGTTGGCGCTCAGGTGATTTGCTTTCCCAACACATAGTCAGCAAGCCACTGCCAGTAGTTGACCGCATCCCGGAAGCCCTGCGCCTGGGCGGCCAGATCCTCAGCTTGCTTACGTGTGAGACCCCCATCATACTCGATGATGGCGGCGCGCTCCTCAAAGGCTTCGATGTCAGGGATTGAAGGGGTACTCATGGTATTCCCCCCTGAGGCAGCCTGATCCCATCGACGATTTCCCGCTTCTGGGCATCAGAGATCCCCGCAGAGTACAGCCCGTAAGTCAGCTTGTTCTGTGACCTTGCAGAGTGGTGCCCGACGAGTGTCGCAGTGAAGTGCTCTGGAACCCCTGTGCGCTCACACTGTGTGATGAACCACTTGCGGGTGGAGTGGAACACAGTGCCGTGGAGTTCTGGATGTTTCCGCCTGAGCTTTGCGTAGCCCTTCACAACCCTGTCGACACTTAACCGGGGAAACAGCCTACCTTCCCGTGGCAAGGATGTATCCAGCAACTGCTCGAGCACGGGATGCAGTGGCATCTCTCGCTCCGCAGCCTTGGACTTCAATAGACGCAGCGCGTTTGGTCGAATGTGGATGAAGCGGCCAAGGTTTCCTTTCTGTGTGACCTCTTCTGCCAGGAGCCCGCAAAGCTCTCCAGAACGCATACCTGTAAGCAAACCGAACAGCAGAGCGTTGTGCAGCACCCGGTCTTTTGCGCCCAGAAGAATGCTGACCTGCGCGTCTGTCAGGACCCCGTGCGGGGTTACTTCTGGACGTTCCCTGACCTTTAGGGCTTCCCAGGGGTTCCCCTGTAACTCCCCTTGTTCGACACACCACTCAAGGAACTGCTGCATCTGCGTCAGGATCCGTTGCTGGGTTTGGGGGGTGAGGTAGCAATCAGGCTCCTTTTGCGAAGAGAGCTTTGCAAGCTGACTGAGGGAAGCCTTCTTCGCTTGGCTGTACTTCCTGACGTTGGGCGACAGGTTGGCAATATACCCCAGAATCTCTTTTCCCAGCTCTATGGTAACATCCCCGACCTGCTTATGGCCGAGGTGGGATACCAGCAACTCAACAGCAAAACGAACCGACTTGTAGCTCCCTGGGCGCAGCCTGCTGGAGACTTCAGCAAGATACGCTGCCGCTAGGTCGCCCACCAACCGCTGTCCCAAGAGACGAGCACGCTGATACCTGGGCGCAATAACGGCAAGGGTGTGGACTTCTTCTTCACAGTCAACGCTTGCACTCACGCCTGCCGCCAGATGGACGTCCGCTTCAGAGACAATGTTAGCGTAGGTTTGGTTCATCTCAATACTCCGTCGCTTAGCTTCCTTAGCGTCGGCTGTTTTCAAAGAGCGCTTGAGACCGGAGCCCAGTAGCTCCTGGAGATGTTTGGGGTAAGTTCTACGGTAGACCCAGGTGTTGTGGGTCTTGTAGGCGTATTTGATCTTCGTAGACATAACGTCTCCTTCCAAGGGCAATTGCCCCGGTTTGATGGTGTGATTGGGTTTTTGTGATTGGAATCAAGGAGGGGCTGGGAATAAGCCCTTCCCTGACGCCTCTTGGGGGTTAGCTGGGGGTGGAAAGGACCCGGACGACTAGCTCGAGGTCGGGTTCGCCGTAAACACCTTCAAGTGGCCCAGAGATTGGAAATCCGGTTATACAATCTTCATGGACTTCGCAGACCTGAAAAAGATGCTCAGGAATGTCATCGAAGGCCTGGATCACGACAACATCACCTTCCTTAAGGTTCAAGTCAGTCATTTTGATCTCCTATGAAACAGGAGATCGGGCAGAACTAACCCAATGGTGAAGCTGAGGGGTAGGGGATAGGGAAAGGGTTTTAGTAAGTCGGGCAGCCCTGCAAGCACCACAAGTGCAACAGCAAGAGCCTGTGGAACTGAAAGACCAACGTCGAAACGTCGTCTTAATACCCAGCTAAGGGCCAGCCGAAAGCTGCACCCAACTGCCAAAAGCAGTGTGAAAGTCGTAAACATCTATACATCTCCATGATGAGTTTCTTTGTATAGATGTGGGAAGTTTCTCAGTTTTTTTGTGGGCCATTCGATATGCCTTGGGCCGTATATCCAAAACACGACCTTACCTCGACAACGGGTTCCTTGAGCTGGACAACAATACTGCCGAACGCGCCATGAAGCCGGTCGTCATTGGTCGCAAACGGACAAAAGGGTCAGAAACAGGAAAACTATAAGCCAACCATAGGATGATTTTGGAGGCAGAAAAAGGAGCCTGTCAAATGACCACTCAACCAACAATCCCCTGCAAAGACCTCTACGAAGAACGTGCCGCAATTACTGAGTTTGACGGGCAACTTTCCCGCTACCTTGCTGAACTTACAGCGGCAAAAGCACAAGGGTTCGACAATTCCATTGCTATCTCCTCTGCGTTTATTCTGGATGACAAAGGTAATTGTAACTGCCCGCTTTGTTTGGAGGTAATGTAATGGAGTATGTTGTTGGACAAGAGATTACAATTCCTGCCATAGAAGACGTCTGTGATGCCCACAAAGCGACTGTTGTAGAAGTACATGAAGACCTACTTTGTGTGATGACTGAGTGTGGTGAGTATGGAGAGATTGACTTAGAGTGTCTAACGTGTCCGTCGTCAGATAAATTGGAACACTTGAGCATGTAATTTAATGGAGGCTCTGGTTCGTTTTGTTGATTTGATTATGCTGCTTTTCTAAAGTGTTGCAAGCGGCGGTGATTGATGGTTTTTCGTTTGATCCTTTTCCT
>JAJFHZ010000006.1 GCA_021775355.1 Amylibacter sp. | reverse complement strand
GCTTTTCAGACTGTTATGCAGTTTTTTGATGTCCTGAGTACCTACAGACGCAACTTTCATCTGACCCAGCGCCGGTGATATAAGTCGGGTAATCATAGCCTGGTCTTCACGAACGCTTTTAGGGCGTTTCTTTGGTATCGCATGCTCAGTGATATATAGTTTCGCCAAGGCTGTAATATTTGGGGCAATACGGCGATCCTGCCCTTCTTGAACTGGATCATTGCCTTTGACGACTTCTGATAGCAATAGTTTTGCCCGTTCCTTGGCATCATTAAATGATAGAAGGGGGCCGTGTTGGCCTAGCGTCTTACGTCTAGAACGGCCAGTTTCACGGTTGCGATACTGAACCAAATAAGACTTCACCCCGCTCGGTTTCATGCGAATACCGAAATTCGGTAGGCTCTCATCCCATACGATATAATCTTTGGGATGAGGGGTTAGTTTATCAACCCTTGATTTGGAAAGTTTGAGTTGTGTCATATTGGTCTGTTTTGTATAATTGCCATTAGAGGTAAGCATGGGGTAAGCACATCGTCAAGTGATACGCAGATTTCAATAGTAGTATATTGTGGTTTAATTTGCACTAATTACTATATTTATATGGGTATATAGATTTCTATAGAATAGTATAGAGATTTACATAAGTGATAAAATACTGATTTGTAATCAGTAGGTCCGCGGTTCGAGTCCGTGTGGGGCACCATTTGATAACATAAAAAGAATTATACAATCTTACCAGTTAGGATTGCGCATTTGAGTGTTTTTAAAGTAGCCATATAGTAGCCACGTACCAGTGTAGCCCGCCGCGGATTTTTCAGTGAATGACAAGAATATTTGCAGCAGAGTGTTTTAGCGGATCGGCATTTCAATTCCCAAAAGATACAGCAGCGCAATAAAAGATCAGGATCGTATTGGACGGATTGCGGTGGCGGTTATGGCAATGCACTCATGCGATGCGAAAAGCTTGCCGCAGAAGGTGCCCGCAATGGGTTTGTTTCAATGGAAGCCTTCGAAAAGACATATGGTGTTATTTTTTCCAAAGATGATAACATCGATTCTGGACCAACAGAAAATTACCGGTCAGGAAAGGCAATCCAATGACAACGCAACCGCTTAACCTAGATGAAATACACCAACTGGCTTTGAGCTGCTTAATGCAAAATGGTGCCGATGCGCTGAATGCCGGTGCCCTAGCCAATACGATCATGAATGCGGAACGCGATGGGTCGCACTCTCATGGTCTGTTCAGGTTGCCAGCTTACGTTGCTTCGCTCCGGTCCGGCAAGGTCAATGGCAAGGCTCGGCCGGTCGCCAAAGCACTGACACCGGCGGTGATCAGCCTACACGGCGATAACGGCTATGCTCCTATGGCACATCAGGTGGGTATTCCCGCATTGACAAATGCGGTAAAGACTATGGGAATTGGTGTTCTGGCCATGACCCATGTTCACCACATGGCAGCGCTATGGCCCGAGGTTGAGGCAATCGCGGAACACAACCTTGTCGGACTTGCATGCACACCCTATATGCCAGCCGTTGCCCCCGCGGGTGCCACAAAAGCGCTGTTCGGTACCAACCCGATTTCATTTGCATGGCCACGCCTCGGCAAACCACCCGTGGTCTTTGATATGGCCACTGCCGCAATGGCGATGGGTGAAGTACAAATTGCGGCCCGTGATGGCCATACAGTTCCTTTGGGCACAGGTCTTGATGCGGGTGGCAATGCTACAATCGACCCAAAAGCAATTACCGCAGGCGGCGTTCTTTTGCCGTTTGGCGGGCATAAAGGATCGGCTATCGCGATGATGGTCGAGCTGCTGGCGGCGGGCCTTGTAAATGAGAACTTTTCGTTTGAAGCCAAGGAAAACGACAATGGCGATGGCGGCCCACCACGTGGCGGTCAGTTTATTCTGGCAATGTCCCCGGAATTAATTGCAGGGGACGGTTGGGAAGACCATTGCGATACATTCTTTGACCGTATGAGCACGATGGAGGGCGTCAGAATGCCCGGAGCCAGACGTCATAAAAACCGACTTTCAACGGCGCCGAGAAACATCAATGCCAATTTACTTAAAACCATCAAAGACCTCATGAGAGACTGAAATCCCGACATGCAGAACGGAAAATCAAATGCATCTTGCCAATATTGAAGTTTGCGGGTTTGAACCGCGCTTTCTGGGCGGTGGCTATGCGATGTCTTTTGGCAATCAGACGCAGCTTTACCATCGCCTGATCCGCCTGACGGCCGAAGATGGCACAACAGGCATCGGTGAATTCGTGCATCCGGCGGTCTATGATCTGTCTGAAGTGATCGCTCTGGAAGATGCACATATGCCAAAGCTGGAGGCAATTACATTGACCGATCTACCGGCTTTACTGGAAAAATGGCGTGGTGGTGGCAAACTGGTACAAGGCATGGTTTTTGGCGTAGAGCTGGCAATGCTTGATCTGATGGGGCGCAAACTTGGGGTGCCGATATCGTCACTTCTGGGCGGTGCTGTTGTTCGCGACATGCCAGAATACCTGTCCCTGTCCAGCGAAGCCCCCGAAGCGATGGCAGAAATTGTGCGTAAAAGGGGTGGGCCGTTTACAGCGATTCAAGCCAAACTCGGGGGTGGTGACATCAGTATCGATTTGGAAAGGACCCGCGCGGTGCTTTCTGCCATGGGCCCTGATCAACTACTACTTGCTGATTTCAACTGCGCATTGCAACCCGATGATGCCATCCGCGCTTTACCGGAAATCAAAGATAAGCGGGTGATGTGGGAAGAACCCTGCGAAGGTTATGAAAGCAATCTCAAAGTAGCACGTGCACTGAAATCTCCGGTCATGTTTGATCAGTGTCTGAAAGATTTACCGACTTTTATTTGTGCAATTCAAGATAAAGCCGCCGCCGCATTGGTGATCAAGCCTGATGCTATTGGCGGGCTGAGTGTTGGCCGGATTGCGCGTGATATCTGTGCCGCCGCAGATGTGAATGTACGGATTGACGGCTGGTGGTCGGGCCAGATTGCAGGTGCTGGGGCGTTGCATCTGGCATCGGGTGCACCGCCCGCAACGATGCTGGCAACAATTGATCTGACTGATCCTTTGGATACGCCGCAAAACCTTATCGTAAGACCGGCACCAGGTCGGATAGCACCCGCACCGGGACCGGGCATCGGGCCTGTGCCAAAGGGATTTTTCAAAAAGGCTGGTCGTCACCAAGGTGATTTCAGCCTGTAGCGGCATGATGGTTTCCAAAGGAGAACATATTGCTGATCGTGATAGCGGATCAATTACCCTGACGACGGACAGCGCAACGAACGAATGTCGGCTATGTCGATATGTACAGACACTCGGGACACTTCCATTAACTTCCCATTATTCGGGCACAACATAACCCGCGGCTTAAATGGTTCTGTAATTTTATAGAAATAAAGCGGGAAATTTAAGTACTCCTGTTGTGGTATAAAAATCACGACTGTTTTGCCTTAGCTTTATGAAATTGAAGTGTTGCAACCTTACTATTGCCTAATATTGGCTTAGTGAGCTATCTTCGTATCTAACCCATAGGAAAAGTTGGGACCAGGACAGTGCAGTTATCCATAGTCATACCCTGTATGAACGAAGAGGAATCCATTCCCCTTCTGATTGATCGCCTTAAGGGTGTTGTCGAACCTTGGAAAGAGAATGCCGAGATTATTCTGGTGGACGATGGTTCAACAGACGGCACATGGGAAGCAATACAAGTGGCCCACCGAAAAGTACCGCAAGTACACGGTATACGTCTTTCTGCAAATCGCGGCCACCAGATAGCATTAACGGCTGGATTGGAAGTCGCAATAGGTGAGCGAATTTTTATGCTGGATGCCGATCTGCAGGATCCCCCGGAAATTCTGCCGGAAATGATGCTAATGATGGATGCCGGTTATGATGTTGTTTATGGCCGTCGTGCCGTGCGACGCGGCGAAACCGTATTCAAACGTACGACCGCTTTTCTGTTTTATCGTATCCTTAACAGCCTGTCGGACGTAGCGATCCCCAACGACACAGGCGATTTCAGGCTTGTAAGTCGTCGGGCACTGAATGCCGTTCTGGAAATGCCCGAGCAATCTCGGTTTATCCGCGGGATGTTCGCTTGGGTCGGCTTTCGTCAGATTGGCCTTGAATATGTGCGTGAAGCACGCACGGCAGGCGTTACCAAATATCCATTCCGGGCTATGTTGCGCTTTGCAACAGACGCATTGACGGGCTTTTCGATCCGACCCTTGCGGTTTGCCACCCGCCTGTCATTTTTAAGCTTGTTTGTGACATTGCTGATGGCAATTTATGTCGTTGGTTCTCTTATCTTATTTAACACCGCACCCGGTTGGGCCTCTATGGTGCTGGCAGTTAGCTTTTTTTCCGGCATCCAGTTGCTAACATTGGGAATCTTAGGCGAATACATTGGCCGCCTGTATGTCGAGACAAAGCGCAGGCCGCTCTATTTTCTATCCGAAGAAGTGGGCAATTGCGAAAATACCGAAATTAAAAAAGAATCAATCATGAAGAAAGAAGTTACATGACCCAAAAAAAGAAGGGTCAGGTTATTCGCTTTGCCATGGTCGGTATCGGTGTAGCAGTAATTTATGTGTTGCTTTATTTGGCGTTTTTGGAATTGGGTATCAATCAAGTGACCGCAAATATTGTGGCGTTCCTTTTGGCTGTGGTCGTACAATACTTAGGACAGACAGTTTTCACCTTCCATAAACCTTTGGGTTTACCAGATCAGATCATCCGCTTTATCTGTATTATCGGGTTAGGCTTATTGGTATCTGCTTTGATTACCGGATTTTTAGGCCCTTCCTTGGGATGGCCTAATTGGATTTCAGCAGCATTGGTAACAATTATTCTTCCTGTTCAGAATTTCCTTTTCTTTAAGATTTGGGTTTTCACTGAAACAGGCGTTTCCTAGGAGAGATAATGGCGCATATCTATTCAAACCAGTTTTTTGATTATATCGATGGGGGTGCGCGGGCATCTGCACAACGCATGATCAGGGTTGTTCAACCATGGCTGAACGCGCAAAGTGTACTGGATCTTGGAAGTGGCCGTGGCGTCTGGCTAGCGGAATGGCATGCTGCGGGCATAGGGGATGTTCTTGGTGTTGATGGTGACTATGTAGATCAGACGCGCCTTGCTATTTCATCTTCATCTTTTTACGCCACTGATCTGACTAAACCTTTGGATATTGGCCGCCGTTTTGATCTTGCACAAAGTCTAGAAGTTGGCGAACATTTGCCGGAAAGTGCGGCCGAAATACTGGTCGACAGCCTGACACAGCATAGCGACAGGGTTCTGTTCTCCGCTGCCGTGACCGGACAGGGAGGCGAGTTTCATATCAACGAAAAACCTTTGTCTTTTTGGCAGGATCTGTTTGCGGCCCGTGGGTATACAGCCTTTGATTGTGTGCGCCCGCAACTTAAGTCTGCAAAAGACGTAGAACCTTGGTACAAGTACAATACGGTTCTGTACGCCAATGAGACGGGACAGCTAAACCTGCCTGAACAGGTGTTAAGAACAGAAATTCCAATAGGTAGGCCTGTTCCGAACGGTGGCAGTTTGCTATGGCGGCTTCGCCGGGCAATTGTATCATTGCTACCACGCAACGTAGTGACAAAGATTGCGCAGGTACGTGCGGCAGCGCTGGTGCGCAAAGCCCGGCGGTTGAATGGATGAGCAGTTCCTTGATGAATGAACGCGGCATAAGGTCATTCGCGGTACCACCATTGCTTATCACGATTGGAATAACATATTTCGTTCTGATACTGGTATCCGGCCCTCAAGCACTGGACCCAATGTTGCGGCATGATGATTTCCCTGCCTTATTGGCTGACCCGTCTGGGTTTTATGTCAAAACGCTAGAAGAAGGACGTTGGTTAAATTACTGGTGGCACCTGCGTGGCTGGATATCACCCGCTTGGCTGAATTTTGCTGTCTATCAATTTCTATGGGCAACTTTCGCAGGCGCTGCCGCTATAAATGCGTGCGGCAAGAAAGAACAGCTTACATATACTATCGCTTTGGCGCTGATCATCGCACTCGCAACACCTGCACTTCTGATATCTTTGTGGTTTAATACTCTTATTCCTGGTCTGGGGTTGGTAGCGCTTTTTGCAGCCCTTGCAACCTTCTTGAGCGCGGCTAATACACGCCTTCTTTTGCTGGTCTTTGTCCCGTTAACGCTTATGGCGTATACGACCTATCCATTTTTATTGTTAGCTATTTGCCTGACCACCCACGGGATCACGCGATCTTGGCGCGACCTGACGGCATTAATGGGAATCTTTGTCGTAAGCTTTATTTTAAGTATCTTACTTATTTATTCTATCAATTATGTAGAACACGGTATCTTCGGCATCCCGGTCGCAGAATGGCGCGGCCCGAAACCGGCGCATGATTTGGTTTCTGTAATCGCCAATCTACATTTGATTTCTGATTTTTTAGCAGAGTCCGTTATGGTCATTAGCTATGATGTTGTTCCACTGATTGTCCTGAACAGCCTGATCCTTGTTGTTGTCTTTATTGTTTCGATACGTGTGGAACCTTGGGTAACGCTTTACATATTCACAGGTATCCTGACCGGGCTTAACCTGATTTTTCTGCAAATGCTCTTAAATGGTGTGACCGTTCCTCCGCGCGCATTGGGTTTTGTCTGGATGCTTTACTGCATTCTTTGTGTTCGTGCGGCACTAAAGGGACGTGATCGGGGTGGACGTTATGCCAGTATAAGTTGGGCTTTGATTGTATTCAGCGTCACCATTTATTTCGTCTGCAATGCAAAACACTATTTCTTGTTATCGGAATGGCAGGCAGAAACCCGAAAACTGGCAGATCAGGTTGGTGACGGGGCTAGCCCGATCTATTTGATTGGGTCTTACAAGGCTTTACCTGGCGCAAAAGCCGCAGGCATTCAACAACCACGCGGTTTACGGTCACGCCTGACATATCTGACCGAACGTGAAGTCTACTCTTGCGAAGAAACACCGGAAGTCTGCAAAGAGCTTCCGCTTGAAATAATCTCTGACCAAACCTTTTCATCCGCCATAGTGCGACAATTTCCGGATAGAATAGAAATACATTTACCAACATTGGCAGAATGAATGTACTGAATGCTTGCGAAAAAGATACTGTAGGCAATCCAGAGATGTGCAGGTAATTCGGTTCTATTCTACGTGTCTCGGATAGTTGAGTCTAACAGGCCGCAGATTTAATCTTTGAAGATGAAGGTGTCCATGTCACAGATGCCGCGGTATTCTGTCAGATGAGTCGGAGAGGGTAACCCATGCAAAGAACGGATTTGAGTCTAAAATGGTTGGAAGTGTTTCAACTTACGGCCACTCTGGGATCGGTGCAGGCGGTTGCACAGGAAACTGGGCTTTCGGCCAGCACTGTTTCGCATCATCTGCGTGCCCTTGAAAATCAATTGGGGGTAAGCCTGTTGGATCATCGGCGTCGACCAATGGTGATGACACCTGCGGGTGGTATATTTCTTAAATACATTGACGAAGCCATGACTTTAGTACGCAAAGCTCAGGCCGAAGTTATCTCTGGTAATGTCTATGAAGCGCGCAAACTGCACCTTGGTTTGATTGATGATTTCGACAGTGAAATAGGACCTGAGCTGGCAGTGTATCTGGCCTCTAGTATGCCAAATTGTGATTTTTCCCACCGAACGCGGCCAAGCCATGAAATCCTTGACCTATTACGTCAGCACAAGATCGATATGGGGATAGCCAACCGACCTGTGGGTCAGGTATTGGATATTCAGGAAATGCCATTGTTACGTGATCCTTTTGTGTTGGCCGTTCCAGTAAACTCACCCAGCATCCCCGATGAATTTCTAGCTGGCAACAGTGATCTGCCGTTTTTGCGTTACAGTTCGGTTCAGCACATCAGTAGTCAAATAGAAGCGCAACTACGGCGACTTAAAATCGCGTTACCGCAACGGTTCGAAATTGAAAGCAATCAAACAATAATGGCGATGATTGCAGCGGGTGCAGGTTGGGCCATTACAACGCCGCTGTGTTATATGCGGGCCAAACGGTTTCATTCACAGGTAAAATTGCACCGGTTTCCGGGGAAAATGTTTGCGCGCTATATATCGGTATTCGCAACTCAGGAATGCCCGAAAGCTTCGCATCAAATTGTTTGCAAGATGCTGCAAATTCTGATCCAGAAACGGGCGGTGCGACCCGCGCTTGAAATGATGCCTTGGTTGAATGGAGAGTTCAATCTGATTGAGGATAACTAGAGTCAGTTCAGGATATTAAATGTCTCTCTGATCTTCTGATCTTGTTCGGCATTCAGATATTCCGGATGGTGCGTATCCAGAATTTCGCGGGCGCGTTCCTTGGCAATATCCCAGGCGTCGCACGCGCCGTTTTCGGCCCAAGTGCGTGGTTCTTCCCGATTAGCAATACTTGGATAGAAATAGTCACGCTCCATTGCCGCCAGCGTGTGCGCACCGCCCAAAAAGTGGCCTTCACCCAAAACAGCTTCACAAATCGCGTCATACCCAAGGTTGTCTTCGCTTACCTCTATTCCGCGTAAGGCGCGATAGGTGTTGGAATGCATTTCGTCATCCAGAACAAAACCTTCAAAGCTTGCCCCCAACAGTGATGCGGTCATACCGGAGCTTTCATAGATCAGATTCCCCCCCGCCAGTGCCGCCGCCAGAGAGGTTATCCCTTTTTCAGCACCGTATTGGGCATCAATGGCTTTGGCGTCGGTCATCGAAGACGCAACACCGGACGGCAACCCCAGCCAATTGGATAACTGCGCAGACGCTGCATTCAATAAAGCCGTTTCACCGCTGCCGCCGGAAAATGCGCCAGTTCGTAAGTCAATCACCAAAGGCCAGTTTGAAAACACCATCGGATAGCCGGGTTGGATTGAATGTACCATCACAAGGCTGGCAAGGGTTTCGGCCAGTGATTGTGCCAGAAAACCGGCCATTGTTGCCGGCGCTGTAGCACCGGCTTGCGCGGCTGTTATGCAAGAAATCGGGATATTGTGTTTGATACAGCCAAAAACCACGTCCACTGCATCTTCACCGTAACGCATTGGTGAAATCACCGGGCTGATGTGCGCTTTCATAAACGGTCGTTTGGCAAATTCACCTTCGCCACCCGCGGCGATGTCAAGCATTTGCACAATGGGATCAATAAACTCGGCCATTGTGAAAGACGTGGCTGTAGGCTTGGTCGTGTTTTTCAAAAGTGCATATGCTGTATTCACGTCCAGATCGAAGTTGTCCGGTACATCTGTTGCCACGCAACAGCGTGTGAACCAACTGACATTGGCCAACGTGTCCTGCAGTCTGGTGAAATCATGTAAATCCTTAAGCGTAGATGGCCGATAAAGCCCGTTGTCCATATCTAGGGTCTGTACCGCAGCACCACCTGTACCAAAGTAAACTTTTTGGCCGCCAACCTCGATGGAACGTTTCTCGTCGCGCCCATGTAAAACAAAGGTTTTAGCAGCTTTGTCGATGGCCTCTTCGATCAATCCGCGTGGAAATAAAATACGCCCCTTACCGTTGTCCTGTGCACCGACCGCTAATAGTGTTGTAGCTAAATTTTCCGGCACTTCGCCCATGCCAAGATCAGTCAGCAAACGGATTGCGGTATTATAGATGCTGTGCAGGTCCGCATCAGACAAAGGACGGTACGCACCTCCGATCTGGCCTGGTGGGCAGGGGTCTAGCATTGGTTTTGCCGCGCGCATGGCTAACCGTTTATTCCGCCCACCCCGTTTGGCCGCTGATCTTTGTGTTTTAACCATGTTCTGTATTACCAAAATGCTGCATATGTTGGAATAAGCAAACTTCATACTTTGTTTTGCAAGCCAAGAAATGCTTAGATCAAAAGTTCGAAACTTAACTGCGAAAAAATCGAAATAGAAGCTGAACAGTTGACCTTATCCGTCACTTTACGTCCAGCATAGCTACAAAACTAAGTTTGGAGTTGTCTATGAAATCGCGCACCAAAGTTGTCGTCATCGGGGGCGGTATCGCCGGGTGTTCTACCCTTTATCATCTGACACAAGAAGGTTGGAACGATGTTGTGCTGGTTGAACGGAATGAATTGACCAGCGGCACAACATGGCATTCTGCTGCACAGGTCACTAATTTTGGAATGAATCAAACCATGGTTGGACTAAAGACCCATTCAATCAACCTCTATAAAGAACTGGCAGATGATGCGGAATATCCGATCAATTATCACCACGGTGATGGTGGTATCCGTTTGGCCAATACTGAAGAGCAGTTGCAAGGGTATCGTCATTTTACCTCGATGGCGCGTGGAATGGACGTGCATTTTGAAGTAATTGATGCCGAAGAATGCGCGCGGCGTCACCCGTTGATATCAACCGAAAACATGTTGGGGGGGCTTTGGGATCCTTTGGACGGGGATATTGATCCCGCCCAACTTTGCCAGTCCCTGGCGCGGCGCGCGCGCAAAGCCGGCGCAGAGGTCTATCGCAATACACCCGTTACAGCACTAACCCAACACAAGGATGATACTTGGACGGTTCACACGGAAAAAGGCGATATCGATTGTGATATCGTCGTCAATGCCTGTGGCTACCGGGTAAATGAAGTTGGCATGATGATGGAAGTACATCACCCGGTCACCTCGATGGAACATCAATATTTCCTGACCGAAGAGATTGCAGGGATCAAAGATGCGGGCCACCGGATGCCGCTGTTACGCTGCCCCATATCGGATTATTATTGCCGTCAGGAAAAGAACGGGCTTTTGTTGGGTTTTTATGAACAGGATTGCAAGACATGGGGAATGGACGGAATTGATCCAAATTTCGTCAATGCGCTTTGCCCCGACGATCTTGACCGGGTCACGGATGTGTTGGAAGGAGCGTTCGAACGGATGCCAGCTTTGTTGGATGCAGGCATTCATACAGTTGTGAACGGGCCGATTACGTATACGATTGATGGTGCACCTTTGGTTGGTCCGATCCCAAACAAACGTAACGCATTTTGTATTATCGGATTGCGTGCGGGTCTGGGCGAGGGCGGCGGCCACGGTTGGCTTTTGGCGCAACAAATTGTGCACGGCGAAGCCTGTTATGATACCTGGTGTATCGATCCGCGTCGCTTTACCGGGCACACAAACGTTGAGATGACAGCTTTGAAGGCCATTGAAGATTACCAGAATGAATTCCGGTTTCACTTTCCTCATGAGCATCGTCCCGCGGCACGCCCGGCCAAAACCACGCCTTTAACCCCGGTACTTGCCACTGAGAATGCAGAGTTTACTGTTGTGAATGGCTGGGAACGTGTGGATTACATCAAACCGACACCTGATTTTCATCCTGCGTTGACCTTCCATTTTAATGAAACCTTTGACGTGATTGCAGGCGAAGTTGCCAACATTCGCGATAATGTTGGCTTGTGTGAAGTCAACGGGTTTAACAGGTTTGAGATCACCGGTTCTGGTGCGCATGACTTCCTTGACCGTATGTTCTGTGGGCGGGTGACGCGCAAACAGGGCAAGGTTGGATTGGGTTATCTGTTGAATGATTTTGGCATGATCAAGGGTGAGGCGACAATTGCTAATATCCCGCCCTCTGATCGGGGGCCGGATCGTGTCTGGTACGGCTCTGCCGCAGCGACAGAGTTTCACGATATGGATTGGTTGCAAGAGCATCTGCGCCGCGATGAAGATGTGCAGATTACCAGCCTGACCAATGATCAGACCATTCTGGTGATGGCAGGGCCAAAGGCACGTGATGTGTTGGCAACATGCAGTCGGGGTGATTGGAGCAAAGAGGCCTTTCCTTGGCTGTCTGTCCGTGAATGTTTCATCGGGTTTTCACCGGCTACAGTCATGTCGGTTAGTTTTTCTGGCGAACTGGCCTATGAAATCCACGTACCTAACGCATCGTTATATGCGGTTTATCTGACATTGCGCAAAGCAGGCGAGGTACATGGGATGAAGCTTTTTGGTGCGCGTGCGGTTGAATCTATGCGGATGGAAAAAGGTTATCTACACTGGAAAGCCGATCTGTTGACCGAGTTCGACCCGTTTGAAACCAATTTGAATCGGTTTGTGAAAATTGACAAAGGCGATTTTGTTGGCAAGGCAGCGCTGGAAAAGCGTATGAAAAATGGTCTGGCGAAAAAACTGGTAAGCCTCAAGATTGATTGCACCCACGCCCCGGCCTATGGTGGTGGTTCATTGATGGATGGGGACAATGTGGTCGGTACAATCAGTTCCGGTGACTGGGGCCATCGTGTTGATATGAATCTTGCCTATGCTTTTGTTGATCCAGACAAGGCAAAAATCGGAACTGTAATGCAACTGGATTTGCTAGGTGAGTTGGTAAGCACAGAAGTTATTGAAGCCGGACCATATGATCCCAGTTACGACCGCATCCGTTCTTGATTATGATTGAAAATCGCAACACTTCGAAATTCAGGTTGAATCAGGTACCGTTTGTCAGAGATGGCACATGTTCAAGATGTCTTGCATATTGTTAATTTTATAACGGGCCACATCAATGATGTATAATTTCATGTGATGATCTGGGCTGGCATGCAAAGTAGTGTGAACTCATTTTAAATTCGAAAAATGCTATCATTTTTCAGGACGGTTTGTTATCCGCATATGACAGTAACAAAATATAGGTGAATCTTAATGGTGAAGGCAGTTATTCTTGCAGGTGGTCTGGGTACGCGCATCAGCGAAGAAAGTCACTTGAAGCCAAAGCCGATGATCGAAATCGGTGGCCGCCCGATTCTGTGGCATATCATGAAGATTTACAGTGCATACGGCATTAATGATTTCGTGATTTGCTGCGGCTATCGCGGCTATCAGATCAAAGAATACTTTGCCAATTACTTTTTGCACATGTCCGATGTCACTTTTGACATGGCCAATAATGAAATGAAGGTGCATCGCCAACGTGCGGAAGCATGGAATGTCACGTTGGTTGATACGGGTGAGCTGACCCAGACAGGCGGGCGCATCAAACGTGTGCGTGAGCATCTCGATGATACATTCTGTCTGACCTATGGTGATGGGGTCAGCAATATCGACATTGCCGAATTGGTCAAATTTCATCAAGCACAAAATTGCGAGGCAACGGTTTCTGCCGTGCAACCCGCAGGGCGCTTTGGCGCACTGGAAATCACCGGTAAAAAAGTGTCCAGTTTTCTGGAAAAACCCAAAGGTGACGGTCAATGGATCAGCGGTGGATTCATGGTGTGTGAACCCTCTATTTTAGACCGTATTACAGATGACAACACGATTTTCGAACAAGAACCGATGATCGGATTGGCTGATGACGGTCAGTTGGCTGTGCGTAAGCATGACGGGTTCTGGGCGGCCATGGATACATTGCGTGATCGCACCTATCTGGAAGACCTGTGGGCCAAGGGTTGCGCACCATGGAAAGTCTGGTCTTGAACCCATTTTGGAAAAATAAACGGGTTTTGCTGACAGGTCATACGGGCTTTAAAGGGTGCTGGATGTCCTTGTGGCTGCAGGGCATGGGGGCCGAGGTTTTTGGTTATGCGCTTGAACCCGATACCGATCCTGTCTTGTTCGACCAATTACAAATGGGTGATAAAATCCATCACCATATAGGTGATATTTGTGACGCGGATGCATTTGCCGCTTATGTGACCGATATTAAAGCCGATTTTGTGTTTCATCTGGCTGCGCAATCACTGGTTTTGCGCAGCTACCGTGACACATTGAACACATGGAATACCAACGTGATGGGCACAGCACATCTGTTGGAAGCATTGCGCAAGTCCGCGCACCCTTGTGCTGTTGTGGTTGTGACCACGGATAAGGTCTATCGCAACATTGAAACTGATCACGCCTATGTTGAAACAGATCGTTTAGGTGGGATAGATCCCTATAGTGCCAGCAAAGCGGGAACCGAGCTTGTGGTGGACAGTTACCGCAGTTTATTCGAGCAGGAAAACTTGCCCATTGCACTGGCTTCAGCGCGTGCGGGCAACGTAATCGGTGGCGGGGATTGGTGTGAAAATCGACTTCTGCCTGATATTGCGCGCGCCTTGATGCAAGGCCAATCCATTGAAACCCGCAATCCGAACGCGGTGCGCCCATGGCAACACGTGTTGGAACCTTTGTCAGGTTATATGTTGTTGGCGGAAAAAATGGCTACGGATAATACATTGGCTGCCGCCTTTAATTTTGGCCCTGAACCGCGCGATAACCGCACGGTCGAAGACGTGATCCAAACCGCATTGAAAACATGGGTCGGTACATACCATGCGTCAACCACTGCGGATGCCCCGCATGAGGCGGGCCTTTTGAAACTCTCGATAGATAAGGTGCGCACAAAGCTTAGCTGGCAACCTAAATGGGATTTCGAGACGGCTGTAGCAAATACGATGACTTGGTACAAGGAAACCGCTGCGGGGCGTTCACCTTTGGATATTTCCCTAGAGCAGATCAAAGCCTATGAGGCCGCATGATTTTTGAGCCATTGATCATAAACGGGGCCTATAAAATCACCCCGAAAAAACTAGGTGACAACCGTGGGGCTTTTGCGCGGGTGTATTGTGCCGAAACATTTGCCGCCCAAGGGCTTAACACTGAGTGGGTGCAGATGAACACCTCTATCAATGCCCGTAAAGGTACTGTGCGCGGCCTGCATTTCCAGCGACCGCCCTATGCCGAGATTAAGCTGGTGCGTTGTGTGCGTGGGCGTATTTTGGATGTGTTTGTCGATCTGCGCAAAGGCTCGTGTGATTTTGGCCGCGTTTGTGCGGTTCCACTGGACAGTGAAACATTGGATAGTGTTTATATTCCAGCGGGTTGTGCGCATGGTTTTCAAACCCTGTCGGATGATGTTGAATTGCATTACTGTCACTCACAACCCTATCAACCCGACTATGAAGGGGCGGTGAACCTGAGCGATCCCACCCTTGCTATAAACTGGCCACTACCGATAACGACAATATCGGAACGCGACCAATCCCACCCGCCATTTGCAACAATAGAGTCGATCACCCTATGAAATGCCGCCACTGTCATACCGAACTGGAACTGGAATTTCTGGACTTGGGAAACGCGCCACCATCGAACGCGTATCTTAAATCCGAAGATTTACGCAAGCCAGAGATCACATATCCGTTGCGGATTCTGACCTGCACCAACTGCTGGTTGGTTCAAACCGAAGATTATGCAGAAGCGGATGCACTGTTCAGTGAAGATTACGCCTATTTTTCATCCACCTCTAAAGGTTGGCTGAAGCATGCGGCCGACTATTGCACTATGATCACCAACCGTCTGGGGCTGACATCTGATAGTTTCGTGGTCGAGTTGGCTTCGAATGACGGTTATCTGTTGAAGAATTTAGTCGCAAGCGGTGTGCCGTGTCTGGGTATTGAGCCGACCAAAAGTACGGCCGAGGCGGCAAGGGCGATTGGCGTGCCCGTGCGTGAACAATTTTTTGGTGCATCCGTTGGTCAAAGCATGGCAGATGCAGATGAGAAAGCCGATCTGGTTTTGGGCAACAATGTCTACGCTCATGTGCCTGACATCAACGATTTCACCCAAGGGGTTGCAGCACTTTTGAAACCGAACGGTGTGGTCACATTTGAATTTCCGCATTTGTTGCAACTGATCGGGCAAAACCAATTCGATACGGTTTATCACGAGCATTTTTCCTACCTGTCACTTTTCGCTGTAGCCTCCATCTTCAACGCTGCGGGCTTGCATATCTTTG
Organism: Amylibacter sp.; assembly: GCA_021775355.1. Taxonomy (GTDB): domain Bacteria; phylum Pseudomonadota; class Alphaproteobacteria; order Rhodobacterales; family Rhodobacteraceae; genus Amylibacter. Next base: position 328,400 of record JAJFHZ010000006.1, on the reverse strand, counting down.
ATGTGGAAGAACTGCCGACCCACGGGGGAAGCCTGCGTATTTACGGTTGTCTGAAAGACGCTAATCATGCCGTTACGGATGCGGTTGATGCTGTGCTACATGCTGAAACCGCTGCGGGTCTGCAAAGTGCGGCAACCTATATCGGTTTTCAGAAAAAGGCCGATGCGGTCAAAGATGGCTTGCTGCGGTTTTTGCTGGATGCCAAGGCCAAAGGCAAAACAGTTGCTGGTTACGGTGCTGCGGCCAAAGGCAATACGCTGATGAATTACGCGGGTATTCGTCCTGATCTGATGCCTTTTGTCTGTGATGCGGCAAAAGCCAAGATCGGCCAATACCTACCTGCGAGTCACATCCCGATTTTACCCCCTTCGGCGCTTGAGGATAATCGCCCGGATTATCTGGTCATTTTGCCGTGGAATATCGCGGATGAAGTAATGAGCCAAAACGCGGAACTTGCGAAGCTCGGCACAAAATTCGTGGTAGCGGTGCCTGAACTCAAGGTGATTTGATCACGAGGGCTTGTTTGGGATCATAATTAAACGCGTTCCAGAATAACCGCTATGCCTTGTCCGACGCCGATACACATGGTGCAAAGCGCATAACGCCCGCCACTGCGTTGTAGCTGGTATGATGCTGTTGTGGCTAGGCGTGCACCACTCATGCCCAGTGGATGCCCAAGTGCAATCGCGCCGCCATTAGGGTTCACGCGGGCGTCGTGGTCGTCCAGACCCAAATGGCGTGTAACGGCAAGGGCTTGCGCGGCGAACGCTTCGTTCAATTCGATCACATCCATATCGTCCAGCGTCAAACCTGCGCGATTTAACACTTTACGCATAGCGGGGGCAGGGCCATAGCCCATAATGCGGGGTTCCACACCTGCGGTAGCCATGGAAACGATACGGGTCATCGGCGTCAGGTTATGTTCTTTGGTTGCCTTGCCCGATGCGATAATCATCGCACAGGCCCCATCGTTTATCCCTGACGCATTGCCAGCGGTAACACTGCCGTCTTTGCGAAAAGGTGTTGGCAATTTGGCCAGACCTGCAAGCGTTGTTTCGGGTCGGGGATGTTCATCCGTATCGAAAACAACAGGTTCGTCTTTGCGTTGCGGGATGTTCACCGCAATTATTTCCTGTGCGAATATGCCGGTCTGTCCGGCAAGTGCTGCAAGCTTTTGTGAACGGGCGGCAAAAACATCCTGATCTTCACGGGAAATATTGAAGTCAGCGGCAACGTTCTCTGCGGTTTCGGGCATGCTGTCCACACCGTATTGCTGCTTCATCAGCGCATTCACAAATCGCCAGCCCATTGTCGTGTCATAAAGCTGATTTGCACGGCTAAATGCTGATGTGGCCTTTGGCATCACGAAGGGCGCGCGTGACATGCTCTCAACACCGCCTGCAATGATCAGATCGGCCTCACGCGCTTTGATCGCACGCGCAGCTGTGCCGACCGCATCCAGACCGGAACCGCATAAACGGTTTAGCGTAACCCCAGAGGCCGATGTTGGCAGCCCCGATAATAGGGCCGACATACGTGCAACATTTCGGTTGTCTTCGCCTGCCTGATTGGCACAACCGAACATCACGTCGTCAAGCTTTGACCAATCCACCCCGCGATTTCGTTCTTGTAAAGCCTTTAGGGGAAGTGCCCCTAGATCGTCTGCACGAATGGATGATAGGCTGCCGCCATAACGGCCAATAGGTGTGCGAACAGCATCACAGATATAAGCATCGGACATGGGTTGATCCTCTTTCATAGGCGGTGCGGTTGCGTTGATCTTTTACAGACGCCCTTGTAGCTAACGTGAGAGAGCACTTTTATCAACTGGTACGCTGAAGTGGTAAAACGATATCATCTATCAATTTTCGTAGACAGAATGATTGATGACATGGTTTCATCTATCCCCTTAAGGCAGCCAATTTTATCAATTATCATATCCAGTTCGCCCATCGACGGGGCAGAAACCACGCCAGCCATATCAAACGCACCGCTGATTGAATAAAGCGACGTCAATTGCACGATTGCAGCAAGCTCTGCTTCAATCTCTTTCCGATTGCCTGGTGGAAACCTTATCATCACCAATGCTTGCACTTTCTTTTCCAGATATGCAGGCGATAATTTAACCGTATACCCATCAATAACGCCATTGCGTTCCAACTTCTGCATTCGCATTTGTACGGCGGTACGGGATGCGGATAATTTGCGCGCCATTTCAGACACGGAAACGCGCCCGTTTTTTTGTAACAGACAAATAAGTTGTTCATCTTTATCCGTAAGCTCCATGCGATCCTGCCACTAGACAATTTAACTATGCATATAGTCTTTTTGACTAATATCACAAATAAAAAAACCAATATAGCTAGTTGCCGAGACAGCGTTGTTTCGGTTAATTTCGCACCAAATTAAATAAGAAAGTACACATCCATGAACAGTTCTGAAATCTTGAAAACATCAGGCTTCACCTCAGCTGAATTAACCGCAGGCACGCTTGTTGTGCATACACCCATTGACGGTAGTGAAATAGCCAGCTTGAAAATGCACAGTACCGATGATGTTTTGCAAATGGTGGGCAAGGGCGTAGATGCCTTTTCTGCATGGAAAGCAGTTCCTGCACCGCGCCGCGGTGAACTTGTTCGCCTGTTGGGGAACGAATTGCGGGCCGAGAAAGAAAACCTTGGCCGTTTGGTAACACTGGAATGCGGTAAAATCTACCAAGAGGGTCTTGGTGAAGTTCAAGAAATGATCGACATTTGTGATTTGGCTGTAGGTCTATCACGGCAGCTATATGGCCTGACAATTGCGTCGGAACGCCCAGGCCACAGCATGCGTGAAACATGGCATCCGATGGGTGTTTGCGGGATTATTACCGCATTTAACTTCCCTGTTGCCCCGTGGTGCTGGAACGCGGCCCTTGCGTTGGTTTGTGGCGATCCGGTGATCTGGAAACCATCCGAGAAAACGCCCCTGACGGCACTTGCCGTGCAAAAAATATGTGACCGCGTCACTGCGAATTTTGCCGAAGCACCCGATGGTTTGATCCAAACCGTTATTGGTGAGCGTGACGCTGGCGAGGTGCTGACTGCATCACGTGATGTGGCGATTGTTTCTGCGACAGGTTCCACCCGTATGGGCCATGCTGTTGGTGCAAAACTGGCGGAACGTTTTGGCCGCTGCATACTGGAGCTTGGTGGCAATAACGCGATGATCGTAACCCCGTCGGCTGACTTGGAAATGGCCCTGCGCGCCGTTGTTTTTTCCGCAGTAGGGACTGCTGGGCAACGTTGTACAACATTGCGTCGTCTGATCGTGCATGAAAGCATTTACGACCAGCTATTACCGCGCCTGAAGACAGCTTATGACGGTTTGCCGATTGGCGACCCTCTGAAAGACGGCATTCTGGTTGGCCCATTGATTGACGCACAGGCACAGGGTGGAATGGACAGCGCTTTGCAACAGGCCGTAGCTGATGGCGGCACGGTTCATGGCGGTGCGCACGTTCACAAAGGCGCATTCCCGAACGCAGCTTACGTCACACCGGCAATCGCTGAAATGCCGGCGCAAACCGATATTGTGAAACATGAAACGTTTGCCCCGATCCTTTATGTTATAAAATACAGTGATCTTGATCAGGCAATTGCAATCCAAAACGGTGTGCCGCAAGGCTTGTCATCATGCATCTTCTCAACCGATGTGCGCGAAACCGAGTATTTCCTATCGGCCGTCGGTTCTGATTGCGGTATAGCAAATGTCAATATCGGGCCGTCGGGTGCCGAAATCGGCGGTGCGTTTGGTGGTGAAAAAGATACTGGCGGCGGGCGCGAAAGTGGTTCCGACGCATGGCGCGGTTATATGCGTCGCCAGACCAACACTATCAATTATTCACGTGATCTGCCGCTGGCGCAGGGCATCAAGTTTGACATCTAAGAAGTGAAGTAAATCATGACTTTTAAAAACATTGCCGTGCTTGGACTTGGTAAAGTCGGCACTTTGGCAGCTAAATTGCTGTTTGACGCTGGTTTCAATGTCACCGGTTATGACATAAATGCCCCGCGAGAAAACCTGCCGTTCACGGTTGGAAATGTAGACCTGACATCACCAGAAGCCCTGACAACTGCGTTTGGCAAGGTTGACGCCATTCTGTCGTGCCTGCCGTATAATCTTAACATAGGTGTAGCGGCAGCGGCCCACCGTGCTGGCATTCATTATTTCGATCTGACCGAAGATGTGCCCACCACCAACGCGATTATCGAGATGAGCAAGAACTCTAAAGGTTTGATGGCCCCGCAATGTGGCTTGGCACCCGGTTTCATCGGGATTGTCGGTGCATCGCATATCGCGATGTTCGATAAATGCCGCTCGATTAGAATGCGCGTGGGGGCTTTGCCGCAACATCCAACTGGCTTGTTGGGCTATGCATTCAACTGGTCGCCGGAAGGTGTTGTAAACGAATACCTGAATGATTGCGAAGTGATCGAAGAAGGCGTACGCAAGTGGGTTTCGGCCATGGAATGGCATGAAACGCTTTATATCGATGGGATGCAGTTGGAAGCGTTCACCACCTCGGGCGGGCTTGGCACCATGTGTGAAACCTATTTGGGTAAAGTTGACAATATCGACTATAAAACCATGCGCTACCCCGGGCATATGAAGCTGATGAATTTCTTCTTTCACGAGCTGTTGATGCGTGAAAATCGCGCTGAAGCCGGGAAAATTCTGGTAAATGCCAAGCCACCGGTAGAGGATGATATTGTTTATGTGCATGTTGCATCAGAAGGTATGATCAACGACCGTATGCTGCGTAAAGAGTTCGTGCGCGGTTATCGCCCGATTGAAGTTGCAGGTGGAAAGCAAACAGCTATTGCATGGACTACCGCTGGATCCGTTGTGGCAATTGTTGAAATGGTACGCGATGGCACGTTGCCAAACAGCGGTTTCCTGAAACAGGAAGATGTTAAACTGAAAGACTTTTTGGCAACAAAGACTGGAAGTCTTTATACTTGATAATGGTTAGTATGTAGAATTTCGACAAGGTTGAATTAAAATTAGTCCGTTATATAGGATTATAATTCTTATATATTGACAATATCCGTAAAAATGGAATACTTATCTTCAAAACAGGAGTCAGGCCATGCGGAATACTTTCCTTGATCACATATCCAACACATTGAACGACATAGAATCTGCCGGGCTTTATAAACACGAACGCCAGATTGTCTCGCCGCAGGCTGGTCGTATAGATGTGAAGCTTGGCGGCAAGCGGCATGATTGTGTGGTCAATCTCTGCGCGAATAATTATCTTGGCCTTGCGGATAATCCAGACCTGATCGCTGCTGCAAAAGGTGCGCTTGGAACGCAGGGCTTCGGTATGGCCTCTGTACGCTTCATTTGTGGCACGCAAGATCAGCATCGGGCGCTGGAACATAGATTGGCAGAGTTTTTAGACAAAGACGACGCAATTTTGTTTGCAGCATGTTTTGATGCAAATGGCGGGTTGTTTGAACCGCTCTTGACCGCCGAGGACGCGATTATTTCAGACGTCCTGAACCACGCTTCTATTATCGATGGTATACGCTTGTGCAAAGCGAAGCGGTACCGTTATGCGAATTCCGATATGGCGAAACTGGAAGCACGGTTGATTGAGGCAAAACAGGCTGGCGCGCGGTTCATTATGATTGCCACCGACGGTGTGTTTTCGATGGATGGCCACTTGGCAAAGCTGCCTGAAATTACTGCCCTTGCAGAACAATATGGTGCTATCGTCATGGTCGACGACTGTCACGCAACCGGCTTCATGGGGCCACAAGGGCGCGGGACACCAGCGCATTTTAATGTAATTGACGGTGTGGACATTGTGACAGGCACACTTGGCAAGGCACTGGGTGGTGCCATTGGTGGTTATATTGCTGGCCCACAGCCGGTAATTGATCTGTTGCGGCAACGCGCACGCCCCTATCTTTTCTCAAACTCTCTGCCGCCTGCTATTGTCGCCGCAGGACTGAAGGCGATTGATTTGGTTGAAGAAAATGATGATTTGCGGGTAAAGTTGTTTGAAAATACGGCGTTTTGGCGGGCAGGACTTGATACGTTGGGGTTCGATCTGGTTCCGGGTGAACATCCGATAGTGCCTGTAATGCTGGGCGAGGCAAAACTGGCGCAGGAAATGGCTTCCCAATTGTTTGAAGAAGGTGTGTTCGTGGCAGGATTTTTCTTCCCCGTAGTGCCCAAAGGACTGGCCCGTATTCGCACCCAGATGAATGCAGCGTTGAGCCGTGACGATTTAGAATTTGCTCTCGCGGCGTTTGGTAAAGTTGGCAAATCCTTGGGGGTCATCAAATGATCGATAAACCAAACGGTATGAAAGCACTGGTTAAAGCGAAAGCAGAAGAAGGGTTGTGGATGCAACACGAACCCGTGCCCGAAATCGGTGTGGATGATGTGCTTATAAAGATCAATAAAACTGGTATTTGCGGCACGGACATCCATATTTGGAACTGGGATGCGTGGTCACAAAAGACCGTCCCCGTCCCACTGATCACGGGCCATGAATTTGCCGGTGTCATTGTCGAAATGGGCAAAGATGTCACTGATTTGTATGTCGGCCAGCGGGTTTCGGGTGAAGGGCATCTTATCGGTAAGAAAAGCCGTGCCAGTCGCGCCGGAAAATTCCATCTTGATCCTGAAACACGCGGTATAGGTGTCAATGAACCGGGCGCATTTGCCCAGTATCTGCGCTTGCCAGCATTTAACGTGGTACCGCTGCCCGATGATATCAGTGATGACATTGGCGCCATTCTGGATCCATTGGGTAATGCGGTTCACACTGCCCTGTCATTCGATTTGATAGGCGAGGATGTTTTGATAACAGGGGCTGGGCCAATCGGGATCATGGCCGCAGCCGTTGCCAAACATATCGGTGCGCGCCATGTCGTGATAACGGATATTAACCAAGATAGGCTTGATCTGGCAGATAAAGTGGCGGATGTGACAACCGTCAATGTAGCCACAACCGATTTAAAGCAGATTTCTGCAGATTTGGGTATTGTCGAAGGTTTTGATGTCGGTTTGGAAATGAGCGGTTCGCAGGCGGCACTGGATCAGATGATCGGGTCTATGGTGATGGGCGGGCGCATTGCGATGTTGGGCATACCACCCGGGAAGTCAGCGGTGGATTGGTCAAGTATTGTGCTGAAATCCATTACCATCAAGGGTGTTTATGGACGCGAAATTTTTGAAACATGGTATAAAATGCTGGCTATGTTGCAAAATGGATTGGACGTAAGCGCGGTTATCACCCATCATTTCAAGGTGGATGACTATAAGGCGGGCTTTGCCGCGATGAAATCAGGATCAAGTGGTAAAGTTGTACTAGATTGGACCGATGCCACAGTGCCGTCAAAATGAAATAGATAAGGGTATCGGCAATCGCCTTGTCGACTATTTTAGGTTGTTGTTAACACGGCTATAATTCACGAATTATTATCAACTGAAAATAAGGATTGACGTCATAAGCCGATATGCATTTTGTGGCCATATGACTTAATCACTATGGCCAATGAGTTATTTTCTAAGGATCACCGCAAATGCCGCAATGTAGTAAAGTTCTTTTTGTTATAATGGATCAGTTCCGCGCTGATTGTATCAATGGTGCGCTGGCGGATCATATTGATTTGCCCAATATTCAGGCGTTTCGAAAAGAAGCGGTCACGTTTGCCAAGCATTACTCTGTTACCAATCCGTGCGGCCCGTCACGGGCCAGTATCTTGACGGGAAGGTATGCGATGAACCATCGTTCTGTACGCAACGGCACACCTTTGTCGGATGGTATAACAAATATTGCATTAGAAGCACGCAAGTCGGGTTATGATCCGATCTTATATGGCTATACAGACACCAGCCTTGATCCGCGTAACCGTCACCCGAATGACCCGGTTTTAAAGAGTGAGGAAAACGTTTTACCGGGGTTTCGCGAGGTGTTGGAAATGCGGTTGATGGAAAGTTATCCATGGCGGGCATATCTGAATTCAAAAGGTTATGATCTACCGGATTACGCACATTTCTACGATGCAATATCGCCTGACCCAAGCCGCGCTGCCCGACCGGATGATCCACCGTTTTATAAGGCCGAGGATAGCGATACGGCCTTTCTGACCAATGCACTTCTGCACGACCTGTCTGTGCGCACAGATCAGGACTGGTTTGCACTTGCGACCTATATTCGCCCACACCCACCGCTCGTGGCACCGGCACCCTACAACAAAATGTACGATCCTAATACGCTGCCTATGCCCCCGCGGTTGCCCACACAAGACCAACAAGTGGCTGTTCATCCCTTTATGGCAGCAGCCATTGATAAGCCGTCCGTTAACAGCATTGTGCGTGGCGTTGCCGCGCTGGACAATGAAAACAATCATGACGTGCAGCAGTTGCGTGCAATTTATCTGGGATTGGCAACCGAGGTGGATGCCCATTTCGGACGGATCATCAGCTTTTTGAAGGAAACCGGTCAGTATGATGACACTTTAGTCGTTTTAGTAGCCGATCACGGCGAAACGCTGGGCGATCATCACTTGTGGGGCAAACAAAACACTTATGAAGCAGCTTTCCATATCCCCCTGATCATCCGCGACCCGAACAATGCAGCCCAACACGGAACTACGGTTCAGGCGTTTACTGAGTCTATTGATGTTACGCCGACTATTCTGGATCTGATCGGGCAGCGTATTCCTACCGGTATGGACGGTGTTTCATTGCGACCTTTCTTAGAAGGAAAAACACCTGAAAACTGGCGCGATTGCGTTCATATGGAACTGGATTTCAGCGAACCCAATGAGATGACCAAATGGCAAGAGGCAACGGGCGTTTCAACGCATGAGGCAAATCTGGCTATTTTGCGTGAAGAACGCTTCAAACTGGTGCATTTCAACGGTGACTTACCGCCAATGCTGTTTGATCTGGTGTCTGATCCTCATGAACTGAACGATCTGGCAGGTGATGCATCCCATGCACCAACACTGCTCCGTTTGACGCGAAAGCTTCTAAACCACCGCATGAAACATGCGGATCGTACCTTGACGGATGTCAGGATTACGTCAAAGGGTGCCGTGGGATTTACACCCTGATCAGTTCCAGCTTGTCTAACTGCGATAGACAAACCCAGAGATATCGCCACTGGTAAGTTCTTTGTATGTTAAAGTATCAAGGGTTTTTTATCGTGTCACGATGGGCAGTCCAATTCATGACGTATCTTAGAAATTTGGTAAGAGCAGATTCTTTCAATTATTTCATGTGCATACCCGAATGTTTACGGTGTTATCAACTCTTCCCAGCGATGGCAGGCAACTTCGTGCCCATTACTGGAATGTTGCAAAATCGGTTCTTCTTTGCGACATTGATCTGTCACAAAAGGACAACGGGTGTGGAATTTACAACCCGATGGCTGGTTGGTGGGGGAAGGGATCTCACCTTCCAGTTTTTGGGCTTTGCCACGGTCGTCAGGGTCAAGTGACGGGATCGCGGACAATAATGCTTTGGTATATGGATGCCGTGGATTGGCGAATAATTCGCGTGTAGGTGCGGTTTCCACCAGACGCCCCAGATACATCACCGCGACATGATCGCAGATGTGCGCCACCACACTTAGATCATGGCTGATAAAAAGGAATGTCAGACCCATTTCTTGCTGAATTTCTTTCAACAAGTTCAAAACATCGGCCTGAATGGAAACATCCAGTGCGGCTACACTTTCGTCGGCCACCACAAATTGCGGCTGTGAAACCAGTGCGCGTGCAATAGAAATCCGCTGGCGCTGGCCACCTGAAAACGCATGTGGGAAACGGCGCAGGTGCTCTAAATTCAAGCGACATTTCGCGGCAATTTCACGGACACGTTCATCGGTTTCTTCGCGCGATGATGTCAGTCCCATCACCTCTAGCGGTTCTGCAATAATATCGCGCACAGTCATGCGTGGGCTTAGCGCTGCATAAGGGTCTTGGAAAATCAGTTGTGCGCGTTTGCGGTAATTTTTCAACTCTATCGGGGTCAGATTTGTCAGATCAAACTGTTCTTCGCCATCATTATAGCCAACGGTACCGCGCGTAATGGGGGCCGCTTTTAAAAGTGCTTTACCCAATGTGGTTTTGCCAGAGCCGCTTTCGCCCACAAGGCCGAAAAAGTTGCCCTTGCCAACATCAAGATTGATATTTTCAACCGCCCGTACCACAGGCGTTGGGCCAAACAGGGATTTACCGCGCAGTGGATAGTGAACCGAAAGGTCGCGGGCTTCTATCAGAACGTCTTCACTCATTTTGAAGCTCCCTCATCATACAGGTGGCAAGCCACTTGGTGCTCATCAGTCACATTCAGAAATTTTGGTATAGCAGACGTGCAAACATCTCCTACGATTGCCGAACATCGTGTGTTGAACACACACCCGGGCGGGCGTTCCAAAGGTGACGGTATGTCACCTGGAATAGGTGTTAACGGGGTGTCCAGATCATCAAGTTGTGGCAGGGCAGCAATCAACCCCTTGGTATAAGGATGTGCGGGTTGGCGGATAACATCGCGGACTGATCCCTGTTCGACCAGACGGCCCAGATACATCACGGCAACTTTGTCCGCTGTTTGGGCAATCACACCCAGATCATGAGTGATGAAAATAATCCCCATGCCAAAATCAGTCACAAGATCTTTCATCAGATCAATCACTTGCGCTTGAATGGTTACATCCAGTGCAGTTGTGGGCTCATCCGCAATCAGCAGTTTTGGTTTGGTGGACAAAGCCATAGCAATCATCGCGCGTTGGCGCATACCGCCCGAAAGCTCAAACGCATATTGTTTGAAGCGGGTACCGGCATCTGAAATTCCAACACGGTCAAGCATTTCAATAGACAATTCGGTGGCTTGTTTTATATTCATATCTGAATGAATTTGCAGCTGTTCAACCATCTGGTTGCCAATCGATATTGCAGGTGCGAAACTGGCCATTGGTTCCTGAAAGATCATCGAAATCGCACCACCACGCACAACTTGTAAATCATTTGATGTCTTCAGCGACATAATATCAACGGGTCCGCTATCCAAATGTAGGGTGATTTTGGTTTGCTCGCCGTAAATCGCATTTGACGGGTTCAGCTTCATAACTGATTTGGCCGTCACGGATTTACCCGACCCACTTTCGCCAACAAGGCCCATAACCTCGCCTGCTTCCAAACTGAACGAAACATTGTCAACTGCGGTGATCCGACCCTCGTCCGTATCGAACTGAAGGGTCAGGTTTTCTACATCAAGAAGTCGCGTCATTTGCTGCTATCCGAATAAGGGTCGGCAGCATCGCGTAATCCGTCACCGACGAACACAAAGGCCAACACAAGTACAATAAAAAAGATCACGGGGATAAAGTACCACTGGTAGTTCAACAAAACGTCTGCACTGGTCACGTTTTGCAACATTACCCCCAACGAGTTTACTGGGTCTTTCAAACCCAACCCGATAAAGCTAAGTGCGGTTTCCGATAAGATCATATAGGGGAAAGAAATCACCAGATCGACGATGATATAACTGGTAAAGCTTGGTAGCAAATGGCGTCGAATGATATGCGCAGGCGATGCACCACACAGCTGGGCTGCCAGCACATATTCTTGATTACGTTCCGTTAATAAGTGCGTTCGTATTCGTCGGGCAAGGGTTGGCCAACCGATCAATCCCAAGACCATCGAGATGAAGAAGAACCGCGCCTCGGCACTCCATGTATCCGGTATAAAGGCTGCAAGGGCCATAAACAGCGGGATACTGGGAATAGTTCGTACCGTATCGGTTATCATTTGCAAACCAGAGTCGACCCAGCCGCCATAATACCCGGCAATCCCGCCTATCGCTAAGGCCAGGACAAAGGCAATAAACACCCCGATCGTTCCCACCGCCATTGACGTGTTGATCGCTGTCAGGGTGCGGGAATAAATATCCTTACCGGTCGAGTCGGTGCCGAAAATATGGATCATACCTTTGTCGACACCGAATAAATGGGTTTCGAAGGAAACGCCCAGAAAGGTGTATGGCACGCCTTTGCTGAAAAACTCAACATATCTGCGCCCCTCAAGGCTGGTATCGGTTTCTGTCACCCAACGAAAGTTTGTTTTGATCGAACGGGTACGTTCCGTGGTGTAAATAAACGGGCGCATTGAGCAACCGTTCTCATCGCAAAACGATGGCACTTGCGGTGCACCGTTCAGATATTCCTTATCCCGCCCTGCAATGGTTGCATCATAAGGGGTCAGAAATGGTGCGAATATACCTGAAAGGATCAGAAAGATCAGAACCCATGCCCCGGCGAGGGCGGATTTATTTTTCTTGAACCGCTGCCAGATAAGCTGGCCTTGCGAGGCGGTAAAATACGCCTCTTTCATTTTTTGGTCGCCGGCGACATCTATGTTTGTTGTATCGGTCATATCATCTATCCTACAATGCTGCGGCGAACGCGTGGGTCGGTCAGGGCAAGGATGATATCGGTGATAAAGTTAATTCCGACAATACTTGCAGTCAGCAAGAAAATGATCGCCCCTGCTAACTGCTGATCGTTTGATCGCGCTAACGCTTCGATCAATAGGGAACCGGCCTCGGTCAGTGTCAGGATCAGTGCCACGATTGGCAGTTCGTTGAAGATACGGTTCAAATCGAACCCCAGTGAGTTGATGATCGGGCTTAGTGCATGGCGGGCAGGGTAGCGCAATAACAAACGTCGCCCCGATACACCGCGTGCAGCGGCGGCTGTTACATACAACTTACCGATCTCATCAGACATCAAGGCCCGTACTGTTTGGATCGCAAACGCAGTTGCGGACCAGCCCAGAATAAAGATCGGTAACCAAACGTGCCCCAGGAAATCCTTGACCCGTTCATAAGACCACGCCGCATCCCGGAACTCTTTCGAAAACAGCCCCGTCAGACTGTCCCCGAACATCACCGTTGAGAACAACATGATCATCAGAGCCAGCAGGAAGTTTGGCAGGGCCAGACCTAGGTAGCTGACCAAACGCAAGCTGTTGTTCAAAAATGCATTTTTAGAAGTCGCAGCCAATATACCGACTGGGATCGCAATAATATAGGCTAGGATCAAAGATGATAAGCACAGTCCCAAGCTTAACCAGAATTTTTCGCCCAAAAGCTGGCTAATATTCAGGCGTAAAATACAGCTGTCACCATATTCGCCTTGGAATGCGTTGATAATCCAAACACCCCAACGTTGTATATACGGTTTATCAAGGCCAAGTCGGATACGCTCTGCTTGAATATCAGCAAGAGAGATCATAGAGCCTTGGGAATTTTTGAAGGATAGGTAACGTTCGGCGCAATCGCCGGGAACCAATTCCATCAAGGAAAAAACAATGAATGAGACCAGTACAAGTGTGAAGATTGCCAACACTCCTCGAACTACAACAAATTTGGAAAACTCTAACATTGCTACTTTATTCCCCCCGTGGAATTTAGATGGCTTTTTTATAAATACCTTGGGCAGTCGAAACTGCCCAAGGTTATTTTAATCCGAAGATTTAAATTATTCGTCCAGGAACCACTGTGTTGGGCGGTACGGATATGACCTGTAGTAGGCATAAGACTGTGTCTTGAACTCGGTGAAGTTCTTCAGCTTGTTGTTGTGATAGATCGGAGCAACCGCTTTCACAGTACCGATGAACAGAAGGTTTTCCACCATGTTCTTAACCAGACGCGCACCAAGTGTGTTAGACTCGTCTGTACCGACGACAGCACCTTGGAATGCGTTGATATCTTCCATCATCTGATAGACATACTCAGGTGGTTTTACACCGGATGCACCGTTTGTATCGATGTATTCACCCCAAAGCATACCGGAACGTAGATTGAAGTAGTTGTCAAACGGTGGTTGGAATACTTCCGCGTTGCCAAGGATAACCGCCAGTGGCTGACCTTTAGCATACATGGTCACATCAAGCTTGTTCGCAGACATGGCCGAACGGAATTCATCCGTCGTCACTTCTTTCACCGTGTTGTTGACGCCAACGTCTTTCCAGTTTTGGCCAACAAGTTCAACCAGTTTCACTGAAATGCCCTGTGTCGCAACTTGCAGATTCAGAACCAGTGGATCACCATTTGGCAATTCACGCATTCCGTCGCCGTCCTTGTCAACCAGACCAACTTCATCCAGCAAAGCATTTGCTTTTGCAGGGTCGAACGCGGTCATATGGTTTTCCAGATCTTCGCTAACAAACGAAGGTGTTGGTGAAAACGCTATATACTGTGCGGGTTTACCCAAGCCGAAATAAACAACTTCGTTCATTTCGTCGCGGTTCATTGCAACCGACATCGCTTGACGGAAACGAAGATCACCGAATACTTTACGTTTTTCCGGATCTTCCGATGTCACGTTGAAGGCAAACGTACCCAGTGCAACCTCAGGCTTCAGATCAACCGAAAAGTCGCCTTTTTCCTGATTTTCCATCAACAGAGGCGCATAATCAAGGTTCAGCGACTGTGATTTATAGTCAACTTCAGAGTTGACCAGTTTCAGCAGACGTACTTCGCTTTCACCTACAAACAATTCGTCCTGTTCGTTGATGTAAGGCAGTTGGTTACCCGCAGTATCAACCTGGAAAAAATACGGGTTGGCGACCAAGTGGCGACCTTCCGTGCTTTCAGCGGTGATGATGTGGCTTTCCAAAGTCGGTACCGTATCAGCCGGTAGACCCGCTACTTTGTCAGGATGAGACAACATCGGTGTCGGTGTATCCATCCAGTCAGAGTTACCATAGTAAGCCGCGATCGCTTCGTAACCGTTTGCAAACCCAAGAGCCTGTGCATTTGCGTCTGCATTTGCATCAATGGCCGGGTGGTACTTGCCCAAGAAATGCATAGGCTGGAAGCCTTGCGCATAGTGGTTGGCAAAGTGTGACAACAGGCCTGGTTTTGGTGATGGCAAATCAAAGCGTACGGTATTTTCGTCTACAACCACAAGGTTCATCTTTTCACCAGCGACCAGAACGTAATCTTTTGGCTTTTCACGGACATTCGTGTCAACCGCAAGATTGTCGTACCAGAATTTCACGTCACGGGCACCGAATGGCGCACCATCTGACCACTTGTGGCCTTTGCGCAAGAAGAATGTCAGTTGTGTGAAATCAGCATTCCATTCCCAGCCCTTGGCAACGTTCGGCACGATAGTTTGCAGGTCATCGGAATAACGCACAAGGTTCACGTGGCGTGTTGACATAAAGTCTGATGTGCCAGCTTCGGTCGCATTTGACAGTGCATCCAATGTGCCACCATATGAACCGATTGCATCATATGGTGCCATAACCAGCGGCTCGGCTGGCAGACGATCAGCAAGGGACGGCAATGCGCCATTGCCGCGGATGCGGGCATTCAGGTCGCCCGATGCAGGGTTGGCAGCAAATTCCATTGTGCAATTGCCTAGCGATTGAAGCTCTGCAAGCTCATATTGTTGTGGAAAGGCGCCGGCAGCGACACCCTTGGCATCGCTGACAGTCACGGCTGGACACGCGGCGGCTAATGCCCCACCCGTCAGCGCGACGAACGCAACGCCTGAATATAGTAGTGTTCTCATTATATTTTCTCCCTTTAGTTTACTTTATTGTTCTTTAAAGCTGGGCTGACATCAGCCCCTGCGCCATATCTTGGCAACATTTCTTAATCATGCAGATAGTCTGTATAAAACACATTACAGCTATGTAACAGCTTTGTAACATTTTTGATATTGCTGATATTTTCTCCCATGTTTCGAACATGCAAAAACAATTTGCACGACTTCTTGAAGAAGATTGGACAAGAGTTGTTGGGCTGTCAATAAATTTTCATACCCGTAGCGTATAAATTCACGCGGAAGTTATGGTTTTCGACTAAGGGACTTCAACAAGACATTTTCGCTTTCTGGTCTGCAAATTGCGCTTTGAACTCTTTCAAGGGAAATGATGTGTGACGATTGCACTCACCGTCATCGATTTTGGCCCGTTTTCCAGTATGACCAGCATTATAACCTTGTTTCATGCCTATATATGCCTTTGTTGGTGCTTGATTTTAACATTGGTTGCGATCATTCGCACACGAATTCATCAGGTGGAATATTCCGCATCGTGATACGTCTTGCATCTATCATGCTGTACAAAGACACTCGACAGTTATCCACTTCCAACCCCACGTCAAACTTAGCCATAACCCCCAAGTCTGTGGGAATATCCATTAAATCGGTACTTTGGGTATCCATGATGGCTTCATCCGGAATCCGATTCGCCGGATATACTGGATCATATTTGATGCGCGCACTGAATGTTAAAGGCATGGCATACGCCGATTGATTTCATGAAACCCTATAGCTTTGTTCCTATTTTATTTTCATAAAAACGGATTCTATTTATTTTGATGCTATTTATTTTAGTGTAATCTTTGGATATGGGGATCTTTAGGAATTATATACGATCAACAAAGCTTTTGCAGAAGCACCATTTGCCCGAATGGCGTGATTGCAATCGGCAGCATAGCGCACCGTATCACCCTTATTCAGGTCAGCAACCTCTTTGCCCGCAGTTACCTGCAATGCACCTTCCAGAACGGTTAGATGTTCGCGGCATCCTATCTGATGGGGTTCACTGATCAGCGCACCGATTGCGGTGAACTGGATTTCGTAAACTTCCAACTCGCCTGCTTGATCGGGTGGGCTAAGAATGCGGATACGGCAACCTTCGCCCTGACTGTCTATGGTCGGGGTGCGGTTCGCGCGCATTACCTCTTTGATAGTACTGTCAGCTGTTTCGTCATCAAGAAGCCCTGCAAAATCGACCTGCAAGGCACGCGTCAAACTCCACAGCGTTGCAACCGTCGGGCTGCTTTCGCCGCGTTCAATCTGCGAAAGCATGGAACGGGATACACCAGACAGTTTGGCCATTGCTTCCAAACTCAGATCTTTGCTTTTACGCGCTTTGCGTAATCTGCTTGCCAGCCTTTCGGCTATATTGTTTTCTGCACTCATCCGTAGACAGTGCTGAATAGGTATTATCCTGTCAACGCCGTATTGATTTTACGGTAGATTATTTAATGCCTTGACCTTCCAGTTACTGGAAGCATTATTTTGTATACTGAAATGAAAATTATCAACTGAGCAAAACCAATGAACGCCTCCCAATTAAAGACATTCCAGATCGAAGGTATGTCTTGTGCATCATGTGTCAGCAGAGTTGAAAAAGCATTGCTGGCGGTACCGAATATCACAAAAGCATCGGTCAACCTGACAAATGAAACAGTTCAGGTCAGCTATGATCGCCCCGTAACTGATTTGGTTGTGACGCAGGCATTATCGGATGCAGGTTATCCCGCCGTGTCAGAAGAAGTGACGCTGGATGTTGAAAACATGACTTGCGCATCCTGTGTCGGGCGTGTTGAGAAGGCCCTGAAAGCAGGAGCAGGGGTGTTGGATGCGTCAATTAATCTGGCAACCGAAACAGCACAGGTGCATTTTGTGGTAGGTGTTACAAACCCTGCTGAAATCGCCGTGATTGCCACACAGGTGGGTTACCCAGCAAAGGTTAAATCTTACGACCAACCCAGCCATACGGAACGCAAGGCACAGGAAATCGCCACGCTTGGGCGGTTAACCCTGTTGGCAGCCATACTGGCATTACCTGTATTTGTGATCGAAATGGGCGGCCATATTTTTCCGGCTCTACACGCATTTATCCACAATACTATAGGGATGCAGAACAGCCGCCTACTACAATTCGTTTTGACCACGGCCGTCCTGTTTGGCCCGGGCTTTCGGTTTTACACCAAAGGATACCCAGCCTTGCTGAAAGGTGTGCCAGACATGAACTCATTGGTCGCTTTGGGTACGTCTGCGGCTTACGGGTTTTCACTGGTCGCAACCTTTATCCCAAATCTGCTGCCTGCCGGTACTGCGAATGTTTATTATGAAGCGGCAGCAGTTATTGTGGTGTTGATCCTGCTTGGGCGTTTCTTAGAATCGCGGGCAAAGGGGCGCACAGGGCAGGCCATTCGCAAACTTATCGGGCTGCAACCAAAAACCGCATATGTCGAACGCGATGGGAAAACGATTGAAATGGCGATTGAAGATATCGTCAAAGGTGACATTGTCCATGTGCGTCCGGGTGAAAAAATAGCCGTGGACGGGGTCGTTTTAACCGGTGCATCCTATGTTGATGAAAGTATGATCACGGGTGAACCTGTCCCTGTCGAGAAAACACAAGGGACAAAGGTCGTTGGCGGTACTGTAAACGGCACAGGCGCGATCACTTTTCGTGCAATCAAAGTCGGTAGTGATACTATGCTGGCGCAGATCATCCGGATGGTGGAACACGCGCAAGGTGCAAAACTTCCCATTCAGGGCATGGTTGATCAAATTACCGCTTGGTTCGTGCCTGCTGTTTTGGCCGCGGCACTCTTGACTGTTTTTGTCTGGTTAATCTTTGGACCAAACCCCGCCCTTAGTTTTGCTCTTGTGGCAGGGGTTTCGGTGTTGATTATCGCCTGCCCCTGCGCGATGGGTTTGGCGACACCGACTTCAATTATGGTGGGTACGGGGCGTGCCGCTGAAATGGGTGTTTTGTTTCGCAAAGGTCAGGCGTTGCAAATGCTGCAAGAGGTCACAATCGTTGCGGTTGATAAAACCGGCACACTGACCGAAGGGCATCCGGAATTGACTGACCTGATTGTGGCGGACGGTTTTGATCGGGACAATGTTTTGCGCCTTGTCGCTGCTGTTGAAGTAACATCGGAACATCCGATTGCCGCCGCGATTGTCCGTGCGGCAAAGTCCAAAGGGATTGTACTTCCGGCCATTCAGGATTTCATGTCCCAAACGGGGTACGGAGTTCAGGCAACCGTTGATGGCAAAACAGTGCTGATAGGTGCTGATCGTTTTATGAGACGTGAAAATATCGCGCTGGGACCGCTGGAAACCAGTGGTATGGATTTAGGGCAAAAGGGCAAAACACCGCTATATGCTGCCATTGACGGTCGGATAGCCGCAGTGATTGCAGTGGCAGACCCGATCAAGAAAACTACACCTGCGGCCATCACAGCCCTACACGAACTGGGTCTTAAGGTGGCGATGATTACGGGCGACAATCAAGGTACAGCCGATGCGATCGCAAAAGAACTGGGTATTGATCATGTTGTGGCCGAGGTTCTGCCTGAAGGCAAAGTAGAGACATTAAATGCTTTGCGTGCAGATCACGACAAACTGGCTTTTGTCGGGGACGGTATCAATGATGCACCTGCTCTTGCGGTGGCTGACGTCGGCATTGCCATTGGCACAGGCACCGATGTGGCGATAGAGGCAGCCGACGTTGTGTTGATGTCGGGAGATCTTCAAGGTGTCGTCAATGCGTTTGTCATTAGTCAACGCACCATGCGCAATATCCGCCAGAATCTGTTTTGGGCCTTTGGCTATAACACGCTGTTGATTCCCGTTGCCGCAGGGGTTCTTTATCCCGTAAGCGGCATTATGTTGTCACCCGTTCTGGCAGCAGGGGCGATGGCGCTGTCCAGTGTTTTCGTTTTGACGAATGCGTTGCGCTTACGCTGGATGAAGCCTGTTTTACTGGAATAACCTTTAGCTGACGGCACTGAACTTCGCGTTGTCGTCGATATATTGATCGAAAGCCTTTGCAATAAGCCGCGCGACACTGCGCCTGTGCTTCACGATCTCAAACCCGGATTTTGAAAACGCGATAATGTCGCCAAAGTCTTTTTGTAGGTGCAAAATCGCCTGATTAATGCATGACAGGTCATCACCGAATTCTGCAATCAGTTTAGAGTAGTCCACTGCGAAATTGCACATGATCATTTCAATAGTGCGCGCGATCAGACGATCTTCGTGTGATGTTTCAATGCCGCGATATGTAGCAAGCTCACCTGTACTTATTGCGCGTGCATAATCTGAAGATTTTGCCTGATTTTGTGTAAAACCATTCGGGTATTTGGAAATGGAACTGGCGCCCAGCCCGATCAGTGTATCCATATCATCGGTTGTGTAGCCTTGGAAATTCCGTCGTAAACGACCCTCTTTTTGTGCAATGGCCATACTGTCTGTCGGTTTGGCAAAATGATCTATACCAACGGGATCATATCCCCCTTTGCCTTCCAGCTCTGCCGCCATTGTCTGGAATAAATCATGGCGGGATTCACCGTTCGGTAGGGCCGTTTCATCAATCAGTTGCTGACGTTTGGCCATCCATGGCACATGAGCATATCCATATAGTGCAATGCGGTCGGGTGATAGAGCCAGCACTTTGTGGATGGTATCCAGAACACTGGTTTGGTTTTGATGTGGCAAGCCGTAAAGAATATCCATATTCAGGGATGCGACATTAGCACAACGCAGTATTTCAACACATTCCTTGGTGGTTGCATAACTTTGCTCGCGGCCAATGGCAGCTTGAACATTCAGTGCAAAATCCTGCACACCGATACTGGCGCGGTTCATGCCTGCTGCGACCAAAGCGTCGACCTTGGCTTGGCTGAACAGAGTCGGGTCAATTTCAACCGAAAATTCGGCATCTTCGGTGCGTGGAATTTTTTGTTCCAATGCGCCCGCCAGCAGTTTGATTTGATCGGGCGTCAGTATTGTCGGTGTTCCGCCGCCCCAATGAACCCGGCTGGCCATAATGCCTTCTGGTAAATGTTGTGTAACCAAATCTATTTCGGCAATCACACGATCCAGATAAGCCGCAACGGGTGAGGCCGATTTGGTACCTTGCGTGCGGCAGGCACAAAACCAGCATAAGCGTTCACAAAACGGGATATGGATATAAACCGATACGGGTTTGTCAACCGGAAGGTCTGCAAGTGCTGCCCCGGTAAAGCTTGTGCCGACTTTAGATGTGAACTGAATCGCAGTCGGATAGCTGGTATAACGTGGCGCCCGAGCATCATAAACACCTAAGCGTGCTAAATTTGGATCGTATGTCATAGGATTCTATAACATGCATCAATTATGTGACCTTGATCTAAGTCAATTTTTTTGATCTTTAGGGGATATGAAAATTATTGCCTCTCAATTTACACCTGCAAGTATCGATTGCAATGAATGTCCGATCAAACATCGGGCTGTTTGCGCATATTGTGAAAAGTCCGAAATGGCACTTTTGGAGGCAATGAAATCCTACAAGACATATGCGGCTGGTGACCCTATTATTTTTGCAGGTGACAAGATGGCGTTTGTCGGCTCGGTCGTTTTCGGTGTTGCCCGGCTTTCCCAAACAATGGAAGACGGTCGCAAGCAAATGGTGGGCTTGTTGTTGCCAAGTGATTTTGTCGGTCGGCCTGGGCGCGCATATTCCGCTTTTGATGTTGAGGCGACTACGGAAGTGACCTTATGCAGATTCGAACGTAAACCGTTCGAAAAACTATTGCGTGATATTCCAAATTTGCGCGAACGCATGTTGGAAATGGCATTGGATGAATTGGACGCGGCCCGCGAGTGGATGTTGCTGCTGGGCCGTAAAACTGCCCGCGAGAAAATCGCCAGCCTGCTGACAATTATCGCGCGACGCCAGAACATCCTACCGGATGCGGCAAAGAACGAAGTGTCCTTTGATCTTAGCCTGACACGTGAAGCAATGTCGGAATATCTGGGATTGACGCTGGAAACCGTCAGCCGCCAGATCAACGCGCTTCGCAAAGACGGCGTCATCAAGTTAGAGAAAAAACGTCATGTTATTGTAAATGATTTTGCCCGCCTCCTAGAGGAGACGGGCGATGATGCAGACGGTGGGTTTTTGGCCTAGGGGAAAATCGGCCTAATGTGCCATGAAAATTGGCACCCTACAGTCTTGCAACATATTACGTGTTGGCCCGCCAAACAGAAATTCACGCATTGGCGAATGGCCATAGCCACCCATCACAATCAGATTGGCCCCAAGATCACTGGCGTGCGAGCGAATAATGTCAGCAATTTTTGCAGCAGTATTGGGAAGAATGTTCACGTCGACTTTTATACGGTGACGCGCCAGAAAGGTCGCTATTTCGCCGGAAACTTCAGCCTGCAAGACGGTACGTTTGGAATTTGCGATAATTACCACATCCACTTGTGTGGCTTTGCGCAATAATGGCAATGCCCCGCGTACAGCACGCAAGGCGTGATGGCTGCCATCCCAAGCAATTACCACTTTTTCTTCTCTGTGACCCACATCTTCGTCAGGAACAATCAGGACCGGGCATTCAGATGCCAAGAGCGTTCCCTCGGTGATTTTCTCATCGGTTTCGGTACGTTCCGGCCCAAAGGGGCGCGGCAGAACCGTCAGGTCACAGAACTTGGCGGTATGTGACATCAGACTTGATAGTTGATCACGGTTAATCACAGCAGTCTCAACGCTGAAAAATATAAGTTCCTCTGTGGCAAACTTTTCAGCCTCGGCGACAAGTTTGGCCGCGTTTTTTTCTGCCCGTTCCCGTTCCTCTGCTTTCAGTTCGACGGGAAAATCCAGATAGGGGTAGGACTGGGTCTGAATAATGGTGATATAAGCCGGACAAATGATATGCAAATGCCCGCCCGCTTCCACCGTCAGCCTGATCGCTTTACGTATGGATGGAACGCTACTGTCTTTGCCGTCCCAGATTGTTAAAATCGATTTATAGGACATGAGTAACTCCTGTCTTCATTCAGGTTGTTTATAAAGGACTTGATTTGGGAAACCTTGATTCAGATCAAAGACTATTGCCACTGCTTCATTGCATCAATAAAATCAGAATAAGACGGGACAGCAAAAGGCCAGAACATGGACATTCTTAAACTCATCGTATTATCATTTATTACGATATGCGCAGCTATGGCTGCTAATTTTGGTCAGGATTTGGCCTATATCATACACGCTTTGATCATAATGGCGGTTTCGTTTTTCCTTTTCATAAGAGAAGTGCAACGTTTTGGTGATGCAAAACCTGCCGTTGAAACAGGTTATCAAGACAGTGTCGTCAGAGCGGGAGTTATCGCTACGACATTTTGGGGGGTTGTCGGGTTTCTTGTCGGCGTATTCATTGCTTTCCAACTGGCTTTTCCAGCTCTGAACTTTGATCTTCCATTCACAACATTCGGGCGCGTGCGTCCATTGCACACATCTGCGGTGATTTTTGCTTTTGGCGGTAACGCTTTAATCGCAACATCTTTCTATATTGTACAACGTACATCCGCTGCACGACTTTGGGGCGGCAACCTGTGCTGGTTTGTCTTTTGGGGCTACCAGCTGTTCATCGTTCTGGCCGCAACAGGGTATCTGTTGGGCGCAACGCAATCCAAAGAATATGCTGAACCTGAATGGTATGTCGATATTTGGCTGACGCTTGTCTGGGTCGCATACCTGGCAGTCTTCATGGGGACGATTTTCAAGCGTAAAGAACCACACATCTATGTTGCGAACTGGTTCTTCCTGTCGTTTATCGTGACTATTGCAATGCTGCATCTGGTTAACAATCTGGCCATGCCTGTTTCGATCTTCGGGTCAAAATCGGTACAACTGTTCTCCGGCGTGCAAGACGCGCTGACCCAGTGGTGGTATGGCCACAACGCGGTTGGATTTTTCCTGACTGCGGGTTTCTTGGGTATGATGTACTATTTCGTGCCTAAACAGGCCAATCGACCTGTGTTCAGTTACAAGTTGTCCATCATCCACTTCTGGTCTTTGATCTTCCTTTATATCTGGGCGGGCCCACACCATCTGCATTACACAGCCTTGCCTGATTGGGCGCAAACTCTGGGTATGACCTTTTCGATTATGCTGTGGATGCCTAGCTGGGGCGGTATGATCAACGGTCTGATGACGCTGAGCGGTGCATGGGACAAATTACGCACCGATCCGATTTTGCGGATGATGGTGTTAAGCTTGGCCTTCTACGGCATGTCCACCTTTGAAGGGCCGATGATGTCGATCAAGGTTGTGAACTCTCTCTCGCATTATACTGAATGGACAATCGGACACGTGCATTCCGGTGCTCTTGGCTGGAACGGTATGATCACGTTCGGTGCTCTTTACTACCTGACACCGCGTCTATGGGGTCGTGATAGGTTGTATAGTATGAGCATGGTCAACTGGCATTTCTGGCTGGCCACGATCGGTATCGTTTTCTATGCCGCATCCTTGTGGGTTGCGGGTATCATGGAAGGTCTGATGTGGCGCGAAGTTGATCCGCAGGGCTTCCTTGTAAACTCATTTGCCGACACGGTTGCAGCAAAATTCCCGATGTACATTGTACGCGGAACAGGCGGGCTGCTGTATCTGGCAGGTGCGATCATAATGTGTGTGAACCTGTGGCTGACCGCCACAGGGGCAGGCGAACGTAAATCAAGTGCTGCAGTTGCAGTGCCTGCGGAATAAGGAGCAATAAAATGTCACTCTTTCGCCATCACAAAAAAGTCGAAACCAACGCAACACTTCTACTTGTCCTAAGTTTGGGAGTGGTCGCCATTGGCGGTGCCGTGGAAATTGCGCCGCTGTTTTACCTTGAAAACACAATCGAGAAAGTCGAAGGGATGCGCCCCTATACGCCGTTGGAACTGGAAGGGCGCAATATCTACGTGCGTGAAGGTTGTTATGTTTGTCACAGCCAGATGATCCGCCCTTTGCGCGACGAAGTTGAACGTTACGGGCACTATTCACTGGCGGTGGAAAGTATCTATGACCACCCGTTCCAATGGGGGTCAAAACGTACAGGGCCTGATCTTGCCCGCGTTGGTGCACGTTATTCTGACGAATGGCATGTGGACCATCTGACCGATCCGCGTTCCGTTGTGCCGGAAAGCATTATGCCCACATACGGCTTCCTGAAGAAAACTGCGCTGAAGCCTGATAGTATTCAGGCTGTATTGATCGCTAACAGCCGCGTAGGTGTTCCGTATACGGACGAAATGATCGAAAACGCAGCGGCAGACATGGAAGTTCAGGTTGATCCCGATGGTGATTGGGAAGAAATGGTTGCACGTTACCCCAAAGCGCAGGTGCGTAATTTCGACGGGCAGGAAAAACTGACCGAAATGGATGCGCTGGTCGCTTATTTGCAAATGCTTGGCACTTTGGTTGATTTCTCGACATTCCAGCCAAGCGCCAGCCGATAGGAGAGAAGCTATGGATACCTATTCCGTAATGCGTGAAATGGCTGATAGCTGGGGTCTCTTGGCGATGATGGCTTTCTTCATCGGTGCGGTGCTTATGCTGTTTCGCCCCGGCGCCAAAAAACAACACGAAGATGCCTCTATGATACCGTTTCGTGAAACCAAGCCGGATGCAGCCGATAACAATAATTCCAGCCCCAAATCTGAAAAACCGTTGGAGGGTTTGTCATGAGCAAGAAAATCAAAATGAGTGACGAAGACTACCCGACAACAGGGCATGATTGGGATGGTATACGCGAGTATGACAAACCCATGCCGCGCTGGTGGCTGTACACGTTCTATCTGACCATTATCTTTGCTTTTGGCTATATGATCGCTTACCCGGCAATACCTTTGTTAAAAGGTGCGACCCCCGGTTTGTTGAAGTTTTCATCACGCGGTGAAGTTCAGCAACATATCGATACTGTAAATGCGCAAAATGCCGAAATTGAAGCTAAGTTATTGGCAACACCTTTGGAAAGTATCAGTGCCGATGTTGATCTGGCGCGTTTTGCCACGGCAGGCGGCGGGGCGGTTTTTCTAACCTACTGTGCCCAATGCCACGGCGCCGGTGCCCAAGGGGCAAAAGGCTATCCTAATCTTCAGGATGATGATTGGCTTTGGGGTGGTGACTTGGAAGCGATAGCAACAACTGTTCGTCACGGTATCCGTAATGATACGGATGAAGATACGCGTTATTCCGAAATGCCGAAATTCGGTGAGATACTGGAAAGCGAAGAAATTACCCAAGTGGCGGAATACGTTCTTCAGATTTCAGGTCAGGATCATGACGGTTCACTTGCCACATCCGGCAAAGCAGTCTTTGAAGAAAACTGTGCCGCATGCCACGGTGAAACAGCATTGGGCGATCGTGAACAAGGTGCGCCAAACCTTGCGGATGCGCTTTGGCTTTATGGTAGTGATCGCGATACGATTACACAAACCATTACTAACAGCCGCTTTGGTGTTATGCCCGCTTGGCAGACGCGCATTACGGACGCGCAAATCAAACAGGTAACATTCTACGTCCACCAGCTTGGCGGCGGGGAATAAATATCTTATCAGCACCCTTTCAATAGGGTGTCCGACACCAGCCTTTACCCTGTTCAGGCCAAGGCTGGTGTTGAATGTACGGGGCAAAGCCTTGTAATAAATGCACAGATTGCAATCTGAACAATGCAATTTTAACAGAACAATCAGGTGACATATGACGTCCCAATCAACTGAACCACCAAAATTATTTGAAGCCCGCGAGCCGATCTTCCCGCAACGGGTTTCCGGTTGGTATCGCCGTTTTAAATGGTGGCTGATGGCGTTCACCCTTGGTATTTATTATATTACACCGTGGCTGCGTTGGGATAGGGGGGTGAATCTGCCGGATCAGGCCGTTTTGATCGATCTGGCGAATGCGCGGTTTTACTTCTTCTGGGTCAAAATCTGGCCGCACGAATTTTACTTTGTTGTCGGCTTGCTGATTATGGCGGGTCTGGGGTTATTCCTGTTCACATCCGCCCTTGGCCGTGTCTGGTGCGGTTATGCCTGTCCACAAACCGTGTGGACGGATTTGTTTATTTTGGTTGAACGCTGGGTTGAAGGGGATCGCAATGAACGTATCCGCCTGTTACGCGCAAAATTGAGCTTTCGCAAAGCCCGCCTGCGCATGATAAAATGGATACTGTGGGTGTTGATTGGTATATCAACCGGTGGTGCATGGGTGTTCTACTTTGCCGATGCCCCGACTTTGTTACGTGATCTGATAGCAGGACAAGCGGCTTTTGTAGCCTACGCAACCATTGCTGTTATGGCCGCAACGACATTCATGTTTGGTGGCTTTCTGCGTGAACAGGTTTGTACCTATATGTGTCCATGGCCGCGTATTCAGGCAGCGATGATGGATGAGCATTCCCTGACCGTTGCCTACCGGGATTGGCGCGGTGAGCCGCGTGGTAAGATGGGCAAGGCCGAAGGTGACTGTATCGATTGCATGGCCTGTGTGACTGTTTGCCCGCAAGGCATTGATATCCGCGATGGTCAGCAAGTGGAATGTATCACTTGTGCATTATGTATTGATGCATGCGATAACATGATGGAAAAAATCGGTCGCCCACGTGGATTGATTGACTACTGTACTCTTAATGATGAGCCGCTAGAACGTGCGGGCAATGTGCCCAGAACGGTATGGAGCCATATCCTGCGCCTGCGCAATTTCATCTACTTTGGGATGTGGGCTGCTATCGGAATAGGTCTTGTGGTCGCCTTGTTTATACGGTCTGATTTTTCGGCTTCGATAAAACCCGATCGCAATCCGCGTTTTGTCACCTTGTCTGACGGAACTATTCGCAACGCTTATGATCTGAAGATCAGCAATCAAACCGGCGAAGACCGTGTGTTTCATATCTCGATTAAAACCGAAGAACCTTTGCGGATAGATTTGGAGGGAACGGATGAGTTGATGGTTCCCGTGCCCGCAGATGGCAGAGTACACCAACGGGTTTATATCTTTGCCAAACCGGAATACAGTGCAAGCAAATCCGATACCTCGCCGGTACGCTTCTGGGTTGAAGGCATGGATAACGGTGAACTCACTTATGTCGACACTATGTTTGCGGGAAACGCTAAATGACTCAGGTAAAAAAACAACGTGAACTAAAAGGCGGCCATGTTGCAATGATCTTTGGCGGTGCATTCGCCGTGATCATAGGGGTTAACCTTGCATTGGCCTACTCAGCCGTTGGAACGTTTCCGGGGTTGGAAACTCGTGCGCCTTATAATGAAAGCTTGACGTTCGAAGCACGGCGCCAGGCGCAGAATAATCTGAACTGGAATTCTGCCGTATCGTATGCGGCAGGGCAGGTGACACTGACCCTGACTGAGGCTGATGGGGCTACGGTTGTCACGCCGAATGTGTCCCTTGTGATCAGGCTCGCCACTTCGGACGACTATGATCAGGATGTGGCAATGCAGTTTGACGGTCATAAATATGTGGGACAGGTGGATTTACCTGCAGGAAACTGGCAGGCAAGGGTTTTTGCAACCGCTTTGGACGGAACTGAATTCACGCGCACACTGTCGCTTTATATCAGAGCAGAATCATGACAGTCGCGACTTGTTCTGCCTGCGCTGCGGTGCCTCATGACAAGATAGAACAAACCATTACCGCTGAACATTCGCTGGATTTGTCCGTGCCAACGGTGCATTGCGCGAGTTGTATCGGTAAGATTGAACGCGGCCTGAAAACTTTGGATGGCGTGCAGGGCGCACGCGTGAACCTGTCTTTAAAACGCCTGCACGTGCAGTATGACGGACGTCAAACGATCGAAGACGCGGTTCTGGACAAGCTTGCAAACCTTGGGTTTGAAGCACATCTTCTGGACGGGAAAGTTTTAACGGACAAAGTTGATACGACCGCACGCGGCCTGTTGATCCGCTTGGGTATTGCAGGGTTTGCAGCGATGAATGTGATGTTGTTATCGGTGTCTGTCTGGGCGGGTGCCGATGGTGTAACGCGCGATTTTCTGCATTGGATTTCAGCTGCAATAGCTCTGCCGACGGTTGCTTATACCGCACAACCATTCTTTAAAAACGCGTGGTTGGCCTTGCGGGTTCGTGGGCTGAACATGGACGTGCCGATCAGTCTGGCTATCCTTATGGCCTCTGGCCTGTCTCTTTATGAAACGGCGCTTGGCGGCGAACATGCTTATTTTGATGCCGCTTTATCCCTGACGTTTTTCCTGTTGGCAGGGCGGTATCTGGATCACCAAACCCGTGCCAAAGCCCGCTCTGCGGCGGTAGAATTGACCGCATTGGAAATGCCGCGTGCCCAAAAGGTAACCAGGGGCCAAGTGGAAACTGTTGCTATTGAAACCTTGAATATCGGCGACCGGGTGCTTGTGCGGCGTGGCGCACGTGTACCCGTCGACGGTGTTGTGGCAAAAGGTGCAAGTGAGCTGGATATGTCATTGCTCACAGGCGAAACCATGCCCGCCGGCATAACAATTGGGGATGCGGTTTACAGCGGTACGCTTAATCTTGGTCCATCGTTTGAAGTGAATGTCATGCAAATCGGGCAGGGCACAAAACTGGCTGAAATCGCGGCCCTTGTGGCCACTGCCGAGGCCACCAAAACCAAATACACGACACTGGCTGACAAAGCCGCGCAAATCTATGCGCCACTGGTACACCTGCTGGCCTTGGCCGCATTCCTGTTCTGGCAGTTCTACACAGGCGACACGCGCCTTGCCGTCGGTATTGCCACGGCCGTTTTGATCATCACTTGCCCATGTGCGCTGGGGTTGGCCGTTCCTGCAGTGATGACCGCTGCCAGTGGGCGTTTGTATCGCGCGGGTATCCTGATCCGGGACGGGGCCGCGCTAGAGCGTCTGGTTGATGTCGATACCGTAGTATTCGATAAAACAGGCACGCTAACTACGGGCGAAATGACTGTTGTAGAGGCCCCGAAAGGCGAGGTTTTGAACCTTGCCGCCAGCCTTGCCGCCCATTCCGATCACCCGTTGTCTGATGCGGTTGTAAAACTTGCTGCTGACAAAAATCTGCCCGCTGTTCAGAACGTGGTCGAACATGCCGGTAAAGGGATAGAGGCGCGTACGGGTAGTTCGCGTATCCGCCTTGGCCGCGCAGAATGGATCGGTTGTAAACCGATTGAAGGTTATGTGCAAACATGGCTACAGATAGGTGAAACGACACCCGTTGCATTTCTGTTCGAAGATACAATCAAAGCCAGCAGCAAAGCGGCGATCACCCAACTTCAGGCCCGCGGATTAAAGGTTGTGATGCTGTCGGGTGATACGCAGTCTGCAACTGACCGGCTGGCTGAAAAACTTGGTATTGAACGTGCCGTTGGCGGTGTCTTACCTGATGAAAAACTGACGCTGGTCCAATCTTACGGCAACCACGTTCTTATGGTGGGCGACGGGTTGAATGATACGGCAGCCCTTGCCGCTGCACATGTATCCATGTCGCCGGCGTCTGCTATTGATGCCGCCCGTGCCGCATCCGATTTCGTGTTGATCAAAGATGATCTGACCTTAATCGACGCCTGTATATCCCTGTCAAAATCCGCCAAAAGCCGCATGTTGGAAAATTTTGCGATTGCAGCGGGTTATAACGTAATAGCGGTTCCAATAGCACTTGTGGGTCTTGCCACACCCTTGCTTGCGGCCCTTGCCATGTCGGCCTCATCTATCTGCGTGTCACTGAATGCTTTGCGTCTAACAAAGGTAAGGGGGCGTTAATGTCTGTTTTACTATATCTGATCCCGATTTCCCTGTTTTTGGGCGGTATTGGCCTATTGGCCTTTTTCTGGGCAATTAAGTCCAAACAATTCGACGATCCGGAAGGTAATGCGGCCCGAATTCTATTGGATGACGATGAAGATCCAAACTAATGGCGTGAAATTTATTGATAACTGTTTCTGTTAAACATTGGCTCCAATGAAAACTGCTTTAGTTTTCCGCCAGCCAGTTGCGTATAACGGCAACTTGTTCATCATTGCGCAAAGTCGGTGTATGTCCCACATCGTCAAATTCCACTAGTGTTGCTTCTGGCCCGCAGGTTAACATTTTATGCGCAGTTTCTTCACTGAAAAAAGATGAATTTTTCCCGCGCAGAATCAAAACCGGGCAGGTGATCTTTTCCCACGTGTCCCACATATCCACATCGAAAAGTGAAATATCGTCTCGAAATGCGTCACCCACGGCAGGATCCATTTTCAGGCGAAATTTACCGGTTTTAGTGCGCCGTGTGGAATAGTGCACCATTTGCTTCCAATCGTCGTCTGTCATAGGGCCGAATTCCGCATAAATCTCACGCAGATAAATTTCCGCATCTTCGATCGTTTCAAAATCACCGGATCGACCAATATAATCACCAATCCGTGTCAGGGCATCGCGTGATATATCAGGGCCAATATCATTGATAATCAAACGGCGAATGGGTGATTGTGCAACCGAGGCTAGAACCATCCCGATAACCCCCCCCATTGAGGACCCCAGCCAGTCCACTTCGGTTTCATTTAAACGGGCCAGAAGTGCGTTCATATCCGCATTATATTGTAGGTAATCATAGCCTTGATGTTCGGGCAAATGGTCACTTTCACCGCGCCCCACAACATCTGGGCAAACAACGCGATATTTGTCACACATATTTTCAGCAAAATAGTCAAAATCATGGGCGTTTCTGGTCACGCCGTGGACGCAGACAAGGGTTTCTTTGCGTTCATGTTTAGCAGGTGTACCCCATTCCAGATAATGGGTGCGGTGGAACCCGTGGAACCCAAGACCCAGAAAGTGATGTGTGGAGTAAGCTTTAACGGATTGTTTGGTGTATATTTTCATGGCCGACATACTTACGGGTTACTTGATGGATTTAAGGCGGGTTTGCAGAGCGTTAATTTGCTTTTGAATATCATCCAGCTCTTCGGATTTTGAATTCACATCCGCGGGTTCTTCTTCCACTTCTGCCGAGGGCTTCATAACCCCGAAAACATCCCAGCTTTTTTGGAACATCTCCATATTCTTGCGCGCCATTTCCTGTGCTTGATTGAAAAACGCACCGGCATTTTGGCCCATCATACCTTGGAACATTTCTTGCATCTGGTTGCGCTCGGAATTGAAAAAGCTGATCGACTGGGTCAAAAAATCAGGAAACATTTTGCCGTAGCTGTCACCATACATACGGATCAGTTGTTTCTGAAATTCTAACGGAAACAGAAATTCGGCAGGGCGGGTTTCTTGTTCAAAGATGATCTGATTGAGAATCTCGCGGGTGATGTCAGTCCCCGATTTTGCGTCTTCAATGACAAACTCTGTCCCTCGATTAACCAGCGCAATCACATCCGCAAGCACGATGTATTTGCTGGTCGACGTGTTATACAGACGCCGGTTCGCGTATTTCTTGATCACCACCTTGCCGGTGTCGGCTGTGGTTTCTGGGGTTTCCGGTTTTTCGGTCATGCTAACAGATCCAAACGATAATCATTTAACAGTGTTAGGCAGTTTATTTGTGCAGCGCAACTCATTCATAGCTAGCATATGCACAAAAAACGCCGCAAACAGGGTTTGCGACGTTTTTCAAGGGAGGAATTTAGTCTAAATTAAGCAGCAAATGCTTTTGTATAAAGTTTTTTCGCTGTTTCTGTGTTGTCTTTCAGAGCTTTCGCAGAAAGTTCAGCCAACTCTTTACCTTGTGCCGAGAATTTTTCAGCGGCAGAAGTGAAGTTTGAAGAAGAAACTTTGTAAAACTCTGCAACGTCGGATGTTTTGGTCAGTGCTTTTGCACCGTCAAAAGCAGCTGCAACGTTTGCAAGGTAGTTGTCGTATGCTTTTTTAACCAAAGCTTCGCCGCTTTTGATGATTGCAGTGTTGTAATCGATCAGGTTTTCGGCAACTTTTTCTGAAGTTTCAGTAGATTTAGCGAATACTTCTTGAGTTTTAACAAGTGCTTCTGTTGTTGCAGTTGCAATTGCTTCGTTTGCTTGTGTGGTCTTAGCCATTGTCTTTTCCTTTTTTATACCAGCGCGGGAGGTGTGCCGGAATGTTGGTAGCGGGTGAGAGTTTATAAATCTCTTTTGTTTCTGAAACTGTGTATAGCGATTCTTTTTGTGCGGCGCAACAAAAAAATGATGCGGTGCGCAATTTATTTGTGTGCAGCGCACAATTTGCCTTTTTTGCAAGCATGAAGAACGCGATAAACGAAGATTATACATATACTATTATAGTGTAGTGTGTTCATGTTTTATCAGCCGCACGCGAATATCTGTATCGAACAGGGAAAGCTGCGCTCTAAAAATTGTGCACTGCACAAAAAATAACTATTGTGCGGCGCACAATTATTGGGTAATAACACCCAAACTCGGCTATGATGCCGCCTAAAGCGGCAAAAAATAACGGGTTTGTCGGAATTTCTATAGGATGCGCCTTTAAACCCGCTCGTTTATTGGTAGATTAACAACAGATTAGTATGGGGGCCGCAAGGCAGCTCTTAATGTCATTGGAGGAACAAATGACACAGAAGAAGAAAATCAATGCAGCAACGCTGCTGGTGAAATGTCTTGAAAATGAAGGAGTCGACTATATTTTCGGCATTCCGGGCGAAGAAAATATCGCCGTCATGGATGCGCTTTTGGACAGCTCGATCGAATTTATCACTACCCGCCACGAACAGGGTGCTGCATTCATGGCAGACGTCTACGGTCGCCTAACGGGTCGTGCCGGCGTTTGTATGTCAACGCTTGGCCCGGGTGCCACGAACCTTGTAACGGGTTTCGCCGACGCCAATATGGATCGCGCCCCGATCGTTGCAATCGCAGGGCAGGGTTCCACCACACGCCTGCACAAAGAAAGTCACCAAATTCTTGACCTTGTGAACCTGTTCGCCCCGATCTCAAAATACTCTGTACAGGTTCTGATGCCCGAAATTGTTCCCGAAGTCGTGCGCAAAGCTTTTAAATTCGCCGAAGCCGAAAAGCCGGGCGGCGCATTCATCGATTTCCC
Source organism: Amylibacter sp. (assembly GCA_021775355.1). Classification (GTDB taxonomy): domain Bacteria; phylum Pseudomonadota; class Alphaproteobacteria; order Rhodobacterales; family Rhodobacteraceae; genus Amylibacter. The sequence goes on along the minus strand of JAJFHZ010000006.1, from coordinate 294,746 downwards.
TGAAAACGTAGGAGACATGGAGATTGACGAAATACCGGCATTGAAAGTGCAGGCACCGCAACCCGCTGTGGCCCCGCTTGGGATTGGTAAAAAGGTTATCAAACTGCTCAATGAGGCCAAACACCCTGTGGTGATTGCAGGTAACGGTGTGATCCGCTTTGATGCCTGCAAAGAACTTGTGGCCTTTGCAGAAGCTGCAAACGCGCCCGTCGCCACCACCTTTATGGCTAAAGGTGCGATGCCATCTTCGCACCCGTTATCCATTGGCACAGTGGGTTTGAAAGCCCATGATTTGGTGGCTTTCGGGATCGAACAGGCCGATTTGGTAATCTGTGTCGGTCTTGATATGGTCGAATACACCCCAAGCTATTGGAATCCGAACGCAGATATTAAAATTATCAATGTTGATGCCAGCCCTGCCGAAGTAGACACACATTACATTCCTGAAATCGGCATGATCGGTGATATCAAAGACAGCCTGAAACGACTGGCTAATCGTTGCACCGGTCACTCCGACAACAAAGTCGCCAAATTGCATGATAAAATCGTGACTGAGCTGAACGCCCATGCGGATGACAACAGCTACCCGCCAAAACCGCAAAAAATAATCTGTGATCTGCGCGCGGCAATGAATGATGAAGACATCGTTATATCCGACGTGGGTGCCCATAAAATGTGGATGGCACGGATGTTTCAGGCCGAACAGCCCAACACCTGTATCATTTCAAACGGTTTTGCTTCCATGGGTATCGCATTGCCCGGCACAATTGCTGCCAAACTGATTTACCCTGAAAAGAATATTCTGGCCGTGGCCGGTGACAGCGGTTTCATGATGAACAGTCAGGAAATCGAAACCGCGATGCGCCTTGGGTTGAACATCACCGTTATTATCTTCAACGATAATAAATACGGTCTGATCGAATGGCACCAATTGCGCGAATATGGCCGCTCAAGTAATATCGATGTGGGCAATGCCGATTTCGTTAAGTTTGCTGAAAGCTTTGGCGCCAAAGGATATCGCGTTGAAAAGACAGAAGATTTGCAATCCACTATTGAAACAGCCATGAACGACGGCACTGTTTCGATCATTGATTGCCCGGTTGATTATTCCGAGAATATGAAACTGACTGCACGTCTGAAAACCCTTTCCTCCCCCTTTGAAGACTAAGGATATCACACAATGAAACCGTTTAAATTCCAAACCACCAGCTCTATTCTGTCCGAGGTAGGTTCGACTACAAAAATCGGCCAGATTATGGCCGATATGGGGTGTTCGAAAGTTGCTTTCGTCACTGACGCCATGATCCTGAAACTAGGCCTTGCGGATGCTTGCCTTGATGGCCTGAAAACGGCCGGTATTGCCGTGCATGTTATTGATGACGTGGTGGCCGACCCGCCAGAGGCTATGATCCGCGCTGCCGTGGAAGAAGCCAAAGCACAGGGCATTGATGGTGTGGTTTCCGTGGGTGGCGGTTCATCTTTGGATACCGCCAAACTGATCTCGATCCTGTCACAACCCAACGCACCGCAAGACTTGGATGAAATGTATGGTGTCGGCATGGTCAAAGGTGGCCGCTTGCCACTGGTGTTGGCGCCAACCACTGCCGGTACCGGCTCTGAAGTGACCCCGATTTCAATCGTCACCACCCGCACGTCCGAGAAAAAAGGCGTGGTGTCCCCCGTGCTATTGCCCGATTGGGCCATTCTGGATGCTGAACTGACCGTGGGTCTGCCTGCCCATATCACGGCAGCCACCGGTATTGATGCGATGGTGCACGCGATTGAAGCCTACACCACGAAACACGCCAAAAACATTCTGTCTGACACGCTGGCTAAACAAGCACTTGTATTGCTGGGCGGGGCGATCCGCACCGCTTGCAGCAACGGCGAAGACCGCGCTGCACGCTCTGACATGCTGTTGGGTTCAATGCTGGCAGGTATGGCATTTGCCAACGCACCGGTGGCGGCCGTTCATGCGCTTGCTTATCCTTTGGGCGGCCATTTTCACGTACCGCACGGGCTATCGAACGCAATTGTTCTGCCGCATGTGCTGGAATTCAACATGGAAGACAGTTTAGGTGCATCACAATACGCAGAGATCGCCCCGATTATTTTCCCGGAACTTGCAGGGAAATCAACGCAGGAAATTTGCGCAGGCATGGTGCAGGGCTTCAAGGATCTTGGCCCCGAACTGGGCATGAAATCCACACTGCGCGAAGTTGGTGTTAATCATAACGACCTGCCAATGCTGGCCGAAGACGGCATGAAACAAACCCGTCTGTTGGTCAACAACCCGCGTGAAATGACCTATGACGCCGCTTTGGCGATCTATACCGCAGCATTATAAGGAATACGCAAAATGGCTGATGCAAAAGACCCAATGAACCAGATGTTCAAGTTTTGGCAGGATGGCCAGGATGCATTTTTCAATGCGCAACAGGATTTGGCGGATGGTTTCGCCAAATCTATGACACAAGGATTCACCCCGAAACCGACAAACATGATGCCGCAGGGTTTTGACGCATGGCAAGGTTTCGTCAAAGCATGGGCACCCGGTTGGGATCCCGCCACTGCAATGGCAACGGGTGCTGCCGACATGATGGGTAAAAGCCGTGACGCGATGTTCAGCCTTTTTGACCCAAGCACTTGGATGGCGCAAAGCCCCGAACAGTTAAAAACCATATTGCAAAGCATCGCCAGCGCCCCGCAATTCGCCGATCTGGTGATGCCGCAAGGTGACATAGCAACTGCTTGGGCCGAAACCGTGGAGTTTCAGGAAGCAACCGCCGAGTTTGCCAAGATCATGCACGAGGCTTGGTTGCGCAGCTACACCGAATATTCCAAAGCCTTCAGTTTGGAGGATTTGAAATCCGGTAAAGTCAAACAGGCACTGGATGCATGGTTGAAAATAGCCAACAAAGAGTTGTTGGATACACAAGCCAGTCAGGATTTTATGGATGCCCAGAAAAAACTGATGTCCACGGCTACAAGACTGAAAAAACGCCAAGCGGAAGCCGCACAAAAATGGGCCGAAACCTACCAGATGCCCACCCGTTCGGAAATTGACGACCTAACCCAAATCGTGACCGAATTGCGCCGCGAACTGCGTGATCTAAAACGCAAAATAGGGTGATTTGAACATGGCTAGCACAAACCTGATCAAAGCGGAATTCGCCGAAGCCTACCATATCGCTTGGCAACAATTGATGGACGAGGGCGTCAAGGCCGTTAAATCCAACGATACACTGTCCAAGATCAAGCATGGGGATGTGCAAATAGCGGAAACCCCTGCGGATGTTGTGTTTCGTGTCGATAAAGTCACCCTGTCGCGCTACCGCCCACTGACAAAGAAAAAGGCCGATGTGCCGCCTGTGATCATCTGTTATGGTTTGTTTGGGCGGCAAACCATGATCGATTTGCAGGAAGACCGATCCCTTGTCCGCAACCTTTTGAATAATGGCATCGACGTTTACGTGGTAGACTGGGGCAACCCGACACGCGCGGATCAGTTTCTGACGCTTGATGATTACATCAACGGCTATCTACGTGATTGTGTTGATTACCTGATCGATCAAAATGACGGCAAGCCGATCTCGATGTTTGGCATATGTGAAGGCGGCACTTTTGCTGCCTGCCTTGTCGCGCTTGAGCCTGAACTCTTTTCGGGCCTGTCATTGGCCATTACCCCGATTGATTTCGTCGGTGATCCCGATAATTTTTGGGCCGGTGAAGGTTTTCTGAATAAATGGGCGCAAAATATGACCGAGGCTGAGGTCAATGAAATCATCGACACCCACGGCAACATGCCGGGCGCACTGACAGGTGCGATTTTCTCGTCCCTGACCCCGATGGCCAGCATGACCAAATACAATCTGGGTCTTGCTCGTCTTGAAGGTGATGAAGCTGCCACACTGAATTTTCTGCGTATGGAAAAATGGATTGCTGATCGCCCCGATCACCCGGGCGCTGCGGCTAAAGAATGGTTCAACCAACTCTACCGTGAAAACCGTCTGACTGCGGGCACATTTGAATTGGGCGATCGCACCGTAAATCTTGGCCATATCTCATGTCCGGTTCTGAACATCTATGCCGAACAGGATCACATCGTGCCTGTCAGCTGTACAAAAGCACTGGGTAAATATGTCCGCCCGAAACTCTATCGCGAAATCGGATTTTCCGGTGGTCATGTGGGTGTTTTCGTTAGCCGCAAGGCGCAAGGGGTTGTGGCCTCTGGCCTGTCGGATTGGTTGAAAGAGACGCAGAATACCAAGACAAAATAAATATCGGGGGAACCTAAATTATGGTCGATAAAATCGTAAATCTGGAAGATGCAATTGCACTGATCGGGGATGAGGATACGGTTTGTGTCTCTGGCTTCGTCGGTATCGGTACACCTGAAAGCCTGCTGCGCGGTATCGAAGAACGCTTTGATGCTGATCAATCCCCCCGCGATCTGTCACTTCTATTTGCAGCGGCCCCCGGTGACGGCAAAGATGCAGGCCTGAACCGTATCGCCAAAGAAGGGTTGATCAAACGCGCCATCGGCGGGCATTGGTCACTGGTGCCTAAATTGGGTGCCATGGCGATGCAGAACAAAATTGCTGCCTATAATCTGCCCTTGGGCTGTATTTCACAGCTTTACCGCGACATTGCCGCAGGCAAGCCGGGGATGTTTTCTAAAGTTGGCCTGAATACATTCGCGGATCCCCGCCAAGACGGCGGTGCGATCAACCCTATTTCCACTGAAAAACTGGTAGAGCTGAAGGAAATCGACGGCAAGGAATGGTTATTCTACCGCGCGATCCCCATCGACGTGGCCTTGATCCGTGGAACTACCGCCGACAAATTCGGCAATATCACCATGGAACGCGAAGCCCTGACATTGGATATGCTTTCCATCGCGATGGCGGCAAAAAACAGTGGCGGTGTTGTGATCGCCCAAGTGGAACGTGTGGCCGCGCACGGATCACTTGCCCCCAAAGACGTGATTATCCCCGGCAATCTGGTGGATTGCGTTGTGATTGCCCAAGCCGATGAGCACCGTCAAACCTACACCACGCAATATGACCACGCCTTTAGCGGGCGCCTTCGTGGCATCGTGGACGAACTGCCGCCCATGGGGTTTGATATGCGTAAATTCATTGCGCGCCGCGCAACGATGGAATTGCCGATCAACGGTGTCGTCAACCTTGGTATCGGCATGCCCGAAGGCGTGGGAACCGTTGCCAATGAAGAGGGCCTGCTTGACCACATTATGCTGACCACAGAGGCAGGCGTTCTGGGCGGTGTGCCGCAATCTGGGCTGGACTTCGGGGCGGCAATCAATGCCGAAAGCATCATACAAACCAATCAGCAGTTTGATTTTTACGATGGCGGTGGTCTGGATATGGCCTGCCTTGGCATGGCGGAAGTGGATCAGCACGGCAACGTCAATGTCAGCCGTTTCAAGGATCGTTTTGCAGGCGCGGGCGGTTTCATCAACATCTCGCAAAACGCCCGCAAACTGGTGTTTGTCGGCACCTTTACCGCCAAAGGTCTGCGCGTCAGTACGCAAGATAATACGCTGAAAATCGACAACGAAGGGGCGGTTCCGAAATTTATCGAAAATGTTGAACAAATCACATTTAATGGCAGATATGCCGCATCATTGGGACAGGATGTTCTATATGTGACAGAACGCTGTGTGTTTCGTTTGACTGCAACTGGGCTGGAACTTGCTGAAGTTGCCCCCGGTATCGATGTTGAAAAAGACATCCTTGCCCATATGGCGTTCACGCCCATCATCAATGATCCGAAACCCATGAACCCCGCGATTTTCGCCGAGGCACGCATGCGCTTGAAACAAACCATGCTGTCGATGAACTGGGATGACCGATTGCATTACATCGCAGACGAAAATACCGTTTTTGCCAATATCAGTGGACTAAGCATCGAAACGATTGACGATCTGGACATGATGCGCACGAAACTTGATGCATTCTTTGCCGGCATTGGCTGTAAGGTCGATGTGATTTCCAACTATGACGGCGTCACCATAGCCCCCCGCCTGTCATCGCGATTTGCCGATATGCTGACTGATCTGGAAACCAAATACTACCATACGGCCACCCGATACTCGACATCCGCCTTCCTGCGTCAGAAAATGGGGCAAGATTTGAAGACCCGCAAAATATCCCCACATATCTTTGAGACAAGGGAAGAGGCGGCGGCCTACGTGAAGGCTCATAAAGAGACATAAATCGTCTGACAAGATGTTCTAAGATGCAACCTGATCGTGTTTCATGCGGATATGTACGGGTTTTACAAATATTTTAAAAAACCGTGATGCCTTTGGCAACTAAACAGCTGTCGCCCAAGAGGTAGCAACAAAATTGCTGAAAACCTGTGCTGCGGTCGATAACCTTGCATTGGCGGGTGATAACAGATGATATGCCCAGTGAAGCGGTGGGTGAAAATTGCAGGCAGAAACCTGATGTGTTTCGGCTGTTGCAACAATCGCATCAACTACACCAATGCCAAGACCCGCAGACACCAGCCTGACAATCGCGCTTTGGGTCTGCGCCTCAAGAGCATGAGAGAATACCAATCCTAGCTGTGTAAAGTGCTGATCCAATGCGTAACGAAAAGGACTGCCTGGGGTCAGGGCAACGAAAGGCTCTGCGCGCAGTGTTGCAAGTGAAATATCATCGGTAGAAGAACCGAAATGTGCCATTGGGCCAATAACCATGGCGTGGCTAGCCAATTGCGCGTGGCTGTGACAACTTCTTGCCGTATCATTCAGGGCTACGGCTAAATCCGCATTGCCGTTTTCAAGGTTGTCCAATGCCCTGTGCCCTTCGGCGATGCTCAAAGTTACTTCAATTTCGGGGTGCGTCTGTAAAAACCGACCCAGAATTTTAGGCAGCAAGTAATCTGCCACAACAGGGATTGCAACCAAACGGATATGACCCTGCTTTGCCGAGCGGATAGCGTCTGCTACCGTATCAAGGCGTGCCAAAGCAGACATAGCCGCCGTTGTTTCATCAAAAAATAAACGACCATCCGGGGTCAGGGCCAATCGCCTGCCATTTTTCCCAAATAGGGTAAGACCCGTGGTGGTTTCAAGACTGCGCAAAAGATGGCTTATCGCCGGTTGCGTTACAAACAGTTGATCCGCTGCTGCAGAAACCGAGCCCAGCGTGACCACTGCATGAAAGGCTTCAAGGGAACGGAGGCTGGATTTGTGTTTCATATATTAGTTTTGTTTATGTAATGGCCATTAAAAAGTCAATTGTCTTAAGGATTATATAACGGCATAACCCGGCTATGCCTGAATTCACATCTCAAATTATGTCTATAACCGGTCTTGGTCTTATGTTTGGTCTGATCGTGTTGGGCTCTGCGCTGCAAGTCGCGACCGGGGTTGGGTTGGGTTTGATTGCAGGCCCTTCGTTATTGTATTTTCTGGATACTATTTCTGCTGTACAAACGGCAATTGTCCTGAACCTTATTCTAACTCTGTTTCTGCTGCCTGCTGAAGTAAAATTAGTTAGCCGCAAACCTTTGCTTAATTTGAGTTTTTGGGCTTGTCTGGGGTTGCCCTTTGGGCTTGGTCTGCTTTTCCTGCTGGAAGCCTCTACTTTGAAATTGCTGGGTGCAACGGTCATCCTGTTGTCAGTAATCCAATTAAAGTTCTTTCCTGCCGGTCAGGCAAACGCAACCACCGGACCTTGGTTGGTTCGATTGGGTGGCGGTGTGTCAGGGGCTATGACGGGTGCGCTTGCAATCCCCGGCCCGGTGGCATTGTGGGCGCTTTTGTCCAGCGGGACGGATGCCTTGACCACCCGGGCAACTTTGCGCGCCTATTTTATCGTTGCCTATACGCTTGCCTTTGGACTGCATCTTGGGTTTGCGGGCAAAGGTGCGGAAACTTGGATGATGTCAGCTGTTCTGGCCCCCGCAGTTATCGGCGGCATTGCTGTTGGGTTTTTTGGGCGGCGATTTTTAACCCCTTCGCACCTGCGCCGCCTGTTGGAAATTGTGCTGGTAACCATGGGGGTTTCATTGTTGATAAAGGGAATATTAGATGTCTTGTGATGGGTTGAAACTGCTGCCTGAGTTGAAGGCGTTTCCGACGGCTGATCTTGATTTGCAATGCACGTCGCTGGATTTTCTGCCGCGCCTCGGGAAACGTTTAGGTATAGAACTTTTTGTTAAAAGGGACGATACGCTGCCACTCGCGATGGGTGGTAATAAAGTACGTCAACTTGAATATTATCTGGGGCCGGCGGTACGGGACGGCGCTGATACAGTATTGATAACCGGTGCGGTTCAATCGAACTTCGTGCGTCTTTGCGCAGCCGCCGCCCGCAAGTTGGGTATGAAAGCTGTGGTGCAGTTGGAAGACCGCGTACCCAAGGATGACGTGATGTATAACAGTTCAGGCAATGTTTTGCTGAACCGACTATTTGGGGCGGAAATCCATTATTTTCCGGAAGGGGAAGATGAAGCCGCAGCAGACGCCAATCTAGACCGAATGGCAGACGATTTACGGGCAAAGGGGCGCCACCCCTATGTGGTTCATCTCGGGATCGATCACCCACCGCTTGGCGGCTTGGGTTATGCACGGTGTGCCGCTGAATGTTATGCACAATTTCAAGAACTGGGCGTGATGCCGGATCATGTAGTCATTCCCTCCGGCAGTGGGTTAACTCATGCGGGCTTTCTTGTAGGGGCTAGGGCCGTTGGATGGGATGTCCCAATTCACGGCATTTGTGTGCGCCGTGATGCCGTACAACAACATGCACGGATTACCCGCCGGGCGGCAGAGCTTGGTGCCATGTTGGGGGGCATTGAGATAAAACTGGATGATATTATGGTCGATGATACCGTTTTGGCACCGGGTTATGGTCAGATGAATAAACAAGTGATGACGGCGATTGCACATACTGCACAAGATGAAGCCTTGTTGCTTGATCCTGTCTATACGGGGCGCACCATGGCTGGAATGATTGCTTTGATTAAGGGGGGGTTGATAAAATCTGACGCTCGTGTAGCTTTCATCCATACAGGAGGGCTGCCTTCTATTTTCGCTTATCAGACGGAAATTATTGCCGGTCTGGATAATCAATAGAACGAAAGAGAGGTTCATAATAATATAAAGGAATACCAGCCATGCAAGCTGGTAGCAGATTAAACTGAATTGCTTTTGTGATCAGCCTAATCTGCATCACTAAAACGAAAACTTGATCTTCAGGGAGGATATAATGAAGACATTAATCAACAAAACACTCATCCGCACCGCTTTGGGTGCTGCAATGGCGACTGGGCTGGCTTTACCCGGTGCTGCTGAACAGTTCGTGTCAATTGGCACAGGCGGTGTGACCGGGGTTTATTACCCGACAGGTGGCGCAATTTGCCGACTGGTCAATAAAAATCGTAAAGAACACGGCATTCGCTGCTCTGCAGAGTCTACAGGCGGATCAATCTACAACATCAACACTATCAAAGCAGGCGAGCTGGAATTTGGCGTTGCACAATCTGATTGGCAATACCATGCCTATAACGGCACATCCAAATTCGAGGAAGCCGGCAAGTTCGAAAACCTACGGGCCGTATTTTCTGTACATGCTGAGCCGGTGACGGTTATTGCACGTGATGATGCGGGTATCGCCAATATTTCAGACGTTAAAGGCAAACGGATGAATATCGGCAACCCCGGTTCCGGTACACGTGGCACATGGGAAGTTCTTGAAGGCGCACTTGGCTGGGAACGTTCTGATTTGGCACTTGCGGCAGAAATGAAATCCGCGGAAACCGGTGCTGCTGTATGTGACGGCAAAATCGACGCTTATTTCTGGTTGGTGGGACACCCATCCGCGCTGACACAGGAATCATTGGCATCATGTGCGGCACATCTGGTTGATGTAACAGGCCCGGAAATCGATAAATTGATCGCTGATAATTCATATTATCGTAAAGCGACCATTCCAGCCGGTATGTATAACAACGCTGATGATGTAACTACATTCGGTGTAGGTGCTACATTTGTCACCAGTGCCGATGTACCGGAAGATGTGGTTTATGTTGTTGTGAAGGCTGTATTTGAAAACTTTGAACAGTTTACAAAGCTACACCCTGCATTTGCCAACCTGAAACCGGAAGAAATGATCAAGGACGGTCTGTCTGCACCACTGCATGACGGTGCTGCCAAATACTACAAAGAACAGGGCTGGATGTAATATCAACCCAAGTGGCAGAGGGGGAATCCTCTGCCACAATTTTGCAGATTTAAATTAAGAACTATAAATATTTTAAATGTCGGGCAAGCACGGTTCAAAGTGTCGCCAGACGCCCTGGGGAGGGATGGAAATGACTGATAATCAAACGATGTCGGATGCGGACAAGCTGGTCGCGGATGTAGATACAGGTGCGCGAAATCCATTGGGCTGGCAAGCAAAGCTTATACCGGTGATTTGTTTTTGTTGGGCAACCTATCAGCTATATATCGCATCCCCTTTACCCTCGATGCTTTCAACAGCACTGGGTGTTGATTTCTTCCAGTTTATTGGCAACCTGTCTATTTCCCGCAAAATTCATTTGGCATTTTCCATTGTTCTTGCAACACTGGCTTTTCCGTTATTCAAACGCAGTTCGCGTACAAGTATTCCATGGTATGACTGGATATTACTTTCATTCGGCGTTTTTGCGATGCTGTATATGATTTTGATGAACACGAATATCGCGGAACGTGCCGGTGATTTCGTGCATCCCAATATCAAATATGATATGACTATTGCATTGCTTGGCATTGTTGTTCTGACATTGGCGGTTTACCGCTCTCTTGGATTGCCGCTGGTTATCGTTGCGGGCGTTCTGGCCGCATATGTTTTCATTGGTGGCGGCAATTGGGGCGGTGCCTCTTTTGTCAAAGGCATGTGGCATTTCTGGATGCAGGAAGAAGGTATCTTCGGGAAGCCGCTTGCGGTATCCACCCAGACGATCTTTTTGTTCGTGCTGTTTGGTGCCATTCTGGAAAAAGCCGGCGCAGGCGGATATTTTATAAAAATCGCCTTTGCACTGCTTGGCCACTTTAAGGGTGGGCCGGCAAAAGCCGCCGTTATAGCTTCTGCGCTTAGCGGACTTTATTCAGGTTCTTCGATTGCCAACACGGTAACCACCGGGACATTCACTATTCCCTTGATGAAACGTACTGGCTTTTCACCCGAAAAGGCGGGGGCTGTCGAAGTGGCGTCCTCTACCAACGGCCAGTTGATGCCGCCGGTTATGGGTGCGGCTGCGTTTTTGATCGCGGAATTTACCGGGGTCGAATATACCACGCTTTTGAAGCATGCGCTGTTACCTGCGGTTATTTCCTATATCGCACTTGTCTACATTGTGCATCTGGAAGCCTGTAAGCTGAACCTGAAAGGTCTGCCAAAGCCACTATCAACGAAAACTATGACAACCAAGATGATTGGGTTTCTAACAGGATTTATCACTGTAGCGGTCTTGTTTCTATTGGTCTATTTCACGCTTGGTCAGGTCAAAGCCGCCTTTCCCGGTCTGACAGTTTATACGGTGCTGGCAATCTCGCTCGCAATATATCTGGTGCTGGCTTATTTAGCGTCACGGCGACCGGATCTTGAACGCGATGATCCGGAAGCACCGATTACTGAGTTGCCGGTTGCATCCGACACTGCATGGACCGGTCTGTATTTTCTGCTGCCAATTATTATATTGCTATGGTGTATCTTACCGTCACCGGAACGTCTGTCGGCACACTTGTCAGCATATTACGCCTGTCTGGCAATGATATTCATCACCCTGACACAACATCCGCTAAAAGCTATATTCCGCGGTGAATCCGAAGTGTTCAATCGCTTGAAACATGGCATTGGTGAATGTGTAGAAGGTGTAATTGCGGGTGCACGCAATATGATCTCTATCGGTATCGCAACAGCGGCAGCCGGTGTGATCGTCGGGTCTATTTCACTGACCGGTGCACATGGCTTTGTCGGTGAAGTCGTTGAATTCCTGTCAGGCGGCAATCTGCTGATCATGCTGATCCTTGTGGCCATCATGAGCCTGATATTGGGTATGGGTTTGCCAACAACCGCCAACTATCTGGTTGTGGCGGGGCTTATGGCGCCTGTGATCGTGGCTTTGGCGGCGAAATCAGGCTTGATCGTACCATTGGTCGCGGTGCACCTTTATGTGTTTTACTTTGGTATTCTGGCCGATGATACACCGCCTGTTGGGCTGGCGGCCTATGCCGCTGCAGCAATATCAGGTGGTGACCCGATCAAGACCGGTGTCCAGGGCTTTACCTATGATATCCGTACCGCGCTGTTGCCGTTCCTGTTCCTGTTCAACACTGAATTGTTGCTGATGAATGTCACCCTTACCAAAGGTATATTCGTCTTCGTGGTGGCGACCGGGGCAATGATGTTATTCGCCGCGGCCACGATGGGTTGGTTCCTGTTCAAAAGCAAACTCTGGGAAAGTGTCGCTTTGCTGCTGATCGCATTCACATTGTTCCGCCCGGGGTTCTGGCTGGATTACGCATCAGCCCCGTTCGAGGAACAACCCGGCGGGCAGGCAATTGTATTGGCTGAGGCCATGCCGGAAGGCGCCACGATGCGCATACGGATTGTGGGGCCAGATTTCGACGATGTTGATAAGCCGAATAACACCAGTATCATTTTGAAACTTGGTGATAAGGCAGACGGCGAAACCCGGTTGACCAACGCCGGACTGCAAGTATTGGAAGAAGACGGCAAAGTCATCATTGACGGCCTGACATGGGACTCCAAGCATAAGCAATTGGATCGTCTGTTTACAATGGGTGACTTTGATAATCCTTTGGTGATCGACAAAATTCTGCTGAAACGGGAACGATTGCCAAAAGAGCTGTTCTATATCCCGGCCGTATTACTTTTGGGTCTGATCTGCATGTTGCAACTTGGCCGACAGCGTAAAGCAAAAAGAAGTGAGGTTCCAGTATGAGTAATATAGTTCTGTGCGCTGTCGATTTAGGACAGTCTGACAAAAGCGAAAACGTGTTGCAGGAAGCCGGGAAACTGGCCGACCTGCACGGGGCGAAACTAAGCGTGATCACGGTTATCCCTGATTTTGGGATGAGTCTTGTCGGAACTTTCTTTGACAAAGACACTTTGAAAAAGGCTTTGCACAAGGCCAATGATGAGTTGCATAGTTTCGTGAAAGAGACACTGCCAAAGGCAGGTGATGTACAACACATCGTAGCCCTTGGCACTGTCTATGAAGAAGTGCTGAAAACCAGCAAAAAGATCGAAGCCGATCTTATTGTTATAGGTGCCAGCAAACCCGATTTGGTCGATAAAGTACTAGGCCCGAATGCGGCGCGTGTTGCACGTCATGCATCGGCTTCGGTTTATATTGTGCGTTAAGCTTCAGTTCGGCTTTACCTGAACTGAAGACGGCCCGCTTACCTTTATCTGGTAAAGCGGGCCGTTTTCTTTTGTAAAACTACAGTTTTATCTGACCGTCAAAACCGGGCATTTTGCCAGTAGTTCAACGCGGTGGGAAACGCCACCGCGCAGCGTGGCTTCGATATTACCCATACCGCGTGATCCTATCACGATCATATCTGCATCATGGTGTTTGGCACGTGCTATCACCGTGCGTGCAACGGGGCCGTCAATGACTTCGCCCGTAACATCTGTGGCCCCGCTTTTGGCCGCGCGCTGTTTGGCTTCATTCACCAGACTATTGGAAGCCGCTAACAAAACGCCCTCGCTTCCACCCTGAATGTGTTCGTTTTCCGCATATTGTTCCAGGCCTTTTGGCAGCGTATGGGTTTTTAGAACATAAAGAATAATAACCTGCGCTTTCATTGCGGCAGCGATTGACGCTGCATAATCAACGGCTTTCAGGGAATGCCCCGAACCGTCCACGGCAACAAGTAGCTTTTTAATCATCTGACAGACCCTTTCCAAAGTGTTATGGCCGCGGCAGATGGTGCCGGCCCTTTGTCAGTGTTACAATGCAACTCTACAGTATGAATATCAAGGGTGCTTTGGAATTCAGCAGGGTCACGTCGTTATAGACTACCGCACGTAACCCTAACAAATCGTCAACCCTTTGCTGCGTATAACACCCTTGCTAGCAAAAGTGGTTCACGGGTTTTCAAAGGGCGCCTGACATCGCCAAATGAGAAAACCACCGAAAATGACCGGTAAAATAGGTGCAAGGGCTTTCCCCCCTTGTTCGGCTACATAACCGCAAACGGCGGGCCCGCCTTTTTATAACCAAAGTGAGAAAAGATATAACCCCGTTGCCACCCGATCAGGGCGACAGCGATGACTTGTGTTGGTTAATGCTTCACACAGGCAGTATTTCAGCAAATGTTTTATCCAGTTTATCCACCAGTTCCGCCATTTCCGTGTCAGATATAATGAACGGCGGGGCCAGCAGGATGTGGTCGCCTATGGCGCCATCCCGCGTGCCCGACATCGGGTAGCAGATCAAGCCGTTTTCAAACGCTTGTCTTTTGAACTTGGCTGCCAGTTTCAGGGCAGGGTCGAAAGGTGCCTTTGCCTCACGGTCTTCAATAATCTCTAAGGCCAGAAACAACCCCCGACCGCGAATATCCCCGATATGGGGGTGTTGCCCGAACCTTTGGGTCAGCATATCTTTCAACTGTTGCCCCTTATCGCGGGATTGCGCGATCAAACCGCGCCCTGTTAAAGCCTTGACGACAGCAAGGCCTGCAGCGGCGGCCACCGGGTGACCAAGGTAGGTATGGCCATGCTGGAAAAACCCGCTGCCCGCTTCAATGGCGGCGTAAATATCGGCAGAACACAGCATCGCTCCGATTGGCTGATATCCCGCACCCAGTCCCTTGGCGATGCACAGGATGTCGGGGCTGATCCCCTCGGCCTCACAGGCAAACAAATGGCCGGTGCGCCCCATGCCGCACATGACTTCATCCAAGATCAGCAGCACGCCGTATTGATCGCAAATCTCGCGGATGCGTTTGTAGTAGCCGGGAACAGCCGGCACCGCCCCCATTGTCGCCCCGACCACAGGTTCCGCAATAAAGGCCAGAACCGTTTCGGGGCCAAGACGGATGATCTCATCTTCCAGTTCCTGTGCCGCCCGCAAACCGTAAGCTTCGGGTGTTTCATCCGCATTCCGATCCACGTATTCATAGCAGGGTGTAATATGGCTGACATTCATCAACAAGGGATCAAACTGTTTGCGACGCCACTGATTGCCGCCTGCGGCCAGCGCACCCAGCGTATTGCCGTGGTAACTTTGGCGCCGTGCAATCAGGTGCTGGCGCTGCGGCTCGCCCTTTTCAAGGAAATACTGGCGTGCCAGTTTAATTGCGGCCTCTACCGCTTCTGATCCACCTGACACCAGATAGACCTTATCAATTCCGTCAGGTGCATGTTTTATCAACAGTTCAGCCAGCTCTTCGGCAGGTTCCGAAGTCAGAAATCCGGTGTGCCCAAAGGCCAGCTTGTCCAGCTGATCCTTAACCGCTTGGGTAACTTCGGGATCACCATGCCCAAGGCAGGACACTGCGGCGTCACCGACATTCAGGTATCGTTTGCCCGAGGCGTCGATCAGGTAACAACCTTCGCCGCCAACGGCGACAGGCGCATCCCATTTGCTGTGGCGTGGAAATATATTACTCATGTGTCATATCCTTGATTAGGGTTGCTGCCAGGGCAACCGTTTGTGCGTTGTTTTTTGCGGGGCTGCCATCTGGCAGTAAAGTGTTGTTTTCAAAACCGATGCGAATATTGCCGCCCATTTGCAGAGCAGCCTTGGCGCAGGCCAGTTCGTGTTGACCAAAAGCGCAAACCGTCCAGTTCAGGTCCATATTATCGGTGGCATCAAGGTAGGGGTGTAAATTTTCGGGCAAAGCCCACACCATCGGTTGATATTTACCAAGGACAAAAAGCACAGAATTCATTTGTGCGGGTATCCAACCTTTTGCCATCCATTCACGCAGCAAAACCACGTCATTCGTGTCGTATAGGATATGTTGCACCGCAATTTTTGCTTCGGCGCAAAACCCGTAGATACCTGCCGCCAGTGATGTGTCGCGGGCGATTTCGCGGATTGCTATACTTGCGGCATCAGGGATGGTTGATTTCAGGCAGTGAAATTGTGTGGCGGTATCAAAAATCCCGGCACTTTCGGTGGTGATTTGAATTGCCAAGTCAGGAACCATATCTGTGAGTGTACTGATCGCTTCCTTGTAAATAACGGGATCAAGACTGTGCGCATCGTTTGCATCGCGCACATGCAGATGCAGGCTGTCAGCACCGGCCTGAAAACAATCCAGAGCTGTTTGGGCGATCTCAGAAATGCCAATAGGCACCGCAGGGTGATCTGCTTTTTGTTTTCTGGCCCCATTGGGTGCCACCATCAGGCTTGGTTTATTCATGGCTTTAACCGTAAATATGGAATCGTCTTTCCACGAGTCATAGGGAAGCCTTTGTGGAATAACAAATGTTATTATTGGACAATTTAAAAACGAAAGCTATGGTGCGGTATGAGTCGCGATTTGACTTGGGGAACTTGCCAACAGATGGGAAAATAAACATGCCACGCACAACAGAGCCTTCGTTTCGTCAATCCGTTGATATGATGTTTGAAAAGGCGGTCAGTCTTATGGATTTATCGTCGGGCCTTCAGGAAAAAATCCGGGTTTGCAACTCGACCTATACGGTGCGTTTCGGGGTGAAATTACGTGGCGATATTCACACATTTACCGGTTATCGCGCAGTGCATTCCGAGCATAAAGAACCCGTAAAGGGCGGTATTCGCTTTGCCACATCGGTTAATCAGGACGAAGTTGAAGCGTTGGCTGCGCTGATGAGTTATAAATGCGCATTGGTGGAAACCCCGTTTGGCGGTTCCAAAGGTGGTTTGCACATCGATCCCAATGCATGGGAGCCCGATGAAATGGAACGCATCACACGCCGATTTGCCTACGAGTTGATCAAGCGCGACCTTATCCACCCATCACAAAACGTACCTGCCCCCGATATGGGTACAGGTGAACGCGAGATGGCCTGGATTGCCGACCAGTTTCGCCGCATGAATACAACCGAGCTGAATTCGGAAGCCTGTGTTACGGGTAAACCGCTGAACAAGGGTGGGATCGCAGGACGTGTCGAAGCAACGGGGCGCGGGGTTCAATACGCCTTGCAAGAGTTTTTCCGCCATTCCGATGATATTAAAGCGGCCAATATGAAAGGTACGCTTGATGGCAAACGCGTGGTGGTTCAGGGCTTGGGGAATGTGGGTTATCACGCAGCCAAGTTCCTGTCCGAAGAAGATGGATGTTTGATCACAGCCGTAGTTGAACGTGATGGGGCCGTGGTCGACGACAAAGGCCTGGATATCGAAGAGTTGTCACATTACATCCGTACACATGGCGGTGTAAATGGCTTTTTCTCTGGTGAGTATGTTGAAAACGGAGCCGCAGTTCTGGAAAAAGATTGCGATATTCTGATCCCCGCTGCGATGGAAGGTGTAATTAATCTGTCGAATGCGGAACGCATTTCCACCAAGCTGATTATAGAAGCTGCGAACGGCCCTGTAACTGCCGGTGCCGATGAAATTCTGCGAAAAGCGGGCGTGGTGATTATTCCCGATATGTATGCCAATGCAGGCGGCGTGACCGTGTCCTACTTCGAGTGGGTCAAAAACCTTAGCCACATTCGCTTTGGCCGTATGCAACGGCGCAAGGAAGAGGCCAACAATATCCTGCTGATCAAGGAACTGGAACGGCTTGTGGGCAAACCTGTTTCGGATGATTTCAAATCTAAATTTTTCCAAGGCGCGGGAGAGCTTGAGCTGGTGCGTTCCGGACTGGAAGACACCATGCGCGGGGCCTATCAGTCCATGCAACAGGTTTGGCATTCCAGAAATGACGTAGACAGCCTGCGCACGGCGGCCTATCTGGTTTCGCTGGGGCGGATTGCTGATAGCTATAAAGCGCTGGGCCTATAGGATACGTGTTACACGGATAACCAGATTGTTTTGATCCGGACAGATTTGCGCGTTGATTGCAGATGTGATTGACGCGCTGATCGTATTGGCTGTTTGGTTAACTGTGTAAGCATATTGCGAAAGGCCTTTGTCAGGCAGGCTTAGGCAATAAGTAAAATGGCAAGGTTAAAACGGTGAAGTTCCGTCTATTTTGGCTTTCAGGTTACGATAGGATTTGATGTTTTCAGCAGCCTCATCGCCGCCTGCTATGACCAGTAGGTGCAACAAGCTTTCTAAGATTGCGATCACGCCCAGATAACATGCAAAAACATAAGGGCTTTCCATTTCTGCGGTCAAAACCGCGTTAGGTTTCAACTCGGCAAGTGGTAGATTACTGTCGGTGATGATTAGCAGTTTCAGTCCCTTTTCGCGGGCGAATTTACAGGCATTCACGGTGATCTGGCTGTAAGGATTGACGGTAATGGCCAGTAAAACATCTTGATCGCTGGCAAAATTCAGATCAACAATCGGATTGGCCATATCGCGCGGAATAAACTGAACATTGGGCAGTACCAGTCTGGCGATATGTTGAAAATAATAAGCCAAAGCGTAACTGGTACTGGTGGCGGTCACATAAACCGTGCGGGCATTGGTTAGTATCTCGACGAATTTTTCCGAAGTTTCGGGCGTCATCTGGCGTAAAGAGTGTTTGAGGATCGACATGGAATTTTCGGCTGAATTGGCTAGCGTCACCCCTGTCGACCCATGTGCCGATAATTCATCAAGCCAGTTGGAATTGATGATGGGCTTTGATGTGGATCGCAGGGCCCGTCTGAAAGGGTCGCGAAACTCTTCAAATCCGGGGTAGCCCAATTCTTTGGACAAGCGTACCAGCGAATAGGTGCTGACGCCGATCTTTTCTGCTGTGGTGCGAATGGGATCAATGCCGAAATCAGCCGGATGGTCGATGACATATTTGGCAGCCAATTGCAGTGTCGGGGCAAGGTGCGAATATTGCTCCCGCATATTTGCCAACACACGATTTTGTTGTGTCGTACTCATTTCGCTGCCCTCGCTTTAATCACATTCAGATTGAAGTTTGCACTATAGACGTATCTACCCAAATATTGCTAGGCTAGTATTTTCACCGCTTCAAGACGGGTATAATAAGGCAGGGCATCGGCCAGAACATTTTGCAAAGCATCACCGACATCGGGTAGCGCCCCTTCGACGCCAGCAAACCCAGTGCTTTTCCATACGGCAGGGTACCAATGCGGTGCCCACGGGCCGTCCTGTGGGTGACCGCCTTTGGGCCAGTTCAGCATGGCAGGGTCAAACGGCAGGTCAATAGCCGCACATAGGGCGCGCAGCATGGCTTTGGGGTCGGCGCGAATGTCGGCGCTATCAATAACAATAGGTGCGTGACCCAGATGTTGGGCAACCTGATCGAACAATTCAGCCTGTTCCTGAAAACCGATGTCAGCAAGAACCGGGCTTTCACGTTTAGCGTGGTAGCTGGCAATCACCCTTGCAGGATGGCGAATAAGAAAGATGTTGGTGACGTCTTCCATCCAAGCGCGATCAAACGCAGGTAGCATATGCTGGGTCATATGTTTTTGGTAAAACACGGATTTATCCTGTGGGATATCACCAAGCAGGCGTGCTGAAATATCAACGGGGTCATGCGGCCATTTTGCCAGTATGTCGGCCCGCATCGGGTGTTCAAGCCCGGTTTCCAGCAAATAGGTGGCGTAATAAGGTTCATCCCAAACCGCACAATCCGCACGTGCACCAAAAGCGTACATCATTGCGGTAGACAGGTTACGCGGGCCTGACCACATTGCAATGCGTTTCATGCGGTTTCCGATGCAATCAGTGCGGCATAAAGGGTACGAATACGCAGGGTGACCGGGCCAAGTTCAGCTTGCCCAATTGCGCGTCCGTCGATTTCGGAAACAGGCGTTTGCGCACCGAACGTGCCTGTCAAAAACGCCTCATCGGCGCTATAGGCGTCGACCAGAGAATAATTGCGTTCATGGCATTCAATCCCGTTTGTGCGACACAGATCAATTACCTGTTGTCGGGTGATGCCGTTCATGCAGTAATCCCCTGTACTTGTCCAAACCACGCCCTTTTTGACAATGAAAAAATTGCAAGCATTGGTGGTGTTCACAAAGCCGTTGATGTCCAGCATCAATGCTTCGTCCGCACCTGCTTTTTCTGCGGCAATGCACGCCAGAATGCAGTTCAGTTTGGAATGAGAGTTCAGCTTGGGGTCTTGGGTCATCGGTAACCCGCGCACGTGCGGCACGGTGGCCAGGCGGATGGGGCGCGGTATGGATGGTTTGGAATGCTCGCAGATGATCACGATGGTTGGGCCCGATTGCGACAGGGACGGGTGTTGGAACGGTTTTACCTTCACGCCGCGCGTGACCATCAGGCGGGCATGTACGTCTGTGGTCATATCATTTTCCAGACGCGTGGCTTCCAGTGCTGCAATCACGCCTGCACGATCCATGCCAAGATCCAGATCAATCGCTTTGGCCGCTTCGAACAATCGGTCCATGTGGTCGTCCAGAAACGCCCAAACCCCGTTATAAAGCCGCAAACCTTCCCATACACCGTCACCCAGCATAAAACCGCTATCGTAGACTGAAACAACGGCTTGATTGCGCGGCACGATTTGCCCGTTTACGTAAATCTTGATCGTTTCGTTGCGTTGATCTTCAGTTGCTTGGTGGGTGGTGATGCTCGTGTCCATAAATCACACCTTTTCATTTGTTTATGTTCACAAATACTCATAAAAATAATACAAGCTTGTCAATCGCCTTTGTAAGGTTCGGGTGAAGTTGCGGTTTGGGTGGAAATTTAACGCGTGAAATGTTCACCTGAAACGTGAAGCCCGTCCATCAGGGATGGTAAAAGGGTGGTGCAGTGGTCCAAAAACGGCGCGACAATCGGGGTTTTTCCGGTGTCGGCATTCCAGATCAGTTCAAACGCGATATAGGTTGGTGTGTCCTTGTCTATCATCAGCGGACGGGCTGTTTTACGATTTGCAGGTGTGATTTTCGACCAAGGTAATATGGCTGAAGCCAATCCCAAACCGGCCCATTCCTGCATCACCTGATAACTGACGGCTTGGCCTGCGTATTCTTTTATGACTTTGCCCTGTTTTTTGAACCAGCCCCGTGTTGCATTTGCATGCCCACAGGTGTCGGGCGTTAAAATGAATGTTTCATCAACAAGTTCGTCAATGGTGACGGGGCCTGCGCCCGCGACAACGGATGTGGCCCCATCGCGCGGCACGACAAAAATGGGTTCACGGTAGAAGGGTTGTGTCTTGGTTTTGATATGCAGTTCTTTCGGGGTATGTTGCACGGGGCGTATGGCCATACTGATCTGTCCCGCTTCCAAACGGTCAATCAGATTATCCATGAAGCATTCTTTGAAATAAGTGGTCAGATCCGGATTGCGATCTGCAAACGGTTCGACCAGCGCATTTATCATGCGCATATCCAAAAGAGGCGAAAAGCCAATGGCAAGAAGTCTGTGATCCGGTTCAAAGTATAATTTTGCTTTGTCGGTCAATTCCCTTTTTGCGTCGAGCATGGCTTGTATTGCAGGCAACATATGATTGCCGAACTGGGTCAAGGTGACATTGCGGGTCGTGCGTTCGAATAATTTGTCGCCAAGGGCGTCTTCAAGATGTTTGATCCCGTTAGACAGTGTGGGTTGCGTGACAAAACAACGCTCAGATGCCAGTGTGAAGGAGCCTGATCGGGCCACCTCAATGGCGAAATTCAGATGATTTAGGTTCATTTGCTGTCCTTATTTAGCATTTATAGTCATTCTCTATTAAAGAAATAGAAAGATAGAATTTAACTAATAATAACGCATACCTTATATGGGAATCAAATGAAATTTTTGATGATTGGATCAAATGATGAAGATTTACGATACACCTGCTTTTCCGAACCCTGCGCGTGTGCGTATTGCACTGGCAGAGAAGGCAGCTACGGATAAAGTAACGTTTGTAGAGGTTGATGTGATGAACAAAGAGCACCGCACGAAAGATTTCCTAGCAAAGAACCCTGACGCGTCAGTGCCTTGTATGGAATTGGACGACGGTACTTTCCTGTCGCAATGTACGGCGATTACGGAATATATCGACGGGCATTTTGATGGGATTTCCCTGTGTGGTGAAACCCCGAAAGAACGTGCGATTGTCCATATGATGAACCGTCGCGCAGAGATGGGCTTGCTGGATGCGGTGGGTGCATATTTTCACCATGCAACCGATGGTTTAGGGCCGGAGCTGGAGGTTTATCAGAATAAAGATTGGGGCATGATGCAACAAGTAAATGCATTGCATGCGATGGAATATCTTGACGGTGTTCTTGGAAAAACCGATTATGTCGCAGGCGATAATTTTTCGATGGCGGATATCACGGTTTTCGCAGGTCTGGCTTTTGCAGATTTCGCAGGCGTAGAAATCGCCGGCGAATTGAAGAATTTAACAGCGTGGCGCGCCAAAGTTGCCGCCCGCCCAAGTATCGCAGGATAGGGGGTTATTATGAAAATCAATGCGGATTTTGACAAACGTGTAATGGTGCATTCCGATGAGCTGGATTGGATTACTTCCCCTACTGCGGGGGTTGATCGGCGGATGCTTGACCGGATCGGTGATGAAGTGGCGCGGGCCACGACGATTGTGCGTTATGCCAAGGACAGTAAGTTTCCGGCGCATGTCCATACGGGCGGTGAAGAGTTTATCGTTTTGGATGGTGTATTTCAGGATGAACATGGTGACTTTCCTGTGGGTAGTTATATCCGCAACCCGCCAACCACACGCCATGCGCCAGGATCGGATGACGGCTGTACGATTTTTGTGAAATTGTGGCAGTATGATATGGATGACCGCACCCAAATTATGATCGATATGAATAAAAACACTTCCGTTGATGCTGCGGGTCGTGACGGTGTATCGGTAATGCCTTTGTTCAGCGATGCGGATGAGACCGTCACGATGGAAACGTGGGATGCGCGTGCCAGTGTTGATATAGACTTGCCGCAGGGCGGTGAGTTTCTGGTGCTTGACGGCGGCTTTTCCGAAGGTGGTGATGATCTGCGTCGGCATTCATGGCTACGGTTGCCTATTGGCAGTAAGCTTTCTGCGGTTGCAGGTTCCGATGGTGCCAAGGTTTGGATCAAAACGGGGCATTTACCCCACGCAAGAGCGCCGAAAGGATAAGTTTTGACAGATAAAAAGCTTGCAATTATTGCAGGGGCGGGGGCGGGTTTAGGCCACGCCCTTTTGCGCCGTTTTAATACGGGTGGGATGCAGGCCGTAGGGCTTGCCCGCAGCCCGTCAACGGATGATAACTGTTTGGATATTCGGGTTTGCGACCTAAGTGATGCGCAAGCTGTGAAGGTTGTTATTACTGATTTGATCCAAGAGTTCGGCGCGCCAAACATTGTGGTGCATAATCCGTCTAATCTGGTGATTTCACCGTTTCTTGAGCTTGATCTAGTTGCTTTTGAAACCAGTTGGCGCTCTATGGTTTTATCGGCAGCGGTTCTGGGGCAAGCGGTTTTGCCAGCGATGGTAAAGGCCGAAACCGGCGCGTTTATCGTGTCAGGGGCCACGGCCAGCCTGCGTGGCGGGGCACGGTTTGCAGCCCTTGCCTCACCCAAGTTTGCGTTGCGTGGCTTGACCCAATCATTGGCGCGGGAATTTCAGCCATTGGGTATTCATGTGATCCACGCGGTTCTGGACGGGATTATCGACACGAATCGCAGTCGGGAAAAACACGGGCTAGATCCTGCTAAAATGATGCGCCCCGAAGATATAGCCGATGCTTACTGGCATTTGGCGCATCAACCACGTTCGGCATGGTCGCATGAAGTTGATTTGCGCCCCCAAACCGAGACTTTTTAAAACGATGGATACTGATGTTATCGTCATTGGGGGTGGCCTGTCCGGCCTTGCCCTTGCTGACCATCTGCAACGTGCAGGTATTGCATATCGGTTGCTAGAGGCACGCGCACGATTTGGTGGGCGGATCAAGGTGGCATCTGTGGGGGAAGCGGGTTTTGATCTGGGGCCTTCATGGTTCTGGCCCGGGCAGCCGCATATGGCGGCGATGGTGAAACGATTTGGCCTGACGGTTTTTGACCAGCATTCCGAAGGTACGCTGTGTTATGAAGATGAAGCAGGGGTTATACATCGTGATCTTGGGTTTTCTTCTATGGAAGGATCATACCGTATTCAGGGTGGAATGTCCGCTTTGATTGACAGACTGGTTGCCAGCCTTGATCGGCAAAATATCATGACGGATGCAGTCGTGAAGACTGTACACGATAAGGCGGGTGTTACGGTTGAATTGCAAAGTGGTGAAATCATCAAAGGCAAACGTGTCATTTTGGCCATGCCGCCGCGAGTGGCGGCTAATCTGACCTATCAACCTGAACTGCCTGTTGCGGCGATGAATGCAATGCGTTCGGTG
The DNA here is from genome assembly GCA_021775355.1 of Amylibacter sp. Lineage (GTDB taxonomy): Bacteria > Pseudomonadota > Alphaproteobacteria > Rhodobacterales > Rhodobacteraceae > Amylibacter. Next base: position 270,264 of record JAJFHZ010000006.1, on the reverse strand, counting down.
CCCACATGGATGGGTGGGCAAGCGAAATTTGTGGCAACCTATGATCGCCCCTTCTGGCGTGAAAAAGGTTTGTCCGGGGACGCGATGAGCCGACATGAGCCATTAATGGAAATTCATGATGCAACGGATCCCAAAACTGGCCTTGGGGCATTATTCGGGTTTGTTGGCACCTCTGCGGGTGCGCGCCAAAGGCAGGGGGAAGCGATTAAAACGGCGGCGATTGAACAACTTGGGCGGATTTTTGGACAACAGGCTTTGTCACCTGAAAAAGTATTTTATCAGGATTGGGCCGAACAGATAGAAACGGCATCCGATCTTGATCTGAGGCCTGTAGCAGGGCACCCTGCCTACGGTTTGCCGAATGCCTTGTCAGACCTTTGGGAAAAGCGTTTGCGTATGGGGTCGACAGAAGTTGCCACACAATTTGGTGGTTTTCTGGAAGGGGCACTGGAAGTTGCGGAACATCTTGCCCAAGATTTAATTGCTGATAGATAGGATTGATGCAAGCCTGTCTGGGCAGTCTGAAATCTTGGGAGAAGTAACATGGAAGTCGTATCTGAAAATATCTGTTATGGCGGTGTTCAAGGCGTCTATAAACACGCATCCACCGCCTGTCAGTGCGACATGACATTCGCAGTTTACTTGCCGCCACAGGCAAAGGTGCAAAAAGTACCTGTATTGTGGTTTCTGTCAGGGCTGACTTGCACGCACGAGAATGCGATGACCAAGGCGGGTGCGCAGGCGTGGGCTGCAAAATATGGGGTTGCTTTGGTGTTCCCCGATACTTCACCGCGCGGCGAAGGTGTTGCGGATGATGATGCTTATGATCTGGGCCAAGGGGCCGGGTTTTATGTGGATTCTGAACAAAAACCCTGGGCGCCGCATTTCAATATGTGGACATATGTGACCGAAGAGTTGCCAAAACTGGTTGTGGCGGAGTTTGCTATTTTGGCGGAAAAACAAGGTATTACCGGGCATTCTATGGGCGGGCACGGTGCGTTGACTATCGCGATGACATTGCCTGATCGATACACATCGGTTTCCGCATTCGCGCCAATTGCCAACCCGGCTGCATCCGATTGGGGGCGCAAGCAATTAGGGGCTTATTTGGGTGCGGATGAAGCTGCGTGGGCACCACATGATGCGTCACTTTTGATGGCAGAACATGGGTTTCATGCGCCTGTTTTAATAGATCAGGGTACGGCGGATAATTTCTATGATCTTTTGAAACCGCAGGCCCTGGCGGATGCTATTATAGCGCGAAAACAAGCGGCCAGCTTTCGGATGCAAAGCGGCTATGATCACAGCTATTTCTTTATCCAGACGTTCATGGAAGACCACGTTAAGTTTCATGCGAAATTACTGAAGTGATACGATTTCACGCTTGAAGAATTGTGTGCAACTTTGTCGGGCGTTAGAACATTCATGTTGTTTGCGATCTCGGCGGGGCGACGTTTTCTGCGCCAATGCCGTCACGCCACAATTCTTCGCTCATTGTTGGGTTTTGGGCATTGTCAGCGGCCTTAAATTTTCGATTGTATTGTGTTGGGTTTTCTGAAATTATACAAGTGTATAATAAGTGCAGAAAGCAGAATACAAAATGGTCGATTCGCGTAAAAGTTTTAAACGGGAAAGCCCTGATCAACGGCAGGACGCATTGATTGAGGCTACGCTGTCACTGATTGCATCAGGCGGGCCAGAGGTGGCGACCGTGCGCAATATTGCGATGGAAGCAGGTGTGACCCCGGGTTTGATTCGGCATTATTTTTTGACCAAAGAAGACCTGATCGGAGCCGCTTATGAACGGCATATGACAACGATGCGCTATGCCACATATGCAACACTTGAACGGGATTTGCCCAGTGCTGTGGCGCGTCTTGCGACACTTGTGACCGCATCCGTGACGCCCCCGGTTGCCGATCCGCGTGCGTTGGCGTTATGGGCCGGTTTTATACAATCTGTTCAACGCGATACGGCAATGCGGGCAATCCATGAAAAGACCTATTTTCAATTCCGTGACCAGTTGCAAGTGTTGATCGGTGAAGCGTTTATTGAAGTCGGGCAGCCTAAGAACAAGGCGGATTTACGCAGATTTGCCATTGCTTGCAACGCGGTTCTGGACGGGTTGTGGTTGGAGGGCAGCGCGCTGCCAAATTCGTTTAAGGCAGGTGAATTATCTGCGATCGGGATATCGTCTGTGGGCGCAATCCTTGGCTTGAAACTGGAGGTATGACAATGAAATTTGCATCTATAACCGAACGGCTTTCCGGGCTGGGCAGTGAGAAGTGGGCAGTGCATTTGCTTGCGCTGAAAATGCAGGCCGAAGGGCGTGATGTCATTAAGATGACTATTGGCGAACCCGATGTGCCACCGCCGGAAGCGTTGATAAAGACGGCAGTTTCGGCGATGGAAAGCGGGCGGACACGTTATTCAAACGGGCGTGGTGAAGCAAACCTGCTTGCGGCCCTTTCAAAGCGCTATACGCACAGTTCCGGTCGGGCGATTGATCCTGATCAGTTCATTTGCCTGCCGGGCACGCAATCGTCGCTTTATGCAGTCTTGCAGGGTATTGCGCAGACGGGCGATGAAGTGTTGGTGGGCGATCCGATGTACGCGACTTACCAAGGGGTTATTGCAGCCAGTGGTGCCTCGATGGTTCCGGTGCCGATCCGCGCAGAAAACGGTTTTCGTATTGCAGCGGCGGATATTGCGGCGAAAATCACCCCGCGCAGTCGGGTGATATTGTTGAACAGTCCACATAACCCTTCGGGGGCAATCATCACGGCGGATGATATTGCACAGATCGGCGCATTGGCGGCCAAGCATGATCTGTGGATTATTTCCGATGAAGTTTACGAAGAGTTGGTGTTTGATGCAGCCACTTTCGTGTCAGCTTTGACTTTTAAAGAGCTGGCCGAACGGGTGATTGTGGTGTCGTCGATTTCCAAATCCCATGCCGCCCCCGGTTTTCGCAGTGGCTGGTGTGTAGGCTCTTCAGATTTCATAAAACGCCTATTGCCGGTGGCTGAAACAATGCTGTTCGGCAATCAACCGTTCATTGCGGACATGACGGCAGAGGCGGTTTCAACCCCTTCGGATGTGGCTGCAGGGATGCGGGCGCGTTTTGCAAAGCGCGCCGATCTGATGTTTTCGGCCCTTGACGGGGTTGCGGGATTGCGGGTGAACCGACCTGAAGCGGGGATGTTTGCATTGATTGACGTTTCAGCCACAGGTATGGGAAGCGAAGAATATGCGCTGGACCTACTTGAAAACGCAGGCGTGGCAGTAATGCCGGGCGCATCCTTTGGCGATTGTTTGACCAATTGGGTGCGTGTTGCCCTGACGGTTGACGACGAAGCGACCCTGCAAGCCTGTGAACGGATTGCCGATCACGCCAATGCATTATTAAAGCTGAAGGAAGCATCATGACAACAATCGGGGAAGCGCTGGTTGCGCAATTGGAAGAACGCGGTGTGGATATAGTGTTCGGTATTCCGGGTGTGCATACGGTCGAATTGTATCGCGGTCTGGCAGGATCGAACATTCGCCATATCACGGCACGCCATGAACAGGGTGCGGGTTTTATGGCGGATGGGTATGCGCGGGTGTCGGGAAAGCCCGGTGTGGCTTTTCTAATCACCGGGCCAGGGCTGGCCAATGCGCTGACCCCTATGGCGCAAGCGCGGGCCGATAGCAGCCCGATGTTGGTTATCTCGGGTGTGAATGCGCGGGACACGTTAGGGCGGGGTCTGGGTTGTTTGCATGAATTACCAGAGCAGCAGAAAATGACGGCAACGGTTGCTTTGGCTTCGACACAATTGACAGGTGACAGTGATCTGACACCAGCACTGGAACAAGCCTATGGGATTTTTGACAATGAACGTGGGGGTCCCGTGCATATCGAGGTGCCAACGGATGTTATGAAACTGCCTTATACGGTTGCGAAGAAACCCCATGCGGTTGCAAAAATTGCGCGGCCCAAAGTGGATATGACACCGATTGCCGCCATGTTGAAAGCGGCGAAATCACCTGTAATCATTGCAGGCGGCGGGGCACGTTGGGCGGAAAGTGAATTGCGCGAAATTGCCGAACGGCTGGATGCACCCGTGGTGGAATCGGTGAATGCACGTGGCATGTTGCATGGGGCGCCGCTTTGTGTACCTGCAAGCCCCAGTTTGAAGTCGGTGAACAAGCTGATTGAGGGCGCAGATGTGGTTCTGGCGTTGGGAACCGAGTTCGGACCGACCGATTACGGTATGTGTGGCACAACTTGTCCGCCGAAAATGGCGCAGCTGATCCGCGTTGATATTTCAGCAGATCAATTGGCACGCCACCCTGTGGATCATCCGGTTTGTGGGCGGGTTGAAGATGTCTTGCCTGATTTGGTGCAAGCTTTGGGCGACGGTATCGCGCAGAATAGTGGTGCAGATAGGGCTGAAGAGACACGACGCGAAGCATGGGATGAAATTGGGGCAGATTATCGTGTGCAGGTGGGGTTGCTGGAAACCATCCAAGAAAATTTTTCAAACGCGATACTGATCGGTGACAGCACGCAAGTGACTTATGCGGGCAACCTTTATTATGATCACGACCGCGCGGGTGGATGGTTCAATGCGGCAACAGGGTTTGGCGCGCTGGGTTTTTCGATACCAGCCTGTATCGGGGCGGCCCTTGCGGACCCGACAGCGCAGGTGGTTTGTCTGGTGGGGGATGGTGGTGCACAATTTACGATGCCGGAAATAATGGTGGCCGTGGATGAAAAACTACCGATCCTTTTTGTTGTTTGGAATAATCACGGTTATCAGGAAATTGAAACCTCGATGGCAGCCGCAGGCGTGACGGTTGTCGGCTGTGATCCGACACCGCCCAAGTTTGAATATATAGCCAAGGCTTGCGGTATACCATTTCAAAGCTGTGAGATGACCAATGAGAGTTTGGCAGGGGCGTTATGTGCCCCACGGCCAAAAGATGGCCCGACGATGATCGAAATCAAGGCTTAGAGGGTACTATGACCGAACATTCTTATGAATTTACCCGTGCGGTTACCCGCAAACCCAGTGCCAGTATTGTGGAGGGGTTGCGCGCGCAAGATATTGGCACGCCTGATCTGGAACAAATGCTGATAGATCATGCGCAGTATGTGGAAACTTTACGTGAAACAGGGGCGGAAGTTGTCGAATTGCCCGCACTAGAGGCCTATCCCGATGCTGTTTTTGTGGAAGATACCGCCCTGTGCCTGCCTGAAGGGGCGATTATGATGCGTCCGGGTGCGCCGACACGCGCAGGCGAGGTGGATGGCATGGCACCGGTTTTGCGTGACTGTTACGACGTGGTGCTTGATATAAACGGCCCCGGATTTATTGAAGGTGGCGATATTCTGACTACGGCCAAAGAAATACTTGTGGGTCGTTCCGATCGTACTGATGCCGCAGGAGTGGCTGAACTTAGAAGTCTTGTTGATCGTTGGGGTTATAGCGTGCATGAAGTGTTTACGCCCGCAGGTGTTTTGCATTTCAAAACCGATTGTTCGCTGCTGGATGGCGAGACTATTTTGGCGACCAAACGGTTGGATGCTTCGGGTTGTTTTGAAGGCTACCGCGTCATCCATACGGCTGACGGGGAAGAAGCGGCGGCGAATGCCATCCGCTTCAACCAGTTTGTTATTATGCCCGCAGGCTTTCCCAAAACCGCTAAACGGTTGCGGACGGCGGGATATGAGGTGCGTGAGATCAACAACACGGAATGCGCCAAGCTGGATGGCGGCATGTCGTGCCTATCATTGCGATTTTAGGTCTGCCAGCTGGGTTTCCAGCTCGATGATCCGCTCTTGAAGTGCTGAAACAGATTTTTCGATATCGGGTAATGTATAGCGTTCCGTAATATGTTGTGGGCAGTTCCAGTCAAAACCTTCGATCGTGATGACAAAACCGCGCTCAATATGACCACGATAATCAGGCATTTGCAGCTTTTCTATGATTTCGGGCTTGTCCAAGCCAACCAACGTCGCCCGCCCCAGAAGTTTCAGGCGGGTTTTATTGGCGTAATCCATGAAAAATAGTGACACGCGGTCGTCCTTGGTCAGGTTGCCGACGCTGACATATTGTTTGTTGCCGCGAAAGTCCGGCATCGCGATGGTTTTTTCGTCAAGTATTTTGACAAAGCCTTGCGGCCCGCCACGATGTTGAACATAGGGCCAACCGGTTTCACTGACGGTGGCCATATACAGGCTGTCGCGGGCGGAAATAAAAGCCGCTTCATTGGGGCCAAGTAGGTTATTATAGTCCTCTGACCCTTCTTCCATGCGTGTGTACATTTTGCGGCTGCCCATATCGGACTGAATTGATTTTACCGTATCGGTAAAGGCGATTTCTGCGAATTTATGCCCCATAGTTATCTCCTATAAGCCTAAGTCACTTAAACCGGGGTGATCTGCAGGGCGTGGCCCTGTCGCCCATTTGAATTTGCGTTCCGCTTCCGTGATGGAAAGGTCATTGATACTGGCAAAACGGAATTTCATCAGGCCGTTTTCATCGAATTCCCAGTTTTCATTTCCGTAAGAACGGAACCATTCGCCTGTATTATTATGCCATTCATAAGCGAAACGCACAGCGATGCGATTACCCGAGTAGGCCCAGAGTTCTTTTATCAGGCGATAATCCTGTTCGCGTTGCCATTTGCGGGTCAGAAACGCGATAATCTCGGCGCGGCCCTTGGGAAATTCATTGCGGTTGCGCCAGATGCTGTCGGCGGTGTAGGCCAGTGCGATTTTTTCAGGGTTCTGGCCGTTCCAACCATCTTCGGCCATGCGGACTTTCTGTATGGCGGTTTCTTTTGTGAAGGGGGGTAGGGGGGGACGTTGTGACATGTGGTTTATCCTTTTAATGTATGGTGGGGCGCAATAAAAGTTTTGCGCCCCGCGGTTATGTTAATTGCTTAGAGAGCGATCCAAAAATGTGCGAATTTTAACGGCAATTTCTGGCCCGTTCGTTTCCAATGCAAAGTGGCCTGCGTCCAGCATGTTTACTTCTGCTTTTGGCAAGTCACGCAGGTAGGGTGCTGCACCTTCGGCTGGGAAGATCACGTCGTTTTTACCCCAGACGATCAAGGTTGGCGGCTGGTACGTGCGGAAGTATTCCTGAAAATCGGGATATAAATCAACATTGGTGCGGTAATCATAGAACAGATCAAGCTGGATTTCCTGATTGCCGGGGCGATCAAGATAGGCCTGATCAAGCATCCATGCATCAGGGCTGACAAGGCCTGCGTTTTCTGCTGGAATACCATGTGTATACTGCCATTCTGTTGCGCCAACCTTTAGAAAGCCGCGTAGTTTTTCACGGTTTTCTGTCGTATTATCAGACCAGTAAGTTTTAAATACGTCCCAAAATTCAAGCAAACCCTCATCGTATGCATTGCCGTTTTGTATGATCAGGGCATTGACTTTTTCAGGGGCTTTCAAGGCAAGGCGGTAACCGACAGGTGCGCCGTAATCCATCACATAAAGTGAATAGCTATCCAGTTTCAGGTTTTGCGTAAAATCTTCCATCAAGCTGGCGTAAGAGGCAAATGAATAGTCGAAGTCTTCGCGTGCTGGCATCGCACTGCGGCCAAATCCCGGGTAATCGGGGGCAATGACGTGGTACTTGTCTGCCAGTACGGGGATCAGGTTGCGGTATTGTTGGGATGATGTCGGGAAACCGTGCAGCAGTAATAGCGTAGGTGCATCTTTGGCACCGGCTTCGCGATAGAAAATTTCCAGACCGTCAATTTCAGTTGTTTTGTAATGCACGGCGGTTTCTGTTTGAATGGATGTTGCCTGTGCAGATGTCGATGTTATGACGGGTGTTGTGATTAAGCCAAGTGCGAGGAAAGCTGCGCTAAAGGCATGTTTTAAGTTGAAGGTGTTCATTGGTTATTTCCTTTTTCTGTGTCAGGCGATGGCCTGTGTTTGATTGCATTCTGTATAGATTTATTTATTTGATTGAATAATACACTTAATATTGAATATACTATTTCAAAAATAGGAATAATAATGGATCGCTTGCTGGAAATGGAAGTGTTTGTTGCTGTCAATGAAATGGGCAGCTTCAATAAAGCGGCTGAACGGATGCGTATGTCGCCACCTGCGATTACGCGCGCAGTTTCATCGCTGGAAGGGCGGTTAGGAGTTGTTTTGCTGACGCGTACGACGCGGCGATTGCATTTGACCGATGCGGGGGTGCGATTTTTGGAAAGTGCACAGCGATTGCTGGGCGAAATTGACACTGCCGAAAAGAATGCCAGCGGTGAAATGGGTGTCCCGCAAGGGCATCTGACAATTTCGGCGTCAGTAACGTTCGGGCGATACGTTATAACACCAATGGTGCGTGGTTTTCTGCAAGCACATCCGAAAATTACTGCGACTGTCCTTGGGTTGGACCGCGTGGTAAACATGGTTGACGAAGGTGTGGATGTAGCCGTTCGGATTGGAGAGCTGCCGGAGTCCAGCCTGATTGCGCGCCGTGTGGGACAGGTGCGCCGCTTCTTTGTTGCCAGCCCGGATTATCTGACACGCAGAGGCAGCCCAGAAGTACCGCAGGATCTAAAACTTCATTCAATTATCGGATTTTCGAATATCCTGACCAATCAGGATTGGCATTACAAAACCCCGACCGCAAAAGGGCATGTCACACTTACCCCACGCCTAGAGGTTAACGATGCGTCATCTGCTGTTGAAGCTGCCTTGGCAGGGGAAGGGATTACAATGGCGATGTCTTATTTGGTGGGTGATCTGATCCGGGATAAACGGCTGGTGCCAATATTGACTGATTATGTCCCGCAAGAAGTGCCTGTTCATCTTGTATTTCCACAAAGTCGGTTGATTGCACCGAAACTGCGGGCATTTCTGGATTATTCCGCTGATCGTTTGAAACGTGAACTAGCGCAATTGGCAGTTTAGCTTTGTGTAAGCACTTGATAGCCAGGTGTTGTAACGGCTTTGACCGTTGTGATCGGTTTGTCACCGATCCATGTGGTGCGTTCCATCACCAACAGGGCCTCAGCTTTATCCGCGCCCAAAAGGTCTGCATAGTATTCAGTTGCTTTGGTCGCATAAAATCGAATATCGCAGCGCGTATAGGGTTTGTTGCGTACCAACCATTCATTGGCGTTTTCATGTGTTAGATCAACGTCCAGAATTTCAGGGGCAGTTTGCAGGGATACCCAACGGTCTTCGAACATATAGGGTCGTTGATCTGCAAGGTGCAAAGCTTCAATTCGCAGCATTTCGGTTGGAGCTGACAACCCAAAGCTTGCAGCGACGGGTATTGGCGTTTCGATTTTTGTTTGTTTGATCAATTGATAGCCGTAAACACAGCCCTTTTGTTCAATTTCCTTGCGTGTGATCGGGATGTCTACTGTGGTACGTGTGACGGGGTCGGGACGCACATGGGTGCCGCCTTTGCGCCGTCGTTCGACAATGCCGCTGTCTGACAGGTCGCGCATGGCACGTTGCACTGTGGCGCGGGCACAGCCTAGCGTTTCGGCAATATCTTCGTCCTTGGGTAGCTTGTCGCCTGCGTAATACGTACCGTCCAGTATCATTGCGTGAAGCGTGTCGCGCACGGATTTCCATGAATGTTTTGCAGGTCTGGTCAAATTGTTTGTCCCAGATCGGTGATCGCGGCAACGAAGTTTTGAATGATCGCGTGCCTTTGGGGGTGTTGGCCAGCTTTGACGACATGTCGTCCAGCGCTCCAGACATCCGTGATACAGTTTTGGCCATTGCCACCAAATATCAGACTGTCCAGTGCAGTATCATCCTGTCGGTTACAGAGCCATTGATTGTCGACTTCAAGGCCTATCATATCGGCCAGCATGCCGATCTGAATTGCGCCTGCATTTCGGCCCGCTGCCTGCGCGCCGCCTTTTAATGTTGCGTCGAACAGAACCCGACCGGTTGAACGATCTTGTGTGGCTAATGCCGCCCGGCTGTGGTCGCGCAGGCGTTGGGAATATTCCAAGGTTTTCAGTTCTTCGAACAATGAAATGTGAACGTTCGAGTCTGATCCCATGCCGATTGTGCCACTTGCATTCAGGTAATCCGTGCCGTTGAATATGCCGTCACCCAGATTGGATTCCGTGATCGGGCAAAGCCCTGCAACTGCTTTGGTTTTCGCAAGTCTTTGGGTTTCATCCGCTGTCATTTGTGTGCAGTGGATCAGGCACCAGCGGGGATCAACATCGTGATTGTCCAACAGCCATTCGGTAGGGCGTGCGTGTAAATGGGCCTGAATTTCTTTCACTTCGGCAACTTGTTCTGCCAGATGCATGTGAACGGGGCCTTGGGGGCATAGGTTGACCATTGCATTTAAGCCGACTGCATCAACTGCGCGAATGGAATGGGGGGCGACACCGATGTTGTAATCGGGGGAAGATGTTGCGATTGCCGATGTGGCCGCTTGATGCAGGGTGGCAAACTGATCGGGATCGTTCCAAAACCGACGCTGCCCACCCTGTAGCGGACGTTTGTCGCAACCACCGAATTGATAGAGAACGGGTAGCAGTGTCAGTCCGATACCTGTGGTTTCGGCGGCTTTTACAATACGTTCGGAAAGTTCCGATAGGTTTGCATAAGTTTTGCCGCCCACATTGTGATGCAGGTAATGGAATTCGCAGACGCCCGCATAGCCCGCTTCCAGCATTTCCATGAAAACAAGGGTTGCGATAGCTTCGATCTGATCCGGGTTTAGCTGATCCAAAAAGCGGTACATCAAGGTACGCCATGTCCAGAAACTATCCTTTGGATCCGGGCCGCGCGCCTCGGTCAGACCCGCCATTGCGCGTTGAAATGTGTGGCTGTGCAGATTGACGGGGGCAGGCAAAAGTAAATCAACGGATTGGGAATCGTTTGACGTCTTTGGCCCCAAGTATGCAATGCGGCCATCCGTGCCGATACCCACTTGCACGTCGTTTTTCCAACCGTCCGAGGTAAGTATCTGTTTTGCATGTATATATCGCATTTTTAACTCGCTTGACTTAATATGTACATCCTTATTACTATTAAGAGGTTACTTAATCAAGAGCTTCCAATGCAACAAACATTCAAAATCACTGATGTTTCCGTGGCGACTATGGCCGTTGATACGGATGCTTATGGTTTGATCCCAAATGGTGAGATAGTGGTCGGGCAGGGGCGTGTTCTATGGATCGGTCAGGCCAAAGATTGCCCTGCCGATTATTCTGACATTACACAGATTGGGTATGCCGGACGGCTGATAACGCCTGCTTTGATTGATTGTCATACCCATATTGTGCATGGCGGCAATCGGGCGCGGGAGTTTGAGATGCGCCTGCAAGGGGCCAGCTATGAAGAAGTGGCGCGTGCAGGGGGCGGTATCGTGTCAACGGTTGCCGCGACGCGGGGTGAAAGTGCTGAAGGTTTGCTGAAATCCGCACTTGCCCGCGTGGACACGCTGATTGCGCAAGGTGTATCCACAATCGAGATCAAGTCGGGATATGGGCTGGATATGGAAACCGAGCTGAAAATGCTGCGTGTGGCACGTAAAATCGGCGCATTGCGGCCTGTTCATATTGTCACGTCATATCTTGGCGCCCATGCGGTACCTGCGGGAATGGATGCGGACGCTTATATCGATAAGATTTGTATCCCGACACTGCAAGCGGCCCATGCGCAAGGGCTGGTTGATGCGGTGGACGGGTTTTGCGAAGGGATTGCCTTTACGCCTGCGCAAATCGCGCGGGTGTTTGATATGGCCAAGGCATTGGGCCTGCCAATAAAGCTTCATGCTGAACAGCTAAGTCATTTAGGTGGCACCGCCCTTGCGGCGCGATACGGTGCGCTGTCGGCTGATCATGTGGAATATGCCACTGCGGATGATGCGGTCCTTATGGCGCAATCGGGTACTGTTGCGGTTTTATTGCCGGGAGCGTTTTACACGTTGAATGAAACTCAGGTGCCACCTGTTGCCGCATTTCGTGCACATAATGTTGCGATGGCTGTCGGTACGGACTGGAACCCGGGCTCGTCGCCATTGGGGTCAGTACTGCTGGCGATGAATATGGCCTGCACGTTGTTCGGATTAACCCCGGAAGAGGCGTTGGCAGGTACCACACGTGAAGCGGCCAAAGCTTTGGGCTTGGGCGATCAGGGTGTGATTAAGGCGGGAAACCGCGCTGACTTTGCCGTATGGGATGTAAATGAGCCTGCTGAACTGGCCTATGGTATTGGTATCAACCCTTTATACGCTCGCATTTGGGGCGGTGATATTTTGGAAGAACAGCAATGAAAATGATCCTGACACCGGGGGAAACAACCCTGCAACAGCTTGAAGATGTTTGGCGCGGACAGATGTCTGTAGTTCTGGATGAGACTGCAAAGCCAAAGGTCCAAGCGGCAGAAACGCTTGTGCATAAGGCGGCTGCGGGCAATGATGCGATTTACGGTGTGAACACGGGCTTTGGCAAATTGGCCAGCATTAAGATTGCGGCTGAAGATACTGCCACCTTGCAGCGCAACCTGATCCTGTCGCATTGTTGCGGTGTGGGTGAAGCACTGGACACAGCCACAACCCGCTTGATGATGACGCTGAAACTGCTGTCACTGGGGCGCGGGGCTTCCGGTGTATCATGGGCAACGATTACACTGATCGAAGGGATGTTGGCCAAGGGTGTGATACCGGTTGTGCCGGTGCAGGGATCGGTCGGGGCTTCGGGTGATCTGGCCCCGCTAGCGCATATGGCAGCGGTGATGATCGGTGATGGGCAGGCTGAATTTGACGGTGAAACGTTACCCGGCGGTGAGGCTTTGCACAAAGCGGGCCTGACCCCAATGGATCTTAGCCCAAAGGTTGGGCTTGCACTAATCAACGGCACGCAATTTTCGACAGCATGTTGTTTGGCCGCCCTGTTTGACGCTTGGCGCAATGCGGCGGCTTGTGTGGTAACTTCGGCCCTGTCGACCGATGCGATTATGGGGTCTACGGCGCCTACGATTGACGATATTCACACGCTGCGTGGTCATGCCGGGCAAATCGCTGTGGCACGTGCACAGCGTAGCCTGATGGAAGGTTCTGTTATTCGCGAAAGTCACCGTGATGGCGATACACGCGTACAAGATCCTTATTGTATTCGCTGTCAGCCGCAGGTGACGGGGGCCGCTATGGATTTGTTACATTTTGCCGCCCGTACGCTGCAGGTTGAAGCCAATGCCGTGACCGATAATCCGCTGGTACTGGTTGATGAGGGCGTGATTGTATCAGGCGGTAATTTTCATGCAGAACCCGTAGCTTATGCTGCCGACATCATTGCGTTGGCTCTGTCTGAAATCGGTGCAATTGCGCAACGCCGTGTGGCGTTGATGGTTGATCCTACGCTGAGTTTCGATCTGCCACCGTTTCTGACGCCTGAACCGGGGTTGAATTCTGGGTTAATGATTGCCGAGGTGACAACGGCGGCTTTGATGAGTGAAAACAAACATTTAGCTAATCCGTGTTCGACGGATTCGACGCCGACATCGGCCAATCAGGAAGATCATGTCAGCATGGCAGCCCATGCCGCACGCCGCCTGATGCAGATGAACGCAAACCTGAACACCATTCTTGGGGTCGAACTGATGTGCGGGGTGCAGGGCATCGAGTTTCGGGCACCACTTGTGACCAGTAAAGCCTTGCAGGGTGTTATGAATATCGTGCGTCAGGACATCGCTTCACTAACGCAAGATCGTTATATGGCACCTGATCTGGAAGCTGCGAGTGATTTGATCGCAAAGGGCACCATATTAGCAGATTTAGACTTGCCCCCATATGTGCTTGGGCAAGACCCTACAGGAGATACTTATGACTGATCCACGTACACCCGCCCGCGATATTTACCCACCTACCGGCCCCGAACTGAATGCCAAAAGCTGGCTGACCGAGGCGCCGTTGCGGATGCTGATGAACAATTTGCATCCTGATGTTGCCGAAAATCCGCATGAACTGGTGGTTTATGGTGGTATCGGCAAAGCCGCGCGGACATGGAAAGATTTCGATATGATTGTTGACAGTTTGAAAAAACTGGAAGCGGATGAAACGCTTGTGGTGCAATCTGGTAAACCTGTGGCGGTTGTGCGCACGCATGTTGATGCGCCGCGTGTTCTGATTGCCAATTCCAACCTTGTACCGCACTGGGCCAATTGGGATCACTTCAACGAATTGGATCAAAAAGGTCTGGCTATGTATGGTCAGATGACAGCCGGTTCATGGATTTATATCGGCAGTCAGGGTATTGTTCAGGGCACTTACGAGACTTTCATGGAAGCGGGTCGCCAGCACTATGGCGGTGACCTGAAAGGCAAATGGATTTTGACAGGTGGCTTGGGCGGTATGGGTGGTGCACAACCGTTGGCTGCCGTGATGGCGGGGGCCTGTTGTCTGGCGGTGGAGTGTAATCCTGAAAGTATCGACTTTCGGTTGCGCACGAAATACGTAGACGAAAAAACCGACAGTATTGATGAAGCACTGGAAATGATCGCACGCTGGACGGCGGCGGGGGAAGCGAAATCTGTGGCCTTGCTGGGGAATGCGGCAGACGTATTTCCCGAACTTTACCGGCGCGGTGTGCGACCTGATATTGTGACCGATCAAACTTCGGCCCATGATCCGAGTAACGGCTATTTGCCACAAGGCTGGTCGATGGAACGCTGGAAAGGCAAGCGCGAAAACGATCCCAAAGCCGTGGACAGGGCAGCGCGCGCGTCGATGAAAGTTCAGGTTGAAGCGATGGTGGCATTTCACAATGTCGGTGTGCCGACGGTTGATTATGGCAATAATATTCGGCAGATGGCACTGGAAGAGGGGCTGGAAGATGCCTTTGCTTTTCCGGGATTTGTACCGGCCTATATCCGCCCGTTGTTTTGTCGTGGCATCGGCCCATTTCGCTGGGTGGCGCTGTCAGGTGATTCTGAGGATATTTATAAGACAGATCAGAAGGTTAAAGAGATTTTGCCAGATAACAAACATCTGCATAACTGGTTGGATATGGCCCGCGAGCGGATCAGTTTTCAGGGCCTGCCCGCGCGAATTTGCTGGGTCGGTCTGGGTGATCGACACAAGCTGGGACTGGCGTTCAATGAGATGGTTAAAAACGGCGAGTTGAGTGCACCTGTTGTCATCGGGCGTGATCATCTGGATGCGGGTTCAGTGGCGTCGCCCAACCGTGAAACTGAAAGCATGCGCGATGGGTCAGACGCGGTGTCGGACTGGCCGCTTTTGAATGCATTGGTCAATACGGCATCGGGTGCGACATGGGTCAGCATCCACCATGGTGGTGGTGTTGGCATGGGTTTTTCACAACATGCGGGCGTGGTGATTTGTGCCGATGGAACCGATGCCGCTGCCAAGCGGATTGAACGGGTACTATGGAATGATCCCGCGTCAGGGGTCTGGAGACACGCGGATGCAGGCTATGAAACTGCGTTGGATTGTGCGCGGGAAAATGGCTTGAACCTGCCGGGAATTTTGCAGGATTAACGTTTCAAGGTTGCCATCGTTGACTTTTTATGCCCAATCGGGGTCATGCTAAGAGTTGTCAATAATATGATGGGAATGATTTCGTGAGTATTCTTGCAGACCTTTTGTCTACGGTTTTTGAACGACGCTACAAAAATGCCGCCAATGGGAAATTGGATAAGCGTCCGATCAATACGCTTTGTGATGACCTGCTTGGGCGCCACGGTGAAGTTTCCGGGGTTGCTTTGGCATGCCAAATTCTTGATCGTTACGCGGTGATGGATGATGTTGCAAAAAAGGATTTCTTTGATTATCTGACGCATGAGCTGGGTATAGATCCTGCACAAGTCCGCAAGGCGTTGGCCGCTTATGAAGCGGAGCCCACACAAAAAAATTACCGCACTTTTCTATCGACTGCAGAACCTGCGCGACAAGAACTGATAAGCCGCCTGAATCAAGTTCCGGGTGCCACAGGCCAACTTGTGACAATGCGCAACGATCTTTTGCGCCTGTCAAAAAAATACGCAGAACTTGCAGCATTTGACATTGATTTTCGCCACTTGCTGAATTCATGGTTCAATCGTGGATTTTTAGTGTTGCGTCCGATCAACTGGGAAAGTCCCGCACATATTCTGGAAAAAATTATCGCTTATGAGGCTGTGCATACCATCGAAAGTTGGGATGATTTGCGCAGACGATTGCAACCCACGGACAGACGGTGCTTTGCGTTCTTTCATCCCTCAATGCCCAATGAACCACTGGTTTTCGTTGAAGTGGCTTTGACCAAAGGCATCCCGAGCTCTATTCAGGATGTTTTAAGTGATGATCGCCAGATGATTGATGCCGGGGATGCCGATACAGCCGTGTTTTATTCAATTTCCAATTGCCAGGCGGGGCTTGCGGGGATTTCATTTGGCAATTCACTGATTAAACAAGTGGCCGCTGATTTGGCGCGTGAACTGGTTGATCTAAAGACTTTCGTTACCCTGTCGCCGATACCGACCTTGATGCAATGGCTGGATGAAACGGGTCGTCGGGGTGATATCGATGATAATGATAAACTGCGCAATGTGGCGGCAAATTATCTTTTATGTGCCAAGCGTGGCAATGGCAGCCCCTATGATCCTGTTGCACGCTTTCATCTTGGTAACGGTGCACAGATACATGCGGTACACGCTGGTGCTGATCTGTCCGCTAATGGGGTTGCGCAATCGGGTGGTGCGATGGTGAATTATCTTTATGATTTGCGTAAAATCTCACAAAACCATGAACAGTTTGTGACCAAGCAAAAGATTGCTGCGTCAAAAGATGTCCGCGCTCTAAGTGCGCAGGCTGACGCATAGGAATTCGATCCATGACCAACCCATTGTTCGATACGTTATTTGGCTGTCACGCGGGTCGGAAAGCGCCGTTTATCTATCTGCCGGATGGTCGGGAAATCAGCTATGACGATTTCTTGCTACTGACGGCAAGGTTTGCCAACGCATTGACCAAGCTAGGTCTGAACGCCGATGACAGGGTTGCGGTGCAGATTGAAAAGTCGCCGGAGGCTGTGGCGGTCTATGCGGCTTGTGTGCAGGCGGGGCTGGTGTTTTTGCCTTTGAACACGGCATATACGCCTGATGAGGTCAGCTATTTTTTGGAAAACAGTGGTGCACGTATTTTTATTTGCGACAGTACACACAGTGTAATGCTGCGCCCTGTAGCGCAGGCGTCGAGCGCACAGTTGGAAACGTTGGATGCGGATGGGTCAGGCAGTTTGCGCGATTTGGCGAATACGATGCCGGACAATTTTGAAACCGTTGATTGCAACGGGGATGATCTGGCGGCCTTCCTTTATACATCAGGCACGACAGGGCGTTCCAAAGGGGCGATGCTGACCCAGGACAATCTGATTTCAAACGCACAAACGCTTGCCGAACTTTGGAAATTCAGTGCGGATGATGTTTTGCTGCATGCTTTACCGATCTTTCACACTCACGGGCTGTTTGTGGCGATCAACACGACGTTGGTGGCAGGTGGTTCTATGATCCTGTTGTCGAAATTCGATTTGAACCAGATCATAGACCAATTGCCAAAGTCCACTGCGATGATGGGGGTGCCGACCTTTTATACGCGGCTGTTGGATGATCCGCGATTTACCGGTGAATTGGCATGCCATATGCGGCTGTTCACATCGGGCAGTGCGCCGCTTTTGGCGGAAACCCATGTGCAATTTGAACAGCGTACAGGCCACCGCATTTTGGAACGTTACGGGATGACGGAAACCAATATGACGACCTCTAACCCTTATGACGGTGAACGACGCGCGGGTACTGTCGGCCCGGCGTTGCCGGGTGTCGAAGTAAAGGTGACGGACGCTGTGACGGGTAAAATTGTGTCCGACGGTGAGATCGGGATGCTAGAGGTGCGCGGCCCGAATGTGTTCAAGGGCTACTGGCAGATGCCTGAAAAAACCCGTGAAGAATTACGCGAAGACGGGTTCTTTATTACCGGTGACTTGGCATTGATTGATGAGCATGGATATGTGCAGATCGTTGGGCGCGACAAGGATCTGATTATTTCGGGGGGTTATAATATTTACCCCAAAGAAGTTGAGCTGGTTCTGGATGAACAAAAAGGTGTTTTGGAAAGTGCTGTTATTGGCCTGACGCATCCTGATTTCGGGGAAGCTGCGTTAGGGGTTTTGGTGGCCTTAAAAGGGTCAGCACCTGATCTGGATGCGATTGGTCAGAATATTGCCCAATCGTTGGCCCGCTTTAAGCACCCCAGAAAACTGGTGATCGTGGATGCGTTGCCGCGCAACACGATGGGTAAAGTGCAAAAAAACGTTTTGCGCGATCAATTCAAGGATACGTTTCTATAGAATTATTGGCCTGAGCTGCGATTTTCCATACGTTCCAGATTGACGATCGTGGACAGCATTAAACGATCTTGTGACCAGTCTCCCGGTTTTTGTATGGCAAGAGACATCAATATAACCAGTGCCATTGAGGGCAGTAACAGACATGCAAATGCTTTACGCGAAATGGGTACTGTAACGGGATCTACTATGGCAATGATTCGCTGTCTTAGGGATGCCGCTGCGTTCAGACCAAGCGGGGTGTTTTCAACCTGAACAAACGGAACTGTCGGTAACGCGATTGAATAGCTGTCGTCTTTGCGAATGCTGTTTTTGCAAACCTTCAACAGGCACTCGCAATAGGACTGAATATCAAAGTGTTTGTTTAAAACCAGTTGTTGATCACAGGCTAGTTCACGCAAGTGTTGCACCTGGCGTTTCCAGAAATAGAAGACTGGATTCCAGAAAAAGAACGGTTGCAGAGCTTCCAAAATAAAGGCCCATTCCACATCGCCCTGACGGATATGCTGAAGCTCGTGGCTCAATGCCATTTTCAGATCATCGCTTTCAGCCAGCATTCCTGACGGGATAACCACATAACGGATTTTCAGACTGCGGGTGGAAAAGGGGATAAAGGTTGTATCGCTTAACAATATCCGAAGGTTTCCAAATTGCCGCCATGCGTAGCTGCCGCGCAATACTGATCTGAGTTTGAAAATATTGACGATTGAACGGCCAAGAAAAGCTGTAAAACCAATTAGAAACAATCCAGTGATGTAAAATCCTGTAGATGTATTCAGGCTAAGAACATTCTGCATAAGTGCGTTGCGCATGCCAAGGATACGTTCAAATTCAACGGCTTTCATTTCAATGCTGCCATTCAGGTATTGGGCAACAGCAAAGTCTGAAGCGCTCATGGAAAAATCCGAGGAGAGCAGGCCTATCTGAATGAATACAGCAATTGCCGCGATTGCCATAGGGCTAAGGACGATGGCCAGAAAGACACCGTTTAACAGGCGTAACCGCAAGATATAAGGCAGCCGAACTTTAAGCTTCTTGATGGTGTATTGGGTGAAATTCCACAAGGCAAACGCAAAGATCAGCATAATATTGGCATTGATGTAAGCGTTCAGTACAGCATCAGTCAGTATCATTTTTCAACCTCTTATCCAGTAGAGCTCGAATTTCCTCCAATGCTTCTTCGGACATGCCCGCGTCATCCACAAGGCGCGCAACCAGTGATACAGGCGTGTCGTCAAATAGCTTTTCAGATAGGTTCTTAAGCGACCTTGACTGATAGACGTCTTTTTTAATGGTGGGCCGGTAAACAAAAGTTTTGCCCTGTTTTGAACTTACCACAAATTCCTTCTGTTCCAAAATCCGCAGGATTGTGGCGGCAGACGTGTAGGCAAGATTGCGGCCTTCGGCCAGATTGGCCAGAACATCGCGCACGGTTCCCTGACCCAGTTTCCATAAATGAGACATGAACTCCAGTTCAACTTCTGTCAGTAGTTCGTTTTTCTTTTTCTGTCTCATTATTACTCTGTCCAAAATCAATTTTTACTGCGTTCAGTAAATACTAAAATTGCCGTTTTTCCAAGCCCCATACGCATTCAAACTTTCCAAAAGCAAAACACGCCCCATGCAATAGCCAACCCAAGGGGCGCCCAAAGGGGCATTCCCATCAGCCCAAGCCATGCAAGGAAGATATAGACGGTTCCAAGTAGTGAAATGAACAGGCGGTCACCACGTGTGGTTGTCAGGCCCAAAATACCTTTGCGTTCGGCCCCGCCCGGATATTTGATTTCAAGTACGGTCAACACGCCCATTGCCGTGAAAATACCGATAAAGACCAATGCGGTGGGCCATGTCCATGCCATCCATCCCAGCATTATACCCTCCCTAGGGCAAAGCCCTTGGCGATGTGATTGCGCACAAAATAGATCACGATGGCACCGGGGATGATGGTCAGTGTGCCAGCGGCCGCCAGCAGGCCCAATTCATACCCTGCTGATGAGGCGGTTTTGGTCATCGTCGCGGCGATGGGTTTGGCGTAAACCGCTGTCAGGGTTTTGGCCAACAGCAGTTCGACCCATGAGAACATGAAACAAAAGAATGCGGCAACACCGACACCCGCCTTAATAGAAGGTAGGAATATGGTGGTGAAAAAGCGCGGGAAAGAATAACCGTCGACATAGGCGGTTTCATCCAATTCCTTGGGGACACCGCCCATGAAGCCTTCCAATATCCACACTGCTAACGGGATGTTGAACAGGCAGTGTGCGAGTGCCACGGCAAGATGGGTGTCGAATAGGCCAACGGCGGAATAAAGCTGGAAAAAGGGCAAGGCAAATACGGCTGCGGGGGCCATGCGGTTGGTTAATAGCCAGAAGAACAGTTGTTTGTCGCCCAAAAAACGGTAACGCGAAAATGCGTAGGCTGCGGGTAGGGCGACCGTGAGTGAAATGACTGTGTTCAGGGACACATAAATGATCGAGTTGATGTAGCCCCAGTACCATGTGGGGTCGGTGAAGATCACGACGTAATTGTCAAATGTCCATGTTTGCGGAAATAGGGAAAACCCCGACAGTATTTCGCCCGTGGTTTTAAAGCTCATTGCCACAAGCCAGTAGATCGGCAGCATTAGGAACAGGATATATAAAATCGGGATTAAGGATCGTTTGCGCATGGGTTAAGTCCTAATTCGTGTCGTCTTTGGTCATTAGCGTGTAAAACAGCCATGACACAAAAAGGGTGATTGCAAAGTAGATCAGCGACATGGCCGCCGCTGGCCCCAAGTCAAACTGACCAAGGGCAATTTTGACGAGATCGATCGATAAAAGGGTTGTGGAATTGCCGGGCCCACCACCTGTCAGGACAAACACTTCGGTATAGATGTTGAAGCTGTCCATAAAGCGCAACAGAATAGCGATGGTCAGCACCTGTTTCATTTTGGGCAGCTGGATGTAACGGAAAACCGCCCAGTTCGATGCCCCGTCTATTTTGGCGGCTTGGTAGTAGGCGTCGGGGATGGAAACAAGGCCCGCGTAGCTAAGCAGCACGACAAGTGATGTCCAATGCCAGACATCCATGACGATGATTGTAGCCCACGCGGCAAACGGATTTTGGGTCATGTCGTAGGCGATGCCAAGCGTATGGTTCATCAAGTATCCCAGCAGGCCGATGTCCGGCAGGGTGAAGATGTTCCACATTGCCCCCACAACATTCCAAGGGATCAGCATGGGTAGGGCCATGGTTACAAGACAAACAGGTACCCAGAACCCTGAGCGTGGCATGGAAAGAGCTATGATGATACCCAAGGGTACCTCGATGGCCAGAATGATTGCAGTGAACAGGAATTGCCGTCCAAGGGCTGCGTGAAACCGTTCGGAGTGTAGCAGCTTTTCGAACCAGCCCAGCCCTTCCCAGAAAAACAGGTTGTTGCCAAAGGTTTCCTGCACCGAATAATTGACCACGGTCATCATCGGAATGAGCGCGTTGAAAGCGACCAGCAAAAGAACGGGCAGTACAAAGAACCAGGCTTTTTGGTATGGCTTTTTCATGGTGTTGCCCCTTGTGCTTGTGTGGCAATCCAGCCGTCACGGTAAAGTCGTGTTTTTGCGGGATCAAAGGACAGGTGAACAGTTTCACCCTGTGCAGGAACGACGCCGTTCACCACAGCTTTTACCAAGGTATCACCGACCATTGCATCAACCACGTTATGGCGGCCGACATCTGCTACTTTGCGAATTGTCGCTTCCAGCCCCTTATCGCTAAGGCTGACATATTCGGGGCGAATGCCGATTTCGGTTTTGCCTGTGCCTGTGCCTGTGCCTGTGCTATCAATTGCGCCTTCTAGTCTTATGGAATGGCCGTGAAAGAACGCCATGCCTTGGTTCACATCACAGGGTAACACGTTCATGCCGGGTGAACCGATAAAATGACCCACAAAAGTATGGGCGGGGCGTTCGAACAGTTCAACGGGTGTGCCAATTTGCACGATCTGACCATCGTTCATCACGACCACTTGGTCGGCAAAGGTCAAGGCCTCAGTCTGGTCGTGGGTGACATAAATCATTGTGGCGCGTACCCTTTGATGCAGTTCTTTCAATTTGGAACGCAGTTTCCATTTCAGGTGCGGGTCGATGACGGTAAGCGGTTCATCGAACATCACTACATTCACGTCCTTGCGCACCAAGCCGCGCCCCATGGAAATTTTTTGTTTGTTGTCAGGTGACAGGCCAGCGGCACGACTGTCCAGCATAGTGTCAAGTTCAAGCATATGAGCAATCTCTTCGACGCGTTGTTTTACGGCGTCTTCGTTCAGACCGCGATTGCGCAAGGGGAACGCCAGATTGTTGAAAACCGTCATGGTGTCGTAGATCACCGGAAACTGAAACACCTGCGCGATATTGCGTTGGTCGGGGGGCAGTCCTGTCACGTCTTTTCCATCGAATAGAACCTGCCCTTCGGATGGATCCAGCAGACCTGAAATGATATTCAGCAAGGTGGATTTTCCGCAACCAGACGGGCCTAACAGCGCGTATGCACCGCCGTCTTCCCAATCCAGATCGATTTCCTTTAAGGCGTAATCATCCGGGGTTTTAGGGTTAGGGTAATAGCTGTGCTGCAGCTTTGAAAGGGTGATTTGTGCCATGCCTTTTGCCCCTTACGCTACAAGCGAACCGTCGGGTGTAAAATAAAAACACGCAGACGGGTCCATGTAAAAATTGCGGGCTTCACCGATTTTATAGGGATGCGTGCCATGTGCCAATGAGACCCATGTGTGGTCACCCATTTCAAAATGCGCACTGCTTTCAGAGCCACTTAATTCTGTGACCAGAACAGTGCCTGTCAGTGTTACAGAGGTTTGTTCTGTCGGGTTTGGAGAAATATGATTTGGGCGAATGGCAATAATGTATTGCCCATCTTGCAGATTGGCCGTGTCGCCGGTTAGTGGCCATGAGGTGGTTGCATCCAGCGTTGCACGTGCACCCTGTTTGGTAATGGTGGCAGCGTTGATCGGTGGGCTGGAAAACACTTGTGCTGACGCCAGATTATGCGGGTTGCGGTAAATTTCCGCAGTTGGGCCGAATTGGGTGACGCAACCGTCATCCATCAGGGCCGTGTAGCCGCCCAGCAATAAGGCCTCTTCCGGTTCGGATGTGGCGTAAACCACAACAGCCCCGCGCCCTGCAAATAATTCGGGCAGCTGCTCGCGCAATTCTTCGCGTAATTTATAGTCAAGGTTCGCAAGCGGCTCATCCAAAAAAACCGCACGGCTTTCTTTGGCGATGGCGCGCGCCAATGCGGTGCGTTGTTGTTGGCCACCTGACAATTCTTGTGGGCGGCGGTTCAACATTGGGCGCAGTTGCAGGATGTCCGCGGCTTCTTCCACGCGACCCTGAATTTCGGATTTGACCATGCCCGCGACCTTGAGTGGCGAGGCAATATTGTCGAATACTGTCATATGTGGATAGTTCACGAAAAATTGGTGTACCAAACTTATGTTGCGTTTCTGGGTCGACAGTTTGGTAACATCCTGACCGTCCATGAATATCTGCCCGCCGGCAATCGGATCAAGTCCTGCCATCATTTTGATGAGCGAGGTTTTACCAGCACCCGTCTGGCCCAAAAGCACGTTGAAATGTCCCGCTTCAAGGGTCAGGCTGGTTTGTTTTATATGGGTAACCCCATCAACGCTTTTGGTGACGTCTTTAAGTTCAAGTGTCATTTTATTACTTTTCTTTTGGTACATTCCGGGGTGCACCAAGCCTATAAAAGGCTGGGGCCCACAGGCCCCAGCTAGGTGAGCCCGAACAGTTCGAGCCCATCAGGGAAAGTTTTATTGCGCAGCCCAGCGGGCAACAAGCTCGTCGTAGTTGACAGTCACACCTTGCGGTTTTTCATTGTCCAACGGGGGTTTTGCGCCACCATTTGCATACCAGAATGCTGCGTCTTTTTCTTCATTCAGACGCGGGCCACAACCACCATAGACGTTGGCCGCTTCGTCAACGGCTTGCATACGCGCCATTGTGATATCCATTTCACCGGCCAAACGGTTCATCGCTTCTTGCGGCGTGAATGCACCTGAGTTCACGTCACCGATTTGCTGCCACCAGATTTGCGCCAGTTTTGGATAATCAGGTACATTGATCCCTGTTGGCGACCATGCCACACGATCAGGTGAGCGGTAAAACTCGACCAATCCGCCCAGTTTCGGGGCGCGTTCACTGAACGATGCGTGGTTGACAGTACTGTTGCGAATGAAGGTCAGGCCGACATGTGATTTTTTCACGTCAACGGTTTTGGATACAGCGAACTGTGCATATAACCATGCTGCTTTGGCGCGATCTTCGGGTGTGGACTTCAGAATTGTCCAAGAACCCACGTCCTGATAGCCAACTTTCTGGCCTTCTTGCCAATATGGCCCGTGCGGGCTTGGGGCCATACGCCAAAGCGGCTTGCCGTTATCATCCACAGTGTTGTTGCCTTCAGATTTCGGTTTTACCATGTCTGCTGTAAAAGCTGTGTACCAGAAAATCTGTTGGGCTACGTTACCCTGACTAAGCGCAGGCAGGGATTGATAGAAGTCGAATGATGCGGCACCCGGAGGGGCATAAGCCCGCAGCCATTCATCCCATTTACGGATCGCGTAAACTGCGGCCGGTCCGTTTGCTGCGCCACCCCTGCTGACAGATGCACCTGATGGGTTACAAGATCCCGCTTCCATGCGAATACCCCATTCATCGATGGGAATACCGTTTGGTTCGCCTTTTGAACCTGTACCTGCCATTGACAGCCATGCGTCTGTCATGCGCCACCCCAGATCGGGTGCGCGTTTACCGTAATCCATGTGGCCGTAAATTGCCGTGCCATCAATTTCCTTGATGTCATTGGAAAAGAATTCCGCGATGTCTTCGTAGGCAGACCAGTTCACCGGTACACCCAGTTCATAACCGTATTTGGCTTTAAAAGCGGTTTTCAGGTCTTCGCGGTCAAACCAGTCTTTGCGAAACCAGTAAAGGTTGGCGAATTGCTGATCTGGAAGTTGATAGAGGTCGCCATCAGGCCCCGTGGTGAACTGGGTGCCGATAAAATCGCCCAGATCAAGGTCGGGGTTTGTCACGTCAGCTGCCGCACCCGCCATCCAGTCTGTCAGATTATAGGCCAGTTGCAGGCGTGAGTGGGTGCCGATCAAATCACTGTCGTTGACATAAGCGTCGTAAAGGTTACGCCCAGTTTGCATTTGGGTTTGTACCGCCTGCACAACTTCGCCTTCACCCAAAATCTGGTGGTTGACCTTGATGCCCGTAATTTCTTCAAAAGCTTTAGTCAGCACTTCAGATTCGTAAGAATGTGTCGGAATACCTTCCGAAAGCACATTGATTTCCATGCCTGCAAAAGGTTTGGCTGCATTGATGAACCAGCTCATTTCAGCCATTTGCTCATCTTTACTGAGTGATGATGGCTGGAATTCCTGATTGATCCATTTTTGTGCTGAAGCCTCATCGGCCATAACTGTCGTCGACCCCGCAACAACGGCAATGACCGCAGCTGCGGATAGCAGATACTTACGCATCTTTCTTCCTCCCATAAAATTTCAAGTCAGCTTTCGCTGGCAAGAATATAGTCAGGTGAAACGCGTGATCTGTCAAACTAAATGTTTAGTAGTGAAGATATATTTTATTTTCAAAGTTTGTTGTTGTTTTAAAAGGATTATTAAAACAGCCCTATCCCCTAGGGGGCAATTTTGTCTTAGGCGGGGGACTGCTAAAAAATAGCAGACCCCGTAGATAATGATTTATGCAGTGGTTTTTTCCTTTGTGACCTGCTTGATCACGGGCTCCATCTTATTCAGTATTTTATCGTCCAGATGGCATTTTATTTCGTGCCCCCCTTTAAGGGTGCGCATCGGTGGTACTTCCTGTTCGCACAAGCCGCCTTTGACCTGCCCCTTGTAATTACACCGTGTTTGGAACGGGCAGCCGGAAGGCGGGTTCATAGCGGACGGAATGTCACCTTCCAGTACCACATGCTTTTTCACGATACTGGTGTCAGCAATAGGCACTGCTGACAACAACGCTTCGGTATAGGGATGATAGGGTGGTGAGAAAATAGCGTCAGTTGACCCCATTTCAACCACATGACCCAGATACATCACCATCACACGGTCAGACAGGTAGCGCACAATCGACAGGTCATGGCTGATGAATAGAAGCGTGGTTTTGTTTTCACGCTGAATTTCCATCAGCAGATCGGTTACAGCTGCCTGCACGGATACATCAAGTGCCGACACAGGTTCATCAGCCACAACAATCTGTGCGGCACCGGCAAAGGCGCGGGCGATACCCACACGTTGCTTTTGCCCGCCAGACAACTGGCGCGGCATCCGTGTGGCGAAGGCGCGTGGCAGTTTGACCAGATCAAGCAGTTTTAGCATACGGTTTTCACGGTCGGCTTCATCTGTGCCAACGCCGAATATTTCCAATGCGCGTTTAATTTGACTGCCAACAGTCATTGCGGGGTTCAGCGTGTCAAACGGGTTTTGAAATACCATTTGAACTGACGAAACCGTGCTGGTTGTGCGTTGTTCAATGGATACGTCTTCAACATATTTACCCAAAAGTTCAACCGATCCATCCGTGGCGGTTTCCAGCCCCATCAGAACCTTGGCAAGTGTCGATTTACCACAGCCACTTTCACCGACAATCGCCAGTGTTTCACTTTCACGGGCTTCAAAACTGATGGTTTCATTGGCCTTGACCACACGTTTTTCTCCGCCGCCAAAAATTGCATTGGCCGCGACCTCGTAATATTTTTTCAGGTTTTCGACCTTCAGTACAACATCACCGACTTCGGTTTTAGTTGTGTTGGCACTTGCTTCAATAGGTTCATCCCAGTCTATATTCTCAAACCTTGTACAGCGTGAATCGTGGCGTGTGTCGCCTTTGATCGGAGCCATTTTAATGTTATGTGCGTTGCACAGGCCCTCTTTAAAATAGTTGCAGCGCGGTCCAAAATTACAGCCCTTGGGCCGTTCATGCGGTAGCGGAAAATTGCCCGGAATGGCCACTAGAGGATGTTCGTTCTTATCGGCACCGGGTAGGGGGATCGAGCGGAACAAAGCTTGCGTATAGGGGTGTCGCATTTTATCGAATACGTCTTTGATGCTGCCGGTTTCGACTGCTTCGCCGGAATACATCACACATATACGGTCACATGTTTCCAAGATCAGACCAAGGTTGTGGCTGATGAACAGCATGGAAGTGCCGTATTTTTTACCCAAATCCTTAACCAAATCCACGATCCCCGCTTCAACGGTCACGTCAAGTGCGGTGGTTGGTTCATCTAGGATCAGCAATGATGGTTTAGACATCAACGCCATCGCAATGACGATGCGCTGCTGTTGACCACCGGATAACTGGTGCGGGAAAGAGTTCATCATACGCTCGGGGTCGGGCAGGCGTACGCTTTCCACGATTTCAAGAGCCATTGCGTAGGCATCTTCTTTTGACATGCCCTCGTGGATCATCGGTACTTCCATCAACTGTTTACCGATTTTCATCGCCGGGTTCAGGGATGCCATGGGTTCTTGATAGATCATGGCGATCTCAGAGCCGCGAAGTTTGCGTAATTCTTCTTCGGGCATTCCGACCAGTTCACGACCCTTGAATTTAATCGAGCCGTTGACGCATTTACCGTTAACGCCCAAATCCTGCATCACGCCAAGGGCCACGGTGGATTTACCGCAACCGCTTTCGCCCACCAGCCCGACGGCTTCGCCGGGCATGACGGTGACGGAAAAATCCATCACCGCAGGAATTTCGAACAATCGTGTGAAGAACGAAATCGACAGTTGGTTTATTTCAAGGATCGGGCCATCATAGGGTTGTTTTGTCATGATATTCTCCTAATCCCGTAAGCTTTGTTCACGCAGGCCATCGGCCAGCAGGTTTAACCCAAGCACAAGTGACATCAGTGATAATGCCGGTGGCAGGGCAGGGTGGGAATAGATCGCAAGCAATCTGCGACCCGCGTTGATCGTTGATCCCCAGTCGGGGCTTTCAGACTCTAATCCCAACCCAAAGAAGCCCAATGTCCCAAGCAGGATGGTCGTATACCCGATACGCAGGCAGAAATCGACGATCAGCGGTCCGCGCGCATTGGGCAGTATTTCCCAAAGCATGATGTACCACGGGCCTTCGCCACGGGTTTGGGCGGCGGCTACGTAATCGCGGGTTTTGATGTCCATAGTCAGGCCGCGAATAATCCGAAAAACTGTCGGCGAGTTCACGAACACCACGGCCACGAATACGATCAGGATATTGGCCTGCATGGAAATGATCCCGATGGGATCGGCATTCCAGGCAATGCCTAGATAGATCCAGCCGCCTATCAGCACTGTGAGTGCAACAAAGAGATTGCGTTTCTGGGGCTGGGTGTAGAACCTTGATTGCCATAGAACCACCAGAAATATGATCGGGAACAGGAACAGAACTGCCGCCATGTATTTCGGCAGGCCGGTTTTCACGATCTCGGGCGTTACCAGAAGGTAGAACAGCAAGATTACCGGGAAGGCCAGAATGAGGTTGGCCAAAAACGATAGTAATGTGTCGCGTTTGCCGCCGTAATAGCCCGCAGGCAGACCCAGAGTAATGCCAACCATAAAGGCAAACAATGTGGCCAACGGCGCAATTTTTAAAACAATGCGGCTGCCGGCAACCACCCGGCTGAACACGTCGCGGGCCAGATTGTCTCCGCCCAGCAAGTACCACTGAAAATCATCTGCCTCTGCCCCTTTCGTGGGGGTTCCGGGTAGTTTGTTTTTCATTCCCGAGATTTGTTGCAGGGGATCATGGGTCATGATCATGTCGCCGAACAATGCGGTTAACACCCAAAACGTCACCAGTCCGAAACCGATCATACCGATGGGACTGTCGAACAGTTTACCGTAAAGGCCGGTTTTTGATTTCGTGGCGATTGAAATTACGAAAATTGCGATCAAGCCGATCCAAACAGGCAAAAGCTGGTACAGGATATGGCCGAAGATTTCAAAAGAGCTTAAAGGTTCCATGTAACTGTTCCTCCTTAAGATACGCGAATGCGTGGGTTGAGGAATACATAGCCAATGTCCGAGATCAATTGTGTGACCAAAACGACGACGACCGCGATAACCGAGATGCCCAAAAGCAGCTCGATGTCATTATTTTGTGCAGCCTGAACCAACGCCCAGCCGAAGCCTTTGTAGTTGAACAGGGTTTCCACAATAACAACGCCGGTCAGCAGCCATGGAATTTGCAGAATAATTACTGTAAAAGGGGCAATCAGTGCATTACGTAGGGCGTGTTTCAGGACAACATTTTTGAAACTTACGCCTTTTAGGCGTGCTGTTCGGATATATTGCGCGGTCATCACTTCTGCCATTGATGCACGTGTCATACGCGCAATGTAGCCCATGCCATAAAGGGCAAGTGCCATCACCGGCAGAGTGAAGTTTGCGAATGTAATATCTGCCATTGCCGATGTGGCCGATCCTTTGAACAGGGTTTTACTGGATAATAGCCCCCAATCTGACAACAAGGGCGACAAGCCGCCTTTGGATGAAGCAAACAGTATAATGAAAATAACGCCGGATACATATTCAGGCGTGGCCGTTGTTGCGATAGAAAATGTGGACAGTGTACGATCCGTTCTGGAACCTTCTTTCATGCCTGCCAATATACCGACAATCAGGGCCATCGGAACCATAACGCATAAGACAGCAAGCATCAGCCAACTGGTCAAGCCAAGCCTTTTGGTGACAATGTTCCAGACCTCTTCTTTGAAAACCGTGGAATAACCCCAGTTTGCCTGCATGATACCGCAGTAACCGGGAATGTCCGCAGGGGCCATTCCAGCCCGTGAGCAACGGCTAAGAACTGTGCCATCTTCGGTGGTGGTCTGCAAACTTGGTACAACCCCCAGCCATTCGCCGTACTTTTTAAAGACATTTTGTGAATACCCGCGATTACCCAACCAGCTTACGACCTGTTTATCGGTCATCCGCATGTTGCCCTGCGTTTTCGCAAGTTTTTCCAAATTGGGATAAAGGTTCGTTAGATAAAAGACGATAAATGTTAGACAAAGCGCAGTCAGGGCCATAACGCCAATCCGCTTGAAAATGAAACTTCCCATAATTCCCCTGTTTTTTAAATTAAACTATTGTGGTTATTGCCCCAGAATAGCTTTTAGATGTTAGCAAGCTAAAAAAGGCCGCCAGATGGCGACCTTTTGTAAAAGTAGTTGTTATGCAAGGCCTAACTTGTGAACGTGAATCTCGAATGTGGGATGCATTTCGTAATTCACTACACCTTCGCGTGCATGACGGTAAAGTGAGCGCCAGTACGGTTGAATGGTCACACCTTCTTCTTGCATGATGGTTTGAATGCGAACCATCTTTTCACGGCGTTTATCCGCATCGGCAATCGCCAAAGCTTCGGTTAGCAGTTTATCAAACTCTGCATTGGCAAAGCCGGATTCGTTCCATGCTTCACCAGAGCGGTAAGCCAGTGCCAGCACCTGAACACCCAATGGGCGCATATTCCAGTTGGTGGAGCTGAACGGGTATTTTGCCCAATCATTCCAGAATGTGGAACCGGGCAGAATTGTCCGCTTCACCTTGATACCGGCATCGCGCAATTGTGCAGCTACCGCATCGGTGGTGTCTTTGCGCCAGTTGTCATCAATCGATAGCAACTCATGCTCGTAATCATCCATGCCAGCCTCTTCCATCAGGGCTTTTGCACCTGCGGGATCGACTTTCAACGGGGGAAGTTTTGCATATTCCGGATGGATCGGGCAAACGTGGTGATTTTCAGCCGGGATACCCAAACCAGATACACCAAGTTCAAGACAGACAGAGTTATCAACGGCAAGTGCCAATGCGCGTCGTACGCGTACGTCTGCATATGGTTTTTTGCCATCCACTTCAGCCAGCTGATTTGGTCGGATCACGATTGTTGCAGCCGTTACAGCGTCTGAATTTTGCCAACCCAGACCGGAAAAGATGTCAACAAACTCGCCGGATGTTTCGTACAGCATATCGATTTCTTCTGCTTCAGCGGCAGCCACATATGCAGATGGATCTGTGCCATAATCGATAAATTCGATACGATCCAGATAAGCGCCATTGCTGGCATCCCACCAGTCGTGGCCATCAGCACGTACCAAAACGGCTTTAACGCCAACTTCCATGGATTCAGGTTTATACGGGCCTGTACCGATCGGGTTTGTCAGCATGCTGTCAGCTGTATGGCTGGCATGTGTGATAGCAGCTGGATAATCCGCCATACCGGCAATCAGCGTAATGTCTGCTGCAGGCAGCATCAGTTTTACGGTATGACTGTCGACAACATTGATAACACCCGCTTTTGCTTGGCCTGAGTCTGCGTCGATCAATGTCGCCATGCGGCCGGCCATAGAGTTGCCTTCCAGAGATTTATCGCACCAGCCGGCAATGTTGCGCGCAACGTCTTCTGCAGTGAAGTCGTCGCCATTATTCCATTTGGCGCCTTTGCGGACACGCAGAGTATATTCCGTCGCATCGTCGCTGATGTCCCAGCTTTCCAGCAAGCGGCCTTCGAATGTACCGTCTTTGTTGTACTGAACCAGATATTCCAGCCAGCCGCGCGAGAAGTTCGCGATTTGTGACCAGTCATATGTGCGCGGATCTTTCATTGCGCGTACTTCTTGCTGGATGCGTAATGTGCCGCCCGTGCTGGGTGTTCCGGCTGCATATGCAGGTGCAGTCATGCCCAACATTCCGTATGCGGTTGCTGCAGTCGCACCAAATGCGCTTGCCAAAGCAAGGAATTCGCGACGGTCAACTTCTGATCCTTTGCGTACTGATTTTGCTGATTTTAAGATATGATCTGGTAAAGGCGCACCAGTCCGTTTGAAAAATTTCATTGTTGTCTCCCTGATTGTCTCAAAACTTTTGAGTTGTGGATGGGAATCTAACGATAGTTGTGCAAATTTCAAACAAATTTAAATAATATTGTGTATATTACCTAAACTTTTCAATTTACGGCAATAGAGGCCATAGATGCGACGCATTTTAAGAGAATCGGATCAATCGATAGTTACCCCCTACGACAAGCCAAAATTAAAATCAGCGGCTGTACAAAATGTGACAATTAGGGTCATGCAGAAAGTATATAGCTTTCTTTTTTATATCTTTATTTGCGTGTCTGCCCCGCAAGTGCGTGTACTTTTGGTCCTATTGCGTTGACGATTTTTTTGACACCAATGGCATTGGGGTGGATATTGTCGCTTTGCATGTATTTCAGATATGGTGTTTTCCGGTCGGGCTGATCAAGCAGGGCGGTCATAAAGTTTGCGTAAAGCAATACGCCGTATTCACGGGCTAGATCGGGATAGATTACATCAAATGCCTGCTTGTATTCAGGGCCATAATTCCCGGGTGCCGCGTGGCCAACAAGTAAAACGGGCAGGTCGTGCTCTTGGGCGGCTTGTAGTATGCTTGCAAGGTTAATACGGCTAGTGGCCGGATCAATCCCACGCAATAAATCATTACCGCCAAGGGCGACGATAATAGCGTCAACGTCAGGTGTTAATGTCCATCCAATGCGCGACAGACCACCTGCCGTTGTGTCGCCTGAAACGCCTGCGTTTAGAATAACTACGTCGTCACCTTGTTTGTGCAACCATTTTTGCAGCTGGGGGACGAAGCCGTCTTCAACGGGCAACCCGTAACCCTGGGTCAGGCTGTCGCCAAGAGCGGCAATGACAATCGGGCCTGCAATTGCAGGCAAGGGGGTAAACAGCATCAACAATAACACAATTGTGTGCTTGCGAACCATGCAACAGGGCCAATATATCAATAAGCAACGCAGCTTAAGGATGATGATCATGGCCGAAGTAATACTTTCATTGAAAAACACGTGCCTGACTTTGTCCGGCAATGCAGGTATGGTCGATATTTTGCACGGTATCACGCTGGATGTATTTCGCGGCGAAACACTGGGGCTTGTGGGGCCATCGGGGTCGGGCAAATCGTCTCTCCTTATGCTCATGGGCGGGCTTGAGCAGGCCACGGCTGGCGATATACATGCGTTGGGCCATGACCTTACGGCGTTGAATGAAGATGCTTTGGCCCGATTCCGTCTACAACATATGGGTGTTGTTTTTCAATCTTTCCACCTTATTCCGACAATGACGGCGATAGAAAATGTGGCGACACCCCTAGAGTTGGCCGGTGCCAAAGATGCTTTTGCGCGGGCAAAGGCGGAATTGTGCGCGGTTGGTTTGGATGCGCGATTGGATCACTACCCATCACAAATGTCAGGGGGGGAGCAACAGCGCGTGGCGCTGGCCCGTGCCGCAGCCCCGCGCCCTGATATTTTGCTGGCAGATGAACCAACGGGCAATCTGGATGCCAGCAACGGGCAGGTGATTATGGATTTGTTGTTCGGTTTGCGCGACAGGCATGGAACAACAATTGTATTGGTGACGCACGCGCCAGAGCTGGCGGAAAGGTGCGACCGAATTGCCCGTCTGGATGACGGGCGTATCGACATGCTTACACAACAAAAGGCAGCGGAATGAACCTGTTGGTTGCATATCGAATAGCACGGCGCGAGTTGCGCGGTGGTTTGCGTGGATTTGGGATATTCATTGCCTGTCTTGCCTTGGGGGTCGGGGCGATTGCCGCCGTGGGATCAGTGCGGATGAGTATCGAAAAAGGATTGGTTCAGGAAGGTGCCGTGATCCTGGGTGGTGACGCTGTGCTGGAATTCACTTATCGATATGCAAACGAAAATGAACGCGACTGGATCGTGGCGAACAGCGATAGGCAATCCGAAATTGTCGATTTCCGTTCGATGGCGGTCATGGGTACAGGGGATGATACGACACGGGCCTTGACGCAAGTAAAAGGCGTGGACGGGCATTACCCTTTATACGGCAAAGCGGTGTTATCGCCGAATATGCCACTGGCCCACGCACTGGACGAACAGGGTGCGGTGATGCAACAAGTGCTGATTGACCGCTTGGGGCTGAGGGTTGGTGACAAGTTTCGTTTGGGTGTGAAAGAATTTACACTGCGTGCCGCACTGATCCGTGAGCCTGATAATGCCAGTGTAGGGTTTGGCCTGGGGCCGCGTATTATCGTGGCGAAAACGGCCTTAAGCGATTCCGGTTTGCTGGAACCGGGGTCAATTTTCAAAACCAAATACAGAATGATCCTGCCGGAAAACACCGACCTTGGACAAATGCAAGCCAATGCGGAACAGTTATTCCAAGATAGCGGTGCGCGTTGGCATGATCGGCGCAATGGCGCACCAGGTGTGCAGCGGTTCGTTACGCGCATGGGTGCGTTTTTGGTACTGGTTGGTCTGGCGGGTCTTGCCGTGGGTGGTGTTGGAGTGTCGGCGGCGGTACGGGCTTATTTGGCGGATAAAACCGCGGTGATTGCCACGCTGAAAACGCTGGGGGCAAGTGGGCGGATCATCTTTTTGACGTATCTTACGCAGATCGGAGTTTTGACATTCCTGGGTATTGCAGTGGGGTTGGTTTTTGGGGCGGTAATGCCCGTTATACTGTCGCCCGTGATTGCGGCTGCACTACCTGTTCCCATAGCAATCGGAATGCATGTTTCACCGCTGATCGAGGCCACGCTTTACGGTGTTCTGAGCGCGTTGATTTTTACATTATGGCCGTTGGCACAAGCTGAAAAAGTTCGGGCAGCTTCATTGTTTCGTGACCCTGCCGGGCAATTACACGGCTGGCCGCATCCCTTGTTCCTAATGTTGATATTTGTGCTGACACTTACTTTGGCCGGGTTAGCCGCGTGGTATTCCGGTGCGCCAGAATTGGCATTTTGGACCGTAGGCGGCATTCTGATAGTATTATTTACATTGATACTGTCGGCCGCAGCCGTGCGCTGGTTAGCTGCACGTATGGCGCGGGCGCGGATGCTGCGCGGGCGTACCGCCTTGCGCCTTGCGCTGGGGGCGGTTGGTGGGCCGGGCGGGGAAACCACGTCAGTAGTTTTATCACTGGGATTGGGGTTGGCGGTGCTGGCTTCTATCGGGCAAATCGATGCAAACTTGCGCAATGCGATTTCGGAAGAGTTACCAAAAGCGGCCCCGTCTTACTTTTTTATCGATATTCAACCGGATCAACTGTCAGGTTTTTTGGAACGGGTAAAAGCGAACAAAGGTGTTTCGCGGGTAGAAACCGCGCCGATGATGCGCGGGGTCATCACGCGCATCAACGGGCAATCCGCGCGTAAGGTTGCAGGTGATCATTGGGTCATTCGCGGTGATCGCGGCATTACCTATTCCGCAACTGTCCCTAAGGGGGCATCTGTTACAAAGGGCAGTTGGTGGGCGGATGATTATACCGGACCGCCGCTTGTCAGCGTTGCGCAAAAACAGGCGGATGAGATCGGCTTGAGCTTGGGTGATACTTTGGGCGTGAACATTTTGGGTCGCGAGATAACCGCGACGATTGCCAATTTCCGCAATGTTGATTTTTCGGACGCAAGCATAGATTTTGTCCTAACGTTGAACCCGTCGTCGATTGCGGGTGCGCCGCACACGAACATCGCCACAGTCTATGCGGATGAGACGGGTGAAGCGGCCTTGTTACGCGATGTTGCGGGCGATTACCCGAACATCACAGCCGTGCGGGTGCGCGATGCCATTGCGCGCGTTACGGAAGCTTTGACAGGGATTGCGGCGGCGATTTCTTATGGGGCAGGGGCAACGTTGTTGACCGGGTTCATCGTGTTGATCGGGGCCGCCGCTGCGGGGGAATCTGCACGTATTTTTGAGTCTGCAGTTCTGAAGGCTGTGGGGGCGTCTCGTAGGGTCATTCTGGCCAGTTTCGCAATTCGTTCTGCCATTCTTGGGGCGGCTGCCGGGGGTGTGGCACTGATGGCGGGTACTGCAGCGGGGTGGGGTGTGACAGTTCATGTGATGCAAACCAGTTACCAATTCCAGCCGTTGTCCGCATTTCTAATCGTTACAGGTGGTGCATCGGCAACCCTTGTGGCAGGGCTTTTATACGCATGGCGGCCACTTATGGTGCGTCCTGCACAGGTTTTACGGGCGCGTGAATAAAGCAAAGGAAAATGGAAATTATGGTAGCTATTGTTTTTGATCTGGACGGCACTTTGGTGCAATCTTCCCCTGACATCCACCATGCACTGAATAATATGCTGGTGAAGAATGGCTATGATGAACTATCTTTGGAAGTAGTGACTTCATTCATTGGGAATGGCGTTCCGAAATTGGTTGAGCGGGCTATGATCGCGTCGGATATTACACTTACAGACGTGTCGCATGCACAATTGGTTAAGCAATTTTCTGATTTTTATGCGGTAAACCCTGTCGGGAAAAGTTACCTGTTTGACGGGGTTTTACAAGCTTTGGAAAAGCTTGCCGCGGCGGGTCATAAACTGGCGATCTGTACCAATAAGCCGTTTGATATGACCGTGAAAGTGTTGGATGGGCTGAATATTAGCGATCTTTTCGATGCTGTTATTGGCGGTGATAGCTTGCCTGTAAATAAGCCCGATCCTGCGATGCTGTTTAAAGTTCTGGAGATGCTCGAGGTGAAGGATTGCATCTATATCGGCGACAGCGAGATTGATGCAAGCACGGCGGAGAATGCTGGCCAACCGTTTTTTATCTATACAGAGGGTTATAGTAAAATACCCTTTTGCGAAATGGTAACAGAGGCGAAATTCAGTCATTTCGATGATTTATGCGGCCTTATAGAGAAACACATTACAGTGTAAAATTTGTGGCGGCTCTATAGAGGGGGCCAATGTAAGGCAGTAATTAACTAAAAATTTAGTAGAATCGTACTTCACTGTTTAGTTACTTGTGACAATTCGAAAAGAATCTTTTTGCACTTGCTGATTTTTCCGCTAGGGTCGCCCGAATAACGGGAGGATTAACATGACTTTAATAACAAAAATAACGAAGATAATTTCTGCAGCTTTGATGCTGTCACTTCTTATGACAGTGCCATCATCTGCGCAGGAAGACTGTAATCGGGGTACTTTGGACGCAGCTTATTGCGATCGCAACTTTGACCAAACCGCAGATCTACCATTGAATGAAAGCGACTGGGTTGACCCTAGCACAATCATTTTCACATACACACCGGTTGAAGATCCGGCCGTATATGCAAGCATTTGGGATGGATTCGTGAAGCACATGGAAGCCGTGACAGGCCGCAAGGTTGTGTTTTTTCCGGTTCAGTCAAATGCGGCACAACTGGAAGCCATGCGTTCGGGGCGTCTGCACGTTGCCGGCTTTAACACAGGATCTAACCCGATTGCTGTTAGCTGTGCCGGTTTCGTACCGTTCGGTATGATGGCGAAAGATGATGGTTCATTTGGGTATGAGATGGAAATTATCGTTCCAGCCGATTCACCAATGCAGTCACCTGCCGACATTAAAGGTAAAACAATGGCCTTTACGGCACCGACATCAAACTCCGGCTTCAAAGCACCGTCTGCGATTTTGAAAGGTGAGTTTGGTTTAGTTGCCGAAGAAGATTTCACACCGGCGTTTTCAGGTAAGCACGACAATTCAATTCTTGGTGTTGCCAACGGTGACTATGAAGTGGCCGCAATTGCAAACTCTGTTTTGCTACGCATGATCCGCCGTGGTGTAGTTGAAGAAGACAAGGTTCGGACCATCTACAAATCACAAACATTCCCGACAACGGGCTATGGTTATGCACACAATCTGCACCCTGCAGTCGCTGCCAAAGTGAAAGAAGCTTTCTGGACATATGCTTGGGATGAAAATTTCAAAGCGGAATTCAAAAAAGCAGACCGCTTTATCGGCATTTCACATAAATTCGACTGGGCTGTGATCCGTCAAATTGATGCTGCAAACGGCGTAAGCTACGATTGTAAATAAGCCTTATAAATAATAATGCGAGGGCGGATCAAAACGATCTGCCCTCGTGTTTTTTAGAACAATCAAAAATCTATGGAGGCCGCATGCTGCGTCTTGAGGGGCTGAAAAAGCGCTATAAAACAGGTGATTATGCGTTAAAGGGCGTTGATCTGGAAATTCCGAATGGGCAGGTTATCGCTCTGATAGGCCCATCAGGGGCAGGTAAATCCACCTTGATCAGATGCGTGAACCGCCTGGTCGAACCGACCGAAGGCAAAGTTTACCTTGGCGAAATGGAACTGACCACATTGTCATCATCCAAATTGCGCAAAGCGCGCCGTCGCATGGGAATGATCTTTCAGGAGTATGCGCTTGTAGAGCGCCTGACCGTAATGGAAAACGTGTTGTCAGGCCGATTGGGATATGTAGGTTTCTGGCAAAGTTTCTTGCGCAAATTCCCGAAAAAAGATATTCAGGAAGCCTACCGTTTGCTTGATCGTGTCGGGCTGATGCATATGGCTGACAAACGCGCTGATGAACTATCAGGCGGACAACGCCAGCGTGTCGGTATATGCCGTGCACTAATCCAAGACCCCGATCTGCTGTTGGTGGACGAGCCTACCGCAAGTCTTGATCCGAAAACCTCACGCCAGATCATGCGCTTGATAAACGAACTCTGTGCCGAACGCGGGTTGGCCGCGATCATCAACATTCACGATGTTTTACTGGCTCAAATGTATTCGCAAAGGGTCGTTGGTCTGAAGCTGGGTGAAATCGTTTATGACGGCAAACCGGAAGGGCTGAAGCCCGCCGTTCTAACTGACATTTACGGCGAAGAAGATTGGGAAGCGACGATTGAAGAGGTTGACGAGGATGAACTCGAAGAGGCCGTAGAATGAGCGTCGCAGAATCTGATTTTCCATCAAGCTGGAAAAAACCCCCCTTCATAAAAAGCCCGCTACTGCGCTGGTCTATTATCATCGGCAGCGCGATTTATCTGGCCCTTGCCTTTGGCACGATGGATGTGGATTGGGAACGCGCGGCAGAAGGGCTACCACGCGGCAAACGCTTTATCGCGGCATTTTTTCCACCGAATTTTTCGGACAATTTGGGAGTCATGTGGGACGGGATATTTGAAAGTATCTGGATGGCGATCATTTCCACGGTCGCAGGCATTGCGCTATCAGTGCCCATCGGTCTGGGTGCGGCCAAAAACCTGGCACCTAACTGGGTTTACCTAGCCTGCCGGTCAATTATCGGTGGGTCACGGACTTTTCCGGAAATCATTCTTGCTATTTTTGCGGTAAAGCTGTTCGGCTTTGGCCCTTTTGCTGGCTTCGTGGCACTGTCCATTGGCACTATCGGATTTTATGCAAAGCTGCTTGCGGAAGATATTGAAAATATCAACCCGTCACAAGCGGAAGCGATCAAAGCTACAGGGGCCGGTTGGTGGCAATGGATCAACTATGCCATTCAACCGCAAGTCATGCCGCGCATGATCGGGTTGTCGGTATACCGTCTGGATATCAATTTTCGCGAATCCGCTGTTGTGGGGATCGTTGGTGGTGGTGGTATTGGCGCCACGCTAAACACGGCCTTTGAACGTTATGAATTTGATACGGCAGCAGCGATCCTGCTGATCATCATCGGCATTGTTATGGTGCTTGAATATACATCCGGCTACCTAAGAAAGTGGGTGCAGTAACATGCCTTTAATTGAAACGCCGGATGGCCCCGTATGGAAAAGACGTGCAACCAAGGAAACACTGATCAGGTGGTTTTTCTGGCTGATTGCACTTGCGGTTATTGCCTATGCTTGGAAAGGAATTTCTGACAAAACCATCTGGTTTTTTGTCCAAGATGCCCCTCGCCAAGCTGCTGATATCGGTGGTAGAATGATCCCGCCGAAATTCAGCTATATGTCACGCTTATGGGTCCCTGTCTGGGATACCTTGAATATTGCCACTTTGGGAACGGTCATTGCATTGTTTATTGCCGTACCCGTCGCATTTGCCGCCGCCCACAATACCACGCCGCACCCGATTGTGCGCACGATAGCGATCTTTATTATTGTATCATCGCGTTCCGTGAATTCATTGATTTGGGCCTTGATGTTGGTGTTTATTTTCGGCCCCGGCGTTCTGGCCGGCACAATTGCCATTGGTCTGCGTTCGGTTGGGTTTTGTGCCAAACTGCTGTATGAGGGGATTGAGGAAATCGACCACACCCAAGTGGAAGCGATAGAGGCCACAGGTGCCAGTCGAGCCCAGCAGATGGTATTTGGGATTGTACCGCAAGTGCTGCCCACGTTCGCGGGTATTGGCGTGTTTCGTTGGGATATTAACATCCGCGAAAGTACCATTTTAGGCCTAGTGGGTGCAGGTGGTATCGGGCTGGAACTAAGTGGATCGATCAATACCTTGGCTTGGACGCAAGTGTCTATGATCCTGCTGGTTATCCTAAGCACAGTGATTGTCAGTGAATGGGTGTCTGCCAAAGTGCGCGGTGCCATTATCTGATGGCACTTTCAAAACAGGATGCAGATTGGGCATTCAATGCCTATGAAGCGGTTTTGCCGCGACTGCCACAAGCTCAATTTCCGGATCGTTATGAAACAGCCGAAACGCTTAGCGATATCGCCACACATTTCGATACTTTTCTGCTGGATAGTTTTGGTGTTCTGAATATCGGGGCGACCGCAATTCCGGGGGCGGTGGAGCGGATTGAAGAGCTGCGCACATTGGGTAAACGGATTATTGTTGTGACCAATGCGGCAGGCTACCCCAAGCATGTCCAGATTGCGAAGTATAAAAAGTTGGGATTTGAGTTTGCGCCGCAAGATATTGTATCCAGTCGCGGAACCGCACTGGCGGCCATTGCCAGTGCCCCGGACTATACATGGGGACTGATGGCGGCACCCGGTTTCGGGCTGGATGAGTTGGATCATCTTAAAACGCAATTTTTGGAAGATGACCCAACTGTTTATGATACGGTTGACGCGTTTTTCCTGCTTGGCAGCAGCATATGGACAGAAGCACGACAAAACTTACTGGAAGCTTCATTGCATCGTAACCTCAGACCGATTTTTGTCGGCAACCCCGATATTGTCGCCCCTGTAGAAGACGGTCTGACACGGCAACCCGGCCACTACGCCCATCGTTTAGCGGATGCCACGGGGGTTCAGCCGCAATTTTTCGGCAAACCGTTTTCCAACATCTTCGAACAGGCGTTCATGCGGCTTGACGGTGATTTCGACCCTGCGCGTACATTGATGGTTGGCGACACGTTGCACACCGACATTCTGGGCGGACGTGCAGCGGGCGTAAAAACCGCTTTGATCTCGGATTATGGATCACTGGCTGAAACCGATGTGAAAGCTGCGATAAAGGCATCAAACATTGTGCCGGATTATGTTTTATCGCGCCCATAATGGATTTTAGTGTGGCTTGGCTGTAAAAAAATTGACTAATTGGTAAAAAAACAGTTACGCTTTTTTCAATGACGAATCCCAATGGCTTCGTTTCAATCTATTTATGGGGGTATAGACTAATGTTTCTAAATAAACTCACCCGTCGCTGCATGATTGCAGGTGTTGCCATTGCCGCGACACTTGGGACAGCAGGCATGGCGGCAGCAGAAGCGATAAAGGTTGCTGCGATTTATACGCTACCTGTTGAACAACAATGGATCAGCCGCATTCACATCGCGCTGAATGCAGCCGCAGCACGCGGCGATATTGAATACACGTTTTCGGAAAACGTGGCCAATACGGATTATGAACGTGTGATGCGCGAATATGCCGAAGGAGGTCAAAAATTGATCGTAGGTGAAGTGTTTGGTCTGGAACGTGCCGCACGTAAAGTGGCCAAGGATTATCCTGATACGGCATTTTTGATGGGGTCTTCTTTTGCTCCGGATGGTGACAATTTCAGTGTGTTTGACAACTGGATCCACGAGCCAAGCTATCTGTCCGGCATCGTTGCGGGCTCTGCCACAAAATCCAACGTGATCGGTATGGTCGGCGGCTTTGCCATTCCTGAAGTGAACCGCCTGATGCATGCCTTTATGGAGGGTGCGCGGTCGGTAAACCCTGATGTGAAGTTTCTGGTAAATTTTCTGGACAGTTGGTATGATCCGCCCAAAGCTAAAGAAAGCGCTTTTGCGATGATGGATGCGGGTGCGGATATTATGTATGCGGAACGTTTCGGTGTGTCTGATGCAGCCGTTGAACGTGGCGTGAAGGCCATTGGCAATGTGATCGACACTTCGGGTGATTATCCCAACACGATCCTAAGTTCGGCACTTTGGCACATGGAGGCGACCATTGATACCGCCATCGCAGCCGTTGCGAACGGTTCATATAAAGCTGATGATTACGGTCAGTATAGCTTTATGGCCCATGGTGGCGGATCTGTAGTTGTAGACTCAGCACTGGTGCCAGCGGATGTTGTGGCGAAGGTTGCGGCCGTAGAGGCTGACATCAAATCAGGTAAGTTTACGGTTGCTGTAAACGATGACGCGCCTGTGTCTGACAAATAAACAAGGGTAGGTTCGGGCTGTTTGCGGCCCGAACCCCATTTTAGATGACAAACCCCCTGATATTATCCCTACGCGGTATGACAAAACGGTTTGGTTCTGTGGTGGCGTCAGACGCGATCGATCTGGATTTGCAACGTGGCGAAGTGCTGGCCCTGCTGGGTGAAAACGGCGCGGGTAAAACCACATTGATGAACATGCTCTTCGGGCAATACACACCTGATGCTGGCACAGTGCATGTATGGGATGATACAGACCACGAAACCGTGTTGCCCGCAGGCCAACCGCAAGCGGCAATAGATGCGCGCATCGGAATGGTGCACCAGCATTTTACGTTGGCGGAAAATCTAAGTGTTCTAGATAATATCCTGTTGGGTGCGGAACCTTTGTTTCGCTTGGGGCGCCATACGCGTGATGCGCGTGAAAAACTGACGCGATTGATGGACGATTCCGGTCTGATCGCCCCTTTGGATACACGGGTGGGCGACTTGACAGTTGGTGAACGTCAGCGCGTGGAAATCCTGAAAGCTTTGTACCGTGATGTTCGCATTCTGGTGCTGGACGAGCCCACTGCGGTGCTGACCCCGCAAGAGGCCGATACGATGTTTGCGTCCATGCGCGCGATGGTGGATCGCGGTCTATCAGTGATCTTTATCTCACATAAACTGCACGAGGTTCAGGCATTTTCTGATCGTATTGCCGTGCTGCGTCATGGGCGTAAAACGGGTGAGATGGCAACGAAGGATGCCGACACCGGATCGATCATTCGCATGATGGTGGGTGAAGATTTAGAAGTGCCGCCGCGTGTTGCAGGTGTACCGAAGAAGCCCATTTTGGAATTGAAGGATATACACACTTTAAATGCAGGCGGTGGGCAGGGATTGTCCGGGCTGAACCTGACGGTTCATGGTGGCGAAATCGTTGGTATCGCAGGGATATCGGGCAATGGGCAAAGTGCTTTTGCCGGGCTCGTCTCTGGGTTGGTACAACCCCAATCGGGGGCAATTTCTGTGAACGGGAAAGCAATGTTGAAACCCAGCCCGAAAGCAATGCTGGATGCGGGTATTGGCCGTATTCCTGAAGACCGCCACCATGACGGTATTGTCAGTGCGATGTCGGTGGCAGAAAACCTGGTGATTGAACGGCTGGATGCGCCTGATGTGCAGACACGCGGATTTTTGCGCAAATCGCAGATTGCTGAGAATGCGCAGGATTTAACGCAAAAATACGATGTGCGCGGTCCGGGGATAGAAGCACGTTCTGCGCTATTGTCGGGCGGCAATATCCAGAAATTGATCTTGGCCCGTGTGCTGGAAACCGATCCTGATCTAATCCTTGCCAATCAGCCCACAAGGGGGCTGGATTTCAAAGCGGCAAGTGAGGTTAGCCGCCGGTTGTTTGAAGCTCGTGACAGGGGGGCCGGTGTCAT
Source organism: Amylibacter sp. (assembly GCA_021775355.1). Classification (GTDB taxonomy): domain Bacteria; phylum Pseudomonadota; class Alphaproteobacteria; order Rhodobacterales; family Rhodobacteraceae; genus Amylibacter. The sequence continues at coordinate 226,044 of JAJFHZ010000006.1, read as the reverse complement.
TCTGATTTCTGAAGATTTGGACGAGGTTTTAGCTTTGGCCGATCGCATTCTTGTGATGCACAACGGGCATCTGGTCGAAGCAGACAGTCGTGATCGCACCGTAATCGGTTTGATGATGGCAGGGGGCAGGGCAGCATGATCCAGATTACACCGAAAGAAAACCAGTCGCGCTGGGTCTCCTTGGGAATCCCGATCATGGCGGCTGTTTTATCGCTGTTACTGGCGGCTATTCCACTGGCTTTCACTGGGGCTTCCATTCTGGATGCATACGTTCAGATGATTAAAGGCGTGTTCGGATCGTTATTCAATTTCACCGAAATGCTGACCCGTGCCACACCACTGATTTTTACAGGACTAGCTGCCGCAATCGCGTTTCGCGCAAAGTTGTGGAATATCGGTGCCGAAGGGCAACTATACTTGGGTGCGATGGCTGCCGTGTGGGTTGGCACCGGTATGGTGGATGGTCCGCCGATTTTGATGATCCCGTTGGTACTGGCCGCCGGTGCCATTGCAGGCGGCTTGGGGATGTTAGGGCCGGCATTGCTGAAAACCCGCTTTGGTGCGGATGAGGTTGTGACCTCTCTTTTGTTGAATTTCATCATCCTGATTTTCCTGCAAATGATGTTGGAAGGCCCGTTGAAAGACCCGATGGGGCTGGGTTGGCCGCAGTCGGAGCCGATTGTCGACAATGCCATTCTACCGCAACTGATCACGCGGATGCGTCTGCACGCAGGATTTATTCTGGCATTGGGTACGGCGGTGGTGGCCTACGTTATTCTGGCGATGACCGTCTGGGGTTTTAAAATTCGCGCGGTCGGTGAAAATGCAGCCGCAGCACGGCATGCAGGTATTGCCGTGAATAAGACATACCTGGCGGTTGCCATGGCATCGGGTGCTTTGGCGGGTATCGCGGGGGTCAGTGAAGTGGCTGGATTGAAGGGGTATCTTACAGCGGATCTGTCGCCCGGTTTTGGCTATACGGGGATCGTTGTTGCAATGTTGGCAGGGCTTTCACCGCTTGGTGTGATTGCAGCCAGTCTGTTTGTTGCATCCGTTTTTGTGGGGGCCGATAGTATGAGTCGGGCCATTGGGGTTTCAAGTTTTATTGCCGATTTGATCGTGTCCATGTCGTTGCTCTGCGTTCTGTTGGGCGGATTTTTTGCGCGCTTTAATCTGCGTTGGGATCGCAATAAGGGGGATGGGTCATGATGGACTTCGTGAACATTTTTCTAAGTGACAGCTTTTGGGCGGCATCCCTGCGCATTGCTACACCGTTGATTTTCGGCGTGTTGGGTGCACTTTTATGTGAACGTTCTGGCGTGCTTAACCTTGGTATCGAAGGTATATTCGTGGTGGGTGCAATGACGGGCTGGATGGCGGTTTGGTTAGGTATGGGCCTGTGGGGCGGTATTGTTGTGGCGGCCCTTTCTGGTGCGTTGTTCGGATTGTTTCATGGAATTCTGACAGTGATTTTCGGTCTGTCGCAGCATGTTTCAGGGTTGGGGATTACACTATTTGGCACCTCGGCCGCCAGTTTTGCTTACCGCACGGCCTTGCCGCAGGTCAGCTCACCACCCCGGATAGAGCCGTTTCGTGCGTTGGATATTCCGATCTTGTCAGATCTGCCGTTTATTGGCCCCGTTCTGTTCCAACAAACCGCGATGACATGGCTGGCTTTATTTATGGTGGCCCTTGTGTGGTGGGTGATGGAAAAAACCGCCCTTGGCGTGGCAATCAAAGCGGTGGGCGATAACCCCGATGCGGTTAATGCGCAAGGTCTGTCTGTGATCAAGTTACGCATGGGGTCGGTGATTGCAGGTTCTGCGCTGATGGCACTGGGCGGTGCGTTTCTGACTATGTCGGCGTTTGACGCATTCTTTTTCGGTATGGTCAACGGACGTGGCTGGATTTGCATCGCTTTGGTGATATTTGCCAGCTGGCAACCCGGTAAAGCCTTGATGGGCGCGCTTTTGTTTGGCATGTTCGATGCGTTGCAAGTCCGCTTGCAAACACAAGCGGGGGCAGTGATCCCGGGGCAGATATTCCTGATGGCCCCATATGTTTTGTCGATTATAGCGCTGGTCATTGTGGCGCGAAAAGCCGATTATCCAAGGGCGCTACTGACGCCTTGGTTCAAGGGACAAAGATAAATGGTTGATCTTCTGATTAAAAACGCCAACTTACCGGATGGGCAAAATGGCGTGGATATTGCCTGTCAGGGCGGCAAGATTGTTGCAATTGAAGCAGGTATTACAGTGCAAGCGGGGCAAGTGATTGATGCTGCTGGTCATTTGGTTAGCCCGCCGTTTGTTGATCCACATTTTCATATGGATGCGACCCTGTCGTTGGGTCGCCCACGTATGAATGTATCGGGAACTTTGCTGGAGGGCATTGCCCTTTGGGGCGAACTAAAACCGCTGCAATCGGTGGATGAAATTATTGAGCGCGCTTTGCGTTATTGTGACATCGCGGTGTCGATGGGGATCGGAGCCATTCGCAGTCATGTGGATGTTTGCGATGATGAATTGAAAGGGGTGACGGCCCTTTTGGAGGTTCGTGAACAGATCAAGGATTATATTGATCTGCAACTGGTGGCCTTCCCACAGGATGGGGTGTTTCGTGACCCAACCGCGATGGGCAATACCTTGCGGGCACTTGATATGGGTGTGGACATCGTGGGTGGCATTCCGCATTTCGAACGTACGATGAGCGCGGGTGCGCAGTCTGTAACCGCCCTGTGTGAGATCGCAGCAGAACGCGGGTTGATGGTCGATATGCATTGCGACGAAAGTGATGATCCGCACAGTCGTCATGTGGAAACACTTGCTTATGAGACCACGCGATTGGGCTTGCAGGGCAGGGTAGCAGGATCACATCTGACCTCGATGCATTCGATGGATAATTACTATGTTTCAAAACTGATCCCGTTGATGGCAGAGGCAGAGCTTAACGTCATTCCGAACCCGCCTATTAACATTATGTTGCAAGGCCGCCATGATACTTACCCCAAACGACGCGGGCTCACGCGGGTGCGTGAATTGCGCGATGCAGGGATGTGTGTGGGATTCGGACAAGACTGCATGATGGATCCGTGGTATTCGCTGGGCCGTGCCGACATGCTGGATGTTGCCCTGATGGGTTTGCATGTGGGGCAATTGTCTAGTCGTGCCGACATGACATGGTGCTTTGATACGGTAACAAAAAACTCAGCGAAAATCATGGGGTTACAAGATTACGGAATCGCCAAGAGTTGTGACGCGAACTTTGTGATCCTGCAAGCCAAAGACCCGATAGAAGCAATCCGCCTGCGAGCGACGCGTCTGACGGTTGTGCGCAAGGGTAAGGTGATCGCGCAGACGCCGCCTTCGGTTACACAAATTGACCTGCCCAATCGGCCCCAGTCGGTTGACCCTAGTGAAAATTAAAAAATTTACCATTTGATAAATTTTTTAACATGTGCCAACATACCACCATAAACCGTAGCAAGATGGGGGTATCATGCCGAACTCAGTAGCCACAGATGGAATTGTTTCAGGGCGCCTGAATAACAATGATCTGACGAATAATTTTTCTGATTTACACCCTGTACTGAATGATCACGAAGCATTGGTTGCGGCTGACCGCTGTTATTTCTGTTATGATGCACCATGCATGGATGCGTGCCCGACTAGTATTGATATCCCGTTGTTCATCCGACAAATCGCAACCGGTACGCCAGAGGCATCGGCAAAGACAATATTTTCACAGAACATTCTGGGTGGTATGTGCGCGCGCGTTTGCCCGACAGAAACCTTGTGTGAAGAGGTTTGTGTGCGTGAAACCGCAGAAGGCAAACCGGTTGAGATAGGTCGTTTGCAACGCTATGCCACGGATGTGGCTATGGCCAAGGGCGGCCAACCGTTTCAACGGGCGGCTTTAACCAGCAAGTCTGTGGCGGTTGTGGGGGCGGGGCCTGCCGGCTTGTCTTGTGCCCACCGTTTGGCAGTTTTGGGGCATTCGGTTACCTTGTTTGATGCGCGCCCCAAGGGCGGTGGCCTGAACGAGTTTGGTATAGCAAGTTACAAATCCGTCGACGGGTTTGCCCAAAAAGAACTGGATTGGCTCTTGTCTATCGGCGGGATAGACGTGCGGTATAATAAAACGATGGGTGCGGACATCACGCTGGAACAGCTTCAGGTCGATTATGATGCGGTATTTCTTGGAATGGGGCTGGGTGGGGTAAACGCCTTACGTGCAGATGGTGAAGATAAGGATAATGTGCTGGATGCGGTATCGTTTATTTCCGATCTGCGCCAAGCGGCTGACTTAACCAAACTGCCCATTGGTAAGCGCGTGGTTGTGATCGGGGGCGGTATGACTGCCGTAGATGCGGCAGTGCAGGCTAAATTGCTGGGTGCGTTGGATGTGACAATGGTTTATCGCCGTGGCAAGGAACGGATGAGCGCATCTGTATTTGAACAGGATTTAGCAACTTCGAAAGGTGTGCGAATTATCTATAATGCGCAACCTGTCAAGGTTATGGGCAATGGAACCGCAGCCGGTGTCGAATTTGCATATACCGAAACCGTGGGCGATCAGTTGGACGCAACGGGCGAAACCTTCACATTGCAGGCTGATCAGGTGTTCAAGGCAATTGGGCAAACCATAGAAGATATTCCTGCTGCCCTGAAAATCGAACACGGAAAGATCGGCGTGTCGGAAACCGGGCGCAGCTCTGTGGATGGTGTCTGGGCCGGTGGTGATTGTGCCACAGGTGGTGACGATCTGACAGTAACAGCCGTGGCCGAGGGCCGTGATGCGGCCATGGATATTCATGCCAGCCTGATGGGCTGAGAATTTAGATAAAAGGAGCCAAGATATGGCAGACCTGACAAGCAACTTTATAGGTATTAAATCTCCCAACCCGTTCTGGTTGGCCTCGGCACCACCGACGGACAAAGAATATAATGTTCGGCGTGCCTATGAGGCCGGCTGGGGTGGTGTTGTCTGGAAAACGCTGGGCGAAGCGGGGCCGCCCGTGGTTAACGTGAACGGCCCGCGATATGGCGCAATCTGGGGGGCAGATCGGCGCCTTTTGGGTTTAAATAATATTGAGCTGATTACCGACCGCCCGTTGGAAGTGAACCTGCGCGAAATCAAGGCCGTGAAACGGGACTATCCTAATAGGGCTTTAATTGTGTCTTTGATGGTGCCTTGTGAAGAACAGGCGTGGAAAGCGATTCTGGCCGAGGTGGAAGACACCGGTGCCGACGGGATAGAGCTGAATTTCGGATGCCCGCACGGCATGGCTGAACGCGGTATGGGATCAGCCGTGGGTCAAGTACCCGAATATATCGAAATGGTGACGCGCTGGTGCAAACAATATTCACGTATGCCCTGTATCGTGAAACTGACACCGAACATCACAGATGTGCGCAAACCTGCACAAGCAGCTTTGGCAGGTGGTGCCGATGCGGTGAGCCTGATCAACACGATTAATTCGATCACGTCTGTTGATCTGGACATATTCGCCCCTGAACCCACGATTGACGGCAAGGGTGCGCATGGCGGTTATTGCGGCCCTGCAGTGAAACCGATTGCGCTGAATATGGTAGCGGAAATTGCCCGCGATCCTGTAACAGCAAACTTACCGATCTCTGGCATAGGTGGTGTTACCACATGGAAAGATGCCGCTGAATTCATGGCGCTGGGGGCCGGTAATGTACAGGTGTGTACGGCGGCCATGACCTATGGTTTCAAGGTGGTTGAAGAGATGATCAGCGGTTTAAGTGAATGGATGGATGAAAAACAGATCGCATCTGTGGCGGATGTTGTGGGACGCGCGGTTCCCAATACATCCGACTGGCAACATCTGAACCTGAACTATATTGCCAAGGCGAAGATAGATGAGGATTTGTGTATAAAATGCGGGCGTTGTTTTGCTGCCTGTGAAGACACCTCGCACCAGGCTATTTTGATGTCGGATGACCGTGTGTTTACAGTGGATGACGATGAATGTGTGGCGTGTAATCTATGTGTAAATGTCTGCCCGGTTGAGGGCTGTATCAGTATGGAACAAATGGCACCGGGCACAACTGACCCGCGCACGGGAACCGTTGTATCCGATGTAAAAGCCGATTGGACAACACATCCGAATAACCCGTCCGCGACTGCAGCCGAATAATCAGGGGGTCAATGTGGCGCGGTACATCGTGTCCAGAAAAGCGGCGGCCTGATCGAACCGGCTGTCTGCCTTATCGGATAAAACTGCACGCACCTGTACATCGAAATCCGCGTAATGTTGGGTTGTTGCCCAGATTGAAAAGATTAAATGATAGGGATCTATAGGATTGATTTTACCGGTATCAGACCAACTTTGGATTAACGCGGCTTTGTCGTCTGTCAAGGTTTTCAACTGCCCCTCAAGCTCAATCAGAATGCGCGGTGCACCTTGTATGATTTCATTTGCAAAAAGACGGCTTTCACGTGGATAATCGCGCGACATTGCCAGCTTGCGCGCGACATAGGCGCAGATCTCATCAACGGGGGCATCACTGTCACCTAAATGTTTCAATGGCTCCAGCCAGGTGGTTAACAAGCGATTTAAAAGCTCTGCGTGAATGGCTTCTTTGCCGTCGAAATAATACAGGATATTGGGCTTTGACAGACCGGATTGCGCCGCGATTTGGTCAATGGTGGCTCCGCGAAACCCATATGTGGCAAAAACTTCTAACGCGGCTTCAAGAATGGCTTCTGTTTTTTCCCGCTGTATCCGGGTTTGCCCCTTGGTCGATGCGGCACGTGCCATATAGTTACCCTTTATATCGTACATTTGCCTTGACCAATAGGTCTGGCCACGTTCATAGTTTTGACCATATGGTCAGAAAATTACAATGGCAAGTTATGCCTGTGCCGATTGGGAGATAGCAAGATGACAACACCTGTAAGCAACCTGCGGATCAATGGTGACCGTTTGTGGGACAGCCTGATGGATATGGCGAAAATTGGCCCCGGCGTGGCAGGCGGTAACAATCGCCAAACCCTGACCGATGAAGACGCCGAAGGGCGCGCATTGTTCCAACAGTGGTGTGAAAATGCCGACTGTTCCATGGGGCTTGATCAGATGGGCAATATGTTTGCACGCCGCGAAGGGACCGACCCTGATGCTTTGCCTGTTTATGTCGGTAGTCATCTGGATACACAACCGACGGGTGGTAAGTATGACGGCATTTTGGGCGTGCTTGGCGGTTTGGAAATTCTGCGCACTTTGAACGATATGGACATAAAAACCAAACACCCCATCGTGGCAACAAACTGGACAAATGAAGAAGGTACACGCTTTGCGCCTGCGATGCTGGCATCGGGTGTTTTTGGTGGCGTGCACACCCAAGAATGGGCTTATGACCGCGAAGATGCCGAAGGTAAAAAGTTCGGCGATGAACTGGCCCGTATTGGTTGGCAGGGTGATGAAGAAGTGGGTGCGCGCAAAATGCATGCGTTTTTCGAACTGCACATCGAGCAAGGCCCGATACTGGAGGCCGAAGGTAAAGACATCGGTGTCGTCACCCACGGGCAGGGCCTGTCGTGGACGGAAGTGACGATCACGGGGCGCGACAGCCATACGGGGTCTACGCCCATGCTGATGCGCAAAAATGCTGGCCTTGGGATGGCGCGGGTTTTAGAGGCGGTTGAACAAATCGCCCTGTCGCATGCGCCACATGCTGTTGGGGCGGCGGGCCATATCGATATCTATCCGAATTCGCGGAATGTGATCCCCGGTAAAGCTGTATTCACGGTCGATTTTCGATCCCCTGACCTGAGCGTCATAAAAGATATGGAAAATAAGTTGCGGGAAGTTGCGTCAGCTATCGCAGGGCAAATGGGCCTAGGTATTACGTTTGAAAAAACCGGCGGTTTTGACCCCGTGGAATTTGACGAAGGCTGTGTAACGGCTGTGCGCAACGCGGCTGAACGCATGGGCTATAGCCACATGAACCTGATTTCGGGCGCGGGGCATGATGCCTGCTGGATCAACGGGGTTGCCCCCACCGCAATGGTGATGTGCCCTTGTGTGGGCGGATTAAGTCATAACGAGGCTGAGGATATTTCTAAGGAATGGGCGACCGCTGGTGCGGATGTTTTGATGCAGGCGGTGGTTGAGACGGCGGAGATTGTGGAGTGAAACTCGACGAGTTTATCAAACAAACGCTCTTAGAAATAACCAAGGGAGTGACAGAGGCCCAAGAAGCCTCATTGCTTCATATAGCGCCTGGAACTGTTGAAAATGAAATTGTGAAAACCCCTTCAACTGTCAACTTTGAAGTTGTGGTTACTGTAAATAAAGAGGCTGGTGGCGGTATTAGTGTTTGGTCTATCGGTGATCTAAAAGCTGGTGCCGCATCAGAAAGAACAAACCGAATTTCGTTTGATGTTCCCGTATATTTTCAAGCTCCAACTGAACGTAATCCAAAACACTTTACTCGCAAACGCGATGATGAAGAATAAGGAGAAATAACATGACCAAAGTTATCAAAAACGGAACCGTATGCACGGCGGATCGTGCTTGGAAAGCCGACGTTCTGATTGATGGGGAAACTATCAAACAGATTGGCGAAAACCTGACGGGCGATGAGTATATTGATGCCGAAGGCGCCTATGTAATTCCGGGCGGGATTGATCCGCATACCCATCTGGAAATGCCCTTTATGGGCACCACGGCGGCCGAGACTTTTGAGTCCGGCACATGGGCTGCGGCCACGGGGGGTACCACGATGATCGTGGATTTTTGTTTGCCGGGGGCGGATGGGTCTATCAAGAATGCAATCAATGAATGGCACCGCAAATCGGCCCCACAAATCTGTTCTGACGTGGGTTATCACATGGCGATCACCGGCTGGAATGAAGACATCCACCGCGAGATGGAAGATGCTGTGAAAATGGGTGTGAACAGCTTCAAACACTTCATGGCCTATAAAGGCGCGTTGATGGTGGAAGACGACGAAATGTTCGCGTCTTTTCAACGCTGTAAGGAACTTGGCGCATTGCCGATGGTGCACGCTGAAAACGGCGATCTTGTTGATTTACTTCAAAAAAAATACATGGCTGAAGGCATTACGGGGCCAGAGGGCCACGCATATTCGCGCCCCCCTGAATTAGAGGGCGAAGCTGCCAACCGCGCGATTACCATTGCCGACGCAGCGGGGGTTCCGCTTTATATTGTGCATGTTTCTTGCGAGCAGGCGCATGAGGCAATTCGGCGTGCGCGGCAAAAAGGAATGCGTGTTTACGGTGAACCTCTCATACAATTCTTAACATTGGATGAATCCGAGTATTTCAACAAGGATTGGGATCATGCGGCGCGCCGTGTGATGTCACCCCCCTTTAGGGCCAAGGAACATCAGGCATCACTTTGGGCCGGTTTGCAATCGGGCAGTTTGCAGGTAGTTGCTACCGATCATGCGGCGTTCAATACTGAACAGAAACGCGCGGGCCGTGATAATTTCTGTCTGATCCCGAACGGGTCGAACGGGCTGGAAGAACGGCTGGCGGTGTTGTGGACGGAAGGTGTTGAAACCGGACGTTTGACACCAAGCGAGTTTGTTGCGGCGACGTCAACCAACGTGGCGAAAATCCTGAATATCTACCCCAAGAAGGGCGCGATTGTGGAAGGGGCGGACGCGGATATCGTGGTTTGGGATCCGAAGATTTCCAAGACGATTTCGCCCAGCAATCACCACTCGGTTCTGGACTATAATGTGTTTGAAGGCTTCAACGTCACCGCGAATGCGCGCTATACATTGTCGCGTGGTGAAGTGATCTGGGCCTGGGGTAAAAACAGCCAACCGCAACCGGGCCGTGGCCGTTTTGTGCCGCGCCCTGCGTTCCCGTCGGCACATGCGGCGCTAAGCAAATGGAAAGAGCTGAACAGCCCGCGCAAAGTGGAACGCGATCCGTTGAACATTCCAGCAGGGATTTAAAAGGTTAATTTTGTGAACAAAGAAGTAATCATAGAAACCAAAGGTTTAGACCTGACGTTTGAAACAAACGACGGGCCCGTACATGCGTTGAAAGACATCAACCTGACGATTGAGAAGGGTGATTTTGTATCTTTTATCGGCCCGTCTGGCTGCGGAAAAACCACGCTTTTACGGGTGATGGCCGATCTGGAACAGCCCACGGGCGGGACATGCACGGTGAACGGTGTATCCCCACATGAGGCGCGGATGAACCGCGCTTATGGTTATGTTTTTCAGGCGGCGGGCTTATACCCTTGGCGGACCATTGGGGGCAACATCAAGCTGCCGCTAGAGATCATGGGCTATTCGAAAGTGGAACAGGAAGAACGGGTTTCAAAGGTACTGGAACTGGTTGAACTTGACGGTTTCGAAAAGAAGTTTCCTTGGCAATTATCAGGCGGGATGCAACAGCGGGCAAGTATAGCGCGGGCCCTTGCTTTTGACGCGGATATATTACTGATGGACGAGCCTTTCGGGGCGCTGGACGAGATCGTACGTGACCATCTGAACGAGCAATTATTGGCGCTTTGGGCGCGCACGCACAAGACAATCGGGTTCGTGACCCACTCGATCCCCGAAGCGGTGTATTTGTCGACCAAAATCGTGGTGATGAGCCCGCGTCCAGGCCGTATTGCGGATGTGATTGAAAGCACATTGCCCAAGGAAAGACCGCTGGAAATACGTGACACACCGGAGTTTATCGAGATTGCCCACCGCGTGCGTGACGGGCTGCACGAAGGACATTCGAATGGTTAACGGGGTGCTGAAAACAGGGTATGGAATGCGTATGGAAAACGTATGGTATGCGTATGGCAGTTTTGCGTTAAATGATTTTCAGACAGAGGTGGATTTATGAAGTCATTCGCCCCCGTTCTGACAGTTGTCGGTGCTATATTCGTGATTTGGTACGGGGCCGCCGTGGTGCTGAATTCCGCTTGGGCCTATGACAAGGCAAAACGGGCGGATGTGACATTGAGTTTTTCGGAAATGGTCACGGACACCTGGTCACAGGAAAAGCCGCTATTGCCTGCACCACATCAGGTTGTGAAAGAGATTTATAAAACTACGGTTCTGAAAAAGATTACATCGAAACGATCCCTGATCTGGCATGGTTGGATAACATTGTCAGCAACACTTCTGGGGTTTGCCATGGGAACGGGGTTCGGCATATTATTGGCGGTGGGTATCGTACATAGCCGCGCGATGGATATGTCGGTAATGCCTTGGGTGATTGCCAGCCAGACCATTCCGATTTTGGCGGTGGCCCCAATGATTATCGTGGTGCTGAATGCGGTCGGCATATCGGGCTTGCTGCCCAAAGCGTTCATTTCGATGTACCTGTCGTTTTTCCCTGTGGTTGTGGGTATGGTGAAAGGGCTGCGATCACCCGATGCGATGCAGCTGGATCAAATGCGCACGTGGAGCGCGTTAAAGCCGACGATGTTCTGGAAGCTGCGTTTGCCCAGTTCCATGCCATATTTGTTCCCGTCGTTGAAGATTGCGATGGCGGCTTCATTGGTGGGCGCGATTGTGGGCGAGTTGCCGACGGGGGCTGTGGCCGGATTGGGTGCGCGTCTGTTGGCAGGTAGTTATTACGGGCAAACTATTCAGATTTGGAGTGCGCTGATTTCGGCAGCGGTATTGGCTGCCGCGCTGGTAGCCCTGATTGGGTTATTGCAAAACATCACCCTGAAACGAATGGGGATGCTGCGATGAGTTGGATTTTAGGGGCATTGGTATTTTGGGCCGCGATGTGGGCCGTGAATGTAAAACTGTCCAAGGGTCCGAAAACGCGACTTATATCACTGGTGGTGCCGACAATATTCGGGATCACGCTTTTGGTTCTGTGGGAATGCATGGTGCGCGGCCTGAACATTAGCCCGGTTCTGTTGCCAGCGCCCTCGGCCATTGCAGTGCGCTTTGCAAACAGTCTACCGATCCTGTGGGTCGATTTTGTGCAGACTTTTATGAAGGGTGCGTTATCGGGCTATATCATCGGTTGTGGGGCGGCATTTTTGACCGCGATCGCGGTTGATCGATCACCGTTTTTGCAGCGCGGGCTTTTGCCTGTGGGCAATTTTGTGGCTGCCCTGCCGATTGTAGGTATGGCACCGATTCTGGTGATGTGGTTCGGGTTTGACTGGCAGTCAAAGGCGGCTGTGGTGGTGGTGATGGTATTTTTCCCTATGCTGGTAAATACGGTTGAAGGGTTGAAAGCGTCTGATCATATGCAACGCGATCTGATGCAGACTTATGGTGCCAGTTATTTTCAAGGGTTGACTAAATTGCGATTGCCTGCCGCGATGCCATTTATTTTCAACGGCCTGAAAATCTGTTCGACACTTGCACTGATTGGGGCCATTGTGGCAGAGTTCTTTGGCTCGCCCATCAAGGGTATGGGATTTCGGATATCGACAGAGGTCGGACGGTTGGCACTGGATATGGTCTGGGCGGAAATTACAGTGGCGGCCCTTGCGGGGTCGGCATTTTACGGGGCGGTGGCTTTGATCGAGAAGGGGGTAACCTTCTGGCATCCATCGCAACGGTGATGAGTGAAATATATAAATATAAGTTCAACAAGGGAGAATAAGGATGAACAAATTATTAACAACGGCACTTGCAGGTGTTCTGGCTGTAGGTGCCTCGGTGGTCCAAGCGGCCGATGATGTCAGTTTGCAGCTGAAATGGGTGACCCAAGCACAGTTCGCCGGCTACTATGTGGCTTTGGACAAGGGATTTTATAGTGACGAAGACCTGAATGTGACGATCAAACCGGGCGGTCCTGATATTGCACCCGCGCAGGTGATTGCGGGCGGTGGTGCCGACGTTGTTCTGGACTGGATGCCCTCTGCACTTGCATCACGCGAAAAAGGTTTGGATCTGGTGAATATCGCACAACCGTTCAAATCGTCAGGCATGATGCTGACATGTCGTAAGGATGCGGGCGTGTCATCGCCTGCGGATTTTGCGGGCAAAACACTGGGTGTCTGGTTCTTCGGCAATGAATATCCGTTCCTGAGCTGGATGAGCAAGCTTGGTCTGGCGACTGATGGATCAGATGGTGGCGTGACAGTTCTGAAGCAGGGCTTTAACGTTGACCCGATTTTGCAGGGTCAGGCGGCCTGTGTATCGACTATGACTTACAATGAGTATTGGCAGATCATTGATGCTGGGTTGTCTGCGGACGATCTGGTGGTGTTCAAATATGAAGACCAAGGCGTGGCAACACTTGAGGACGGTATGTATGTTTTGGGTGAAAACCTGAAAGATGCGGCATTCAAGGATAAGATGGTGCGTTTCGTGCGTGCGTCGATGAAGGGCTGGAAATATGCCGAGGCCAATCCTGATGAAGCCGCTGGTATCGTGCTGGACAATGACGCGTCAGGTGCGCAAACCGAAAAACATCAGAAGCGGATGATGGGCGAGATCGCCAAGCTGACTGCGGGTTCCAACGGTGCGCTTGATCCGGCTGATTTCCAACGTACTGTCGACAGCTTGTTGGGCGGCGGTTCCGATCCTGTGATTACCAAGCAACCTGTTGGTGCCTGGACGCATGAGATTACCGATGCGGCACTGAACTAAACACAGTTCTAAAAAAATCAGAAAAACCGCGTATTTGATGCGCGGTTTTTTTGTGTCTAAGGGGTGAGCGGGAACACCAGCAGGATCATTGGTACGGCCACTGCGACCACAAGGATTTCCAGTGGCAGACCAGTGCGCCAGTAATCACCGAAACTGTAGCCGCCCGGGCCCATGATCAGCGTGTTGTTCTTGTGGCCGATGGGGGTCAGGAATGCGCAGGATGCGGCGATGGCCACGGCCATCAGGAACGGGTCGGGACTGACGCCAAGGGTATGTGCCACATCAACTGCAATGGGTCCGCCGATGACGGCGGTGGCGGTGTTGTTAAGCACGTCCGACAGGGTCATCACCACAATCATCAATACGGTCAGCACTGCCCATGGCGGCAGGCCTGCGGTAACGTCGATAATACTTTCAGCAATCATTTTGGTGCCACCGGAGTTTTCCAGTGCAACACCCAGCGGGATCATACTGCCCAGCAAAACGATGACGGGCCATTCGATATGGTCATAGAGGTTGCGTATGGGAACAATATTCAGGAACACATAAAGTACTACAACAATGGCCAGTGCGGTGGCCAGATACAAAAGGCCAAAGGCCGAAACCGCAATTGCAGCCGCGAATATTCCGATTGCCAGCCATGCGCGGTTGTGTTGGGTCACGTTAAGGCCGCGTTCCGCCAAGGGTAGAACCCCCAGCCAGTTGATTGCATCGGACAAAGCGTCGGGTGAGCCCAACAGCAAAAGAATGTCGCCTGCGCGCACCGGTTCGTGGCGCACACGGTTGGTGAAACGCTTGCCCTGACGCGAGATGCCCAAAAGAGCGATGCCGCGCCGTGCACGAAGCCGCAGTGAAATCGCCGAGCGGCCGGTAATGCGCGCGTCACTCGGCACCACAACTTCCAGCAGCTCCAACCCGCCTGTTACGGTTTCTCCGCTGGGTTGTTCGCCAAAAAAGGTCAGACCGACAGAGCCGCGAAATTGATCGATATCTTCGGCCATTGCCTCGACCACCAGCATGTCATTGGCCCGCAGTACCACGCGTGCACCAAAGCCGCCAAGCCGGACACCGTTGCGCACGACCCCCAGAATGGCAACATCATCTTCATCGGCATTCGGGTAGAGATCGCGCACCATCTTGCCGATGGCCTTGGATTTTACGGGGATAACAAGTTCCGCCACATAACCGTCCAGACCGATGTGTTGCGCCTGATCTGCCGCAACCTTTTCACCTTTTGGCATCAACCGCCAACCGATGGTTGCGACGTATAGAATGCCAACAATAGCAACGGTCAGGCCAACAGGGGCGAAATCAAACATGGCAAAAGGTTCGCCGATTGCGCGTTCACGAAATGACGCGATGATGATGTTGGGCGGGGTGCCGATCAATGTGGCCATACCGCCAAGGATTGTAGCGAATGAAAGCGGCATTAGCGTTGCCCTGACCATACGGCCCGCTTTGGCGGCGGCCTGAATGTCGACGGGCATCAACAGCGCCATGGCCGCAACATTGTTCATAAAGGCCGACAGGATTGCACCGACGCTGCTCATCACCGTAATATGCCCGCTGACGGTACGATCCGTATCAATCAGGCGTTTGGTGATCAGATCAATGGCGCCGGAATTTTGCAAGCCACGCGAAATGACCAGAACAAGGGCGACAATCACCGTTGCGGGGTGGCCAAAGCCCGAAAAGGCAAGTTCTGTCGGGATCAGACCAAGAACCAAAGCGATCAGAAGGGCGGAGAAAGCGACCAGGTCATAACGCCACCGCCCCCAAAGAAGCATTGCAAAAACACAGGCGAAAAGGCTGAATAATAATATTTGATCGGTTGTCATGTGGGTAACATGGCACTTTTCGTGCGTTATGCAAGTATGGCTCTGGCCCTTGCACGAGAATGAACCATTGCTTCATTGGAAGATGCCGGTTTATCGGTTATTATGCAGGTCACGATATGGGGGGATATGTTGGCATACCGTATTTGCAAGATGGTCCGAACGGGCTTATTAAACGTGGTCGTCGGGGGTGTGTGTCTGTTTGCGGCAGGCTTGGCCTTTGCGGCTGAATACAAGTTTCCAGAGCGCAGTTTTGGCCAGTTGTTACTGGTCCCCAACCAAACCACGGGCGGTAATGATGCGCTGATTACGGCCCAAAAGGGCGGTGCCTTTGAGCCTATATCGGAGTTCAATGCGGATGACCGTTATCGCCAATTTGGGGCGCCGATCGCGCGATTGGATATGTTGTTGGAAGATGGCAGCGGGGAGCGGTATGTTTCTACCTGTACCGCCAATCTGATCGCGGTGGATATTTTGTTGACCAATTATCACTGTATACCCGGCATGAAGAAGGACGTGAAAGTGATACGATCCATTGCCGTCTTTGATTACCTGCGCGAAGACCAAGACGATGCGCCCAAGTATGAGGTGGATGTGACGCCTATTGCGGCAAACTATGATAAGGATTTTGCACTGTTGCGGGTGCAAGACAATCCGGGTGACAGGTTTGGTTATTTTGAATTAAAACCGCACAAGGCCAAAGCCAATCAATCGTTGTTTATCATCCACCACCCTGCGGGCATGCCCAAACGGCTGACGCGGTTTCGGTGTAAGGCCTATGCACCCGAACCCTATGCGCAGGTTTATTTCCGGCATCGTTGTGACACATTGGGGGGCAGTTCCGGCTCATTAATCTTTAATCTGAACTTTGAGGTCGTGGCCCTACACAATCAAGGCGGGCTGACACAAGATTCGCAAAGCTCTTTTAATCGTGGCATTTCGGTTTTTTCTTTGATGGAGCATGAGGATTTTTCCGCTCTTTTATCTAAGCCGGCGGACACTGTTACGGTACAACCGGAACCACCTAAACCCGCAGCCCAGACATCGGGTCATAACCCGCTGCCGTTAAACGGGGCGGCAGAATGCGATAATGTGGCTACGGGGCGTATATGCGCGTCTTCGATGTTAGCCCCGCAAGGGTCGGGGAAGTATAATTACCGGATGCGAAACCTGATGCGTAGGGATGGTGCGGCTTGGGTGGAAAATAAGCAGGGTTATGGAATAGGTGAGTGGGTTTTGTTTGACTTTGGCTCGGAAAAACCCTTTTCAAGCATGACTTTCAACACTGGTTATACGCGCACTGAAAAAACTTTCCGAACTAACAGCCGTGTGGCGAAGTTGCAGATTGAGCTGTCAACGGGTGTGAAGTTTAAGATCAGCTTGCGCGACAGAATGAGCGCGCAAAGCTTTGAGTTACCAACGCAAGTATCGGCGACATGGGTCAAGCTGACGATCGATCAGGTTTATGAGGGTAGCAAGTATTCTGACACGGCACTGTCTTATGTGGGGTTTCAGTAAATCTAGCCTTTGCGTGAAAATGGGTCGGCTGGTGTGTGCAGGCGCAGATGCCGTATGAAGGCGCGTGCAACCCGTGGAAGAGGGCGTTGGGCCGAGGTGGCGAAATAGCTGCGGTATTCAATTTGTGAAGCGAAGGGGCGGAAGACCAGATCATCTGATCGGTAGTGGTAAACCGGAAAAGGATTAACCACCGCAAGACCCAGGCCCTCTTTAGCAAGATCGACGGCGGCAAAAGATGTAGAGACCTCGGCCACGATGCGCGGTGCACTGCGCGACTGGCTGAGGATTTTATCAAGCTGGGTGCGTCTTGCATGGCGGTAGGTCAGTGCGATGAACGGTTGGTTGTTCAGGTCTTGCGGGTGGATTTCCGCCTTATTGGCCAGCGGATGATCTGATGCCATCACGCAAACCGCATTTGAGATGCGGTAAGGCAGTAGTTTGACCCCGTCGCGGCTGAGTTCCACGCCAGTGACGCCCAGATCAAAGCGGTCGTCAAGGATACCGCGGATCACCTCGTCTGATGTATTGACCTCTAGGCTGACGTAGAAATGCGGGTTTGTAGTCAGGAAGCTGGTGATGTGGGTGACCAAGAAACGGTGGGCATAAGTGGGTGGCGCGATGATGCGCAAGGTTTCCTGCACGGGGATTGTCGGCCCGTCGATACGGTCTAATGCGGCAAACAGCGGATCAAGGCGGCGATTCAGGCGTACGGCTTCTTGAGTCGGGCGCAAGCGGCCCGCTTCGCGTTCAAACAGCATGTGCCCCGTGCGGGCTTCAAGGCTGGAAATTGAGCGGCTGATGGCTGATTGCGACAGGCCCAGCTGTTGGGCGGCAGCCGTGGTTGTGCCGCCTTGCATCAATGCGCGTAGCGCTTGATATTCAGGCAAACTGTGCCAGGATTTGGCAGGCATTATCGTATCCTTTGCGGAATCCTCATAGGCATATGATTATATCTCATATTGTTTCTTCTTGTCCATGAGCAATTCTAATGTAGGTTGACGACTTAAGTTTTAGTAGGGGGTGCTTTGGCTGATTATCTGACACCTGGTATTTTTGACGGGCACAATGATGTATTGTTGAAAATTTACCGCGGGGGGGGGCTCTCTGCGACGGATACCTTTGCGACGGGGCGCGACGGGGCTATTGACCTTGTGAAAGCAAATGCCGGTGGATTTGCTGGCGGCTTTTTTGCAGTTTACATACCATCACCGATTGATCGTGAAGAAAAAGTCGATGCGATGAGCCAACCCACTTACGATTTACCATTGCCAGAACCCATAGATTGGGAAGATGCTTTGCCCGTGGCGATGTCACAGGCGGCCATTCTGTTCGATCTGGAAAAGCGTAGAAATCTGAAGGTTTGCCGTACTGCAGCGGACATACGCGGGGCTATGGCGGCCGGGATTATGGCTGCTATTTTTCATATTGAAGGGGCCGAGGCGATTGACCCCGATCTGCACACTTTGGAAGTATTGTATCAGGCCGGTCTACGCTCATTGGGGCCAGTGTGGAGTCGCGAAACCATTTTTGGCCATGGGGTACCGTTTCGATACCCAAGTAGTCCCGATATCGGTTCAGGGCTGACCGATCATGGGTTAAGGTTGGTGAAGCGTTGTGATGAACTGGGGATCATGATTGATTTATCCCATCTGAATGAAGCCGGGTTTTGGGATGTGGCACGCCATTCGACGAAGCCACTGGTGGCCACGCATTCAAATGCGCATGCGATTTGTCCGCATTCACGGAATTTGACCGATGGTCAACTGGCTGCCATTCGTGAAAGCGACGGTATGGTTGGTTTGAACTTTGCGGCAGCATTCCTGCGCGATGATGGTCGGATGCTGGCGGATGTGCCGCTTTCGCAGATGCTGCGGCATCTGGATTATTTGATTGAGCATTTGGGCGAAGATCGTGTTGGTCTTGGTTCGGATTATGACGGGGCGATTGTGCCGCAGGATGTAACAACTGTGGCTGATCTGCCCAACTTAAGACAGGCGATGGTGGAGCATGGGTTTAACAATGCGTTAATGACCAAGCTTTGCCACGGAAACTGGCTGCGCGTTCTGGAGAAAACATGGGGGGAATAATCCCCACGTAAGCGCGCAGCATAACATGAAACCAATAGGAGAGGTTCTAACTATGAATGCATTTAACAGATTACTGATGGGCACCGCGATCGGCGTTGCTGTCAGTGTAACATCCATTGCGGCATTTGCGGAAACACCCGGCAACATGCTGGTGATCGCCAACCGTATTGACGACATCACAACACTTGATCCTGCGGAAAGTTTCGAATTCGCGGGTTCTGACGTTAGCCGTAATATTTACGGCAAACTGGTCAACTTTGATCCACTGAACCTAAAAGCGGGCTATGAGCCTGATCTGGCGGAAAGCTGGACTGTCTCCGAGGATGGCAAGACCATCACATTCACTATGCGCGAGGGTGTAAAATTCCATTCGGGCAATCCTGTGCGCGCCGAAGATGCCGCGTTTTCACTGCGCCGTGCGGTTATATTGAACAAGACACCGTCGTTTATTTTGACACAGTTCGGTTTTACTGCAGAGAATGCCAATGACACGATCAAGGTTGACGGCAACACCGTTTCGATCACAACCGACAAGCGTTATGCGACGTCTTTCGTATTGAACTGTCTGACGTCGACTATTGGCGGTATTGTCGATAAAGAAACCGTTATGGCCAACGAAGTTGACGGCGATATGGGCAACACGTGGCTGAAAACCAATTCAGCCGGTTCCGGTGCTTATTCATTGGTCAGCTGGAAGCCAAACGACAGTGTAACGTTGAAATCAAATGCTGATTTCTACGCGGGTGCACCTGCGATGGAACGCGTGATTGTTCGCCACGTACAAGAAAGTGCCACACAGCGTTTGATGCTGGAGCGCGGTGACATTGATGTTGCCCGCAACCTGAACCCCGAAGATATTGCCGGTGCACGTGGTGGTGACGGTATTGCGATTGATGACGAACTGCGGGGTCGTTTAATGTATATTTCATTGAACCAGAAACACCCTGAGCTATCAAAGCCAAAAGTGCGCCAGGCGATCAAATATCTGGTCGATTATGAAGGTATGCAAAACAGCTTTCTAAAAGGCCAGTATGTTATCCACCAAAATTTCTTGCCGGCCACATATCTGGGTGCTGTGGATGAAAATCCATTCAGCTTGAATATTGAAAAAGCCAAAGCCCTATTGGCTGAAGCGGGCGTTTCAGGAATGGAGTTGGAAGTTGGTGTGCGTGAAGCGCAAGAACGTGTAGAAATCACCCAATCATTGCAAAATATCTGGGCGCAGGCGGGTATTAAGCTGAACATCACAGTCGGTACCGCCAAGCAAATTCTGGGTCGTTACCGCGCCCGTGAATTGGATGTTTATATGGGTGCTTGGGGCCCTGACTATCCTGACCCCCACACAAATGCAGGCACATTCGCATTTAACCCCGTGAACACGGATGAGGCCAAAGCGACAGGTTTGTTGGCTTGGCGCAATGCTTGGGATACGGGCGGATTGACTGAAAAAACATCCGCTGCCGTTGTAGAGGGTGACCGTGATGTACGTGCCAAGATGTATCAGGACATTCAGGCTGAATTCCGTGACATTTCACCATTCGCGGTGATGTTCCAGAAGATCGAACAAACCGGGCGCAGTGAAAGCGTTCAAAACCTGAACCTTGGTGGTGCGATCACGGCTGTGTCTTACTGGCCTGTAACAAAATAAATGGCATTGACCGATAACAATGGGGGGGCGCGCAAACGTGCGCCTTTCCCACCTTGGATCCTGACCATACTGCGCACGCTAGGTTCGATAGCCGTGACGATGTTGGGTCTGATGTTTATAACCTTCATCATCGGCCGCGTGATGCCAATCGACCCTGTTTTGGCTATTGTCGGCGAACAGGCGAGCAAGGCGACCTATGATGCAGCTTATCAACAATTGGGGCTTGATCGGCCCATATTGGTGCAATTTCTCTATTATGTTTGGGATGTTCTGCACGGCGATTTTGGTGACTCGTTGCTGAATGCGCGCCCCGTAGTGGATGACATAAAACGGGTGTTCCCCGCGACGATGGAATTGGCCACGCTTGGGGTGCTGATGGGGATCATTCTGGGCGTACCGTTGGGTGTGGTTGCCGCCGTCAAGCGTGGCTCATGGATTGATCAGATTGCGCGTGTCATCGCGCTTGTGGGTTATTCAATGCCGATTTTCTGGCTGGGTTTGATGGGGCTTTTGGTGTTTTACGGCATCCTTGGCTGGGTCGGTGGCCCGGGCCGTGTGGGTATTTTTTATGTGGATATCGTACCGCCCGTAACAGGGATGATCCTACTGGACAGCATTTTGGACGGCAATTGGGATGTGTTCAAAGACGCGTTCAGCCATATCATTTTGCCCGCGTCCCTGCTGGGTTATTACAGTCTGGCCTATATCAGCCGCATGACGCGTTCGTTCATGCTGGAACAGATGAGTGCGGAATATATCGTCACCGCGCGCGTGAAAGGCATGTCTGAAACCGCCGTGATCTGGCGGCATGCGTTCAAGAACATTCTAGTGCAGCTGATCACGGTGATAGCACTTAGTTATGCCAACCTGCTGGAAGGGTCGGTTCTGACCGAGATTATCTTTTCATGGCCGGGTATCGGGCAATACATCACCACAGCGCTTTTATCTGCGGATATGAATGCGGTGCTGGGCGGCACTGTGGTTGTCGGGCTGGTCTTTGTGCTGCTGAATATTTTTTCTGACCTTTTATACAAGGTTTTTGATCCACGTGCGAAATAGAGGTTGGATATGAGCGAAACACAAAGTTTACGCGCGTGGTTGCTGACCGACACGCCGACATCGCGCAGGCACGCGCGGTATGCCGCGGCTTATCAGGGGTGGTTGTCGTTTCGATCAAACACCATGGCAATGATCGGGCTGTGGATATTGATCTTTTTGATTTTTGTCGCAATTGCAGCCCCGTTGTTGGCACCGCATGATCCATTTGAACAAACTTTGGCAAATCGCTTGCAAGGTCTGAACGCGGACGGGCATATTTTAGGAACCGACAGTCTGGGGCGGGATATTTTAAGTCGCTTGATTTACGGTTCGCGGATTACCCTGTTTATCGTCGGACTTGTTGCCCTGATTGCCCCTGTCACGGGGTTATTGGTGGGGACCGTTGCAGGTTACGTTGGTGGCTGGACAGATACCATATTGATGCGGATCACGGATATTTTTCTGGCCTTTCCACGTTTGGTTCTGGCACTGGCTTTTGTTGCAGCCCTTGGTGCAGGCATTGAAAATGCGGTGCTGGCGATCTCGCTCACCGCATGGCCGCCTTATGCGCGGATGGCCCGTGCCGAGACGCTTACTATTCGGTCATCAGATTATATAAGTGCTATTCAGCTGCAAGGGGCGGGGCCTTTACGGATTATCACCAAACACATATGGCCCCTGTGTATTTCATCGCTGATCGTGCGGGTGACACTGGATATGGCGGGTATTATTCTGGCCGCCGCTGGTCTTGGGTTTTTGGGCCTTGGCGCGCAGCCACCTTCACCTGAATGGGGGGCGATGATTTCCGAAGGACGCCGGTTTATTCTGGACAGCTGGTGGGTGGCCACTGTGCCGGGGTTGGCTATTTTCACCGTGTCATTGGCATTTAATTTGCTAGGTGACGGGCTGCGCGATGTACTTGATCCGAAGGATGCCGAAACATGACGCTGCTGGATGTTGAAAACCTTTGGGTGAAATTTCCGTCACGTCACGGGGTGTTTGACGCGGTACGTGGCGTGTCGTTCACGCTGGGCCGTGAGCGGCTGGGGATTGTGGGCGAAAGCGGTTCTGGTAAATCATTGACGGGGCGGTCTATCTTACGCCTGATCCGCCCACCGGGGATTATGACTGCCGATCAGATTTCGCTGGAAGGCGAAGACCTGATGCAAAAGTCCGAGCGTGATATGCGCGCGGTGCGCGGGCAGCGAATTTCGATGGTGATGCAGGACCCGAAGTTTTCACTGAACCCGGTGATGACTATCGGGGCGCAAATTATGGAAGCTTATATGCTGCATAATGCGGTGAACAAAAAAGCGGCTTTTGCCAAGGCTGTTGAAATGCTGGAAGCGGTTTCAATTCGCGCCCCCGAACGGGTTATGCGGGCCTATCCGCATGAAATGTCGGGCGGCATGGGGCAGCGCATTATGATTGCGATGATGCTGATCCCGAATCCTGAAATTCTGATCGCGGATGAACCGACCTCGGCATTGGATGTATCTGTGCAACGTCAAGTTCTGGATATTATGGATAATCTGGTCAAGGAACGCGGAATGGGGTTGATCTTTATCAGCCACGATCTGAACTTGGTTGCGGATTTTTGTGACCGCGTGTTGATTATGTATGCTGGCCGCATTGTGGAAGTGTGTGATGCGGATAAACTGCGTGAGGCAAAACACCCCTATACCCAAGGATTGTTGAATTCTTTGCCGCGTCTGGATGAACCGCGTGCGCGCCTAGAGGTGTTGCAGCGCGATCCTGCATGGTCAGAGGCCCCAAGTGTGAGTGGCCGAATATGACAATGATAAGCGTTGAAAACCTGAATGTCTGGTTCGGTAATGGTCGTGATCGTGTTGATGCGGTCAAGGGGGCGACGTTCGCGGTGAAACGCGGTGATAGTTTTGGTCTGGTGGGCGAAAGCGGGTCGGGAAAATCGACGATCCTGCGTGCGATCACAGGGCTTGCCCCTGACTGGAGCGGTAATATTACGGTAGATGGCAACGTGATTAAGGGGCGCCGTGAAAAGACGTTCTACAAAAAGGTGCAAATGGTGTTTCAAGACCCCTATGCATCGTTACACCCACGCCATTCCGTGGATCAGGTGTTGGGCGAAACCCTGCATTTACACGGCTTTAGCGATATTGACGCGCGTGTGGTGAAACTGCTTGATGATGTGGGGTTGGGCGCAAAGTTTCGCTTTCGTTATCCGCACCAATTGTCAGGTGGGCAGCGTCAGAGGGTGGCGATTGCACGGGCTTTGGCCCCTGAACCGGAGATTTTGTTGCTGGATGAACCGACCTCGGCGCTGGATGTGTCAGTGCAGGCGGAAATCCTGAACCTGTTGGCGGACTTGCGGATTGAACACGGGCTGACTTATCTGATGGTGTCGCATGATTTGTCCGTGGTGGGACATATGTGTGACCGGTTGGCGGTGATGAAGGATGGTGAAATTGTCGAGATTATGGATGTGGCGGCCTTGCGTGCAATGAAGGCTACGCATCCTTATTCGCAGCATTTGCTGGAGGCTTCGGTTTAAATATCATGCAAAAAGCGGATTATTCAAAATTGATAGATGCGCAAACCTGGGGCTTCATACGGAAAGCCGAAAGTTACTATCCTCCTGACGCAATCAATCTAAGCGTTGAAGGCCAAAGAGAGGTTTACGACAAGTTGTGCCGCGCATTTCGGTGCAAATACCCCAAAGGTGTGCATGCAAAAGACAATCTGGCGGATGGTGTACCTGTGCGCTGTTATCAAAAAGTTGATGCCGCAGCGACTGCCGTTGTTTTATACTTTCACGGCGGTGGCTTTGTCGTTGGCGGGCTGGAAAGCCATGATGATGTCTGTGCCGAGATTTGTGATCGTACTGGATTTAGCGTGGTATCGGTCGATTACCGGATGGCCCCCGAACACCTGCATCCTGCGGCATATGACGATTGTCTGACAGCATTTCAGTGGGCTGCAGGTAAATACAAGCTACCATTGGTTCTTGTTGGGGACAGTGCAGGTGGTAATCTTGCGGCGGCTGTGGCCCATTCAGCCCGCAGAACGGATAACCGGGTTGCGGGTATGGTGCTGATTTATCCAACACTGGCTGAAAACAAGGACTGCGGGTCATATGCGGTTCATGCCAATGCGCCCATGTTGACCCGTGCCGACATGGATTTTTATGCGGATATCAGAACACAAGGTGCGGATGTTTCAAAAGATGCAACATACGCCCCCTTATCGGACAGTGATTTTTCGGGGCTGCCGCCAACTGTTGCGTTTTCGGCTGAATGTGATCCGTTATGTGATGACGGCGAAGACTATTGTGCCGCCCTTCGAAATGCAGGCGGGCAGGCAGTTTGGGTTAACGAATTGGGTTTGGTACACGGCTACCTTCGGGCGCGTCATTCGGTTGATCGCGCCCGTGACAGTTTTTCAAGGATTGTCACAGCTATTGATATGTTCGGTCAGGGGCAGCAAGTGGCGCGGGATGATTTGAAACCTTGACGCATTTAACCGCATAGGTCGTCAGGGCTTCCCCCAACCGCCACCGCCCGGTGTTTTCATCTGGAAAATATCGCCTTTTCCGATTTGTGCGCTGTCGTTACCTTGCAATTTCTCGACAATCCCGTCAGCCCTGATCACACTGTTTTTCCCGATTTTTCCGGGTTTCCCGCCATCGACACCGAAAGCTTGGGTTATTCGGTGCGAACTTAGCGTGGTTACGGTTACATCTTCCAAAAAGCGTATGCGCCGTATTAAACCGTTGCCGCCGGACCATTGGCCGGCACCACCTGATCCCTGACGGATGGAAAATTCTTCCACCCGTACCGGAAACCGCGTTTCCAGTACTTCCGGGTCAGTCATCAATGTATTGGTCATATGTGAATGCACCGCGTCCGCCCCGTTGAAACCGGGGCCTGCACCTGTGCCGCCTGCAATGGTTTCGTAGTTCTGGAAGTCTTCATTGCCCCAAACGAAATTGTTCATTGTACCCTGACTGCCGGCCATGGTTTTCAATGCACCATAAAGACAATCCGCAATGGCCTGACTGACTTCTGTATTGCCCGAAATCACCGCAGCAGGATAACGTGGATTGATCATTGAACCCTCCGGCGCGATAATTTCAATCGGTTTCAGACAACCTTCGTTCATTGGGATGTCTTGCCCCACAAGCGTGCGAAAGACATATAAGACAACGGCGTGGCAAATTGACAAAGGCGCGTTGTAATTGCCGAAATGTTGGTCGGATGTGCCCGTGAAATCTACAACAGCCTGACCGTTTTCCCGATCGACGGTGATTTTCACCTCAAGCTGCGCATCATGGTCGAACGGGTAGATGAAGTGACCATCGGTCAACTGCCCGATAACCCGACGCACCGAAGCTTCGGCATTGGCCTGCACATGGCGCATATAGGCCAACACGGTGTTCTTGCCGAAATTGTCGATCATTCGGTGAACTTCCTTTATACCCGTGGCATTGGCCGCGACTTGTGCTTCCAAATCGGCGATGTTCTGGTCGATATTGCGGCATGGATAACGGCCTGATGATAAAACTTCACGGATTGCATCTAGTCGCAGTTCACCGTTTTCGACCATTTTAAAATTGTCGATCACAACACCTTCTTCTTCGATATGGGTACTGTCTGGCGGGGCAGACCCCGGTGTGCGTCCGCCGATGTCGGCATGATGCCCGCGTGAGCCGACGTAAAACAGGATTTCATTGCCGGCCTTATCAAAAACGGGTGTGATCACCGTGACATCGGGCAGGTGGGTGCCACCATTGAACGGTGCGTTCAGCATATAACTATCGCCCGGTTTCATCCGGTCTTCATTCAAGCGGATAATGGTGCGAATGCTTTCGCCCATAGACCCCAGATGAACCGGCACGTGCGGTGCATTGGCCACCAGATCACCTGTAGCGTCAAACAGGGCACAAGAAAAATCCAGCCGTTCGCGGATGTTCACCGAATAAGCGGTATGAGCTAATGTGGTGCCCATTTGTTCGGCAATGGACATGAACAGATTATTGAATATCTCCAGCATAACCGGATCAGCATTTGTGCCAAGTGCATGTTCGGATTTGCGTTCTTTTATGCGTGTGACGATCAGATTCCCCAAATGATCGCGCACCGCACCCCAGCCATCTTGTATCAAGTTGGTACCTGTCGGTTCGGTCACAATGGCAGGGCCTTCTATAGTCATGCCTTTGGGGATTGCATCGCGATGGATCAGGGGTGATTGCTGAATCTTTCCATCCGAGAACAAGGGAACAGAGGTGGGTTTTGCATCGGTTGCAAGGGCCACAGATGCTGCAGCTTTGTCAGCCATTTCACCCACGACTTCAACCGCCAGCATATCGATTTTAATTGCGCGGTTGGTCGCGGTGAAACCAAAACGCGCATGATGAGCCGCTTCAAATGCCGACTTGATTTCGTCGGCATTGCCAAAGGGCACCTGTAGTGCCTGATGCGAGCCGTCGTAGCGTACATGAACCGTGGCCGTGGCACTGACATCTGTTGCAGGAACACCTTGTTGCAGGATTTCGTTTACTGCGTCATCACGAAGCGCATCAAGGCGGGGTTGGGCCAGTTTCAGTTGTGAAAGTGTTAGATCGGACTGTTCTTCACGCAGGGCCCGCACATCCGCCAGACCCATGCCAAGGGCGGATAAAACGCCGGCGAACGGGTGGATGAACACGCGTTTCATGCCCAAAGCATCGGCCACGCGACAAGCATGCTGACCGCCTGCGCCGCCAAATGATACAAGCGTATACTCAGTAACGTCATGGCCGCGTTCAACGCTGATTTTTTTTACTGCGCGGGCCATGTTGCCCACAGCGATCTGCAAAAAACCCTCTGCGGTTTCTTCGGGTGACAGCTGCGGCATATCGGTTTCTTTCGCGATTCGGGCCGCAAGGGCAGTGAATTTTTCACGTACCACATCCGCGTCCAGCGGTTGATCACCACCTGCACCGAAAACTTTGGGAAAATGGTCGGGATTTAAGCACCCCATCACCACGTTGCAATCTGTCACTGTCAGTGGCCCGCCACGACGATAACAAGCAGGGCCGGGATTGGCGCCGGCACTTTCGGGGCCGACTTGATAACGGCCATCCTGAAAGGTCAAAATGGAACCGCCACCTGCAGCAACCGTGTGAATGTCCATCATGGGCGCGCGCATACGCACACCCGCAACCTCGGTTTCAAACGAACGTTCCAATGTACCGGCATAATGGCAGACATCGGTGGATGTACCACCCATGTCAAAGCCGATGATCTTATCGAACCCCGCTTCTGCTGCAGTGGCAACCATGCCGACAACCCCGCCTGCAGGGCCTGACAGGATGGAATCTTTGCCTTGGAAAATATTGGCTTCGGTTAATCCACCATCGGATTTCATAAAGAACAACCGCTCACAACCGCCATTTTCAACATCCAAAGCGGATGAGATCTGATCCACGTATTTACGTAAAATCGGCGACAAATAAGCGTCAACAACTGTTGTATCGCCACGTCCGACAATTTTGATCAAGCGTGATGTTTCATGACTGGTTGAGATTTGGGTGAAACCAATGTCGCGGGCGATGTCGGCCACGCGGGCTTCGTGTTCAGCATTCCGGTAAGCGTGCAGTAATGCGATAGCAATACTGCGGTAGCCTGCATTATATGCAGATAGCAGATCAGCAGTTACGGTTACTTCATCAAGAGGTTCCAAAACCGTACCCGATGCATCAAGACGTTCGGACACTTCATGAGCCTCTGAATACAGCAGCTCTGGCAGTTTAATTTCCAGATCGAACAACTTCGGGCGGTTTTGATAACCGATGCGTAACATATCCCTGAAGCCCTTGGTGATGAATAAAACGACAGGTTCGCCCGCGCGTTCCAGTAAAGCGTTGGTGGCAACGGTTGTGCCCATTTTGACAGATGCAATCCGGCCGGGCTTAAAGGGGTCTTCTGTGCCCATACCCAAAAGATCACGGATACCTTGTACGGCTGCGTCCACGTAACGTTCGGGGTTTTCCGATAACAGTTTATGCGAAACCAATGCACCATTCGGTTTTCGCCCGACAATATCGGTAAAGGTGCCGCCACGGTCGACCCAAAATTGCCATTTACCAGTGTGATCGCCGCCCATTTCAAACTCCGATTCTATATTAATCTTGATTTATTTACATAACGATGACAAAATGTAAACGTTATGTAAAGCAAATAGATTCGGCGTTAGTGCCGACGACACCAATTGGGAGATAATTTTATGAAATATACAATAGCCTTTGTGGCAATGATGGCGATTGCTTCACCTGTCATGGCCGAGAAGTGGGATATGCCAACGCCGTATGGCGATAGCACGTTCCACACACAAAACATAAGCCAGTTCGCCGATGAAGTGCGCGCGGCGACAAACGGAGATTTGGATATTACAGTTCACTCTGCTGGTTCGCTGTTCCCGCATTCCGAAATCAAGAACGCGATTCGCTCGCGTCAGGTGCCGATCGGCGAATTTTTCCTATCACGCCTGTCTAACGAGGATGCAGCTTACGGTATCGACAGCCAACCATTTGTGGCGACATCTTATGATGATGCCACTAAATTATGGGCTGCACAAAAACCAGTGATCACTGAATTGCTTGCGGAACAGGGTCTGATGCCATTGTTCTCCGTGCCATGGCCTGCACAAGGGCTTTATACCAAAAGCGAAATTGCAACAGTTGATCAGCTAGCTGGTCTGCGTTTCCGGGCCTATAACGCGGCCTTGGAAGAGCTTGCTACATTGGCAGGGGCGGCACCGGTACAAATCGAGGCAGCTGACATTGCGCAAGCATTTTCAACTGGTCAGGTTGCGGCGATGATTACGTCACCTTCAACTGGTGCCAACTCTTCTGCATGGGATTTCCTAAGCCACTACAGCCCGATCAACGCTTGGGTTCCAAAGAACATCGTTGTTGTTAACAAGCGCGTATTCGACAAGCTGTCTGCCGAAACACAGGCAGCTGTAATGGATGCCGCCGCAAAAGCTGAAACCCGTGGTTGGGAAATGTCTGCTGAAGAGGCAAAAGTCAAAACCGCTGTAATGGCTGACAATGGCATGGTGGTCTATGATCCAAGTGATGCATTGAAGTCCGGCCTTGAAGGCATTGGTGCGACAATGCTGGAAACATGGACTGCAAAAGCTTCTGATGCTGCGAAATCAATTCTGAGCACTTACCAAAACTAAACCAAAACAATGTGGCCTCCCGTATCCGGGGGGCCATTTTCATATTATTGTAGGGGGGTTCCATGCGAAATATTTTAGATAGAATATACTGGTTATCAGGCTTGGTTGCGGGGTGCCTTATCATCGCGATATGCCTGCTCGTAAGCGTCCAGATACTACTGAATGGCGCCACACGTATGTTCGGGCCCATCTTGCCGTCAACCATACCGTCTTATGCGGATTTTTCCGGCTTTATGCTGGCGGGTGCATCCTTTTTGGCATTGGCACACACGTTGCGTGAAGGCGGGCATATCCGGGTGAATCTTGTGACCCAGCAATTGCCGACTAAAATGCAGGTGGTACTGGAGTTCATCGTTTTGATATTATCGATTTCGGTGATTGGCTATGCGCTTTGGTTCATGATCGAGATGATTATGGAAAGCTATCATTACAATGATACGTCACCGGGTATTATTCCGATTCCATTGGTTTATCCGCAAAGTGTTGTTGGCTTGGGTCTGACCATTCTATGGATATCTCTGGTCGACACATTGTTTGATCTGATCCGCACGAAACAACCAGTTTTATCTACACCGGACGAGGTTTGATATGTCTGATCCATTTATAGCTTTAACGCTTCTTCTTCTGCTGATCGGCCTTTTGGCCATGGGTGTATGGGTTGCGGTTGCATTGGCCTTTGTCGGCCTTGTGTCCATCGTTGCATTTTCCAATGCACCTGCCGGTCTGGTTTTGGCCACCACGTTCTGGGGGCACAGCCATTCGTGGGCATTAACCGCCTTGCCGTTGTTTATTCTGATGGGCGAAATCCTGCTGAGATCGCGGCTAAGTCAGGATATGTTCTCAGGGTTAGCACCTTGGTTGGGGCGTGCACCCGGCCGTTTGTTGCATGTGAACGTTTTGGGCTGTGCCATCTTTGCAGCCGTATCCGGTTCGTCTGCTGCCACAGCCGCCACTATCGGGCGGATGTCGGTGCCGGAATTGACCGAGCGGGGTTACCCGGAAAGTCTGATCATAGGGACATTGGCGGGCTCTGCCACGTTGGGGTTGTTGATCCCACCATCAATCATCTTGATCGTTTATGGGGTGGCAACCGAGCAATCTATCGCACGTCTGTTTATGGCGGGCGTTTTGCCCGGTGCGATGCTGATTTCGCTTTTTGCCGGTTATGTCGGCCTGCGGGCGATCATGAATCCTGAATTGATCCCGAAAGTTGATGCCAAATTCTCACTTATGGAGAAAATCAGAGCATCACGTAACCTGATCCCGGTTGCTTTGCTGATAGGTGGGGTTATCGGCTCGATCTATGGCGGTCTTGCATCCCCAACGGATGCAGCCGCACTTGGTGTTGTTCTTGCCTGTGTTTTGGCCTGGGCATCCGGTTCTTTTAGTAAGGCTTTGTTCTGGGAAGCGGTGATGTCAGCGACGCGTACATCGTGCATGATCGCGTTTATTCTGGTGGGGGCAGCATTCCTGTCGATCTCAATGGGTTTTACCGGCTTGCCGCGTAATCTAGCCACTTGGATCGGTGGTATGGGGCTATCCCCTTATGCGCTGTTGGCGGCACTGACTGTGTTCTTTGTGGTCTTGGGCTGTTTCTTGGATGGCATATCTGTCGTGGTTCTGACCACTTCGATCATTATGCCGATGGTTACATCCGTGGGTATCGACCCCTTGTGGTTCGGTATCTATCTGGTGATCGTCGTCGAGATGAGCCAAATCACCCCGCCTGTGGGTTTTAACCTGTTTGTTATTCAGGGCCTGACCGGTATCAACATATTGCGTATCGCAAAAGCCGCATTTCCATTCTTCCTGTTGCTTTTACTGGGTGTTGCGTTGATCACGATATTCCCGCAGATCGTAACCTTTCTGCCAAACGCCATGAACGGATAGCTTACAGGGATGATGCTGCGCGGCTGGCCTGGTCATATTGCCCCGACAGGGCACGCAAATTGGTACCGAGCTTGCGCATATCTTCGCCGGACATGCCCATTTTATCTAGTCCGGCCAGCAAACACTGCTCGCGCACAATACGGTATTTTTCACATAGCTCTTCGCCGCTTTGGGACGGTTTATAAAACACTTCCTTACCGCGCTTGTTTGAGATCAAAAGTTCCATCTTCATCAATTTTCGTAATGCGTAATTGACGGTGTGGGTGTCTTCTATATTCAGCAAAAACGAAATATCTGACAACCGTTTATCGCGCCCGCGGTGGTTGATGTTATGCAAAACCAGTATTTCAAGCGCAGTCAGATCGGTGTTGCCAGCCGCTGACATGCACCGTGTCATCCAGCGGCTGAAAGCGTTATATGCAATGATCATACCATATTCGACTTCTGATGCTTCCCACCGCTCACCTTCGGCTAAGTGGCGCGAGGAAACAATGCGGCGGTTTTCTTTTTGTGGTTCTGACATAAGGTTCCTTTGGCTTTGCACTGATTATACGTGTTTTCCATGATATTATACAAGCAATTCATTGGCAAATCGACTGTGATTTACATGTGTTTGTGCCGTTTTAAGGTTACAGAGGCATAACGTTGCACGTGTAACTGCCCTGAAAAATAAGGCTACCCGCAGTAAGTTCCGTCTGATTGAGTTCTGCGGCTATCCCAACAGCCATCCCTGCATTTCTGTCTGCCAAAATGGGCGAAAATAGGCGATCATACGGCCCTCTTCAGGGCCATCCAAGTCCTTGTCCCATGCCGCCATACCGTGCAGAGCGAAGCGGTGGGCGATATAAGCTTCACCGGGTTTGGCGTGCAGTTCCACCCGTTTACAGGTATTGAAAATATCAGCACGGGTTTGTTGGTAGGCGTCGGTAATGTCGATCCGGTGCCAATCTTTGGGTACGGTTCCTGCATAGGTTTTTACCAACATGTCACGGAAAATCAGATGCGAGCCTTCCCAGACAATGAAAGGCGCGGCTTGGGGCGGCGTTTCATTCAATGGAATGCCGAGGATGAAACCGTGGAATTCTTCCATTTTGCGGCGGCGGTTCGGACCTACGGCTTTTAATCCGTCAAGATGGGCGAAGTCGCGCTTTCGACGGTAGTTGAACATGCCAACTGTTTCGTTCGCGTCTTGTTTAGGGTAGCCTTTGTAACAGGTTGAAATTTGCCCTAAACCCCAGTCAAATCGATTCTGCCCCATGGCAAATTCAGCAGCTTTCTGAACGGGGTCCGTCAGGGGGGTGGCATTCGCCAATACATCAACCCCGACAAACCACGTACCTTGTGAACGCAACCAATTGGCGCGGTTTTCAGGAATATTTACAGCCTGAATAGCTTGCGGTGACGTTCGTTCAACCCATGCTGCCAGTTTCGGGTCGTAGGGCAGTTTGGCCCAACCGTGTGTATCAAAGGCGGCTTTATCCAAAATATGCTTTGCGCAGCATGTTTAAAGCCACAAGGATCAAAAACACGGCGAACACGCGTTTTAAAGGTTTTGGATCCAGTGAATGGGCCAGTTTTGCGCCTAACGGTGCTGTGAGCAGAGTCATCGAGATAATCAAAAGGAATGCGGCGATGTTGACGTGGCCGATATTGAAGGGAGGCCGGCCTTCTGCCGGGATCGGTGTTAATAGAAAGGTGATTGCGGATGGCACTGCGATGATCAAACCAAAGCCTGCGGCAGTGGCTACGGCGCGGTGAATGGGGCGGCCATGCAGAGTCATGATCGGTACACCCAAGCTACCACCGCCGATGCCCATAAGTACGGATAGAAAACCGATAATCGGGCTGAGTATGGCGCGCTTGATGCCTGTCGGCATGACTTCACCTAATCGCCAGCTGGCTTGGCTGAACGCCATGTAGAAGCCAACGATCAGGGCAAGGGTGCCGAAGATCATGAGAAGCGTGTCAGAACGCAGGCTGGCTGCAATGAACACACCTATGAAGGCCCCGATAACGATACCGGGTGCCCATGTTTTCAGGATGTCCCAGTCGACTGCACCTTTTTTGTGGTGGCTGGAAACGGAACGGACCGAGGTGAATATGATCGTGGCCAGTGACGTTGCCAGGCAAATTTGCATCAACTGCGGCGAATTATAGCCCAGCGATGAAAACGCATAGTAAAATGCCGGTACCAAAATAATACCCCCGCCTACGCCCAAGAGGCCCGCAAGAACGCCTGCGAATGCACCGATGATGATCAGCATGATGAAAATCGGCAGTAGGGTCATGATGTCCGGCATTTTATTCCTTCAGGCAGCTTTTTGTTTTATGGCCTCAAGGGCCGT
This sequence comes from Amylibacter sp., assembly GCA_021775355.1. Lineage (GTDB taxonomy): Bacteria > Pseudomonadota > Alphaproteobacteria > Rhodobacterales > Rhodobacteraceae > Amylibacter. The sequence continues at coordinate 191,901 of JAJFHZ010000006.1, read as the reverse complement.
TATGATCAATTCAGGGCCAGCACCGTCTTTGTGGGCGCTTTCCGACAGAATGCGCCGCCAAAGGCGCGCACCTGCGCGACCCGTAAATGCGCCCAGCATATGGCGAGTGATCTGGTTCAGACGGCCACCGTTGGCCAAGTGATTTTCGATATAGGGCAGCATGTCAAGGACTGCTTGTTCAATGCTTGTTTGATCGGGTGCACCATAAATACGGCTGTCGGCATTGATCAGGATAGGGGCAGGGTCGTGGTAAGCTGTTCGCCCGATCATGACGCCGTCAAGGCCACGATCAAGATGCTCAAGCGCTTGATCCAATGAGGTAATACCGCCGTTGATGTGGATATTCAGTTCCGGATTGTCAGCCTTTATCCGATGTACAAGGTCATAATCCAAAGGCGGCACATCACGGTTTTCCTTTGGGCTTAGGCCCTGAAGCCAAGCCTTGCGCGCGTGGATGACGAAGGTTTTTATGCCACGTGCTTTGACGCGGGCAATGAAATCCGGCAACACTTGGTGTGGATCTTGATCATCGACACCGATGCGGCATTTTACGGTTATCACGGCCCCTGTGCTTGCGTCCTGCATGGCCGATACGCAATCGGCAACCAGATCGGGTTCGCGCATCAGGCAAGCCCCGAAACTGCCTGATTGCACCCGATCAGATGGGCAACCGATGTTGATGTTGATCTCGTCATACCCGTATTCGCAGCCGATGCGTGTGGCCGTGGCCAATTGTGCGGGATCAGAGCCGCCCAGTTGCAAGGCTACGGGGTGTTCAGCTGTGTTGAATCCCAGCAAACGATCGCGATCACCGTGGATCACGGCAGGGGCTGTGACCATTTCAGTATAAAGCAGCGCATGACGTGACATCAGGCGGTGGAAGTATCGGCAATGCCGATCCGTCCAATCCATCATAGGTGCAACGGAAAGCCTGCTATTAAGGGACTTCCTTTGCTTTATTAGGCTTTCAACACTCTTTTGAGTGTCTTTGACTGCTTGTTTATCACTCATTTTGTCTTTTTTTGCCTATTTTGTCGACTAAGTACAACACATATTGTACTTTTTTGGGATGTTGTACCGCTATGGCCAGTATTATAAAGCGCAAACGAAATGATGGCTCAATCGCCTATCTTGCATAAATTGTTATAAAGAAGAAGGGGAAACTGTTTTCCACGATAGCTGCACATCAGATACCCACAAGGTGGCCGAAAAATGGGTAACAAAGCGCATGAAAGATATGCGTGTCGCTGGTTATAATTTAGCAAAGATCAAAGCCAATCAGTTGACGCTTGGGTGATGCGATTGACCGCTTCTATGGATTGGATAAGATAGTTGTCGGGAAGGGTTAATTAATGACGACGATGATTATTGGCGGGGGGGTTGTTGGCCTGTCTGTCGCCTACGGCCTGCTTAAACAAGGGCAAGATGTTGTTGTGCTGGACGGGGCCGATGGTGATTTCCGCGCATCTCGTGGAAATTTCGGGTTGGTCTGGGTGCAGGGCAAGGGGGCGGGTTGCGTGGAATATTCGCTATGGTCACGCCGTTCGGCTGGGCTTTGGGCGTCTTTTGCGCAAGAGTTGCAGGACCTAACCGGATTTGACCTGAAGCTCGTCCAAACGGGAGGTTTCGAGTATTTTACCATCGCTGCGGAGCTGGAAAATCAGGTTGCCAAGCTTTTGGCGCTGCGCAACGCCAGCAATGGTGACTACACTTTTGAAGTCCTGGACAATGTTGCCCTAAAAAAACAGATCCCGGAAATCGGCCCCAAAGTGTTGGGGGCCACCTACTGCCCGGAAGATGGGCATGTAAATCCGTTGTTCTTGCTCAAGGCTTTGAGCAGTGCCGTACAAAAAAAGGGTGGCGTGATCCATACTGGTACGAAAGTCATTGATGTAACCAGCACCGACGCTGGTTTCATGGTTGTATTGGAAAATGGCAAGCAGTTGAATGGCGAAAAAGTAGTGTTGTCGGCGGGACTTGGCGCGATTGATCTGGGGCCAAAACTGGGTTTCAGAGCCCCGATCCGCCCGCAACAGGGGCAGTTGATGGTGACTGAAAAACTGCCTACTTTTTTGTACCATCCTTCCGGCACATTGCGACAGGTTAATGAAGGCGGGATTCAGATAGGTGCATCCAAGGCTGAACTCGGCCTTCATGATGTTGAAGATGTACTTACAATTGCTGGCTTGGCACGTCACGCTATTGATGTATTTCCGCATCTGGCGAAAGCAAAAATGGTACGCAGCTGGGCTGCCTTACGGATCATGTCCCCCGATGGTTTGCCGATCTATCAGCACTCTACCACACACCCTGGCGCAACATTTATCACATGCCACAGCGGCATAACTCTGGCCGCAGCCCACGCGGAATTGCTGCCTGACTGGATCATGAACAATAATGCGGCTCCTGATCTTTCTGTATTTAACGAAGGGCGTTTTGATGTTTGACCCGATTGTCCCCAATACAGACCCTAACGCGCAAGTTCATTTTACGTTTGACGGGGAAAGCATCTACACTGCTCCCAACACATCTGTCGCTGCCGCATTATTGGCGGCTGGCCATACATGGTTTCGCCAGATGCCTGTATCGGGTCGGCAAAGGGGGCCGTTTTGTATGATGGGGACCTGCTTCGACTGCCTTGTTGAAATTGACGGAATCACGGTTCAAGCCTGTGTCACAACGGTGACCGAGGGTCTTAATGTGACCCGCGTACCCCAGATGCATTTACAAGAAGGAAAATTCAAATGACGCCTCCTCAAAAACCTGACCTGATTGTGATCGGCGCCGGCCCTGCAGGGTTAGCCGCCGCATCACAAGCGGCAGGTCACGGAGCGAAAGTCATGTTGCTGGATGAACAGTCCGCACCGGGCGGTCAAATTTACCGAAACATTTTAAGCGCTTCAGCACAACAAGACACCATACTTGGCAGCGATTACACCGCTGGACGACCTTTGGCTGCAGACATCGACACCAAGAGCATTGATTGCCGCCCTAATGCTACGGTTTGGAAAGTTGGCACCGATGGCGCTGTTACATTCAACCAGAACGGCGTGGCGCAACAGGTATACGGGAGCCACATCTTGCTTGCAACCGGTGCCTTGGAACGTCCTATTCCGCTTCCCGGATGGACGCTGCCGGGAGTGATGACTGCAGGGGCCGCTCAAATCCTGCTTAAAACCAGCGGGCTTGTGGCACGCGACGCGGTTTTGGCAGGGTCAGGCCCGTTGCTGTATTTGATAGCTGCCCAAATGATTGCGGCAGGTCGTCCGCCAAAGGCAATGATAGAAACCCAAACCAGTGGCCAGTTTTACGGAGCAATGTCCCATATCGGGGGGGCATTTCCTTGCTGGAAACAGTTGCTTAAAGGGCTGAAATTGATTGCGAAAATTCGCAAGGCAGGGGTGGCTCGATATAAAGGAGCATCTAATATCGAAATCTTGGGCATAAAGCGTGCCGAAGCAATTTCGTTCACCGTAAAGGGCCGTACCCACCGCATTGATACAGACACGGTTCTTTTGCATCAAGGTGTGGTTCCCAACACACAGATCACACGCTCTTTGGGGTTGAAACACCGATGGGACGAAAAACAACGTTGTTTTCATCCCATCACAGATGCGTTCGGACAAAGTTCATCCAAAAATATCAGTATTGCGGGCGACGGCGCGGGAATACTGGGCGCGAAAGTCGCTGAATATTCGGGCCGGATCGCGGCCAGCAATGCATTGGCTCTACTCGACATCATTACCTCTACGACCCGTGATAAGGAAACGCGGGCACTACGTCGGAGCCGCAGGAAAGAGGCAGCGATCCGCCCATTTCTTGATGCACTCTATGCGCCGCCGCCCGAAATATTGCGCCCAAAAGGCAAAACAATTGTGTGCCGATGTGAAGAAGTGACCGCAGATGATATTCGCAGCTATGTTGCATTAGGCTGCAAAGGGCCTAATCAAACAAAAGCATTTGGGCGCTCCGGTATGGGGCCGTGTCAGGGCCGTTATTGCGGGGCTACCGTGACTGAAATATTGGCCGAGGAAACAGGTATTCACCCGGAGCAGATTGGATCATACCGCATTCGTGCGCCACTGAAACCCGTCACCTTGGGGGAATTGGCCTCATTGGCAGCTGTATCTGAAAAAGAGATAACATCGTGATTGGACGCATAAAGGCATTACAAAGGATGAACAAAATTGTAATACACAATGGATTTTCCTACCTTTGTTGGCCTGTTCGCTAAGATTGTCGCGCTTGATCCACAGATCAACGTCAAGATGAAAAGATAATCAATGCAGGGGCTCTAGCGGAGTGGCACCTGTCATCAGGTTTGCGCATACAAAACGAGACAGCAATTCTGGGGTGTTGTTCATGGATGTGCCTTTCATTCAGCCGCCGAAGGTGTCTTCGTGTTTGGATCATATTTTGCAATACAGCGCAATTCTGTGCGCAAGAATTGTGAAAACGCTTTAGCCAAATTGGAAGTTGGGCGGTGTGATGGGGTCATGATGGAAACTGCAAGATGTATGTTCGGGCGCATGGGTTTGAAGATAAGTTTTTCATTACCCTCTCTGTATACACTGTAGCTATTGGCACTGATGGCATCCACAATGGCATAGGCCAATCCGTTTTCCACAAACGTAAAAAGCGGAAAGAAAAACTGGGCTTCAAAACGTAGGTTGTACTCTGCGCCTGCCTGTTGGAATATGCTTTCGATTTTTACACTCAGGGGGTGATCCGAATGGAGACTGGACATGGGTCGCCCAGACAAATCCTGAGGCGTGATGAAATCCTTTTTTGCCAAGGGGTCGTTGATCGGCATCGCACATAGGCAGTCGCAATTAACGACATCATGTTTCACAAGGCTTGTATAGGCCAATGAAGTTAAATCTCCGTCGGCAAGGCCCACATCATAATGCTGCGAGGATACAATCTGTTCCACTTGCCGAGAGGTGCGGGTGATAAGTTTTACATCGATATCTTCATGATCTTTGACAAATTCACTGATGAGTTTGGGTAAAAAGAACACAGACGGGCCCGGCATGCAGACAATCGTGAGCATACCGCTTTTTAACTCGTGCAGACTTTTCATATTGCGCTCGGTTACCGAAAGTTGATCCAAGATCGATCCGGCTTCTTCAAACAGGTAATGCGCTTCTGGCATGGGGTGCAAGCGCCCACCACGCCTTATGAATAAGGGGTTTCCAAGTTCTCGTTCCAGGCTGGACAGCTGAAAGCTTATGGCGGGTTGTGTGCGATATAGGCTCCGCGCAGCCTCGGATACCGATCCTGTCAGCATCACTTCTCTGAATGCGGTGAGTTGTTTTAGGTTCACGATATAGCTTCCGTTTTTCCAATATATAGTCTAGGGTATAAGGTAAATTTATGGATATCAAAGAATTTAAAATTTGTCTTTATAAAGCTTTTGTCTAGGATTGTCCTTCTAACGGATAGAAAGCCAATCTGATTCCCTAAATCATGGTTTCAAGACGGCAGAGTTAACAAGGGAGAATACCAATGAAGACAATTAGAAAAATAGCGGGTGCCGCAGTATTGGGCGCCGCATTGTTGGGCACATCTGTAGTGGCCCAAGAGATGAAATTCTTTCGCATCGGGACTGGTGGTGCGGGTGGGACATATTTCCCGATTGGCGGCATTATTGCCAATGCGATCTCAAACCCTCCGGGCTCTCGCGCTTGTGGTGAAGGTGGTAACTGCGGCGTTCCCGGTCTTGTGGCGATGGCGCAATCAACCAATGCGTCCGCACATAACGTAAACGCCATTCAAGCCGGTCAAATGGAAGCGGGCCTGTCGGGTGCAGCCACATTGCACTTTGCCTATAACGGCATCGGAAAGTTCGAAGGCAATGCAAAACCTGATCTTCGTATCATTGCAAACCTATACCCAGAAGACCTGCATCTGGTATCACCAAAAGGTGTCAAGTTGAACGGTATCGCCGATCTGAAGGGCAAACGTGTTGGTATTGCACAAGCGGGTTCAGGCACACAAATCGCCGTTGAGCTTATTCTGGCGGATCACGGTGTGAACCGAGACAACATCGATGAAGCGGAATTGAACAATTCTCAAAGTGCCGAACGCATTGCTGATGGCCAGTTGGATGCTTATTTCTATGCCGCAGGCACACCAGTGGCCGCGATGATCCAGTTGGACAATACCAAAGGCATGGAGTTATACAATTGGACCGACGAAGAGATCACAATGGGCAATAAAAGCGTTCCATACTACATTCGTTCACAAATTCCGGCAGGTACTTATGCCGGTATTGATTACGACGTGAACACATTGGCGGTAAGCGGAATTTTTGTGACAAACGCAAATCAGGACGAAGAACTGATTTATGAAATCACCAAAGCCTTATGGTCAGATACAGCCCGCAAGCTGTTGGATAACGGTCACGCCAAAGGTAAAGCGATCACACTGGAAACTTCATTGGACGGTGTTGCAGGTATCGGTGTGCCATTGCACCCGGGCGCAGAACGTTTCTACAAAGAAATGGGCATGCTTAAGTAATCTCCCTGAGATCGGGCGGCGTAGTTGCCGCCCTTTTTCCATCAGCCGACAGCCCGTTTAAGGCATTCTGATACGGCTTACCCCCAACAATTATGTGCCCGAGATCATCATGTCCCTAAACACTGAAATAGACCAAAAAACCCTCGAAGAGATTGAGAAAAAATACGACACGTCGTTGAACACGCGTGAAAATGGTCCGAAAATCACCCGGGTGATTTACTGGGCTACCGTTGCTTTCGCTATTTACCATCTTTGGACGGCCGGATTTGGGACACCTGTTGATTACGTTCACATGGGTATACATTTGTCGGGTCTTTTCCTATTCATCTTCATCGGATTCCCATTGTTCAAAAGTGCGAATAATCTGGCTTACAATCCGCATTCAACTTTCAAACCCGGCAATATCCCGCTTTATGACTGGGTTTTCGCGGTGTTGGGCATCGCGGCTTCGATGTTTTTGTGGTTCAGCTGGACAGGATTTTCAGGCTTTGGTTTGGACATTCCCGAACAAATGCTGCGACAAGGTAACCCCACGAAAATTGACGTTTTTTTCGGCACTATTCTTATTTTAACAGTTCTTGAAATAGCGCGCCGAACCATCGGGTTTGTGCTGCCGTTGATTATCCTTGTCTTTATGTCTTACGCCTTGTTTGGCCCCTATATGCCCGCACAAATCTTGCGGCATCCGGGTGTGAATTGGGTGCAGTTCGTGAACAATATGTACTTCCCGTTCGAAGGCATCTTTGGCGTCACTCTTTGGGTCGTGTCCACGGTCGTATTCCACTTTGTGCTGTTTGGTGTGGTGGCCCAACGGATGGGGCTGGGTCAGTTTTTCGTCGACAACGCGATGATGCTCGCGGGCAGATATACCGGCGGCCCTGCAAAAGTTTCTGTTGTGTCATCCGCATTTTTCGGAACCATTTCAGGGTCTTCAATCGCAAACACCGTATCTACAGGCTCGCTGACAATTCCTAATATGAAACGCATGGGGTATCCGGGGCATTTTGCGGGCGGTGTTGAAGCCGCGGCAAGTGCCGGTGGACAAATTACACCACCAATTATGGGTGCTGCAAGCTTTCTGATGGCCGAGTATCTTGAAGTACCTTACACAACGATTGTGATTGCTGCGATCGTACCTGCGACGATGCACTACATCGGTGTGATGTCGATCGTGCATTTTACCGCCAAACGCTTGGGGCTAAGATCCTACGCCAAGGAAGAATTACCACGCTTCATAAAAGTTTGGCGCGGCGGCTGGTTCACAATCATTCCTTTGATCGCATTGCTGGTTGTCCTATTTTCCGGCTATTCACCAAATATGGCGGCCTTTATGGGATTGTCGCTCTGCATTGTTGTGGGATTTTGTTCGTTCAGAAAGCCGCTTACTTTGATCGCACCTTTTGGCCTACTCGCCTTTATATTTTGGAAAGCGTCACCCTATAGCGGGGAAGGGTTTTCGCCCGAGATCGCAGGAGTACTTGCGGCTTGTGTTGCCGTATCCATGATGCACAAGGGCGAACGCAAAGGCTTTTCCGAACTGTTCGACAGCTTCCATGTTGGTGTGCAATATGCACTGGCTGTGGGGGCGGCATCGGCCGCCGTGGGGATCGTTGTGGGCGTGATCAACACCACGGGTATCGGTTTTCGTTTGGGCTTTATGGTCACCGAAGGTGCTGCCGATATGTCGGTATTATTTCACGCACTGTTGGGTTGGATCCCGTCTGATACTTTTTCACAACCATCGATCCAGCAATTCCTGTCACTAGTGATGATTGCAATTGCCTGTATCCTGATGGGGGCTGGTCTGCCGACGACTGCACTTTATATTATGTTGGTCTCTGTGGCCCAACCGGCACTGACAGGGCTTGGCGTGCCGCCATTGGCGACCCATATGTTTGTACTTTATTACGGGGTGATTTCTGAAATTACGCCACCGGTATGTGCGTCGGCCTATGCTGCGGCGGGTATTGCCAACGCAAATCCATTTCGAACAGGGATCAGCGCGTTTACATTGGGCTTGGGCAAGTTGATGGTTCCTATGGTGTTTGTATACGCACCTACAATGCTGATTGTTCTACCCGAATATTTCACGTTGACCTCATTCTTGCAGGTATCCCTAACATGTGCGCTGGGGGTCTTCGCAATTGCCACAGCCGTTTCCGGATATTACCTGACACCGTTGAAGGGCCTTTGGCGCTTGTTGATGGCGATTGCAGGGTTGCTGTTGGTTGCGCCAAGCGGCAGCAGTGATCTGTTGTCTCTGGTGTTGTTTGCGCCTGTTATCTTGCAACAAGTCTTAAGCCAACGCCGTGAAAATACGCCTGCACCAAGTGCTGGCTAACATAAAAAGGCATCGTTATGAGCAGGTCAAAAGACCCGAAAACCACGATTGTGGGGGCTGGAATTGTCGGTATTTGCACGGCATTGGCCTTGGTAAAAGAAGGCGTTGAAGTGCGCTTGATCGACCGCGATGAACCCGGACAGGGTGCCTCTTACGGCAATGCGGGTGTTATTTCCCCTTGGTCGGTGGTGCCGCAATCCGTTCCCGGAGCTTGGCGAAATATTCCCGGCTGGTTGTTGAAAGAGGATGGGCCGCTCTTTATACGGCCGTCGTATTTTCCACGGCTTTTTCCATGGACATGGACCTTCTTGAAGCAGGGTAAAATACGGCGTGTGCGCGAGGTGTCCGATGCGATGGAAACCTTGAACCAAAACAACATCGCGCTTTACAGAAAGCTGTTGGCGGGCACCGGGTTTGAGGGTCTGATCAAGGACAGCTATTATGTCCATGCTTTTCGAAATCCGGATGCAGCAGATATTGATGCGATAGATTACGCATTGAAAAGGGAAAAAGGTGCCACGATCGAAAGAATTGATGGCGCAGAGTTGCGACAGCTGGAACCTGCGCTTTCACTGGATTTCAAAACGGCAATTGTGACCAAAGGTCAGGCGCGCAGTCTGGAACCGGGTAAAATCGGTCAGGTTTTATTCCAGAAATTTACCGCTTTGGGCGGAGAGTTTCTGCACGCTGATGTTACGCAAATAAAGCCGGATGAAAGTGGTGAGTGGACGGTTGAGACATCCGAAGGGGTATATAAAGCCCCCAAGATTGTGTTGGCCGCAGGCGCATGGTCCGGCATGTTACTGGCCCCGTTGGGCGTGAAGGTCCCGCTGGAAGCGGAACGCGGTTATCATGTCGAATTCCCAGATGCGGGCGTTAGGTTGAACAATTCCGTAATGGATATGGACCTGAAATGCGTCGCCAGTTCGATGAACGCAGGCTTGCGCATTGCGGGAACTGCAGAGTTTGCGGGGCTGGACGCACCCCCTAACCAAAAACGGATCGATATGCTGATGTCATGTGCCAAGCGGATCATGCCCGACATCAAGCTTGAAGGTGTGAAATCATGGTCAGGCGTGCGCCCATCATCCCCCGACAGCCTACCGTTTCTGGGTGAGGTTCCATCGTACAAAGGCCTGTTCGCGGCTTTTGGACATAGCCACTATGGGTTGATGATGGCACCTAAAACCGGCGAGGTCGTTACGGATATGTTGCTGAACCGCCCGGTAAACGCCGACTATTCACCGTTTCAAGTTAACAGGTTCACCACTTAACCCAAGGATCAGATTATGGCGCATCACGCAGGCGGGCAGAACATTTGTGGAGTTTCAATCGGCGTTTTATGCCTTGATAGCAAGTTCCCGAAGCCACCCGGTCATATCAAAAACCCATCAAGCCTGCCGTTTCCGGTGATTTATGAAACGGTTCAGGGTGCTACGGTTCAAACCTTGTTGAAAAATCCGACTGCGGAATTTATCGCTCCGTTTATCGAAGCGACAAAACGGTTGGAAGCGGAAGGCGTTCGCGCAATCACCGGCAGTTGCGGGTTTCTGGCGCTGTTTCAAAAAGAACTGGCCGGGGCAGTCAACATTCCGGTGTTCAGTTCCAGCCTGATTCAGGTTCCGCTTGCTTATAACATGACGGGTCGCAGCGCGCCTGTAGGCATATTGACTGCCAGTAAATCCAGTATGACACAGGCACATCTTGATGCTATCGGCATTTTCGATATCCCCGTCGTGATCAAAGGCATGGAAGGCAAGCCGGAATTTGAAGACGTCATTCTAAAAGATTTGCGTCAGGATATGGACACCGCAAAGGTCGAAGAAGAGGTTTTACTAGCGGCAAAGGAAATGTTGGCCGAAAACCCAAACATACGCTCATTAGTTCTGGAATGCACAGACATGCCGCCCTATGCGCATCGTTTGCAAAGGGAATTACAGCTGCCGATTTTCGATCTGACAACTTTGGCAACGATGGTGCATAATGTTGTCTTGCGTACACCATATGCGGGGTTTATGCCCTATAACTGATAGGTAAATAAAGCAAATAACATATTGCCCGAACGCTTTCACATCAATCAAAGAATGAGCCAAATCGTTAAAAGCAACGGACCAAAAATCAGATACTGGTTCGTATCGTCTGACAGCACCGCCACTAACCTTTTCATTAGGCAAGATGGATCAGGCGTCACCGTTTGGTATTGATCAAGTAATCGGCACCGTCCAAAATAGAGTAAACAGAGCGGCCGGTGGCGATTTCGATGGCTTTTGCATATGGCGGCAAGTTTGTGCATTCCAAAAGAAATGCGCAGATTTCAGGGTCAGCTTTTAAAAGTGATATAGCTTTGCCAATCACGGCGGTTTCAATGGCGGTTGAATCAATCTTTGCAGGTTGCTGTTCTTTGGGCTGTAGAATTGCATTCACAAACGCCGCACAATCTTCCATCCCCGCGATGCGCACATCCTGGTGTTTAATTCCAGCGGCTTGCAATGCAGTATCGCCTAAGCTTTCATACGAAGCGGTTATAATTCCGATTGGGTTCCCGAAAAATTTTGCGCGGATTTGCGGGTAGAGTGATAGTGCCGAGACCATGACGGGAACATTCACCGCATCCGATATCCGGTCCTGCACGGTGACAAGGAAACCACATGTTGAAATAATAGCAAAGGCACCATCAGATTCCAACTGTTTGGCGCCTTTGCAAAAGGAGCGGATCAGATATTCGGGTGGCAAACCATCCTTCACAATATCCAAGCTACCGGCACCTTTGACAACATGGACGCGCGCAGGGACAGTATAGCTGCCCACATTGCCGGCGTCCCCCAATATCCTTGGAAACTTGGTGTCAAGCATCAAGATCCCAAGGAACGGTGTAGGTTTATCGTCGGACGTCAAACTCTATCCTTTGACGCCGCGATTGTGCAAAACTCAACCAGAATTTCCCGTCTTGCCATTTCGGCTGAAACACATGCGCGTGCGGGTTTCGGGCTGTCTGCTACCCATGCGTTCCAAATTTCGTTCATTGCCGCGAAATCTTTCATGTCGCGAATAAAGATTGTCGTCGACAGGATGTGATCCTTGTCACTGCCGACCTCTGCCAGCAGGGTATCGATTTTGGACAGGCAGTCTTTGGTTTGAGCCTGTATGTCGCCTGTTACGTCATTTGCAACCTGACCTGACAGGTAGATAGTGCCGTTGTGGATGACAATTTTGCTCGCACGTTCTGACGAATGGCTGCGGGTAATATCCATGGGGTTCTCCTTGGGGTTTTTACTACTTGGGCTTGCTGTGCCCAAACAAAGCTGGTGTTATATACATCGGAATTTGACTGGCCGCCACAAAGATACCAAGCAGTGGATTAAATGGCAAAACTGCCAGATAAAACGAAACGTTTCGATTGCCAAACATCAGGCCCAAAGCACTGGCGGTTTGAGATGTGGAATAGCGTTGACTACTCCATCGAATGGCCAGATTGCCACCAAGGTTTAGAACGATTGCCAGAACTAGAACCTTGAAAGACTGCAAGGGGGCCGCTTTGATATGATTGACGACGCCATCGAATAACGGAAATAGAAACAACACCATCGAGAGGGCAACGATGCCGTTAAACGCTTCTGCATTGCGGTTTATTCTTGCTTTCCCGAATAAAGCCTGTACGCCCAAGCCAAGCCCAAAGCCGCCTGCGATCATCATTGCAATCCGCAGGGCTATTTCCGTCATTTCTATATCCACAGACAGGCCGGCAAGGAAAAAACACAAGGGGCCAAGAACGGGGGACGCAAGTGTTGCCAATAATGTGACCTGTAACGTGATGCGTGCATTGAAGCCCAGCAGCAGACTTAGGCTGGTGGCAGAGCTAAGGGGGGGGGCAGCCGCAAATACGATCAATAAAAGAATCCCGGTTTCGTCAAATTGAAACAAGCGCCACAACCAAACCAACAGAATGCAAGTCAGAGGCATGAACAAGAGAACGAGGCATAGTAAAAGCATTGATTTTCTAAGCTCGATAAACTCTCGCATCACACCAAGCACATCGAGACGTGCGATTGCGAGCCCAAGAACCAGTGATACCAAAAGGGGTAAAGCAGGGCGCAATGCACTGGAAACGCTTGGTAAAAGGGCTGCCAGAAGCAAGCCCAATATCAGAATAGACGATGACCGTTGTCCTATATAGGACAGAATTTTGATCACTAAGGTTGGCCTCGCATGTTTTCAGGCAGCCAAGTCGCCAGTTCCGGCCAGACCACAAGGATTACAACCATCAATAGCATCAATCCAACCATCGGGATCGCCGTTTTTGCAATGTAGGAAATCTCATGCTGGGTCATGCCCTGCAAAACGAACAGGTTAAACCCAATCGGCGGCGTCACCTGGGCAGTTTCAATCACCACCACTAGGAATATCCCGAACCAGATAACGTCGATGCCCGCCTGACGGATCATCGGTTCGACAATTGCCATCGTCAACACCACCGAAGACAAGCCATCCATGAACATGCCCAAAACAAGATAGAACAGTGTCAGAACCCCAATCAGGACAATCGGAGAAAGGTTCATTGTATCAATCCAGGTGGCAAGGGCGCGTGGTAGACCGGTAAATCCCATGGCCAGCGATAGAAATGCAGCGCCCATAAGAATAAGTGCAATCATAGCAGAGGTGCGGGTGGCACCCATCAAACTGGCGGTAAAGGTTTCCCACGTCAGCGAGCGTTGAAGCGCGGCCAAGGCAAGTGACCCCAACACCCCTACGGCGGCGGCTTCAGTCGCAGTTGCCCATCCGAAATACATTGAACCGATGACAGTAAAAACCAGTGCCAGAACCGGAATTAGGAAACGGCTTTCCTTAAACATGTCGGTAAGGCTCATTGGGGGTTCCGGATCAGGCCGCTCATCTTTACGCCAGTAATGCCAAACAATTATATAAGCCATGAACAGGCTGGACAGAACCAACCCGGGGAATATTCCCGCCATGAACAGCTTTGTGATCGACTCATTGATCGTCACGCCGTAAACGATCAGCGTCAAAGACGGTGGGATCATCAAGCCAAGCGTGGCAGCACCCGCCAGTGTTCCGATGATCATATATTCAGGGTATCCGCGTTCGCGCAGTTCAGGGATCGACATTTTACCGACCGTTGTCAGTGTCGCCGCAGAAGACCCCGAAACGGCTGCAAATAATGTGCACCCCGCGATATTGGTATGCAGTAACCCCCCCGGCAGCCAGCGCATCCAAGGTGCCAGTCCGCGAAAAAGATCCTGTGATAATCGTGTTCGAAATAGAATTTCACCCATCCATATAAACAAGGGTAGGGCAGTTAAGGTCCAACTGGAGGCACCCGTCCAAATGGTGGTGATCATAGCGTCGCCCGCAGGGCGCGTTGTGAACAGTTCCATCCCGACCCAGGCAACGCCCATAAGCGCCAGACCGATCCAAACCGAGCTTCCCAAAAGTGCGAAGAGGACGAAAAGAAAAATAGCTGTTGCGTAAAGTTCGGTCATTCTACTGCCTCGCCTTTTATGTTGCTTTCGCCGTTGATCAAAAGACGGAAAAGATTATCCCAAAGCGCAATGGCCAAAAGTGCCGAACCAATGGACATCGGTAGCTGTGGCAGCCAGACGGGTGTATAAACCCATTCACTTCCGGCCTTGGCCCAAAGCTCTCCCCAGCCTGTTGGCCAAGTTCCAAACATACTGACAAACGCCAACAGCCATTCGGGAACCTGATCCTGCCCTTGGGTTCGATCATTCAGGATTTCGGACATGAAATTCGTTTTCACGGCATAACGCGCAAAATATGTAGCTGTGACAGCGGCGATCAGCATCGCATAGGCATCCACCCATTTTCGGGTAAAATTGTTTATATTCAGCATGATAGAGACGCGAATATGTGAACCGCGGTTCAGTGCATAAGCAAACGCAAAGAACGATGTTGCCGCCATTGCATAGCCTGCAAATTCGGTCGACCCTTGAAAACTAATACTACTCCAACGTGCGATCATTTGAAGTACGATGATAATCAGAATTATGACCATGAAGACTGCAGCTAACGCGCCGCTGGCCAGATATACGCGATCCAAGATGCGCCAAATAGGAGTTAGAAGACGCTTTGCCGGTACACGAAAAAAGTAACTAAGGGTTGCAAAGATAATGGGCAGCACAAAAAGCCAACCCCATAGTGGCACCCCTAAAACCGATGTCCAATCATTCATAGTTGTCGTCCCCCTCAAAACGTGGCCCCTTCATTACAAGAGGACCACGTATATTTGTAAACCGAAATCAGTTGGCTTTGTAAGCGTCAAGGATAGCTTGGCCGTCAGCACCAACTTCTTTTAGCCAATCGTCTGTCATTTTTGCGCCGATAGCCTTAAGTTCAGCAAGGAAATCAGGACTAGCTGGCTCTACGGACATGCCACCTTTTTCCAACTCTTCAAAGTAGAAGCTTGCAAGATCAGCAGATTTTGCAGCACAAGAGATACCGGTCTCGTCACCCGCTTTTTGGATCGCTGATTGCGTATCTGCATTCAATCCATCCCAGACACCTTTGTTGACCATCACATAGTTGCGCGGCAACCATGCGTTAACTTTGTAGTAGTGGCTTAGATGCTCCCAGACTTTACGGTCATAGCCGGTTGAGCCGGATGAGATAAAGGATTCAGCAACACCTGTTGCAAGTGCTTGGCTAAGTTCAGCCGCTTCAACCTGCACTGGGATCATGCCCAAACCTTCGGCAAAAGTTGCCGTGGCAGAGTTGTATGAGCGAAACTTGACGCCCTTTGTATCTGCGCTGGAGTTCACTGGCTTGTTGAAGTAGAAACCCTGACCCGGCCAAGGGCATGTGTAAATCGCAACCAGGTTTTGGTCTGCAAGGGCTGCGTTCACTTTGTCTTTTGCAGCGGCCCATAGCATGTCATTTTCTTCGTAGGTCGTTGCCAGAAAGGGCAGATTATCCCAACCCAGAATAGGGGCTTCATTCGCGTGTGCGGACATGAAGCGTTCACCAATCGGTGCCTGACCAGTCTGAACGGCCCGTTTGATTTCGCCACCTTTGAACAATGAGCCACCCGGATGAACTGTGATTTCCAGATCACCATTAGTGTATTCTTTCACTTTATTTGCAAAAATCACGCCGTGTTCAGAGTGAAAGTTCGTAGCTGAATAGGCCATTGGCATATCCCAGTTTTCCGCAGATGCGGCCCCTGTAAAAGCCAAAGCGGCCAATGTGGCACCTACTGTAATATTAACTGTCTTCATTTTAGTCTCCCATGTTTAGATTTTAGTACGTTATATTCTCCGATCTGCCGCATAAACAGACAAATCGGTATTCATTGGGGCGCCGGTTGCAAGTTTTGCCAACCAACGTCCGGTTTTTGGCCCGCCAGACAGGCCAATATGCTGATGCCCATAGCCCAGAAACACATTGTCAGCTTTCGGGCTTACGCCAATAACCGGCAGGCTATCAGCGGTTGCAGGGCGATGCCCCATCCATTCATCAATTCGATCATAGGTCAAATCCGGGAAAAGGTCAGCCATCTGTTTTTTTAACAGCTTAATCGGCGCTTTTGAGGCTGGGGTATCCAAACCGCCAAACTCAATCACCCCTGCGCAGCGCATTCGTCCGTCCATTGAATTGACGACAAATTTGCCACCCGCCACCATCAAGGGAGAGCGTAAAGTGATCGACGGGTTCACAAATTCAATGTGATAGCCGCGTTCGGATTCCATCGGAACTGTAATGCCAAGTGTCTTTTCCCACGCACTGCTCCAAGCACCTGTGGTTAGAACGTAAGCGTCTGTTGTTATTGTTCCATCGGTGGTCACCACTCCCGTGCAATGCCCGTCTTTTATATCGAACCCTTTGACATCTTTAGTCAAAACAGTTCCACCATTCGCAGCGAAATGTTCGGCAAGTTTTGTGACATATGCACCGGGGTCATTGATCTTGCCGTGGTTCTTGCATTGTACACCGTAGCCGAACCGCCCCTTTAGATTTGGGTCGTAATCGACCATCGCGTTTGCATCCAGCTTTGCAAAACTGACACCCCGGCGTTCACGGATATCCCATCCAAAGCGATCCGTCTTGAATGCTACCTCATCCGCGTATCCGAATAGGTAGTCGACAGTGTCGATATATTCTTCCGCTTCGGTACCTTTTGCCAAAGCCAAATGCTGATCGGGTGCATCGTGTAATAGCTGGCTCAGCCCCATAGATATGCGCTCTACCGATTTGGCGTTCGCGTGTTTCATATACTTCCACAAAAACGGGATCAGTTTTGGTACATAGGACCATTTCAGGAACAAAGGCTGGTTCGGGCTAAACAACATTTTGGGGGCTTTGCCGAAAAGCCCTGGAACCGTCACCGGAACCAGTGATCCTGACGACAAAACGCCTGCATTGCCAAAAGATGCACCTGCGCTGGGGCCTTCTTTGTCGATCAAAGTCACAGTGTGTCCATCGCGCTGTAACCACAAAGCGGTGGACACACCGACAATGCCGGCACCTATCACAAGTATGTTTTTTGGTTCAGATGATTCCAACTTCGCGTCTCCCATCAGGGAAATTTACTTGACTACTACATAATATCAAATACTAATAATTGTGTAGAACATCAGAAAAAATGATATGCGATATAGACCCCTGCAAGCCCTGCATTCTGTTATTGAAACGGGCACCGTGACTGCGGCCGCCCAAAGTCTTGGGATTTCCCAACCTGCGATCAGTAATCTTTTGGCACAGCTGCAAGATCAGACAAAACTGAAACTGTTTGAACGTGAACGCGGGCGTTTGGTTCCGACACCAGAGGCCAAAATCCTGTATCGCGAAATCGATACAGTGGTTCGGGGTATAAATCAGGTCAACTTGGCTGTATCCAATTTGCAAAACCAAAGAGTGGGAACCTTGCAAGTCGTGTGCACGCATGCGGTTTCCTTCGGTTTTATGACCGGGGCTGTAAGTAATTTTGTGAAAGAGCACCCTGACGTCGATGTTTCGTTTCAAACGCGGTATTCGCAGAATATCCAACAGTGGGTTGCCTCGGGGTTAGCCGAAATTGGGATCAGCGAATTGCCAATTTTGGATGACAGCCTAGACTGGAAGCAGATGCGGTTTTTGTGTCAACTGGCCATCCCAGAAGACAGCCCATTGGCTGACTTGGATGAGCTAAGCCCAGAAGATCTGGACAACGTGCCCTTTATTGTGATGGGTGAAGATCATATGATAAATTCGCGCACTAAAGAACTGTTTTTAAAAAGCAATAGTCGTCTTAGGGTGAAATGCCAGTCGCACCTGTTTCGCTCATTGTTGGAGTTCGTGAAATCTGGAATGGGAGTGTCCTTGATCGACCCGTTCACGTTGGCGCACGACGATGGAAAGGGGTATGTGGTGCGACCTTTCCGGCCCAACGTCTATCTTGATCTGGCACTGATCAAACATAAAACCCGGGCCACATCCACGCTGGGGCAAAGCTTTTACAACAGGGTGTTTGATGAAATGACTACGATTTCCGATGGTCGCTGAGATTACGGTTTATACTGCGAAAAATTGCGCTTGTTTTTGGACATGATGTAATCACCTGCAGTAATCGGATCAAACAGTGCCTTATCGTCGGATACACCCAAGTCGCGTGGATCTATCACAGTATCACTGGCTGGGTCGCAGAAAATCGGGATTGAATAACGGCTGTTTCCAGATCGGTTCAGTACGCGGTGTTTTGTTGAAACCAAACGGTTATTCGTCCACCGTTCCAGCAAATCCCCGATATTGCAGACAAATGTTCCTGCAATTGGTGGGGCTTCTATCCAGTCACCCGTTAGGTTTTGCACTTGTAGCCCACCCTGCATATCTTGCAATAAGACTGTCAAAACACCGAAATCAGAGTGGGTTGCAGCCCCGAAACGCTCTTCTTGCAAGTCCTGATCCGTGGCCGTCGGGTAATATACCAATTGTCCGCGAGCCAGCGGCTTTTCATAAGCTTTGGCAAAGAAATCCCGATCCTGTCCCAGCCCCACAGCCAAAGCGGATAAAATCGTACGGCTTAGTGATACAACCTGTTCATAGTAGGGCAGAAGATCACGTTTCAGTGTTGGTGCCACTGTATCCGGCCAGCAGTTTGGGGCTACCATTGGCAGGCCTGCAAGCATATCAGGGTCGTCATCCGTCACATCCCAACCCCAAAAGAAGACCTCTTTGGCGTCATGGGTTTTGGCACCTTCCAGATTGGTCATTCCCTGTGCCATCCACCCGCGTTGCTTTTGATTGACGGTAATGGTGGATTTGTCAGCTTTGGGCAGATCAAAGAAGGATCGTGAGGCAGCAAAGGCCCGATCAATTACAACCTGATCAATGCCGTGGTTTGACACATAGAAAAAACCTGATTTTTTTGCGGTCTCGATCAACTCATGTGCAATCCGAGAAAACCCGTTTTGTGTTTTGACATCAGACAGATCAACAATTGGGATGCTATCAAAGTCTGAAGTGGCTTTTGCATAGTGCGGTGATGAGATGCGTGTCAAAACTAGTGTCCTTGGTCTGGTCCTACAGGGGTTCGTGGGGCTATTTCAACACCAACCAGAATTCAAAATTCTAAAGCCAATTGCCATTTCCGTCTAGTTATTAAAAACTGTACGTGGTCAGAGCAATATGGACTTATGAACACGTAATTTTTTAGAGAATCTGGTTTAATTTGTTATTTTAACTATCCTACAAAGGCGTGGCTTTGTCTTTACTTGAACTTGTTTTTTGCGCGGATTTTAATTGCAGTGACGGCATTTTGAAAGCCGTATGCGATTAGAAGACCCAAAGAAATAGCGGGTAAATCAACGACTTGATCTAAACTTGGTAGGCCGATCAGGATTTGCAAAAGCAACCACAGGATCAGGGCGATCATGGCGCCCCCTGCAAGTATGAACAAAGGTTGCTGCCAGTTTTTATCAGTTTGCCAAAACCTGCCTGCGATCCAGACCATGGCTAGACCGATCAGAAAAGACAGGAATATGGTTTGATAAAAGGTCAAATCGGGTGTTCCGAACGTTATTGCAGGCGGTTGATGCAGCAATAAAGGCGTTCTTCTGCCGATGCAAGCACTGCCCGTTTGACGTGGGGCATCACAGTGCTAGGTTAGTGCAAAATAAGTAGGAGAGACGACATGAAATTTGCCCATACAATGGTGCGTGTGACTGATTTGGAAGCATCTTTGGATTTTTGGTGTAACAAAATGGGAATGATCGAAACCCATCGCAAGGATGTTCCTGAAGGCAAGTTCACACTGGTGTTTCTGGCGGCCCCGGAAGATGCGGAAAACGCCCGTAAAAACAACGCACCGGAGTTGGAATTGACCTATAACTGGGACACAGATGAAGTGTTGGAAACAGGTCGCAGTTGGGGCCATTTAGCTTATCACTATGATGATATTTACAAAGCGTGTAATGATCTGATGGACAAGGGTGTTATAATCAACCGCCCCCCACGCGACGGGCGTATCGCCTTTATCAAATCCCCTGACAATATTTCGGTCGAGTTGATCCAGAAAGGTGATGCTTTACAACCTGTGGAACCCTGGGCCTCGATGGAAAATGTGGGCGACTGGTAAACGTATTATTGCCACACTGCTTTTGGCTTTGCCGTCGAATGCAGTGTTTGGGGCAACTGTCCTGACCCATGATACAGGTGTTGTACGGATAGCACCGATTGTTGATGGGCTTGATGAGCCTTGGGCGGTCGGGTTCTTGCCCGGTGGCGGCTTGTTGATCACTGAACGCGGTGGTACTTTGATCCACTTCAAGGACGGAATACGCAATGATGTCAGCGGGATACCACAGGTTTCCGCCAAAGGTCAGGGTGGATTACTGGATGTGGTTGTGGCACGCGATTTTGCCCGAACGCGTACGGTTTTTCTGACATTTGCAGAATCGCGCGGGGCAGGGGCAGGTACCGCCCTTGCAAGCGCACATCTGTCGCAGGATGCGTCAAAACTTACGGAATTGCATATTCTTTACCGCCAAAAATATGGCTCCAATACCACCCGCCATTTCGGATCGCGTGTGGTCGAGGGCAAGGACGGCTTTCTATATGTCACCGTCGGTGATCGCGGTGATCGCCTCAAGGCGCAAAGTTTGGCCCACCACAACGGCAAGGTGATCCGTGTGGCACGCGGTGGTGGTGGCGGTGAAATCTATTCATATGGCCACCGTAACCCGCAAGGTGCTGCGTTGGATGCGCTAGGGCATTTGTGGACGGTGGAACACGGGCCAAAGGGCGGTGATGAGGTTAACCGACCTGAGCATGGTAAAAACTACGGCTGGCCGGTAATTTCTTATGGGGTGCATTATTCGGGCAAGAAAGTCGGTGAGGGCACGCATAAGGACGGGATGGAACAACCCGTATTCTATTGGGACCCGTCCATAGCACCATCGGGTATGATGATCTATTCGGGAAAGTTGTGGCCGGAATGGCAGGGCGATATCTTTGTCGGGTCTCTGAAATTTGACATGATCTCGCGGCTTGACCGTGAAGGCGACAGGATCATGGGGGAAGAGCGCTTGTTCAAAGGCAAGTATGATCGTATCCGCGATATCCGCGAAGCCCCTGACGGGTCGATCTATTTCCTTGCCGTAGGGGATGGGGCGCTATATCGGATAGTGCCGGAATAGGGTGCCCGGGATCACTCATTCGAGTTGGTCACCGCTAATTCTATATAAAATGTGGTGCCTTTACCAACCTCACTTGAAAAATTGATGCTGCCGACATGACCATCCATGATTTTCTTGGTGATATACATTCCAAGACCTGTTCCACCGGTTTTTCGTTGGTTCGATCCATCAACCTGTTCAAATTGTGCAAAGACTTTATCCCTTGCTTCTTCAGGAATACCTTCCCCGTAGTCTTGTATGGAAATACGGACTTTTGAAGCATCGTCTTCAAGCGATATAGCAACTTCACCACCCGTTTCAGAAAATTTTACGGCATTCGATAATATATTGGCCATAACCTGCATCAGGCGATCATAATCCGCATTCACATACACTGCATTTTCAAGCCCGGATGTCTTGAATTTAACATTCATCGAGCTTTTATAATTTTTATTCGCTTCAACGGCTTCTTTGACCAATTGCGTTATATTAACAGGTGAAATATCCAGTGTCATTTTGCCGGATTCAAATTTCTGAACATCCAAAAGGTCATTGATCAAAGCCACAAGGCGTATGCTGTTTCTGTTTGCAATGCTCACCAGATTTTGGATTTTGGGAGGAACATTTCCGACTTGGCCGCCTTCGATCAATCCCAATGAACCTTTTATAGACGTCAAAGGCGTGCGTAGTTCGTGACTTATGATCGAAACAAACTGAGATTGTAAATTATACATGTTTTCAGCACGATTACGTTGGTGTTCAAGCTCATATAGCTGACCAAGGTTTTGCATATACAATCGTAGAATGCTGCGCGAGCAATCGAAAATAAAATATAAAATACATAGGACAGTCGCAAGTTCCAACCATAGGTATGAATTTAAAGCCGGGCGGGTCAGCCAAATATCGTATAATGGAATAAACAATATTGTGGCCCCAAAAAAAATCAATCGCGCAACGAGTACGCTTAACAGTTGATGGTAATTTACAATTGCGTACATGGACGCAAGAAACAGTATTGTCAGGGGGGTGAAATGTACAACGGTGCCTTCATAACGGGCGAGTGAAAACATTAATGTACTGACGATTGCTGCGTTTATTGCGGCAAATATGGTAAATAAACGTGCGAAGTTCACGGCATTTGGTTCATCTTCATCCTCTTTTTCCAGCTGGCTTTCCCACGCTATAACGCGTCTTGAAATATAAAGTTCAAAGAACTCTGCACCCAAGACAAGCAAGTACAGCGGGATGGTAATATAAGGGGTGTAATAGTAGCTGGTAAATAAGGTTATGACTAAAAACATTATCTGTTTTTGCCAGATAAATATAATGCTTCTTCGGGCTATCCCTTTTAGTCTTCTTTTGCGGTATTTCATTGTTGTTGTCAGCTTTTGGTATGATCTATTCAAGAATTATACGTCAAAGCTTAGCGCATGATAAACCTATGGTCTAGTATCATGAGTGTTATGCAATTTTTGGTGGGGCGATTGAATTATTCGTTGCTTATTGCGCCGTCCAGCCACCGTCTACGGTTATGTTGCTGCCTGTAATACCTTTGGCGGCATCCGAACACAGGAAAGCAACCGTTGCTGCGACATCGTCGATTTCCACGAACTTTCTGGTGGGTTGATTGGCCAGCATAACGGTTTGAATGACGTCTTCTTCGGATATGCTGCGGGTTTTGGCGGTGGCGGGAATTTGCGCTTCGACAAGCGGGGTCAATACATACCCCGGTGACACCGCGTTCACGGTGACGCCGAATTCGGCGGTTTCCAAGGCAATGGTTTTGGTCAAGCCGGCAATGCCGTGTTTGGCGGCAACATAAGCGGATTTATAGGGGGACGCGACCAGTGAATGGGCTGATGCCAGATTGATGATGCGGCCCCAGCCACGTGATTTCATGCCTGCAACGACAGCTTTGGTGGTGTGAAAGGCCGAACTAAGATTGATCGCGATGATCTGGTTCCACTTTTCGGTGGGAAAGTCTTCAATCGGGGACACAAACTGAATGCCGGCGTTGTTCATCATGATGTCGATGCCCCCCAGTTCGTTTTCCGCAAGGTGCATCATGCTTTCAATCTGGGTGGGATCTGACATATCAGCGGCCGAATAAATCGGTTTTTTACCAGAGAGTTTTTCCAGCTCGGTCAAAAGGTTTGCAATTTCGGCTTCTTGGCCAAATCCGTTTATCATCACACGTACGCCGCTTGCGGCTAATTTCAGTGCGATCCCACGGCCAATACCGCTGGTGGAGCCTGTTATTACGGCGTTGCGTCCTGTAAGCATGATCCTCTCCTTTTTCTTGTATCCTAGAGAAGGTGTATGCGTTTAAAAAGACCGTATTAACACCGCATGCGTTGATATTCGGGGTCAAACAACACCGTTTCTATGTGTTTGGCAGGGCGCATTTCGCCCAGAATTTCGATCTGTATTTCAAGACCAGTTTTGATTGTCCCAGTTGGGATGAACCCATAAGCGATTGATTTACCGGCGTAATGTGAAAATCCGCCTGAGGTGCAAAAGCCCACGACTTTGCCATCAATCCAAATCGGCTCATAGGCGTTGACGTCGGCGTCTTTTGCGTCCACTTCGAAGGTGCATAGTTTGCGCGCGGGCCCTGTATCGCGTTCGGCGATTGCCGCCGTTTTGCCGATGTAATCCACGGGTTTGTCATAGGCCATGAAACGATCCATGCCGGTTTCTGCGGGCATGTAATCTGGGCTGAATTCAGCGTTCCACGACCCGAAAAACTTATCGAGCCGCAGGGACATCATCGCGCGCATGCCAAATGGTTTCATGTTATACGCACTGCCCGAACGGGACAGGATTTTGTAAAGCGCCAGTTGGTCTGCTGCATCGACGTAAATTTCATAACCCAGATCGCCTGTGTAGCTGACGCGTTGCACCAAAGCTTTCAACCGGCCCAATTGAATTTCGCGTGCGTCAAGGAACTTGAATGCCTCATGGCTGACATCATCCAAGGTGCAAGCTGAGAGAACCTTGCGCGCATTGGGGCCAGCGATTTGAAAGCCGATACGCTTAGTTGAAACATTTTCGATGCGGACATCGCCCTCGCGGTGTTGCTCAAACCATCGCATGTGAATGGCTTGCATCCCGAAGGATGCGGTCAACAGGAATTCGGTTTCCGACAGGCAGGTGACGGTGAAATCCCCCAATAATTTGCCTTTGGGGCTGAGCATGGGCGCAAGCGATATGCGGCCCAATTTTGGAATGCGGCCAGCCAAGATACGATCAAGCCAGTTGCGTGCATTTGCACCCGTAATACGGTATTTTCCGAAGTTATGAACTTCGTTAATCCCGACAGAGTTGCGCACAGCCATAACTTCGCGTGCAGTGGCGTCAAAAGCGTTTGAACGACGGAACGTGGGGGTTTCATAGTCAGCTTCACCGTGTACCGCAAAATAATTGACCACCTCCATGCCGTATTGTGCGCCGAACACGGCACCTTGTTCGGCCCATTTGTCATACATCGGTGTTGTGTTCCATTGACGCGCGACAGGCAATTCTTCGTTCGGGTAGGATACGGAAAAGCGACGTTGGTAGTTTTCCACCACTTTGGGCCGCGTGTAATCGGCAGTGACCCAGTTGCCGAAACGGGCGACGTCCATAGCAAAAACATCGCGTTCGGCTTCGCCTTCGATCATCCATTGTGCCAATGACAGGCCAACGCCGCCGCCTTGACTGAACCCTGCCATAACACCGCAGGCTGACCAGTAATTGCGCAAGCCCGGCACGGGGCCAACCAACGGGTTGCCGTCCGGGGCGAATGTAAACGGGCCGTTGATGATGGTTTTGATACCGGCGCGTTGCAAAACGGGGAAGCGGTTGAAGGCAAATTCAACACTATCCGATATGCGGTCCAGTTTGTTTTCCAGCAATTCGTGGCCAAAATCCTTTGGTGTGCCGTCAACTGCCCACGGATCACAGTTTTGTTCATAAAAGCCGATGCAGATACCGCGGCCTTCTTGGCGCAGATAACTTTCGCCGCCCGGATCCATCACATGGGGTAGTTCAGCGTCGCGTTCATAGACTTCGGGGGTTTCTTCGGTGACCAGATATTGGTGTTCCATCGGATGCAGCGGTAGGTAAACGCCAGCCAATGCCCCGACTTCGCGCGCCCACAGGCCGCCTGCGTTAACTACATGTTCGGCGTGGATTGTGCCGTTTTTTGTCACCACATCCCAAGTACCGTCTGCCAGCTGATTGGTTTCGATGACAGGGTTGTGCAGCACGATTTCAGCCCCGCCCATACGTGCGGCTTTGGCATAGGCGTGGGTTGTCCCGGACGGATCAAGGTGGCCATCCAACGGGTCATAAAGCCCGCCGATTACGCCATCTACATTGGTGATGGGCGAGAGTTTTTTGATCTCTTCGGGGGTGACAATTTCCGTGTCCAACCCCATGAAACGGTGTTTGGCACGTTCTGCCAGCATCATATCCATGCGTTCAGACGTATCGGCCAATGTGATACCGCCAACGTGGTGCAAACCGCATGACATGCCCGTCAGTTCTTCCAGTTCCTTGTACAGACGAATGGTGTAGCCTTGCAAAGCGGCCATATTGGTGTCGCCGTTCAAGGTGTGAAAGCCGCCTGCCGCATGCCATGTGGAGCCGGATGTAAGTTCGGAACGCTCAACCAACATCACGTCAGACCAACCCAGTTTTGTCAGGTGGTAAAGCACGGAACAGCCAACAACACCGCCCCCGATAATGCAGACCCGCGTTGTGGTTTTCATGTGGTGTTCCTTTTTTGATAAATACTTACTTCGTGGGAATGGTTCCACGTTCGCGGTATGGGGTGGTTTCATATTGTGCGCGGTAGCATTTGGAGAAATGCGAAGGCGATGAAAAACCACTGGCCAAAGCGACATTGATCACCGACATATCGGTTTGCATCAACAGGTTACGGGCCTTTTGCAGGCGCAGTTCCATGTAATAGCGTTTCGGCGAGCGGTCCAGATAGCGGCGAAACAATCGTTCCAATTGGCGTGTCGACATGCCGACATCGGTTGCAAGGGTGGAAGGCGGTATCGGTTCTTCGATATTTTTTTCCATCATCTGGATGACTTTGGACAGTTTGGGGTGGCGCACACCGATGCGGGTCGGGATAGACAGGCGCGGTTCGTCATTTTCGGTACGCATCGAGTTATAGATCATTTGATCGGCCACCCAATTGGTCAGTTCCTGACCGTTATCATCCGAGATAATTTTAAGCATTAGATCAACCGACGCCATTCCACCTGCCGATGAAAATCGGTTGCCGTCCATGGTGAATACGCTTCTGACCAGCTCTACATCGGGGAACTCTTCTTCGAAACTATCGTAGTTTTCCCAATGAATTGTGCATTTTTTGCCTTGTAACAGGCCCGCTGCGGCCAAAGTGTAGGATGCGGTGCATAAGCCACCAATCGTCAAACCTTTGCGTGCCTCGCGACGCAGCCAGTTCAAAACCGGTTTGGACGTATTGCTTTTTACATTTAATCCACTGCATACAAAAATGACGTCATTGCGATTAAGGTCACGCAAAGTGCCGTCCGTTTTGACCTCGATCCCGCTGGAACTAGTTGCAATGTCGCCTGTTTCATTCAGTAATGTCCAAGAATAGACATTTCTGCCGTGGTATCTGTTTGCCAACCGAAGCGGTTCAATTGCAGTCGTGAATGCAATCAGTGAAAACTGATCCAACAGCAAGAATACGAAATTTCTTGTAGGCGTTGTGGTATCAACCGGTGGCATGGCAAAATCCGAAGAATGGGCGCGGCGAATCACTTGCCGCAAAAACTATTCTAACAGGTTGATCAAAAACTTGTTTTGCGATCAAGCGTTTCTGTCTTATAGGCGGATAATTTTGGTGTTTTATGACCTTATGACGGGAAACAAACCCTAGAAACCTACAGGCTTTTGTTTTATGGATGTTTTTCGAAAGTTTTATACGGAGATTGGCCAATGAAAAATTCTTGGACAAAATCGACTTGGCGCACAAAAGAGCGCATTCAAATGCCAGATTATCTAGATGCCGACCACTTGGCAGATGTTGAAGCACGTTTGGGGCGATATCCGCCATTGGTTTTTGCGGGTGAAGTGCGCTCGTTGAAATCAAAATTGGGTGCGGCTTCGCGTGGTGAGGCGTTCTTGCTGCAAGGTGGTGATTGCGCAGAAAGCTTTGATGAATTTAGCGCCGATCTGATCCGCGATACTTATAAAGTGATGCTGCAAATGGCTGTGGTGCTGACGTATGGAGCCAAAGTACCCGTGGTTAAAATTGGCCGTGTGGCGGGGCAATTTGCCAAACCGCGTTCAGCGCCTACCGAAACGGTGGACGGTGTGGAACTGCCCAGCTATCGCGGTGATATTATCAACAAACTGGATTTCACGCCTGAAGCGCGTCTTCCAAACCCTGAAAATATGTTGCGTGCCTATACGCAAGCGGCGGCATCCCTGAACTTGTTGCGGGCGTTCAGCACGGGGGGGTATGCGGATATTCATCATGTACATGAATGGAATCTCGGTTTTGCCAATGCAGCGGGGGCGGCTGAAAAGTACAAGCGTCTTGCGGATCGCATTTCCGACAGTCTTGATTTTATGAATGCCGCGGGCATCAATTCGGAAAACACCAACGCATTGCGTTCGGTGAATTTTTTCACTTCGCACGAAGCTTTACTGCTGGAATATGAAGAAGCATTATGCCGTGTGGACAGTACATCCGGTCTGCCTGTTGCGGGATCGGGGCATCTGATCTGGATTGGTGATCGGACCCGTCAGCCGGACGGCGCGCATGTGGAGTTTTGCCGTGGGGTTCAAAACCCGATCGGTTGCAAGTGTGGCCCGACGATGACGACGGACGATTTGCTACGTTTAATCGACAAATTGAATCCGGAAAATGAAGCGGGCCGTCTGACCCTGATTGCGCGTTTCGGTGCGGGCAATGTTGGTGAACATTTACCTAAACTTATCAAAGCGGTAGAGACTGAAGGACGCAATGTTTTATGGACATGTGACCCGATGCACGGCAACACGATCAAATCATCGACCGGTTTCAAAACACGCCCCTTTGACAGCATTCTGCGCGAAGTTCGCGAGTTTTTTGCAGTGCATCAGGCCGAAGGCACCGTGCCGGGCGGGGTGCATTTTGAAATGACCGGCAAGGACGTGACCGAATGTACAGGCGGCGTGCGTGCTGTCACAGATGAAGATCTGTCCAGCCGTTACCACACGGCATGTGACCCGCGTCTGAATGCGTCGCAATCACTGGAACTGGCGTTTCTGGTTGCTGAAGAATTGGAAACCCGCCATCAGGCGCAACGCAAAGCGGGCTAAGATTATTTGATAATACATAGAGAAGGCGGCTTTGTGGAAGCCGCCTTTTTTGTGCCTGGCGTAATGGCTTTCAGAATGAAAGTATAATTCAGGTGTTTACGCAATACCTACGGATCAATTTCGGAATGATTGGGTGCCCAACGTCCCTGACGCAGGCTTTGCCAATAGATCAGAACACCCTGTGTAATATCATTTTTTATAGAATGCTCATTCAAAAAAACAAGAGAATGTTTTTATCTTTGTAGATATTAGACTTACGCATTTCAATTATCCGATACAGGAACGCATTAAATTGAGGCGCATTGTTGAGAAACGTGGCAGAATTTGGTAACGCTTCGATAAAGCTCCGATAGTTTATTTTCATATAAAACTATCGCAAACGAGAGGTAAAATTTGTTTAATGGTTAATTCAATGACTGGGTTCGCGTCTTTGGGCGGCGAATATCAAGGCATAAACTGGGTCTGGGAAATCCGCAGCGTAAACGGGCGTGGCTTGGATGTGCGCACGCGCTTGCCCGAAGGTTATGACGGGGTTGAAAAGTTTGTAAAAGCGGCCACATCAAAGGCGTGTGCGCGGGGGACCGTAAACATTGGACTGCGTGTGAAACAAGGGGCTGAGGGTGGCGCGCCTGTGTTGAACCTGCCTAATCTGGATGCGGTGATTGATGCGGTGAAAATAGCTGAAGAACGTGCGCACGATATGGGCTTGTCACTGGCTGTGACCCGCGCGGCTGATCTGTTATCCGTGCGCGGTGTGATTGAAATGGCATTCGTACAAAGCGATGAAGATACAGGATTGCAGGATGCAGTCAAAGCCGACTTCGGGCAAGTTTTATCGAATTTTCTGACGGCCCGTGCCGATGAAGGGGCCAGTTTAAAGGCGATTTTATCTGCGCAAGTGGATCAAATTAAAGATTTGACCCGGCAATCCACGTCCCTGATTGACGCGCGTTCAGCCCAAACCGAAGCGACCTTTCGCAGTAATGTGCAAAAAATTATAGACAATGCTGATGGATTGGATGAAGCGCGCCTGACACAAGAGCTGGCAATTATGGCCGTGAAATCCGATGTTACGGAAGAATTGGACCGGTTGGATGCACATATTAAAGCGGCACAGGAATTGCTGGCAACAGATGGCCCGATTGGGCGGAAATTTGATTTTCTAACTCAGGAATTCAATCGCGAGGCCAATACTTTATGTTCAAAATCCAATTATACCGCGTTGACGCAAGTGGGATTAGAGTTAAAGACGGTGATAGACCAAATGCGTGAACAAGTGCAGAATGTGGAATAGACATGAGTAAGAATTATCGCCGTGGATTACTGATCATATTATCGTCGCCATCGGGGGCAGGTAAATCAACTTTGTCGCGCATGTTATTGGATTGGGATGATCGTTTGCGCTTTTCTGTTTCTGCAACGACCCGTGGTCCACGACCCGGTGAGGTCGATGGACAGGATTATTATTTCAAATCACGTGCAGCGTTCGATACGATGGTTGAAGATGGTGAAATGCTGGAACATGCAACGGTTTTCGGGAATTCTTATGGGTCACCGCGCGGCCCTGTGGAAGCGGCCATAGGGGCGGGTACTGATGTTATATTTGATGTTGACTGGCAAGGCGGGCAGCAAATTCGCGGCTCTATTTTACAAAAGGATGTGGTGTCGGTTTTTATTTTACCGCCATCAATCAAAGAATTGGAAAACCGTTTGGTCAAACGCGGGCAGGACAGTGCGGAAGTTGTTGCCAAACGCATGGCTAAATCGCGCAGTGAGATCAGTCATTGGGCGGAATATGATTACGTTTTGATCAATGACGACTTGGACGTCTGTTTCGAACGTTTGAAAACAGTGTTGAAAGCTGCGCATTTGCGCCGTGATGCACGCCCTGAATTGGTCGATCACGTTGCCAAACTGAATGTGGAATTTGAGGAATTAATATGACGTTATATGCTTTGGACAATGTCGCTCCGCAGGTGCCTGATGACGGTGATTTCTGGGTGGCACCCAATGCGCAAGTCATCGGTACGGTATCACTTGAAAGTGGTGTTGGTGTCTGGTTTGGGGTAGTATTGCGTGGCGATAATGAACCGATCACTATCGGTGAGGGTTCGAATGTTCAGGAAAATACGGTTGCGCATACGGATATGGGATACCCTGTAATCGTTGGAAAAAATTGCACAATCGGTCATTCGGCGATTATTCACGGATGCACGATCGGTGATAATTCGTTGATCGGCATGGGGGCTACGGTTCTGACTGGGGCGGTGATCGGCAAGAACTGCCTGATTGGCGCGGGGGCCTTGGTGACGGAAGGCAAGGTAATTCCTGACGGATCACTGGTTGTGGGGATGCCTGCGAAAGTTATCCGCAGTTTAGACGCGGATGCGATAGAAGGATTAAAGCAATCCGCGTTGCATTATCAGGATAATATGCGTCGCTTTCGGGATGGTTTGGTGGAAATTTAAGGCATGATGGAAATGCATAGATCGTTTTGCGTCCGTGCTAAATTCATGCGGTATTTCATCTGATCCAGTTGGACCTGTGCCAGATTGAACTGGATCAATGGCGGGCCGTATTGTGAGTGGAATCTGTTGGATATGAAATCCAGAAAACCTTCGGACCTTAGTTTTTTTCCGGTAATGGATATCATGAAAGTATCGCCTGTTTGCGTCACTGCGATGGCCCCGCCGAATGGCGCCATTTTTTCCGCGCATAAAAGCAACAAGAACAACAATCGCAGATCGTGGCGTTCAAGTGGTGTTTTTATCGCCCAAATCAGGCTTGTGCCTGGGCCGTTATAAAAGTCGTTCAGAATATCTGTGATCTCTGTTGGGCTTATGGCAGTGTTGCTTGTCGCGTCACCAAATGCGATGCGTAAAAATCGTACCTTGGCATTTGCTGCATTAACACTTTCGGTAATTAAAGCCAGTTCAGGACTATGGGATGTACCTGTTAATGCTAGCAGTTCAAGCCCGTTGCTGATAGCCCCGATAGGGCTGATCAGGTCGTGACAGATCCGCGAGCTGATAAGGGCGGCAATGTCGTGTTGTTTGGTCAACATATGATGTGTCTGATCGGAAGGGTTCGAAGCATGAATGATTTTTTGGCGCCGGGGAATTTCGTACGCCACCCTAACCAGCCGGATTGGGGGTTGGGGCAGGTGCAATCTGTTATCGACGGAAAAATCACGGTTAATTTTGAGCATATGGGAAAAATGGTCATTGATGGCTCGCGGATTGAATTGGTTATGGTGATAGAGCAGAAATGAGTTTTGTTAAATTTAAGTTAACATTTTACAATTTAAAGTTGAAATACGCAAGAATTACCTGAGGCACTATTTGCAAAAAACTGTGAAAACGCCTAAGAGTTCGCGAACTGAAACAATATGCACAAAACCCATGACACCCTACGGCACAGAGTTCACGATTAAACTGGCAGAGACAGCTGATGAATTGTATGCCGCACAAAGATTGCGCTATCGGGTTTTCGTACAAGAGCTGGGTGGTTCAACAGATTCCGCATCGGCCGATAAAGGCTTGGAACGGGACGAATACGATACTTATTTTGACCACCTTATATTGCAGGACAAGGCTCTGCCGAAAGGTGATGATGTTATCGGTGTTTATCGCCTTTTACGCAGTGATATGGCGGTGCATGGTGCGCGTTTTTATACGGCGAATGAGTTCTGTTTGGATAAAATCCGGAATTGTGGGCGAAACACTGTCGAATTGGGTCGCTCGTGTGTGGATAAACGGTATCGCAATGGTGCTGCGATGCACCTTTTATGGCAAGGTTTGGCGGATTATGTTTCGGTGCATGGCATAGAAATATTGTTTGGTGTGGCGTCATTTCACGGCACTGACCCCGCCGCTGTTTCGCATGCACTGTCATATTTGCATCATAATTATCGCGCACCCGATGAATTGCGTGTCTCGGCACATGGTGCAAATGCCATTGCAATGGATATTTTATCCGAAAAGGAAACCGATCATACAACCGCTTTGAAACAAATTCCCCCCTTGATCAAAGCGTATATGCGTTTGGGTGGCAAATTGGGGGACGGGGCTTTTGTCGATTATGGTTTCAACACGATAGACGTATGTCTAGTGATGGATACGGTGCGTATGGCGCAGAAATACAAGGCTGTTTATCAGCGCGAAAGTGCTGCATGATTGGTTGGGATGCAGAGCATGATGTTGATTTGGATCGCCCGACACCGCTTGGGTGGGGGCTTGTAGCATTGCGGTTCATCCCATGCGTTTTGATCATCATGCTGTTAATGATCCCGCTGATTTTATTACGCGCTTTCGGCCTGTGGCAGGCGGGTCAATTTGTGGTGCGTCTGGCGTGTTGGAGTTGTTTGAAAATCATCGGTATTCCACTGACGATCACAGGAAAGCCTATGCAACACGCAGGCGTTGTTGTTGCAAATCATTCGTCGTGGTTGGATATCTTGACGTTGAATGTCAGCCAGCGCGTGTTTTTCGTGGCGAAGTCAGAAGTGCGCGACTGGCCCGCGATCGGGACGATGGCAAGGTCGGTCGGTACCGTATTTATCAGGCGCAGGCGGGGTGACGCGAAACGACAGCATGATTTGTTTTTGGACCATGCACAAAAGGGCCATAAGCTGTTGTTTTTCCCAGAAGGTACCAGCACTGACGGTTGTCACGTCCTGCCGTTTCGATCATCGTTGTTTCAAGCATTTTTCACCCCGGATCTGGCCCATTTGATGTGGGTGCAACCGGTGACTGTTTTGTATAATGCACCAAACGGGAAACGTGCGGATTTTTATGGATTTTGGGGCGAGATGGAGATGTTTGAACATTTCGCCCATGTATTGTCGCAAACCAGACAAGGCCGCATCGAGGTGGTTTTTCATACCCCGTTGAAGGTTGAAGATTTTACGGATCGTAAGACCTTGAGCGATACGGCTTATCGGATCGTCGCAGGCGGGATGCCCAATCGGTTGCCGAATTAACTGATCCGTTTGATGTATTCACCCAGTGCGGCACTTGGGTTATCCGTACCCCATATTTCATCGCCCAGACCGAAGAAATCCACTACGGGGGCAAGTTTGGTTGCCGCCTCAAGTGTGACATTGCCTTCGGCGACGACAGGTACTTCGACAGTTTCCGACCACCATTCGAACAGGTCAAATGGTGCGACCTTACCGCTGCCAAGGGCCGTTTCAACGACTGGTCCGAAAGAAATGTAATCGGCCCCGATTTCACCTGCAGTCATACCCGCATGGCGTGATGCACCGCAAAAGGTGCCGATAACCGCGTCCGGGCCTAACAGCTTGCGTACGTCACGCACTTGACGTGAACTGTCAGGCAGATGAACCCCGTCCAGCCCGTGGGTTTCCACAAGGCGAAAATGGCTGCCGATGATGATGGCAACATCGCGGGCATGGCAGATTTCGCGTAACCGGTCGGCGGCTTGCGCAATATCGCATTCGTCGGTGCTGGCCAGTGACATACGCACACAGGCGATGTCATGGGCATCAAGTATGCTAGACAGTTGTGTGCTGAACGTTGCCAGATCAAATGCGCTGGGTGTAATCAGATAAATCTGCGGGTTTTGTTTTTCTTCAATCTTTGACATGTCCGGCGCCCTTGGTTTTGCAAGGGTTTAGCGGGGTGTGTACGGTGCGTCTAGGGGGAAGGGCACTATCGTGAGTTTTGAGGTGCGTATTTTACGCACAGCTTACAAATTAACTTGGGCATCGCCCGATACGGTGCGCAGTACCTACACCGTTCAGGAAAATATCTTCACCCTGATTGATCTGCATCATGCCAAAAACGGTTCCGCTGATTTTTGTACGGCTATATCTGAAGGCTGCCTTACCGCTGGATGTGATTTTCAACCCTTCAAAGTCCGGGCTACATGCAAGATCGAACTTTACCGTGTTCAGTGTGTCTTTCATGTCTGTCACAGTGCATTTTGCGTCACCTGTTGCCAGTTTACGTAACAAGTCGGACAGGTTTTGTTTGGCGTCTTTCGGTGAAATACAATGGGTTTGTTGCTTGTCAGGCGGGGTCAGTATGCCGGGAATGGCCAAGCTGTGGGAATATTCCCATAATCCCGGCTCAACCTGAATAACTCGGTCCGCAGCAGCAGCGGGGGCAGTCAGCAAGGCGGCGAACATAATCGATTTAATCTGTTTTGCCGTTGTCATGGATGAACTCCTTTTTATGCGCCCCCACGCTTTTATGCTTTCAAAATAGACGTCCCCGCATAGATCGCGCTTGCGCCCAGCATTTCTTCAATACGGATCAGCTGGTTGTATTTTGCCAGACGATCAGAGCGGGACAGTGAACCGGTTTTGATTTGACCGCAGTTGGTGGCCACGGCTAAATCGGCGATTGTAGCGTCTTCGGTTTCGCCCGAACGGTGTGACATCACGGATGTATAACCTGCACGGTGGGCCATTTCCACGGCTTCCAGTGTCTCGGTCAACGTACCGATCTGGTTGACTTTCACAAGGATGGAGTTGGCACAACTCTTGTCGATCCCTTTGGCTAGGCGTTCCGAATTGGTGACGAACAGGTCGTCGCCGACCAACTGGCATGTGTCGCCGATCATGTCTGTCAGGGCTTCCCAACCCAGCCAGTCGTCTTCGTCCATGCCGTCTTCGATGCTGAAGATCGGGTAGTTGGCGACAAGATTGGCCAGATATTTGGCGTTTGCGTCCGATGTACGCTTTTGACCCTCGCCTTTGTAGTTGTATACGCCATCGATGTAATATTCGGATGCTGCACAATCCAGCGCAAGGTAGACGTCTTCACCCGGCTTATAGCCTGCTTTTTCGATTGCGGTCATGATGAAATCAAGCGCATCTGTGGTGGAATTCAGGTTCGGTGCAAAGCCGCCTTCGTCGCCGACGCTGGTGGAATGGCCAGCATCGGACAATTCTTTTTTCAGCGTATGAAAAATCTCGGCGCCGATACGGATGGCATCACTGATAGTTTCGGCAGCCACGGGGGCGATCATGAATTCCTGAATGTCGATCGGGTTATCGGCGTGTTCGCCGCCATTGATGATGTTCATCATCGGTACGGGCAATGTGCGCGCGGATGTACCACCTACATAGCGATAAAGCGGTTGGCCTGCATGTTCTGCGGCGGCTTTTGCCACTGCAAGCGAAACGCCCAGAATGGCATTGGCACCCAAACGTGCTTTGTTCGGGGTGCCGTCAAGTTCAGCCATCACACCGTCGATTTCAACCTGTTCCAATGCATCCGTACCGATCAGGGTTTTGGCGATTTCACCGTTGACCGCATCCACCGCTTTTAGAACACCTTTGCCCATGTAGCGGGATTTGTCGCCATCGCGCAGCTCCACAGCTTCATGCGCACCGGTGGACGCCCCTGACGGGACAGCTGCACGGCCAAACGCACCGCTTTCCAGATATACGTCAACCTCAACCGTTGGGTTGCCGCGACTATCCAGAATTTCGCGCGCGAAAATGTCGATGATGGTACTCATTGAATTTAGTCCTTTTTCTTTGGAACGCCGTAGAGTTCCAGTCTGTGGCCACGCAAACTATAGCCCAGTTTAGCGGCAATTTTTTCTTGTAATTCTTCGATTTCTTTGTCGACAAACTCGATCACTTCACCAGACTGGATATCGATCAGATGGTCGTGATGATCACGTTCCGCGTCTTCGTAGCGGGCGCGCCCGTCACCGAATTCACGACGTTCCAGAATGCCGGCTTCTTCAAAAAGTTTCACAGTGCGATAAACCGTGGCTAATGAGATGCCTGCGTCCACGTTCGATGCGCGGGCGTAAAGTTCTTCGACATCGGGGTGATCGGTACAACCTTGTAAGACCCGTGCAATCACACGGCGTTGTTCGGTCATTCGCAGACCATTGGCCTCGCACCGCGCTATGATTGTATCTTTGGTCATGCCAGTTCCCTTGTATATCGTCCTTTTAACGGGTCACGGCCCATGTTCAAGTACGTTAACGTTAGAGCTTACAACAAATCCGGTGCGCGACCCAGTCTGTTGGCCAAGGGTGCGATGGTCAGGCCTTGCACGATGATTGAGAAGATCACCACCATGTATGTGGCGGCCAATATGATCGGTTTCCATTCACTGTCGGGCAGGGTTAAAGCCAGTGCGACTGATATGCCGCCTTTCAGTCCACCCCATGTCATGATCGGGATCACATCTGATGTAAACGTACGGAAAGGTTTAAGCAGTAGTAAAGGGATGGTGACGGCAGCAGCGCGTGCAAAAAGCGCAAGTGCGATGCACATGATACCACCCCAGATCGCATTTATGTCAAAGGTCACGGCAAAGACTTCAATGCCGATCAGCAGAAACAGGATGGCGTTCAGTATCTCATCTATCAGTTCCCAGAATTTGTTCAGGTAAGTTCGGGTTTGTTCCGACATGCCATATTTAATGCCAACGTCGCCGATAAAGAGGCCCGCCACTACGGCCATGATTGGCCCTGACATATGCAGATAAACCGCCAGTTGATAGCCACCGAATGCAAGACCTAGGGATAACAAAACCTCTAGTGCATAGTCATCGATGCGTTTCATGATCTGGAATACAAGGTAGCCTAATATTGCGCCCAATATGGCCCCGCCAATGGCTTCTTGCACAAACAGTTTTATGGCACCCACTGCCCCTTCGGCGTGATGTTCGCCTGACGGAAAAGCGATACCGACAAGGATTAGGAACACGACGTAGGCGACCCCGTCGTTGAACAGACTTTCACCGGCGATTTTGGTTTCCAGTGATTTACGTAGATTGGCTTCGCGTAGCACGCCCAGAACCGCCACAGGATCGGTGGGGGTAATAATCGCACCGAACACAAGCGCTATAATCAGCGGCGCGCCAGTGATCCAACTAAAGCCATAGCCAACAATGGCGGTGGAGATTGCTACACCCAAGGTGGCCATCAACAGCACGACCCACGCCTGTTGGCGCAGGTCGGTTAGTTTGACATGCAGCGCACCTGCGAAGAGGAGCAGGCCCAACATACCTTCCAGAAGTGCGTCCGAAAACTCGATGTCACGCACAATTTTCTGGATCTCATCGGCAGCACCCAAGGCCGGAAATAGGGCATCAACGCCCATTACGCTAAGCGAGGCCAGTAAGGCCACCACCAGAATGCCAATCGAGGAAGGCAGCTTTAGAAACAGATAGTTAATAGCCCCGAATGCACCCGCAAGCACAATAAGAAGTGAGGCGACTTGAAGAATGGTCATGGATGGCTTCCCTGTTGGATTGGGGGTGTTTAGCATTGGGGAGCGGAGGGGGGAAGGCTTAACAAATGAATTGGGCATCCCGCTATGGAACGCCCATCATTTACGAATACGAAAAAGGGGAGAGTTATTCGTCGAAGTTTACCTGTTCGGTCAGTTTTAGCGATGTTGGCCGTAGTTTGGCGATCTCGATCAAGGGTTTTGTGTCGGCGGTAAATATGCCCCATCCTGCGACCAGTGCGGATGGGTTGGTACCCGGTTTAACCGGATACTCACCATTGGCTTCGGCATATATCTCTTGTGCCGCACCAGAAGACAACCATTCCATAAGCTTGATCGCGCTGTCTTTATTGGACGAAGCTTTGGTCAGGGCCACGCCTGACAAATTCACATGTGTACCACCGCCCACAAATGTCGGGAACACGATGCGCACACTGTCGGCCCATGCAACCTGTTCCGGGTTTTCCAGCATTTGCTTCATATAGTAGGTGTTGCCGATGGAAATATCACACTCGCCCGCAAAGATCGCCTTAATTTGTGCGCGGTCATTGCCTGATGGCTTGCGGGCAAGATTGGCTTTGACACCTTCCAGCCATGCTTTTGCACCGTCTTGCCCGTGATGGGCGATAACAGCGGATGTCAGGGCCAGATTATAGGCGTTGGTGCCTGAACGGATGCAGATGCGGCCCTTCCATTTCGGGTCTGTCAGGTCTTCGTAGGTTGTGACTTCGCCATCTTTTACGCGAGCTTTTGATGCGTAAATAACGCGCGCGCGTGATGTCAGGCCGAACCATTGCCCATCCGGATCGCGGAATTCTGCGGGGATATTCGCGGCAAGAGTATCGGAGTGTACGGATTGGGTTACCCCCGCTTCGACTACACCATTGAGGCGCGAAATATCAGTGGTCATTACCAGATCGGCAGGTGAGCGTTTGCCTTCGGCCTTGAGCTTTTCCACCATACCTTTTTTCAGGAAGGATACGTTTACCTTGATGCCGGTTTCCGATGTGAACGCATCAAACAACGGTTGCACCAGATCAGGTTGGCGTGATGAATAAATGTTGACCTCATCAGCGATTGCGGGTGCGGCTATAGCAAGTAAGGTTGTTGCAAAGACTGCATGCTTTATTGTGTGAAACATTTCGAATCCCGAGTTGAATTATAGGAAAGTATAAATCCGACTAATTTAGTCAGGTCAATAGATGAGTAAAAAATAGGTCAAAATTTATGATCGAAAATTTACTTGGTAGATGATTATAGGTTGGGTATGCTGCATAATCCGCCGTATTTTTTAGAGTGCTTTCTATGCAAAGCGATTTTCAAGATGTTTGTATTGCAAGAGCAAGTCAAATGGAAAAACCCCATATATGGCAGCTTTTGCAACTTCATCTGCGTGATTTATCTAAGGATGCCAGTAACGGTAGGGTGTATGCCTACAAGTATTTTGATCATTATTGGTGCGAGCCGACACGGGAACCGTTACTGTTTCGTTTAGACGGAACAGTAATTGGCTTTGCGTTGATTAACGGCTGGTCTGCATCTGGCCAAATCACTGACAAATCAATGGCAGAGTTTTTTATCTTACATGAATACAGGCGGTCGGGGTTTGGAACTTATGTAGCAAAAGAAATTATTGGTCAGCGAAAAGGGCAGTGGGAAATACCTGTATTGCACAACAACCGACCAGCACAATTTTTTTGGCGTTCGGTGGTTCTATCGCTGAATGGCCATTTGACGGAAGTTGTTGCTGGTAACGAGAATCGGTGGTCTGGGCCAATATTCAGGTTCGTGATCCGCTGACGCCTAACGACATAAGATAACCTAGCAGGTTTGCATAGCCCCGTGCATCATCAATCGCGCGATGCGTATGAGTGTGTTCGCCCAACCATTCGGGTGGATAGTTTTCCTTCTGGCAGTCCCACAAGTTCCAACCTAGTTTTGCAGCTGCATATGTGCGGATGCACAGGCCTGCGGAATAAAACAACCGATCACCTGCCCATGGGCCTTTCAGGAAACGGATGCCTGCAAAACGTTGCAGATAATAAGCGATCCATGCTCCATCAAACGCCAGCGGGTGAGCTGCGAATATCGGGTTACCCGGTTGTTTTCTGACCCATCGGATATAATCCGCCATCACCTGTTTGGGCGGTTGCGGGTTATTGGTTGCGGCGGCATAAGCCTCTGGAAAACCCTTGAACCAATTGATGGTATCGATATCCTGTTCAGCCTTTTCCAAGGGCTTTAACACCGCTTCAAACTTGGCTAATTCCTGCCCGTTTTCGTCGATTGCTACTGAAGCAAATGCCATCATGGAATAATCGCCTGCAACAGGCCCATCCGTCTCTATGTCGGTCACGATATATACTGGCTTCACGGCATTTTCCTTTTGCGTTCGTCAACCTTTACAGCATTCCACAAGCGGCCCATTTCGCCTAGATCGGATTGCTGCGGGGTCTTGCCCAGATCCGCTAGTTTAGCTTCAACCCCTTCAAAACGGCGGGTGAATTTGGCATTGGCTTTTCGTAAGGACTCTTCAGGATCAATGTGCAAATGTTCTGCAAGACAGGCCATAACAAACATCAGGTCGCCAAATTCTTCAATTTGTTCGATATGTGATAGTTTTTCATGTGCTTCAACTAGTTCTGCACATTCTTCATTGACTTTATCTAATACATCAAGTGGGGAAGACCAGTCAAAACCTACCCGTGCCGCGCGCTTTTTTAATTTTACGGCACGGGTTAAGGCCGGTAGATTTATCGCCACACCATCCAGAGTTCCTGCCTGCTTTATCCCCTTGGCGGCACGTTCTTCGGCTTTGATTGCCTCCCAGTCTGCGGTCTGTTGTTGGGCGGATTTATCGCGGTTCTCATCCCCGAAAACGTGTGGATGACGGTGGACCATTTTGTCGGATATTTTCCGTGTTACGCTATCAAAAGTGAAACAGCCATCTTCAGAACCCATCTGTGTGTAGTAAATGACTTGCAACAAAAGATCGCCCAGCTCGCTTTCCAGTTCGCCCATGTCGCCTTTTTCAATGGCGTCCGCAACCTCGTAGGCTTCTTCGATTGTGTAAGGGGCTATGGATTTGAAGTTTTGTTCAATATCCCACGGGCAGCCGGTTTCGGGGTCACGCAAGCGGGCCATGATTTCCAACAGGCGCGGCAGGCCACCGTTGGGATCAAGACATAGGGATTGGCTATCGTCATGTTTTGTCATTTGGGGCTTTTCTATTTCGGGTTTGTCTGGCTAAGGTGGCATTAAATCTTAGGAGTACACAGCTTATGCCCGTTATCAACAGTATTGCGAATAATTTCGAAGAAATGGCTGGTTGGCGTCAACATATCCATGCGAACCCCGAACTTGGGTTTGAATGCCATGAGACAGCCAAGTTCGTGGTTGAGCGTTTAAAGGAATTCGGTGTTGACGATATTTCGGAAGGCTGGGCCAAGACAGGTGTGGTGGCGGTGATCAATGGCAAGGGTGAGGGAGGTACGATCGGATTGCGTGCGGATATGGACGCGCTGCCGATGCCTGAAAAAACCGGATTGGATTACGCATCAGGGAACAAAGGAAAGATGCACGCTTGCGGGCATGACGGGCACACGACGATGCTATTGGGGGCTGCGAAATATCTGGCCGAAACTCGCAATTTTTCAGGGCGTGTTGTGTTGATGTTCCAACCTGCCGAAGAGGGAGGCGGCGGGGCCGAAGTGATGTGTAATGAAGGCGTGATCGAAAAATACGGGATTTCACAGGTTTTTGCGATCCACAATATGCCCGAACTGCCTGTTGGCGAGTTTCAGACCCGTGCGGGGCCGGTGATGGCATCGGTCGATGATTTCGAGATCGAGATTTTCGGTAAGGGTGGCCATGCGGCGCGCCCGCATTTTTCTGTTGACCCGATTGTGGCGGCAACCGCGATGGTGCAATCGCTGCACACCATCGTTAGCCGCAATATTGACCCGATTGAATGCGGTGTGATCACCATCACGCAAATCCACGCTGGCACGGCGTTTAATGTGATCCCCGAAACTGCCAAAATCGCCGGCACGATCCGCAGTTTTGAACCTGCGGTCAAAGCGGTGATGCAAAAACGGTTGGTCGAAGTGATGGAAAACATTGCGGCAGCTTATGATACGCGTGCGGAACTGACTTATCATGACGGATACCCTGCGACGGTAAATAATGCCGAAAAAGCCGCGTTTGCGGTCAAGGTTGCAGCCGGTGTTGTGGGTGAAGATAAGGTCAGTGATCAGGCGGCGCGGCGCATGGGGGCCGAGGATTTTTCTTTTATGCTGAACAAAGTGCCGGGGGCCTATGTGTTTGTCGGCAACGGCGACAGTGCAGCGTTGCACCACCAAAGTTATAACTTCAACGATGAAGCGGCTCCGATCGGCGCGTCTTATTTGGCAAAGATAGTCGAGACTGCGCAGCCTGTTTGATTGGAGTGTCAGTCTAATTCGGCCTTAATCCCGTTTCGACCAGCATACCGCGCCGTTTGGCCTCATAATAATAACCGCGTGCATACCAGCTAACCGCGGTATCATAATCACCGTAGGATAACAGCCATGCGCCGCGCAGGTATTTGACGGCGTATTTCAGGTTGGTTTCAGCATCCAGCAACCCGTCGGGCGTGCCTTGATAGCCCATGGATTTGGCTGTTTGCGGCAGGATTTGCATCAACCCGTAGTAGGGGCCATTGCGGGCGCCCGGTCTGTGGGTGCTTTCACGAATTACCACCCTTTGAACCAGCGCTACGGGGACGTCATAAACTGCTGCGTATTTTTCGATCAAAGCACGCAGTTCCGGTGTTTCATTGGGATAAAGTGGAACGTTCGGGCTTTTGGTGACAGTTTTGTTTTTGCGGCGATCTCTGCCGCATCCGGCCAATCCTACCAAAATAAAACCAAGTACTGTGCGACGTGAAAGGTTTTTCATGTTTGCTTCCTTATATATGCGCGCAGTTTGCACTTCGAAACAGGGCTGAACAACCTTGCAATTAGGGGCTTAAACTATCGGCACCTCTCCGCGCATAACGGTGCGGAACATGTCCATATCAATATTGCCACCTGTCAGGATTACACCCACGCGTTTGCCCTGCATCTTGTCGCGTTCCTGCGCAAGCGCGGCAAGCGCGGCGGCGCCGGCACCTTCTGCAAGGTTATGTGTTGCAGTGTAATACACGCGGATTGCGGCGGCGACCTCTTCTTCGCTGACAGCTACCATGCGTTCAGCACCCTTAGCATAGATGTCATAAGCGTCCGCGACGGGCATGCGTACTGCCATGCCATCGGCGAATGTGTTGGCAGATGGGGTTTCAATCAATTTACCTTGATCAAACGACAATTTGGCTGTCTGGGCCTCAGATGACACCACACCCACGATTTTGGTTTTTAGCCCCATGGCGTCACGCACGGCTATGGTTGAGCAAATGCCCGAACCGCAGCCGATGGGAACATAAACGGTATCCAGATCGGGGACGTTGGTGAATAGTTCATAAGCGTAGGATGCAACACCGCGTATCAGTTCAATGTGGAACGGGGGAACGACGATGAGGTTTTGTTCTTGCGCCACGCGGATGGCTTCCATGCGAGCGGTGTCGAAATCTTTACCGAACTCGATCACCTCGCCGCCAAAGGCGCGCATTGCGGTGTTTTTCTCAATTGAATTGTCGAAAGGGGCGTAGATTTTAGCACTCAGCCCTGCGGCAATGGCCGCACGGGCCTGACTTTGGCCGTGATTGCCGCGCGTGGCAGTGCATATGCCTGTGGCGTTGGGTTGAGTGCGTTTGATCCAGTCAATAAACGTGATCCCACCGCGCACTTTAAAAGCCCCCGTGGGTGTGTGGTTTTCGTGTTTGACCCAGACCTCTGCACCCATACCTTTGCTGATAATCGGCCAATTATATTGCGGGGTGGGTGGCATTTGGCTGTAAACCAATTGCGCTGCTT
Organism: Amylibacter sp.; assembly: GCA_021775355.1. GTDB lineage: Bacteria > Pseudomonadota > Alphaproteobacteria > Rhodobacterales > Rhodobacteraceae > Amylibacter. The sequence goes on along the minus strand of JAJFHZ010000006.1, from coordinate 147,903 downwards.
CAATAATCTGATCTTTGGTGAAAAGCGGCATATACTTACCCGCCCACACGCGCCAAAGCCTGCTCCAGATCGCGGATCAGATCATCCGCATCTTCGATTCCTATGGACAGGCGGAGCAAGGTAGGGTCTACGGGAAAACCTTCGCCCGAGACAGTTTTGCGGTGCTCGATCAGGCTTTCAACGCCGCCCAATGATGTGGCGGGGTAAAAGATTTCGCAAAAACGGGCCACGTCTATGGCTGTTTGTTCGCCGCCTTTCACTAGGATCGACATCATGCCGCCGTATTGTCCGCCAGTTTGGCGTTTGGCAATGGCGTGGCCTTTATGCGATGTCAGGCCGGGGTAGCGGACGGCGGTTAGTTTTGGGTGGCCTTCGAAGTGCTTTGCGATGGCCAAGGCATTTTGCGTGGCTTTCTCGAAGCGCAAGAATAATGTGCGCATGCCGCGGATCAACAGCCATGCGTCAAACGAGTGCAGCACGGTGCCTTGCAGGTTTCTGACCGTCCAGATGTCGTCCCAGTATTGGCCTGTTTCACGTACGGACAGGACGCCTGCAGTGATGTCGGAATGGCCGTTCAGATATTTTGTGGCCGAGTGAAAGGATATGTCGGCACCCAGATCAAGTGCGCGGGTGGCGCAAGGCGGGGTGCCTGTGCAGTCCGTGACAAGTTTGGCACCCGCATCATGGGCTATTTCGGCGGCAGCGGTGATGTCGGTAACTTCCCAGTCAGGATTGTTGGGGCTTTCGGCCCAGGCAAGTTGGGTTTCACCCTTGCGCACGGCGGCGGCCATTTCATCCAAGTCGCCTGCCGCATAATAGCTGACAACCAACCTGTTACGGGCGTGGTACATTTGGAACTGGTTCAAAACGCCGTGGTACATCACTTTGGGGACAACCACATGGGCACCAGCGGGCAAGTGTTCGATCACTGCGTTGGCAGCTGACATGCCAGAGGCAAACAACATGGATTCTTCGGCGTCTTCCAGATCGGCAATAATCGCTTCGGCGTGTGCTGTGGTTTGGTTGCCGTCGCGCCTATATCCGTATGGTTTGCGTTTTTCATAATCGGTATCACGCGAATATGTGGCGGCGGGTTGGATCGGGGGGACAACCGCCCCGGTTACTGTATCGTAAAAATGTAGGGCCTGTGCCAGACGGGTTGCGGGCGACAGTTTCTGGTTGGTAGGTTTTATCACGATTTAGACGCCCCGATAAGGTTCAACATATTGCAGTGCCATATCCCACGGGAAGAATATCCATGTGTCCTGACTGACCTCTGTGATAAAGGTGTCGACCATTTCGCGGCCTTCTGGTTTGGCATAAACCGTGGCGTAATGGGCTTTTGGATATAGGTCGCGCACCAGTTTTAGGGTTTTGCCGCTATCGACAAGATCGTCGATGATCAAAACACCCGTACCGTCACCGATGATGCCGGCGTCCGGGGCTTTCAATACCTCGGCCTCGGATTGATCTTGGTGGCTGTAGGATTTTACGCTGACTGTATCGACCGTGCGCACATCCAGTTCGCGCGCGATAATCATCGCAGGGGCCATGCCGCCGCGCGTTATCGCAACGATGGCCTTCCATGCACCATCATTTGGGCCTTTGCCGTCCAAGCGCCACGCAAGTGCGCGGCTGTCGCGGTGTATTTGATCCCAACTGATGTGAAAGCCTTTTTCGTGGGGCAGGCGGTCAGTCATTCTGAGCGACCCGTGACAATGTCAATATCAGGTGCGTCTTCCGCTTTCATGCCGACCACGTGATAGCCTGCATCTACGTGCAGATTCTCACCTGTGACACCAGAGGCAAGGTCGGACAAAAGATAGAGGGCGGATTTGCCGACATCATTAGTTGTAACATTACGGCGCAACGGTGAATTAAGTTCGTTCCATTTCAGAATATAGCGGAAATCGCCAATACCCGATGCAGCCAAAGTTTTGATCGGGCCTGCGGATAATGCGTTCACTCGGATATTTTTTGGTCCTAGATCCATCGCCATGTATTTGACGGATGCCTCAAGACCCGCTTTGGCAATACCCATCACATTGTAATGCGGCATGACCATCTCGGCACCGTAATAGGTGAGCGTAAGCAATGCGCCACCATCCGGCATCATTTTTTCTGCGCGTTGGGCGATGGCGGTAAAGGAATAGACGGATATATCCATTGTCATGCGGAAGTTCGCAGCACTTGTGTCCACATAACGTCCGCGTAATTCGTTTTTATCGGAGAAGCCGATGGCATGTACTACAAAGTCGATTTTGCCCCATTTTTCTTTTAACGTATCAAATAGCGAATCTATTGATGCATCATCTGTCACATCACAATCCAACACGATGTTGCTGTTCAAAGTTTCGGCCAATGGCTTGACGCGTTTGCCCAATGCATCACCTTGGTATGAAAATGCTAATTCTGCACCTTGTTCTGCACAGGCGAGTGCAATGCCCCAAGCGATAGATTTGTTATTGGCAACGCCCATGATTAGCCCGCGTTTACCAGCCATAATTCCTTGCGACATAGAAGATCCGATCTTAATTATTTATTAATTCGGTTTAAGGTAACGCTACGTTCGCATCAAGTGTGGGGTAGGTTCTGTGATGTATCTGTAATAAACCTGTAATATATAATGATCGTGCTTGAAGCAAATTTGTTAAAAGCATAGTTAGCACCTCATAAGAGGAGTTTTGTGTCATGGCCGATCGCAGTGGAATTTTTGCAGGGGATGATCCATTCAAGATCGCCCGCAGTTGGTTGGGTGAGGCAGAAAAAGTAGAAATCAATGACCCCAGTGCAATGGCACTTTCGACTGTGGATGCAGATGGGATGCCGAATGCGCGCATGGTTCTACTGAAAGAGATCGAGGACGACGCGTTCGTGTTCTACACCAACTACGGCAGTGCAAAAGCGCAAGAATTGGATTTTGCAGGCAAGGCTGCATTTGTGTTGCATTGGAAATCATTGCGCAGACAAATTCGCGTACGTGGGCATGTGGTACGTGAAGACGGCGCAAAGGCGGACGCTTATTATAATTCGCGCGATTTGGGCAGCCGTATTGGGGCGTATGCAAGCAAGCAGTCACAAGTGTTGGAAAAAAAATCCGATCTGGTCGCACGGGTCGCCAAATACACTGTCAAGCTTGGGGTGCATCCACCACGGCCTGCGTTTTGGGGGGGCTTTCGTATCAAGCCGGTTGAGATTGAATTCTGGGCTGATGGCGCGTTTCGTCTGCATGATCGATTTCGTTGGACATTTGACGCTGATGTAAACGTATGGTCAAAAAACAGACTCAACCCGTGATTGTTGTTGATTTTTGGCTGTAATCCTTATATCCGTAAATGGGTGATCTTTATCACTAAAAAGTGTAATTACATATGTTTATTCGTTTTTAGGTTCATTTTTGCTTAAAGTAGTTGTCTTTTTTTGGGCAGTAAATACAGTACGCGTGGGTGGTAGAGTGAATGCAGAAGAAAACGGGTAAAGTTAAGTGGTTTGATACCACAAAAGGATTTGGTTTTGTCGTAGATGACGAAGGCGGCCCGGATATTCTATTGCATGCGAATGTATTGAAAAACTTTGGGCGTAGTTCTGTTGCCGAAGGAACCGAAGTTGAAATCGTTGTTGTAGCGTCCGAACGTGGACAACAGGCGTCTGAAATCGTGCATATGGCACAGCCTGACAGCGTATCTGAAAATGCATTGCGTGGATTGGAAGAGGCAGGGATTGATCTGTCTACATTATCGGAGCATTCTGAATTAACTGCTGCACGCGTGAAATGGTTTGACAAAGTAAAAGGCTTTGGATTTTTAAATGTATTTGAAAGCACAGAAGATATTTTCGTACATGCAGAGGTTTTGCGTGCATATGGAATTTCTGAACTTCAACAAAGTGAAGCGGTTAGCATTCGCACCGCTTCAGGGCCGCGCGGCAAGCTTGCGATTGAAATCCGATCTTGGGATTTTGCAGCGGAACACAAAGCTTAATCTTTTTCTTGCTATTGCGTTTTTATTCCCTGCGCATATTGCGTTGGCAGGATGTGTGCCCGACCGTGTGCAATTGAAAACAGGTAATGGTGGAAGTGCCACTTTCAATGTAGAAGTCGTAAACACCAATGAAACAAGGGCAAAGGGCCTGATGTTTCGGGAAAATATGGCGCGGTTCTCTGGTATGCTATTTGTCTATGACAGCCCCCAAACCGTAAGCTTTTGGATGCGCAACACGTTTATTCCACTGGATATGATTTTTATTGACCGGACAGGGACAGTCGCACGTGTTCATCACAATGCAGTGCCATTGGATGAAAGCGCGATACCGGGCGGCGACAATATTTATGCGGTGCTGGAAATCAATGGTGGTTTGGCCAAGACGCTGGGTATTCAACAAGGTGCTGTATTACAACATTTAGCCTTTGATCCCGAAATTGCGGCTTGGCCATGTAATAATTAGGCTATTGGTCATTTTTGGGCTTTTCATTTGCTACCAACCGATTTAAACCCCGCCACAGTCGGGGCGTGGCGCAGTCTGGTAGCGCACCTGTTTTGGGTACAGGGGGCCGTTGGTTCGAATCCAGCCGTCCCGACCATTTTTGAAAATAAATAACATAAACGGTTCAACGGCTGTTGCGCTTATTTTTTTCAAATTGCTCCGTTCCAGATGTTTAGGTGTAGTGAACAATTTATGTAAGTTGTGTTAACTATTAGAAACGCTTTTTTAATGACTATACTTTTTATTCAACGCCACAATTTTTAATGATTTTTATGTAAGAGATTCGCAGTTGTTTATAACGACCTTGCAATCGGTCCGTGGTGATTGGGAAAACCCGGTAACATACTTTACGGTCTAAGTTTTTCTTTTAATGCCGGGTTTTAGGCGGCGCCATATTCCAGCCTGAAAATAGCCATATTATTGCCCAAAATTGTTCGCCCTTCGTTTTCATATTTATGGGTCAACAGTAAAATGTCACCAAATCGTGAATATTTTCGTTGACCTGTAGTGGCTGCTGGTACAGGTTGTGGAGATTGCCACTCAGCATACTACATATGGTGGTGCAAGGGCGGAGGGCAGCATTAAAAAGAATATGAAATTAGGCAACCTAAATAAAGGGTAACGCTAAAAATTTCACAAATTAAACAGGGGCTAAAATGAAGATCGACCGCCGATTTACTGATTCTAAAAAAGATGCATATGCAAGCATAGCATTTCACAAAACAACATCTGAAATTCGCAATCCCGATGGTACCATTGTTTTCTCGTTGGAGAATGTTGAAGTTCCAACAAGCTGGTCACAAGTTGCAGCAGACGTAATTGCGCAAAAATATTTTCGTAAAGCAGGCGTTCCCGCAGCTTTAAAGCGGGTTACGGAAAAAGGCGTTCCGGAATTTTTATGGCGCTCGGTTCCTGACGGGAAAGCACAGATAAAAAAAGGCGAGACTTATAATGGCGAAACTTCGGCCAAGCAGGTCTTTGATCGCCTTGCCGGTGCTTGGGCCTATTGGGGCTGGAAAGGCGGCATGTTCGACACTGAAGCGGACGCAAAAACTTACTTTGATGAAATGCGTTTCATGCTGGCCAGCCAGATGGCCGCGCCAAATTCCCCACAATGGTTTAATACCGGATTGCATTGGGCTTATGGCATTGATGGCCCGTCACAAGGCCACCATTATGTCGATTATAAAACCGGCAAGCTAACAAAGTCCAACAGCTCTTACGAGCACCCGCAGCCACATGCCTGTTTCATTCAATCCGTTGGCGATGATCTGGTGAACGAAGGCGGTATTATGGATTTATGGGTGCGAGAAGCGCGTCTGTTTAAATACGGGTCCGGCACCGGTACCAACTTTTCGTCCCTTCGCGGTGCGGACGAGTCATTGGGCGGCGGTGGAAAATCATCCGGTCTGATGTCATTCCTGAAAATCGGCGACCGTGCCGCAGGTGCGATCAAATCCGGTGGTACAACGCGCCGCGCCGCCAAGATGGTGATCTGCGATATGGATCACCCCGATATTGAAGAGTTTATCACTTGGAAGGTGAAAGAAGAGCAAAAAGTGGCTTCATTGGTTGCCGGCTCTAAAATGCACGAACAAAAGCTGAATGAGATTTTTGCAGCCATTCGCGCATGGGACGGCACAGAGCTGGACGCGTTTGATCCAAAGAAAAACGCGGGCCTGAAAACGGCGATCCGTTCCGCCAAGAAAACCATGATCCCGGAAACTTATGTGAACCGTGTGTTGCAATATGCTAAACAGGGCTACAGCAGCATTGAGTTTCCGACATATGACACCGACTGGGATTCGGATGCGTATCTGACGGTTGCCGGGCAAAATTCCAACAACTCTGTTCGGGTAACGGATGCGTTCCTGAATGCCGTAAAAAATGACGGTGACTGGGAACTGATCCGCCGCACAGATGGTGAGGTTGCCAAAACCGTTAAAGCCCGCGATCTATGGGAAGAGGTTGGGCATGCGGCGTGGGCCTGTGCTGATCCCGGTGTGCAATATCATGACACGATCAATGCATGGCACACATGCCCTGAAGACGGGCCCATTCGTGGATCGAACCCATGTTCAGAGTATATGTTCCTGGATGATACGGCGTGTAATCTGGCATCAATGAACCTGTTGAAATTCTACAAGGACGCGAAATTTCAGACGGATGATTACATTCACGCGACACGCCTTTGGACGATGACGCTGGAAATATCCGTTCTGATGGCGCAATTCCCGTCGAAAGAAATTGCCCAGCGGTCTTATGAATTCCGCACGCTGGGTTTGGGTTATGCAAACATCGGCGGTTTGCTGATGAATATGGGTTACTCTTATGACAGTGCCGAGGGCCGCGCATTATGTGGTGCGATCACTGCTATTATGACGGGAACGTCATATGCAACTTCCGCTTTGATGGCAAAAGAACTGGGGCCGTTTCCGGGGCACGCGAAAAACGCTAATCATATGTTGCGCGTGATGCGCAATCACCGTCGGGCCGCTTATGCAGAAACCAAAGGGTATGAGGGTTTGGAAGTAAAGCCTGTGCCATTGGATCATGCCAGCTGTCCTGATCAGGATCTGATTGCCTTGTCCAAATCCGCTTGGGATGACGCGGTCAGTTTGGGTGAAAAACATGGCTACCGCAATGCGCAGGTATCTGTGATTGCGCCGACAGGCACTATCGGTTTGGTCATGGATTGCGATACCACGGGAATTGAGCCGGATTTTGCATTGGTGAAATTCAAAAAGCTTGCGGGTGGTGGTTACTTCAAGATTATCAACCAATCGGTGCCTGCGGCTTTGAAAATATTGGGTTATTCGTCGTCCGAAGGCGAAGAGATTATTTCCTACGCTGTTGGTCACGGTACTATGGGTAACGCACCTGACATCAACCACACGACCCTGACTGGTCACGGTTTTGGACAGGAAGAGTTGGATAAGATCGAAGCGGCCCTGCCGACTGCGTTTGATATCCGGTTCGTTTTCAACCAGTGGACACTGGGCGAAGCGTTCTGCAAAGGCACTTTGGGTATTCCCGAAACACAACTGAACGATCCTGCTTTCGATCTGCTGTCACACTTGGGCTTCAGCAAGAAACAGGTGGAAGCTGCCAATAATCACGTTTGCGGAACGATGTCACTGGAAGGTGCGCCGCATCTGAAACAGGAACATTACGGCGTGTTCGATTGCGCCAATGCTTGTGGACGTATCGGCACACGCTATCTGTCAGTTGAAAGCCACATTACGATGATGGCGGCAGCACAGTCTTTCATATCCGGTGCGATATCCAAGACGGTGAATATGGCGAATGACGCGACAATAGAGGATTGTCAGGCGGCATATGAATTGTCCTGGTCATTGGGTGTGAAAGCCAATGCGCTTTACCGCGATGGATCAAAATTGTCTCAACCGCTGGCGTCCGCACTGGTTGAGGATGATGACGAGGATTTGGATGAAGTGTTGTCCGAGGCACCCGCAGGTGATCGGGCGACAATTCTGGCAGAAAAAATTGTCGAAAAGATTGTTGTCAAAGAGGTGAACCGACGGTCACGTGAAAAACTGCCTGAGCGACGCAAAGGTTACACGCAAAAAGCAGTAGTCGGTGGGCATAAGGTCTATTTGCGCACAGGCGAATATGAAGATGGTTCCATCGGTGAGATTTTCATTGATATGCATAAAGAAGGTGCGGGTTTCCGTGCGATGATGAATAATTTCGCCATCGCCATATCCGTAGGCCTGCAATACGGCGTGCCGTTGGAAGAGTTTGTGGATGCCTTCACATTCACCCGCTTTGACCCGGCCGGCATGGTGCAGGGCAATGACAGCATCAAGAATGCCACGTCCGTGTTGGATTATATCTTCCGTGAACTGGCCGTATCTTATCTGGATCGTTCCGATCTGGCGCATGTCAAACCAACAGGCGAGACATTCGATGATTTGGGCCGTGGCATAGAAGAAGGCAAAAGCAATGTTACACCTGCATCCGACGATGCGGTGGCAATGCTGCGCCAAGTGGTGTCACCGGGCTATCACCGCAATCGTATGCCGCAGGAATTGACGGTTTTACAGGGCGGGGTCAGCAATTTGTTTAGCAACGGGGCGCAAGCTGTGGGTGTTACAGGTGCTGTTGGTGCCGGGGCTGCGAATGTGGCAGCCCCTGTCAGTAAAATGGATGATCGCACCAAAGCCAAAATGCAGGGCTATGAGGGCGACGCTTGTGGTGATTGCGGCAACTATACGTTGGTGCGCAACGGCACATGTATGAAATGCAACACCTGCGGGGCGACCAGCGGGTGTAGTTAAGAGTTAGGGGTGTTCGGGTTTCCGAACTTGGGCATCCCGACGAGTTCAGGCCGCAGGCAAAAAACGAGAGCGGTTAACAATAGAGCCTGAATATCAAACTGGGGGGATTTATCCCCCCGTTTTTTTTGCTGAAACAACAAGTCGAATGAAAAATGCAAGGCAGATGCCTGTCAGAAGTATTGTACTGATCGGTAGGCCAAGGATTTCGGTGGCAACACCGATGGAAAAAGCACCAAGGGCCGAGGCCCCCGTTGCAACCACGATCCAGATAGACATGACGCGCCCACGCATGTCATCGGGCAGGTTCGCCTGTATCGAGGATTGTAGACTTACACCCAGATGGGTACTGGTAAAACCCAGTATAGCGGCAGCTATAAGTGTAATATTCCAGATCGTGGAATTGCCGAATACGGTCACTGATAAAATGCCTATAGTTGTTATGACCAGTGTGGGCAACGCCATGGTACGTGCTGTTTGAACCGGACCGAAGGCTTTGAAAATAGCTGCCATAACCGCACCTGCACCAACGGCTGATCCTAATTGCCCTAAACCAACAGCCCCTTTGTTGAATACACCGTCTGCCACAACGGGCAGAATTTCGGTTGTGCCGCGTACAGAAAGAGCCATGAGGGCGGTCATAAGCAGAACCATTCGTAGTTCGGGGCGGTGCCACAGGTAGTTGATACCGTTTTTCAAAGCATTCAAAAAAGGTTCTTTGCTTTTAGGCGTTTGTGGTGTGCGTGGATTTAGGAACGGCACGATCATCAGGCTGGGCAGATAGAGCAGGGTTGAAATAATCAGGGCAGATGTGATGCCGAACTGATCAATGATAATCCCCCCAAGAGCAGGGCTGATCATACGCGCTGTGTTGAAGTTCAGGGCGGCAAGGGCCACGACCGATCCGACATGTTCCTTTTTTACCAATCGGGGGGCTAATGACATGCGAACGGGGTGATGTGCCGATGAAACAACGCCAATAGCCACTGCGATGGCGGACAATAGGCCTGGGCTGAGTTGGCCCGACAGGTGAATGGCCAGCAATGCTGAAATACAGACAATCATGGAACTGTTCGTGCCAATAGCGGCCAGCTTGATATTGGCGCGGTCGATCAAAACGCCAAAGAATGGCCCAGTCAGGAAGGTCGGTAACAGAGACAGGGCGGCGACAAGACCGACAAAACTGGCAGAGCCGGTCAGTTCCCAGGCCATCCAGCCAATCAGGATACGCATGATCCACAATCCGTTGACGGCAAAAAGCCCGCCTATGAAGTACAGGCGGAAGCCGGAAGATTTTAGGGCAACAAGGTTCATAAGGCAGTTCTAGGTGTTTTATAAGGAAAGGCAATCGCCGGATATCTTGCGTAAGGTTTTACAAATGGAAATACCAATCAAACGCCGCTGTAGCTCAGATGGTAGAGCACGTCATTCGTAATGATGGGCCGAAGATTCAAGTCCGCTCAGCGGCACCACTCCAGTTGTATTATGTTCCGCAAAATGTCTGTTGCACGACCTCGGTGGGTTTGGGCGCGTCTTCATAATCGTCTGCACCCTTTTGTTGTTCAAATGGGTTTTGCAGAACTTCGATCAGGCGGTACATCGGGGCATAATCCCCTGCGGTACCTGCTTGAATGGCGTTTTCAACACGATGATTACGGGGGATATAGATCGGGTTGGCTGCTTTCATTAGGGCTTGGCTTTCGTCAGGCGCAACACCGTTTTCGCTTTTGGTTGCATGCCATTGTTCCAGCCAAGATTCTGCGGCGGCTTTGTCGTTGAACAGTGCGGTAAATTGGCTTTGGTGATCACCTGTTCCCAGCCTGCGCAGATGCGAATAAAATAAGGTGAAGTCCACACTTTGCGTTGCCATTGTCTGGAATGTTGTTTCCTGAAATGCGGTGTTCGGGGTGTTTAGACCCAGTTTTTGTGCGAATGCATTTTGGAAATGAGTGTTAAAGGCTGTACCAAAGGCTTCCAAGGTAGTTTGAATGCCTTCAACGGCTGCGTCTTCATCCGTGCCCCAAATCGGTGAAAGGGCTTCGCCCAAACGTGCAAGGTTCCAATGTGCCATATGGGGTTGGCGACCCCATGCATAGCGGCCTTGTTGATCAATAGAACTGAAAACTTTCATAGGGTCGAAATCATCCATAAATGCACATGGGCCATAATCAATGGTTTCGCCTGCGATTTGGCAGTTGTCGGTATTCATCACCCCGTGGATAAACCCGAACTTCAGCCAAAGGGCGATCAGTTTGGCTTGGCCGGTGATAATTGCGGCATATAATGCTTGAATGGGGTTTTCGGCCTTTCGGGCATCGGGGTAGTGGCGATCAATGACATAATTCGCCAAGGTCAGCAGGGCTTTTTTGTCATTGTTGGCATAGAAATATTGGAATGTGCCGACGCGGACATGTGAACTTGCAACCCGGGTCAGGATGGCACCCGGCAGTGCTGTTTCACGAAACACGCTTTCACCTGTTGTGACAGCGGCCAGTGCACGGGTCGTCGGCACGCCAAGTGCGTGCATGGCCTCCGACACGATATATTCGCGGATTACAGGGCCAACGGCGGATTTTCCGTCACCGCCGCGTGAATAGGGGGTGCGCCCTGAACCTTTGAGTTGGATGTCATAACCTGCAACTTCACCCAACAACAATGCCCGCCCATCGCCCAAGCGTGGTGACCAGCCACCGAATTGGTGACCGGCATAGACGATTGCCAATGGATCAGCCCCTTGTGGCAGTTTTTGCCCAGACACCATTGCAAGGCCTGCGTCTGAACTCAGGAATGCGGGATCAATGCCCAGCTCACTCGCCAAACGTGTATTGGTGGCAATCCACGCGGGGTTGGGGGCAGGGGCGGCTGATTGCTTGGTGTAAAACACCTCTGGCAAAGTCGCAAAGCTGTTGTTGAATGTTACAGTGGTCAGTTGTCTTTCCCTTACGTAAGATATGTGCGATTTTATTTCAGGTATTTTGCCCAAATAATAAGCATTTAATTGACAATCATGCGTGTTTCGTTGTTTTTGCAGCCAATTCTCTACCAGATTACGGTTGTACTTAGAGTGCTTTCGGTTAAAAAGTCAAAGAAGCATTATTGATAGGAGAGAACAATGGCGCTAATGGCAAATGATAGGGTTTTAACAGAAAGTTTCTGGCAAGCTGAGAAAAATGCATTGCTGGTTAAACGAATTGTACTGGTTATTGCAGGGATTTTTGCACTGGCTGTTGCAGCTAAGATTAAACTGCCTATTCCGCCATCTCCTGTGCCTGTGACAATGGGAACGTTCGCCGTTTTAACCATTGGTGCAGCTTATGGCCCACGTTTGGGCTTGGTTACAATTTTTGGTTATATGTTGATCGGTGCTTTGGGATTTGACGTATTTGCAAATTCTTCTGCCGAAGCGAATGGTTTAACTTACATGATGGGCGGCACTGGTGGCTATCTGGTGGGTTACGTTCTGGCAACTTTGGCTATGGGATATCTAGCGCGCTTAGGTTGGGACCGTAATGTGTTCAAGATGGGCGCATCCATGTTGATCGGTAATGCATTGATCTACATTCCAGGTATTTTGTGGCTGGCAGCCCTATACACATGGGACAAACCAATTCTGGCATGGGGCCTGACACCGTTTTTGATTGGTGATGCGATGAAACTGGCACTGGCCGCCTTGATAGTTCCGGCACTTTGGAAACTGATCGGGTCTGCACGGACTTGAACGATGACGATATGAAGAAAGAGGCGTCATTCTTATGGCGCCTTTTTTATGCTATATAAAAGAGGCTAGTATGACTTTTCCAAATACATTCATCGATAAAGAAGTTATGTCTGGGCTGGCTGCTAAAATGTTGCTGGAAATCGGTGCTGTAAACTTCCGTGCGGATGAGCCTTATACATTTGCATCAGGTTTGGCCTCACCTGTCTATATTGACTGCCGAAAATTGATCTCTTATCCGCGCATTCGATCTGCTTTGATGGATTTTGCCGTGGCAACTTTGTACCGCGATGTGGGGTTTGAACAGTTTGATGCAGCAGCGGGGGGTGAAACCGCGGGTATACCATTTGCCGCGTGGATTGCTGACCGGATGAACTTACCGATGCAGTATGTGCGCAAGAAACCAAAGGGTTACGGCCGAGATGCGCAGATAGAGGGCGATATTTCAGAAGGTCAGCGCGTATTGCTGGTGGAAGATCTGACAACCGACGGTGGCTCGAAATTGCGCTTTGCCGAAGCGATCAGGCGGGCAGGGGCGCATTGTGATCACACATTGGTGGTATTCTACTATGACATCTTCAAGAACACCCATGAAATGTTGGCTGAAAACGGTTTGAAGCTGCATTATCTGGTCACATGGTGGGACGTGTTGAAAGTGGCGCGCGAGCAAGCCAATTTTGACACGAAAACACTGGATCAGGTCGAAGCATTTTTGAATGCACCGCTGGAATGGTCAAAGGCCAATGGCGGCGTTTACGAGTTACCCAAAGCGGATTGAACATTTGGAGGTTTACCATGGCGATTTGGCCCGAAGAATTTACTGTAAAAGGCAAACATGTACTGGTGACACCACTTCGTATGGATCACGAAAGTGATTTGATTGAAGCCGCTGCAGACGGTGAGCTGCACCGCTTATGGTACACGTCAATTCCCACGCCTGAAGGTGTCGGTGCGGAAATAAACCGCCGTCTGTCTTTACGTGAAACAGGTTCCATGCTGCCATTTGCAATTATCGACAAGGCCAGTGGACGTGCGGTTGGCATGACGACATATATGAATATTGATGCAGACAACAAGCGGGTTGAAATCGGTTCTACCTGGTACCGCAAATCCGTGCAGCGCGGACCGTTGAATACGGAATGCAAGTTTCTACTGCTGCAACACGCGTTTGAGCATCTGGAATGTATCGCGGTTGAATTCCGCACCCATTTTGTGAATCATCAAAGCCGTAGCGGCATTGAACGTTTGGGGGCGAAACTGGATGGTATTTTACGGTCACATATGGTGTCGGAAAACGGTACTTTGCGTGACACTGCGGTCTATTCGATCATTGCGTGTGAATGGCCGACCGTTAAGGCGCATTTGACATGGCAGATGGAAAGACCGCGCAACTGATTGATCAACTATCGTTTGCGCAAGTTTCTGCTGATATCAGCTACGGTTCTGACACAAGGGCAAAACTGTGTTATACTAATACTGAACTGATCTAAAATGTAGAAGGGGCGTCGGGCAGATGCGCTTTGTTTTTTATGTTGTTTTTGGTTTTATGTTGGCATCTTGTGGTACCCCCCCACCGGAGCCCACGCCACCTGTTTCAAAAGCGTCTTTGGTAAAAGTTTCAACGACGAATGTGAAATTTGATGATGTAGATCGTTTTGAATGGACGGGAACACGGCCTTGGCGTTATCCGGTCCACGGTATCGATGTTGCCCGATTTCAAGGTGAGATTGACTGGCACACCGCCGGGCAAAGCGGCGTGAACTTCGCTTTTATCAAAGCAACCGAAGGTGGTGATCATCTGGATGAGAAGTTTCGCCAAAACTGGTCTGCGGCGCGTAGTGCAGGCGTATTACGCGGGGCTTATCATTTTTATTATTTTTGCCGAACAGCGGTAGAACAGGCAAATTGGTTTATTCGCAATGTGCCGCGTGATGACAAAGCCCTGCCACCGGTTTTGGATATGGAATGGAATAATATGTCGCGTACCTGCCGTCTGCACCCCAGCCCGGCCAAAGTGCGCAGTGAAATGCGTGTGTATCTGGCGCGGGTGACGGAACATTATGGCAAACGCCCAGTGATTTATGTTACGCCCAATTTTTACAAAGAAAATCAGCTGTGGCGAGTGCAGGGCTACCATTTTTGGTTGCGCACAGTTGCTGGCCATCCGACGGAAGTTTATCCGGGCCGTCCATGGACGTTTTGGCAATATTCCAGCACAGGACAGGTGCCGGGTATTGAAGGCAATGTGGATATTAACGCTTTTGCGGGTTCGGTTGTGGATTGGCGAAACTGGGTCGTGGGCGAGCTGGAATAACCGACGCTAACTGAGTACCCCTCGAAATCGACTCTCAGAAAGTTTTGAACTTTTCAGGTAACGATTCTTTGTATGTTTCATAGACTCGGGCCTAACAAGTAGCTCTAGCCATGGCCCTGATTTCTCTTAAGAGCGCCAAAAGTGCTTTCATTCAAAACCTGCTTTTTTTGGATACAACCTATGGTCTAACAATTACAACACGTACCATTGTAACATGAAACATCTTTGATATCTGCACCTTACAAGAGTTTTACATGCAGGCACTAAACCTATACTAAGTAACTGAAATTGTTATACTTTAATAATATCTTGATAATTAATTAATAGTATGCATTGCGTATAAGGTGGCTTAAGTAATTGGAGAAAAAGTAATGGCTTATAATAGACTTCAAACAGAAAGCATTTTGGATACAAACGATTTTTTTTGGGATACAAACGGATTTTTAGGACAAAATACAATCATTGGAACTAATGGAAAGGATACAATAATTGGTACTTCTGATGATGATTTAATTTTAGGACTTGAAGGGAACGATCGCATTTATGCTGGTGCAGGCAATGATTGGGTCTTTGGTGGCTCGGGTGCAGATTATATGGACGGTGGATCTGGTCGAGATGCGCTGAGTTATATCTCTAACGGTGCTGGCGTTACTGTAAATCTTGCCACAGGTTATGCGGACGGCGGTGACGCCACGGGCGATACCTTTGTAAATTTTGAAGCAATAATCGGATCAAACAATGCAGATCATCTAACGGGAGATTATGGTAGTAATCATATTTTTGGAAACGCTGGTGATGATGCCATTTTTGGTCTCGCAGGAAATGATACTCTTATGGGCGAACATGGTAACGATTTCATCAATGGTGGTAGTGGCAATGATCGACTTAGTGGCAGCTTTGGCGATGATACTATCATCGGTGGCTTTGGCGATGACACTCTCAGAGCTGGACGGGGTGAAGATCTGCTGACATATTCGTTTTCTTCGATCATTTCGCCATGGGGAACAACATCATTACTGATTTTGAGATTGGTATTGATAAACTGGATTTTACCGCCTTCAAATTTGCCGAAGCCAGTGATATAGAACTTAAACAAATGATGACTGCTGCATTGTCCTTTGATGTGAATGGCGATGCGGTTCTTGATCTATCCGAACTAACGGGTCATGGCACCCTGACACTTAATAACGTGCATTTTGATTCTGGTTTTGGCTGGGATGATATCCTTTTATAACGGCTTCCAATCTAAAAACGGTGGCCGGGCGGAATATCCGCCTGGCAACTGCAATACAGTGCCGGGATATTTTTGCGCTTAGTATCTTTATATGTTTCATAAACTTGAGCCTAACAAGTAGCTCTTATCTAGTCATGACCCTTAACCATTTGGAAATAGGTGTCAGGCTTGAACAGTCAGGTGTTGGGTGCCGAGGCCTTGAACTTGCGCCTCTACGATGTCACCACTTTGCAGGAATTGTGGGTTTGGTTTTTGCCCCGCCCCAACACCTTCCGGTGTGCCAGTGGCAATGATGTCGCCGACACGCAGGGTGAAATACTGGCTCATGGCACTGACAATTTGGGCAACTGTAAAGATCATGTCGGACGTGTTGGAATTTTGTTGAACAGCCCCGTTCACGGAGCAGGACAGGTTCAGGTCCTGTGGATCCGCAATTTCATCCGTGGTCACCAGATAAGGGCCAACAGGGCCAAATGTGGGGGCGGATTTGCCCTTTACCCACTGGCCGCCACGATTTTTTTGGAACTCGCGCTCGGATACATCGTTGATGGTACAATAAGCGGAAATATAATCCAGTGCATCGGTCTCTGACACGTAGGACGCTTCTTTGCCGATGACCACGCCCAATTCAACTTCCCAATCAACGTGTGATGAACCTTGCGGGATTTGAATGAAATCGAAGGGACCGCTCAGGGCTGATGTCGCTTTGTTAAAGATCAGCGGTTCCGGCGGTAGTGTAGAACCTGTTTCAGCCGCGTGTTTAGCGTAGTTCAGACCGATACAAAAGAAGTTTGGCACATCAGCCAAAGCACAACCAATGCGCGGGTCGCCCGTGACTAGTGGCAGGGTGTTCGTGTCAATGGATTTCAGCTTTGCCAAGGTTTCGATGGAAACTGTCGTGCCGATGAAGTCATCTACATGAACAGACAAATCGCGAATGTTGCCATCCGTATCCAGACATCCGGGTTTTTCCTGCCCCTTTGGGCCATAACGCAGCAATTTCATCAGTCTATCCCTTACGGTGTTTTGAAATGTTTCGACAGTTTCAGGCCTTGGCCCTGATAGTTCGATTTCAGGTCGGCACCATAAAGAACATCGGGAACCTCTGCCATAAATTCGTAAACCAGACGGCCAACAGATTGCCCGTGTTCCAGTGCAAAGGGGGCTTCGTGACAGCGTACTTCCAACACGCCGCGCGAGCCTGCACCACCTGCATCCGTATTGCCAAAGCCCGGATCGAAAAAACCTGCGTAATGCACCCGAAATTCACCAACCATTGCCAGATAGGGCGCCATTTCGGCGGCGCAATTGGGCGGGATATGTACCGCTTCGCGGCTGACAAGAATGTAAAAGGCCCCGGGATCAAGGATGATCCGGCCTTTTTCGGCATAAACCGGTTCCCAATACTCGGACGGGTCGTAATGATTTATCAAATCAAGATCGACCAGGCCCGTGTGCGGTTTGGCACGGTAGCCGACCAGCCCGTTTGGCAATGCCAGATCAACAGAAAATCCCAGCCCCTGATCTATTTGGGCCGCACCATCCACAAGGCCAATATCGTCATGTAAAACCTGCAACCATTCATCGGTCAGAACCGATTTACCACGACGAAAGCGGATTTGGTTCAGGCGCATGCCGGGGCGTACAAGAACCGAGAATGATCGCGGACTGATTTCAGCGTAAAGCGGGCCTTTGTAACCTGGCTCAACACGGTCAAACTCGATGCCGCCATCGGTGATGCACCGCGTAAACAGGTCAACGCGGCCTGTTGAACTTTTTGCATTTGCCACGGCTGTTACATCGTTCGGCAGGTTCAAGCCTTCCATCAGGGGAACCACATAGACGCAGCCCTTTTCCAAAACGGCGCCGCCTGACAGGTCAATCTCGTGCATTTTGAATTCACGCAAACGGGATTGAACCGAATTACCGGCACCTGCAAGAAAGGATGCGCGCACGCGGTATGCTTTGGTCCCAAGGCGCAAGTCCAAACTGGCAGGTTGAACTTGGCCGTCATAGACAGGTTGCATAACTGTGATCTGACCATCATCAAGCATCGCTTTGATGGTTTGTGATGGCAGTACACCTTGACCTGTTTGTGGCATTGCTTCCCCATTAGTCGACCCTGCGAATACAGGTATTTATGGTCGGGCTAGTAGGGTTCGAACCTACGACCTCTCGTCCCCCAGACGAACGCGCTACCAGGCTGCGCTATAGCCCGACTAAGGCCTCGTTATATCGTGGTTTGGGGGCTGTGCAAGCGCGTTCTAACGTCCAGCACCTGTACGCTTCATATTATTACGCACCATTTTCAGGCTGTAATAAAGCGCTTCAATATCCTGCATGTCTTTAGGGGGAATATCCTGCGCCGATTTCAGGGTTTTGGGCAGTTCCAGAACGATCGGGTTTGATTTATTTGCGCTAGCCTGCACTGGCAAATCAAGAAGCTCCTGATCATCTTCACTGTGAATCGGATTGTCTTTGATCTTAGCCGTTTCACCAACGGGTGGCTGCATGGCTGGTAGAGATTCGGGTTCAACACTTGCAGGCGGGACATGGGTGGTTCTGGCTTTACCCTTGACCGTCTCTTTGGTTTTCTTTTTCAAAACGACTTGCAGGCTGACAGGTTGGGACAGGGCTTGTACGTGCTTTATACCTTTTTCACGCAACAGTTTTTGGGTACCCTTGATCGTTGTCCCGTCGTCATGCAGCAATTTTTTGATGCCGCCCAGCAAAAGCATATCCGTCGGTCGGTAATACCGCCTGCCACCTGCGCGTTTTATTGGCTTAATCTGTGAAAATCGACTTTCCCAAAAACGTAACACATGGGCGGGGGTGTCAAGCCATTCAGCGACTTCAGTAATGGTACGAAATGCGTCTGGCGACTTGCCCATAAAATGTCCTTAAAGCAGTTGTGTTTAATCTGTCTTACTTTTTGGTTTAACGGATGCTTTGCCCAAACGCCCTAATTATTCTCATTGCCCGAAGATACGCGTTCTTTCATCAGATGCGATGGGCGAAATGTTAAAACACGGCGCGGAGTGATAGGGACCTCTTCACCCGTTTTAGGATTGCGGCCAACGCGGGCTTTTTTGTCGCGCAGACTGAAAGTTCCAAAAGATGAAATTTTTACATTATCGCCGCCAACAAGGGCATCCGATACGTGATCCAATACGGATTCGACCAAGTCTGACGACTCGTTTCGGGACAATCCGACCTCTCGAAAAACAGCTTCGCCTAAGTCCATTCTGGTTAACGTCTTGTCACTCATAGTAAATTCTCCCCTATCGTTCGAAAAAGAGTAGTGAAAATTGTGTTTACGAGTCAACAGATTCCACACGTTTTCGTGTGTTTAAGCGCTTACCAGCGCAAAACTATGGAACCCCAAGCTAAACCACCGCCTATTGCTTCGGTCAAAAGCAGGTCTCCGCGCTTGAATTGTCCATTTTTATTGGCCACTGACATGGCCAAAGGAATCGATGCGGCGGATGTATTGCCATGATCCTGAACTGTGACAACAACCTGATCCATTGAAAGGCCCATCTTCTGGGTCGTGTTTTTGATAATTCTCAGATTTGCCTGATGTGGAACAACCCAAGTGACGTCATCCACATTCAAGCCGGCTTTTTCCAAGGCATATTCGCCAGATGATGCCAGTTTTGTTACGGCATGTTTGAATACTTCGCGGCCCTGCATTTTCAAAACACCTGTTGTTTGCGTTGAAGATACACCACCGTCTACGTACAATA
This sequence comes from Amylibacter sp., assembly GCA_021775355.1. Taxonomy (GTDB): domain Bacteria; phylum Pseudomonadota; class Alphaproteobacteria; order Rhodobacterales; family Rhodobacteraceae; genus Amylibacter. The sequence continues at coordinate 128,114 of JAJFHZ010000006.1, read as the reverse complement.
TCTCGTTATATTTTCCATTCGCGTTCAGATCACAAGATAGTATACCACGGTCATTTGCCGTGCCGTCACCTGTTTGTGCTTCTAAAATCACAGCACCTGCGCCATCGCCAAATAAAACGCAGGTCGTGCGGTCTTGCCAGTCCATGATACGTGAGAAAGTTTCTGCGCCGATCACCAGAATGCGTTTGGCTTGTCCCGCAACAATCAAAGAATTTGCTATGGTTAGCGCATATGCAAAACCGGCACAAACCGCCTGTAGATCAAAAGCAAAACCATTATCGATGCCTAGTTTTGCCTGTAATTTGGTCGCGGTAGACGGGAATGTTTGATCGGGCGTAGAGGTGGCCAGCACAATGGCATCAATATCCGTGGCTTCAATTTTTGCGTCTTTGATTGCATCAAGGGCGGCTGCATAAGCCAAATCAGAGGTCAGTTCACCGTCGGCTGCAAAGTGGCGGCGTTGTATACCAGTACGGGCCTGGATCCATTCATCATTGGTATCCAGCCATTTTTCAAACTCCGCGTTTTCAACAACGCGCGAAGGTAAGTAGTGGCCAACGCCAATAGGAACTGCTCGGATCACGCTCATATGGGTGCCTTTTTATTTAGAGTCTACATCATTGTTCATAATGGAGCCAGAGGCAACTCGGGCTGCTAGCTTATCTGTGAAACCGTTCTTTGCCAATTGGTGGGCAAGGCGTATTGCGGCAGCGACGCCATTTGCATCGGCCCCGCCGTGGGATTTTACAACGGTTCCGTTCAAGCCAAGAAAAACGCCACCGTTGGACTGACGCGGATCAGTCTTTTTGCTTAAACGACGTATGGACCCGTATGCAAAAATTGCCCCAATCATAGCGAACGGTGTTTGTTTGAAGGCTTGGCGCAAAAGCTTGCGCATGAGTGTTGCAGTACCCTCGGCTGTTTTAAGGGCAACGTTCCCGGTAAAACCGTCAGTGACGATCACATCGACTTTGTTTGAAGGAATATCGCCACCTTCAACGAATCCTACAAATTCGAAATTGGAACTTTCCGCATGTTCCGAGATACGTTCATGCGCTTCTTTCAGTTCAATACGGCCTTTGTGTTCTTCTGTGCCGACATTCAACAGACCGATTCTCGGATGTTCTAGGTTCAAACCGTTGCGGGCGTATGATGCGCCCATCAAAGCGTATTGTAAAAGATCAGAGGCCTCGGCGCGAATATCGGCCCCCACATCCAGCATCACGTTGGAACCTTGCGGGTTTTCCGATGGCCACAGAATTGCAATGGCGGGCCGGTTTATGCCGGGGGCTTTGCGCAGACGGATCATTGAAACCGCCATCAGCGCACCTGTGTTTCCACAAGATACGGCAACATCAGCCTGCTTGTCGCGCACTGTATTGATGCAACTCCACATGCTGGTATCTTGGCCGTGGCGCATGACATGACTGGGTTTGTCATCCATTGAAACCACGCCCTTGCAATGACGTGTTTCGCAACGTTTAAGCAGATTCGGACGCTTGGCAAGAAGTGGTTTTATCTGCGCTTCGTCACCATGAATGATGAACTTAACATCTTGATTTCGTTTGGAATAAATATGAATTCCATTGATGACGGCAGACACGCCCAAGTCGCCGCCCATAGCGTCGATTGAAAGAACTGTAGGTTCGATAGAATGTTGACTGACTTTGTTTATGTCTTCTGACATTCGCAATCAGCCCAATAGCATTCTTATGCCGCGTCGTCGTCTAGGTCGATGTCGTCAACCACAGAAAGAACCTGACGATCATCGTAGTGACCACATGCAGCACAAACGTGATGTGGACGTTTCAGTTCGCCACAGTTTGCACATTCATTTGGATTGCCGGCAACCAAGCTGTCATGTGAACGACGGTTACCGCGACGTGAGCGGGTGATTTTACTTTTAGGGACGGCCATGTCTCAACCTTTGATAATGCGGGGATAACCCCATTTCAGCGTTTTTCAAAGAAGCTGGAAATCCACCCAGCAAGACCTAAAAAGCGCCCTTGTATAAGAGCCGCGAAAATACAAATAATTTCGAACTCTGCAAGGTCTTTTTTTGTCTTACTTATCTTCTTTGGATAACTTATCCTTCAAACTGGCCAAGGACGCAAATGGTTTTGTGTCGGCATCTGTCATTGGTTTGACCCCTTTTGCCGCAAAAGTGCTTACTTTCAGATGCGCATTCGGTGATTTTGGGTAGTCTGGCAAGGCCAAAGCCACGGCTTCTATCGCGATTGACGTCAGGTCGATAACATCCGTAAGCGGTTCAATATTTTCATCTGTTGTCATTTCTGTCACGCTATCGCCACCGTCTACTTGATAATCAGAAGCAAAAACCAGTGTAATCGGCGCATCAACGCGGGTTTGAACCGGATCAAGCGTGACAACGCAGATTTGGGTGACCGTGGCCCCGACAGTTGCCTTTAGAATCCAATCTTTAGCACCTGAAGGACTGATATTTCCAATTATACGCATTTTTTTTACTGAAACGGCAGACAGGATAGATGCAATCACTGTCATTTCAGCATCCGAAAACTTGACGTCAAAAGGCGTGTTTTTGGATTTTGGCATGTCGCTGATGCGCAAGGGGTGGGTTATTTCTGGTGTCAACATGGGTAATTCTGATTTAAGCGGTTGCGATTTGGTATAAGGTATTTGATTGTAGAGCATGGTCAGGTTATGTGAACAAGAGTGAATAAGAATGTAAAGGCGTCCCGATGAGCAGTTTTTCGGTAAAAGCAAAAAAGACACTGGTAGTTACAGCATGCATCGTTGTGCTGTCGGGCTGTTCTTCCACATATAAGTTTCACGGATATGCACCGTCAGAAGATGAACTTGCAGATGTGATTGTTGGGGCCGATACCCGTGAAACGGTCGAAGAGATTATCGGCAAGCCGTCAAGTTCTGGATTGCTGGAGGATGGCAGTTGGTATTATGTGGCCACAAAAGTAGAGCATAGAACCTATAAGGCCCCAAAAGCCGTGGAACGTGAGCTTGTAGCCGTGTCATTTGATGACGTGGGTGTTGTGAGCAATATCGAACGCTTCGGTCTGGAAGATGGCCGTGTCATAACGCTTAGCCGCCGTGTAACCGATCTGCCGGTTAAAGGGCCAAGTGTCTTGTCACAAATCATCGGTAACATCGGCAACTTCGACATCAGCCAGATTGCCGGCGACAGTTAGGTTTCAGCCGCTTCGGCCTTTGTGAAGTTCAAAGCGACACCATTCATACAATACCGCAGCCCGGTGGGCTGTGGACCATCCGGAAAAACATGACCTAAATGTGCATCACAGCGTGCACAAAGTATTTCTGTTCTGCGCATAAAAAAACCATTGTCGGCACGTTCATCGACTGCACTGCCTGAAACAGGTTGGAAAAATGAAGGCCATCCTGTGCCCGAATCAAATTTGGCGGCGGCATCAAAAAGCGGGGCATCACAACAGACGCAGGTAAAAGTGCCATCCTGCTTTGGAAAGTTGTCATTGCTAAAGGCACGTTCGGTGCCGTGTTTGCGTGTGACTTTATAAGCCATGTCGCTAAGCTGTTCGCGCCATTCCTGATCAGTTTTGGTAATTTTATTCGCCATAATGATTTTCCCTTTTGAACGTAGACGTTATCGACAATTCATATATGTAATTAGGGTAATGGAAAAGTCATGCAAATATATAGCGCGATTAGCAAAAACCGATAAGGATGTACGCCTTACACAGGCTTTGCGTGCTAATCAGTTTGGTGCCAATTCCATATGTGGCGGGATGGAAACGGATAAGTTCGATGCCAATTGCAATCATGTTTTGATTGAAGACACGACCACTGGCGTGTTGCATGGCTGTTTTAGGTTTATGGATTTTGCATCGGGTGGTGATGTTTCCAACAGTTATTCTGCACAGTATTATGATTTGGAACGGCTGAAAGGCTACGATAAGCCGATGCTGGAGATCGGCCGGTTTTGCGTACGCGGTGGGGTCCGGGATTATGCGGTGTTGCGTGTGGCATGGGCTTATTTAACACGCTATGTGGATCATCATCATATTGCCTTGATCTTCGGGTGTGCGTCATTTGACGGGGTAAACCCGTTAAAATATATCAATGCGTTTGCTTTGCTGAAAAAGCATTATCTGGCACCGGATAAGTTGAAGCCGCAGATAAAAGCTGTAGAAGTCTTTGATTTTGCAGCTGAATTAAGCCAGTACACGCCCACTCTAAATATGGCAAATCAAAATATGCCAGCACTTTTGCGCACGTACCTAGGTATGGGTGGCTGGGTTTCAGACCATGCAGTTGTTGATCGTAAGCTGGGGACGTTACACGTGTTTACTGGTGTTGAGGTCAGTGCAATTCCCAAAGCGCGCGCCAGATCGTTGCGCACGAATGCAGGTGTTATAGAAGCTTAACCGCCTGTGTGGCTCATGTGGCGGGACATTTCGCCCGCAACCTCTTTGCGGTCATAGGAAAAATCATGACCCTTGGGTTTTAGGGCAATTGCGCCGCGAATAGCATCGACCACGGGGGCATCATTGCCAAGGTTATCGCGCAGGGATTTGCGCAGATCAGTTTCTTTTTCCTGTCCCAGACATTGAAATAACTGACCAGTACATGTCAGGCGTACGCGGTTGCAGCTTTCGCAGAAATTATGGGTCATCGGTGTGATGAAACCGATTTTCTGACCTGTTTCACTGATCCGCACATAACGGGCAGGGCCGCCAGTATTTTCGGGAATATCGGTTAGGGCCCAGGTTTTTTCAATGCGTTTGCGCAAATCGGATAAGGCCCAATATTGATCCAGACGATCCTCTCCGCCCATGTCGCCCATCGGCATTACTTCAATAAAGGTGATGTCCATATCTTTTTCGGCACACCACCTAATGACATCTTCCAATTCGTCTTCATTGGTGCCTTTCAGCGCTACCATATTGATTTTAACGCGAATGCCAGCTGCTTGAGCGGCTTCAATACCATCCAGCACTTTTGTCAAATGACCCCAGCGGGTGATGTCTTTGAATTTCTGTGCATCCAACGTATCAAGTGAAATATTCACCCGTTTCACGCCAAAACGGGCCAGATCATCGGAAAAACGGGTTAATTGAGAGCCATTGGTCGTTAGTGTCAGTTCGTTCAGGCCATTGCCTAAATGGCGCGATATGCTTTCGAAAAAGTCCATGATGCCACGGCGCACTAATGGTTCACCACCTGTGATGCGCAACTTGCGGATGCCTTGAGAAATAAATACCGAACACAAACGGTCAAGTTCTTCCAGTGTCAGCAGTTCTTTCTTTGGCAGAAATGTCATATTTTCGGACATGCAGTAAACGCATCGAAAATCACAACGGTCAGTTACTGAAACACGCAAATAGTTAATGGTGCGATCAAACGGGTCTATCAATTGGGGCATATCTGTCATGGGTCAAACTTAGGCCGCTAATGCGGGGGCTGCAAGTCTAAAGCAAAGCAGAGGCTTCTTTCAGGGCGAAGGGTTTCATTTCCGGACCGTGTTGTTCCAGAAATTGTTGTACGCAGGGGGTGTCGTGTTTCGATAATGTGCGCAACCATAATGCGATTGTTTTTTGTATAATGGGGTTATGATCGGGAACGTAAAGGGCAGCCCAGCCCAGAACGCGGTCACGTACCGCTAAATCCGCGTTTGAAGGGTGGTTCTGTTTGGCCCAAGGCAAGGTCATCATCAATACGGTACGGCGCACCCAGATATTGTCATGCGTTGTCCATGTTTCCAGAGTATCCAGCCGTGTCAAGTCTGCGGGTAAGCGGCGTGCGCCTGCGGCACAGGCATGATCGGTTATCACGGCCGCATCAAAGTCAGGTACCCAACGCTGGATTTCAGTCCAGACAGCGTGATCGGGATCTATCCGTGCCTGCGTTAACAGCTTCGCCGCCGCTATACGGGCCTCATGGATATTACTGTCCCAAAGATATGATGCAACTTTAATGCGTTGGGATATATTTGTGTCTGCACGCCATGTTTTATATAGCGTATCTATCTGCGGGTTTGGGATACCTATATAGGGGCGGTCGATTTTGTGTAGGCCAACCATTTCAGTGGCTAACTTTGGATCAGATAAAGCTTCCAGGTCAGCCAGCGCAGAATGTGAGGTCGTCATAATATAGTCACCAATGTCTAAGATTATCGGGAAAGTCTCAGCACATATTCCAAGATGATCGTTAAAGTAAATATGCTGAATATCGTCGATATTAAAATTGCAGCCGAAACCCGCTGCGGCGCGATACCGTAATGTTGTGCCAGCATATAGACGTTTCCTGCAACGGGCATGGCCGCTGTGGTTATCATCACACCTGCGGCAAAAGAATCAATTGTGAAAACGTTTAAGGCAAAAACGGCAACAGCAATGGGGTGTAATATCAATTTGCAAAATGATAGCCATCCCGCAGCCTGAAGGTTTTCTGCCGATTTCGTGGCAAGCGAAGCACCGATGACAAACAAGGCACCGGGGATAGCAGCGGCGCCCAAAATTTCCAGAAAGTCGTTCATTGGTCTGGAAATTGGAATGCGCAACATCGACCAGATTATCCCCAACGTAATGGATACGATCATTGGGTTTTTTAATAAACCAATCCCGACATTTCTTAAAACACCCACAGTGCTATAATTCTTTTTGCTGCCAGTGATCAGGATGACAGCAAGACTGCCGAACAGTATAAGGTCAACGGTCAGTATCAACATCAAGGGGCCGATTGCACTAGTTCCCATCAGGGTGATCAACATGGGTACGGCAAGGAAACCGACGTTCCCAACCACGGCCGTTTGCGCCTCTATTGCTGCTTCTTGAATTTGGGCTTTGCGAAATAGTGCCACGGCGGTTGCCAAAAGATAAACCGTTCCTGTGCCGCAAATATATGCACTTACAAACGACCAATCCAGGATTTCTGCCAAGGACAGGTTTGCGGCAAATCGAAACAGTAATGCGGACAACGCAAAGTAAAATACGAACTTGCTAAGGGCAGCCGTTGCATCGGGTGAGAAAAACTTTATTTTCCCGGCATAAAATCCCAGCCCGATAAGAGCAAAGAAAGGCAATATCTGAAGCAGGACAAGGTTCATTTCAAACGCAGGTCATTCCACGGTCACGGATTTTGCCAGATTGCGCGGTTGATCTACATCGGTGCCTTTGCGCACGGCGGTGTAATAAGCGATCAGTTGCGCGGGAATGGCATATAGGACGGGGGCGAGCATGTTGTGGACTGGGGGCATGATGATGGTTTTCCACACACCATCACCTGCGGTATCGGCACCGCTTTGGTCGGTGACAAGCAGGACTTTTCCGCCGCGTGCCATGACCTCTTGCATGTTGCTGACGGTTTTGTCGAACAGATCGTCCTTAGGGGCCATAACGATCACCGGCATATGTTCATCGACCAGTGCAATGGGGCCGTGTTTCAATTCGCCGCTGGCGTAACCTTCTGCATGTATATAGCTGATTTCTTTCAGTTTTAATGCGCCTTCAAGGGCCAGAGGGTACATCACCCCGCGCCCTAGAAACAAAGCGTCTGCAGCTTTGGCCAAGTCGATTGTAACCGCATCTATATGGGATTGGTGGGCAAGAGATTGATTGATCAGACCAGGCAGATTGTTCAGTGCATCATGCAGTTCTTGTTCGACTGCGGCATCCATTTCGCCACGTGCGCGGGCTGCAGAAATGACTACTGCGGCAAGAGCGATCAATTGACAGGTAAATGCTTTGGTCGAGGCCACGCCGATTTCAACACCTGCATGGATCGGCAGGGATATATCGCATTCACGTGATATAGAGCTTTCGGCAACATTTACCACTGCGACGGTTTTTGCGACTTTTTCCGCGCAATAACGCAAAGCGGCCAAAGTATCGGCGGTTTCGCCCGATTGACTGACGAACATTGCAACCGATTTGTCGGACATAGGTGGTTCACGGTAGCGGAATTCGGACGCCACATCGACCTCGCACGGGATGCTGGCGATTTGTTCAAACCAGTATTTGGCAACCGAACAGGCCAGATAGGCAGTGCCGCAGGCGACCATGGTGATTTTGTCGACAGTAGTGAAATCAATATTCAGGTTTGGCACCGAAACAGTACCCGTTTCAGCGTCGGTATAATGTCCGATTGCATCAGCTAAGACCGTTGGCTGTTCGGCAATTTCTTTCATCATGTAGTGTTTGTGAATACCTTTGTCGGTTTTGCCTGCATCTACCTTTATGGTGCGCATTTCACGGTTGGCCAATTTGCCATCCGCATCGCGGATTTCCAATGAACTGCGGGTTACGACAGCCCAGTCACCTTCTTCCAGATAGGTGATTTTATCGGTCATGGGCGCCAGTGCCAAGGCATCTGATCCGACATACATTTCACCATCACCGTGGCCTATTGCAAGGGGTGAACCTTTGCGGGCGGCAATCAACAAGTCATCTTCGCCTTCAAACAGAAAACATAGCGCATAGGCACCTTCAAGGCATTTAATGGTGGCGGCTGCCGCATCTATAGATGACAGGCCTTCATTCAGATAGGACATGCACAGTTGCACCACGGTTTCAGTATCGGTTTCTGTTTCAAATACAGTGCCTGCAGCGGTCAGTTCATCGCGCAGGTCTTTGTAATTTTCAATGATCCCGTTGTGAACCACTGCCACGTCTTTGGCGCGATGTGGGTGGGCGTTTATCACGTTCGGTGCACCATGTGTTGCCCAGCGTGTGTGGCCAATACCCGATTTTCCGGTGATAGGTTCGTGCATAAGCAAATCTGACAGGTTTACCAGTTTGCCCATGGCGCGGCGGCGACCGAGGCTACCTGCGTCCACAGTGGCGATGCCTGCACTGTCATAGCCACGATATTCCAGACGTTTCAGAGCATCTATCAGAATGGGGGCCGCTTCATGATCGCCCAATATGCCTACAATACCACACATACCATTAACCCTTCTTCAAGGCGGCTTTTGCCGCGCGGAGTTTGTTCATCATGCGCAAGGCCAGCCCCGGTTTATTTTTCTGCCTTGCCCGACCCAAAGCCAGTGCTGCGTCGGGGACGTCTGTGGTCACCACGCTGCCCGAGGCGGTCATTGCGTCATCGCCAATGCGCAAAGGCGCGATCAGCATTGTGTTTGAGCCGATAAAAGCACGTTCGCCGATTTCTGTCTTATGTTTGAATACACCGTCATAGTTGCAAGTAATTGTTCCTGCACCGATATTTGTATCTGCCCCAATATCAGCATCACCGATATAGGACAGGTGATTAACCTTGGCCCCTTCACCGATCTGAGCGGCTTTGATCTCGACAAAATTGCCAACCTTGGCGCCATTGGCCAGTTCTGCACCAGGGCGCAGGCGGGCGTATGGGCCTACAACGGCATCTTTAGAGATATGGCAACCTTCCAGATGAGTAAAAGCGCGAATAGTGGCATTGTTTTCAATCGTTACATCAGGGCCGAACACCACGTTTGGCTCTATGATAACATCACGGCCTATGATTGTATCATAGGCAAACCACACAGTGTCGGCGGCCGTTAAAGTCACGCCGCCTTCCATCGCATCACGCCGCGCTTTGGTTTGAAAGGCAACCTCGGCAACGGCCAGATCATTGCGTGAATTTATACCCATTGTTTCGGTTTCATCACAGGCAATTGCGGCACAAGATAAGCCCCGCGCGCGTGCCAGGCCAACAACGTCGGTCAGATAGTATTCCCCGCTGGCATTGTCGTTTGTTACGTCATCCAGCAGGTCGAACAGCAGTTTTGCATCGGCGCAAATCACACCGGAATTGCAAAAATCGATATCTCGCTGGGCCTTTGTGGCGTCCTTATATTCTACGATTTTGTCCAGTAACCCGCTGTTGCTTGTAATCAGGCGGCCGTATTTGGCAGGATCGGCAGCATGGAAGCCCAGAACCACCACGCCGTGGCCTTCTGTTTTTTTGTCCAGCATGGCTTGCAGAGTTTCAGGTTGCACAAAAGGAGTATCACCATAAAGCACGATCACATCGCCGACGAAATCGTGCAAAGGTGTTGCGGCTTGTTGCACCGCGTGACCCGTTCCGTTTTGGGCTTCCTGATGGGCGATCAGAACATTTTCGTCATAGTCTGTTGCGACATTAGCCACCAAATCCGCCCCATGCCCTGTGACGATAACGGTTCTTTGTGCATCGATACCGGAAGCTGTGCGCATGGCATGTACCAGCATCGGTGCCCCGGCGATACGGTGCAAGACTTTGGGAGCCTCGGATTTCATCCGACTGCCCATGCCTGCAGCTAATATGATGACTGATACACTCATTTATACCTCGATTTATACTTTATCTTTTCATCTTTTATGCAAGATAGGGATGCAACAAAAGGGGGCTTGTTCTCAAGAAGTCTTTCACTTCGTTACGGCCTGTGGCAAAGCTTATGGATAACAAGGGGAATAATATGAAATCGGTGGTTTTTGATCTGGACGGAACTTTGGCAGACACCAGCGGTGATCTGATTGCTGCTGCAAATGCGCTTTTTGAAAAAATAGGTGAATTGCCGCAGCTTGACCCCGTCAAAGATGCCAGTACAGCCTTTCAGGGTGCGCGGGCAATGTTGAAACAGGGTTTTGCGCGTTTGGGGCACATTCCGGATGATGCGCAAATGCAGCGGCATTTTGAGTACCTGGTGAAGTTTTATGGCGAAAATATTGATCACCATTCTTTTCTGTATGACGGTGTTGAAACCTGTTTGGATGAATTGAAACGCCGTGGTTATATTCTGGGGATTTGCACAAATAAGCCTGCAGGGTTAGCAGAAACGTTGACCAGACGTTTGAATATTCGACATCATTTTATTGCCCTTTTGGGCGCGGATAGCCTGCCTGTACGCAAGCCCGATGCGGGTCATTTGCTGGGAACGATCAAGCAATTGGGCGGCAATCCGTCAAAGTCCGTGTTGATCGGTGATACGATTACGGACCGGAATGCTGCGAAAAACGCATGGGTGCCTTGTGTTTTGGTCACATTCGGGCCTGATGGCCCGCATGTTGCCGATTTAAAACCTGAAGGATTGCTGGATCATTTTGACCAGTTGCCCGATATGATGGATGCGATGATCAAGGAGTAAGCGTTTGATGCGGAACTTTACAGGAAATTTCACTCAACAAGAACCTATCCCGCAAGCCGGGATAGAGGCTGCAATGCGTGTGATGCAGCACGGACGTTTGCATCGTTATAATGTCGTGGAAGGTGAAGTTGCCGAAGCGGTGTCGCTGGAGCTTGAGTTTGCTGCCTATGTTGGGGCCAAATACTGTCTGGCAGTGGCCTCTGGTGGGTATGCGCTGGCTGCGGCCTTGCGTGCCGCGGGTCTGGAGCAGGGGAATAAGGTCCTGACCAATGCGTTCACACTGGCCCCTGTGCCGGGGGCGATTGCGAATGCGGGCGGCGTGCCTGTGTTTGTTGAAGTGACGCAGGATTTGGTAATGGATCTGAATGACTTGCAAGCCAAAATTACATCCAGTGGTGCGCAGTTTTTGATGTTAAGCCATATGCGCGGGCATATCGTGGACATGGATGCGCTTATGGCAATTTGCGATGCATCGGGGGTTCTGGTGATCGAAGATTGCGCCCATACAATGGGGGCGAATTGGAACGGGGTACCAAGCGGGCGGCACGGGGCCATTGGGTGTTATTCGACGCAAACGTTCAAGCATATCAATTCGGGCGAGGGTGGTTTGTTGGTCACGGACAATGCGGACATGATGGCGCGCGCTACGATGTTGTCTGGCTCATATATGTTGTATGAAAGCCATGCGGCGGGTGCGCCAAAAGAGACTTTTAAAGACATTTCTCTGGATACGCCGAATTGTTCGGGTCGAATGGATAATCTGCGCGCCGCTATTTTGCGCCCGCAATTGACGGGATTGGATTTGCAAGGTGTAAAGTGGAATGAGCGTTATAGGCGGATGGAGATGGGGTTGCGGGATACTGTTGGTTTGCGCCTTATTTTACGTCCAACAGAAGAGTATTATATAGCGTCTTCTTTTCAGTTCACTTTGCCGGACTGGGATAAAGATAAAGTCCGCGAAGTGCAAAAACGCTGCGCTGCACGCGGGGTGGAACTGAAATGGTTTGGCGGGGATAAGCCTACGGGCTTTACGTCGCGCCATGACAGTTGGCGCTATGTGGATGCGCAAGATATGCCGCAAACCGACCACGTTCTGACCGGATTGATGGATATGCGTTTGCCTTTAACCTTCAGTCTAGACGATTGCGATCTGCTGGCCGCGATCATTCGCGAAGAAGTGGGCGCTGTATATCAGGCGGATTGTTGATTTGCGACTTAGCTTAAAGACCTGTCTTTTTTTGATAGCGATTGCTTTGTTGTTTATACCACCCATTGTTGATGCCGTGAACGGTGCGGTAAAAGCCAAAAGCAGTTGTAGCATTTCGATGGTAATAGATGGCGATACAGTAAAGATAAATTGCCCTGACAGTGGTATAAAAAGTGCGCGGATCATCGGTTATGATACGCCTGAAAAAAATGCGCGTTGCATTGGGGAATTTATTAAAGCAACCCGTGCCACATGGGCGTTGCGTGTGGTGCTTTGGCAAGCAAGAACGATTGAGATCAGGTTGAATGGTAAAGATCGTTATGACCGCTTTTTGACAGTCTTGCAGGTGAACGGAAAAGACGTGGCACCACACATGATAAACGCAGGCGTGGCACGCTCATATAGTGGCGGTCGGCGCGGCAGTTGGTGTGAATAGGTCAGTCGGCCTATTTTAAGGTCATAAAAACACCAAAACTGGCACCACTTCTGTTGACCTTCCCCATATGCAGGGGTAGACCCATAAAGGAACTGTTCCAAGACCAAGTGATAATAGGAGTAGCCGTTGGAAGACCTGCTAAGAGAGTACCTGCCAATCCTTGTATTTTTAGGTATCGCCGCGGCCCTTGGCCTTGTTCTTATTCTGGCCGCTGTCATTATTGCAGTGCGCAACCCGGAACCGGAAAAAAACTCTGCCTATGAGTGTGGCTTTAACGCTTTTGATGATGCGCGGATGAAATTCGACATACGCTTCTATCTGGTTGCCATCCTGTTTATCATATTTGATTTGGAAGTTGCGTTTCTATTCCCTTGGGCGGCAAGTTTTCAATATGTCGGCACTTTAGGCTTCTGGTCAATGCTGGTCTTTTTGGGTGTGCTGACCGTTGGCTTTGCCTATGAGTGGAAAAAGGGAGCCCTGGAATGGGAGTAGCGACATCACTGAATTCTGCGGGTGCAGATAAAGAGGTGGTAACAGCCGCCATGAACCGCGAATTGCAGGATCAGGGTTTTTTGCTGACATCAACGGCTGACATTATCAATTGGGCCCGCACGGGTTCCCTGCACTGGATGACATTCGGTTTGGCGTGTTGTGCGGTTGAAATGATGCACTGTGCTATGCCGCGTTATGATATGGAACGTTTCGGGACTGCCCCGCGTGCGTCCCCACGCCAGTCTGATTTGATGATTGTGGCGGGAACGCTGACCAATAAAATGGCACCGGCGCTGCGCAAGGTTTATGACCAGATGCCGGAGCCGCGTTATGTGATTTCAATGGGGTCATGTGCCAATGGTGGCGGTTATTATCACTACAGTTATTCTGTTGTACGCGGTTGTGATCGCATTGTGCCTGTCGATGTCTATGTGCCGGGTTGTCCGCCAACGGCAGAAGCGCTGTTATACGGCATCTTGCAACTGCAACGCAAAATACGCCGCACCGGCACGATTGTAAGGTAGGAATTGATGTCAAACGAATTGCAAGATCTGGGGGCTTTGATCCAAAGCAAACAAACGGATGCTGTTGTCGGTTTTGAAGTGAATTCCTTAGGTGAACTGGTGATGGAGGTTGCGCCTGCATCTTTACCCGGTTTTGTCGAGTTCCTGCGGTCCAACCGCAATTGCAAGTTTTCCACGTTAATCGACATCACAGCCGTGGATTTCCCATCATCTGCAAAACGTTTCGAAGTGGTTTACCACTTTCTGTCCATGTATATGAACCATCGCATTCGCGTCAAAGCACTGGTGGCTGAAGATGAAGTTGTGCCATCGATTTGCGAAGTACACCCATCAGCCAACTGGTTTGAACGTGAAGTGTTCGACATGTACGGCATCCTGTTTTCAGACCACCCCGATTTGCGCCGCATTCTGACCGATTACGGCTTTCGCGGCTATCCGCTGCGCAAGGATTTCCCGACAACGGGCTATACGGAATGCCGCTATGATGAAGAAGCCAAACGCGTAGTGTATGAGCCGGTGTCACTGGTGCAGGAATATCGTCAATTCGATTTCATGTCACCGTGGGAAGGGGCTGAATATATCCTGCCCGGTGATGATAAAGCGGAAGGGGCGAAGTGATGGAATTTGCAACTGAGCTTTTTGGTTTGTTCGTGTCTATTTTGACAACATTTACTTTGGCGATGCCATTTTTTAAAAAAAGTATAATGAGCACTCCCTTGCCAAGGGAGAGGTCATATTCGCTTTATGAAAATTCCTGCTTGGAGGTTTCAAGATAATGGACGGTAACTTCAAAGACGCTAAAACTGGCGAACAGCGTATCCGCAATTTCAACATCAATTTTGGCCCGCAGCACCCTGCGGCCCACGGTGTGCTGCGTCTGATCTTGGAACTGGACGGCGAAATCGTTGATCGGTGTGATCCGCATATCGGTCTGCTGCACCGTGGTACTGAAAAGCTGATGGAAAGCCGCACGTACCTGCAAAACCTACCGTATTTTGACCGCTTGGACTATGTTTGCCCGATGAATCAGGAACACGCCTGGTGTCTGGCGATTGAAAAACTGACTGGCACCGAAGTGCCGCGTCGCGCGTCACTGATCCGTGTGCTTTATTGCGAAATCGGCCGTATCCTGAACCACATCTTGAACATCACGACACAGGCAATGGATGTGGGTGCTTTGACCCCGCCACTTTGGGGTTTCGAGCAACGTGAAATTCTGATGGAATTCTACGAACGCGCTTGTGGCGCACGTTTGCACGCCGCGTATTTCCGCCCGGGCGGTGTCCATCAGGATCTGCCGCAGGAGTTGCTGGATGACATCATGCAGTGGACGTTTGAATTCCCTGAAATCATTGATGACATTGACGGTTTGCTGACTGAAAATCGCATCTTTAAACAGCGTAATGTCGATATTGCGGTGATTTCTGAACAAGAGGCACTTGATTGGGGTTTTTCCGGTGTGATGGTGCGTGGTTCCGGCATGGCATGGGATTTACGCCGTGCGCAGCCCTATGAATGTTATGACGAGTTTGATTTCCAAATTCCTGTCGGCACCAACGGTGATTGTTATGATCGGTACCTTTGCCGTATGCAGGAAATGCGCGAAAGCCTGTCGATCATGCAACAGGCGATCAAGAAGCTTGAAGAATCTACCGGCGATATTCTGGCGCGTGGCAAGCTGACACCGCCAAGTCGTGGTGAAATGAAAACATCTATGGAAGCATTGATCCATCACTTCAAGCTATACACCGAAGGGTTCCACGTACCTGAGGGCGAAGTTTATGCCGCTGTTGAGGCACCCAAGGGTGAGTTTGGCGTCTACCTTGTGTCTGACGGATCAAACAAACCTTATAAAGCCAAAATTCGTGCACCGGGGTATTTGCACCTTGCTGCCATGGATCACATTTGTAAAGGCCATCAGTTGGCGGATGTCGCCGCTGTTATCGGATCTCTCGACGTTGTGTTCGGGGAGATTGATCGGTGAGTGTTCTTGAATTTGCAGCCCTTGGTCTTGTTTGGTTCGGTGTAGCCGTAACCGGCGTTATCGCATGCATTTGTTTGTATAACCCTGCGGCAGGTCTGACTAAGTTAGGTCATGAACTGGAGCAATTACCAACAGTTATGCTGGGGCGTTATTTGGCGATTTTCGGGTTTTCTTTCTTTGCGGCCTACTATGCGGATTTTATCGTATTGCTTGCATGGCTAACCGCGGCAGGTTTTATGGCGCTCTTTGATGCAGCCCTTTATGCGCGCCAAAGCAAACCCTATGGAACCCACTTAGCGGCTGGGGTCTTAACAGTTATTGCGATTGGTTTGATTGTCGCAGCCATCTTTAGCAACGGATCATTGTAATGTCATTGCGTCGTCTACATCACACACAGCCAGATAGCTTTGCTTTCACTGCTGCGAATAAAAAATGGGCCAAGGGCCAGATTGCGAAATTTCCGAAAGGGCGTCAAGCATCTGCGATAATCCCGCTTTTGTGGCGTGCACAGGAACAAGATGGCTGGTTGTCCAAACCCGCCATTGAGGCTGTCGCGGATATGCTTGGTATGGATTACATCCGTGCGCTGGAAGTGGCGACATTCTACTTTATGTTCCAATTGCAGCCTGTGGGCAGTGTGGCACACGTTCAGGTTTGCGGCACACTGTCATGCATGATTTGCGGTGCTGAAGATTTGATCGGTGTGTGTAAAGATAAAATCGCGCCAAACCCGCACGAGATTTCCGAAGACGGGAAATTCAGCTGGGAAGAGGTCGAATGCCTGGGGGCCTGTACCAATGCACCGATGGCCCAGATCGGCAAAGATTTTTATGAAGATTTGACGGTGGAAAGCTTCACCGGAATTCTTGACGAGTTCGCGGATGGTAAAGTACCTACACCGGGGCCGCAAAACGGTCGTTATGCAGCGGAACCGCTTAGCGGGTTGACCACGCTACAGGATATGAATTCCGGAAAATACGATCACAACACTTCGGCCAGTTTTGCGCTGCAATACGGTGATACCGTCAAGCGCATTCAGGGCGACGAGGTGCCGATATTGAAAACGCGGAAAAAATCCGCAAAATCAAAAGTCAACTAATATGTTGGCCCTCTAAGGGGAGAAGAGTATGACGCAAAGTAATTCATCAACTGGCCTAAATGCCTGTACAATCGTGTGCTGGTTATTGGCCTTTGCATTCGGTATTTTCGTTGCAGCGGCTTTAATTGGCTGGGCCGGGTGGCATGGCCTTCTTGCTGCTGTTATCGGTTTGATCGCAATGCTGATTGCGGGCTGGCTGCTAAAGGGTATTTTTTGCACCGCTGAAATTCCCGCCTCCGGGGTAACGACAACAACTGCTGCTGCTGTAAGCACGGCGACAGTCGCGGCGACCGCAACAGAAAAGCCGGCGGCGAAGGCTGCACCTAAAAAACCAGCGGCCAAGAAAACAGCTGCGAAATCTGCACCTGCTGCAAAAACGAAAACTGCAGCCGCAAAAAAGCCCACTGCAAAGAAAGCGTCGGCACCGAAGGCGAAACCAGCAGCGAAAAAACCCGCTGCTGCGAAGAAGCCTGCGGTAAAGAAACCTGCTGCGAAAAAAGCACCAACGAAGTTTTACCGCAAACCGCCGGCCAAGATCGATGATCTGAAGTTGATCTCTGGTGTTGGCCCGAAACTGGAAACAACGTTGAACCAGATCGGCATTTATCAATATGACCAAGTTGCTGCTTGGAAAAAGGCCGAGATAAAGAAAGTAGATGATCAGTTGAAATTCAAAGGCCGCATTGAGCGGGACGACTGGATGGCACAAGCAAAAATTCTGGCCAAAGGTGGCGACACAGAATTTTCAAAGAAGAAGCGCAAGACATAATCTTGCGTAAGGGATAAGCCAAGTGGTCCCTAACCTTGACCCGAAGCGCCGAAAGGCGCGGGTTGCTTCCGTCGTCATTATTGTGGCGATGGTGGGTTGGATGGGGGCCAGTTGGATCGGTGGGATGATCGGACTGCCAATACGCTATGCGTTTCTGTTCGATTTTGCCGCAATGGCCGCGCTTTTATGGGCGATGGTTGTATTGTTTCAGGTCTGGAAATCAGGCCAAGAATAAAGGAAAGACGGGCATGCTCGCAGATAAAGACCGTATCTTTACGAACCTCTATGGTCAGCACGACCGCTCGCTTGCGGGGGCCAAAAAGCGTGGCCATTGGTCTGGCACTGCGAAATTTATCAAAGAGGGCCGCGACTGGATCGTGGACGAGATGAAAAAATCCGGCCTGCGCGGGCGTGGTGGTGCGGGTTTTCCGACAGGTCTGAAATGGTCGTTTATGCCGAAAGAAAGCGATGGTCGGCCTGCGTATCTGGTGATCAATGCCGACGAGTCTGAGCCCGGCACATGTAAAGACCGCGAGATCATGCGCAACGACCCGCACACGCTGATCGAAGGTGCGTTGATCGCATCATTCGCGATGGGCGCTAATGCCTGTTACATCTATATACGCGGTGAATTCATTCGCGAACGTGAAGCTTTGCAAGTGGCTATCGACGAATGTTATGACGCGGGGCTTTTGGGCAAAAACGCAGCCAAATCCGGCTGGGATTTCGACCTTTATCTGTCCCACGGGGCGGGTGCTTATATCTGCGGTGAAGAAACCGCATTGCTGGAAAGCCTTGAGGGCAAAAAGGGTATGCCGCGCATGAAACCGCCGTTTCCTGCGGGCGCGGGTCTATATGGTTGCCCTACCACGGTGAACAATGTGGAAAGCATCGCGGTTGTGCCGACAATTTTGCGCCGTGGTTCTGACTGGTTCAGCTCTTTTGGTCGTGAAAATAATGCGGGTACGAAACTGTTTGCCATATCCGGTCACGTCAACAACCCGTGTGTGGTGGAAGAGGCTATGTCTATTCCATTGCAAGAACTGCTTGAAAAACATTGCGGCGGAGTGCGTGGCGGCTGGAAAAACTTGAAAGCGGTGATCCCGGGTGGGTCATCGGTACCGATGCTGCCTGCGGATATCTGTGACGAAGCAATTATGGATTTCGACTGGCTACGCAATCAACGTTCCGGATTGGGAACGGCTGCGGTCATCGTTATGGACCAGAATGTGGATGTGATTAAAGCGATCTGGCGCCTGTCTAAGTTCTACAAGCATGAAAGCTGCGGCCAGTGTACACCCTGCCGCGAAGGGACCGGCTGGATGATGCGGGTGATGGAACGGCTAGTCACAGGTGAGGCCGAGGTTGAAGAGATCGACATGCTGCTGGATGTTACGAAACAGGTCGAAGGCCACACGATTTGTGCGCTGGGTGATGCGGCTGCTTGGCCGATTCAGGGCCTGATACGCCACTTCCGAAACGAGATTGAAGATCGTATTAAACATAAAAGAACAGGCCGCGTGAGCGCGGTTGCAGCGGAGTAACGCGCATGTCTGATCTACGTAAAGTAATCATTGATGGAAACGAGGTCGAAGTCGACGGGGCGATGACCCTGTTGCAGGCTTGTGAGGTGGCGGGCATTGAAGTGCCACGTTTTTGTTACCATGAACGCCTGACCATTGCTGGCAACTGCCGCATGTGTCTGGTTGAAGTTGTTGGCGGCCCGCCGAAACCTGCGGCGTCTTGTGCTATGCAGGTGCGTGATTTGCGCCCCGGCCCTGAAGGCCAGCCACCAGAGGTAAAAACCACCTCGCCCATGGTTAAGAAAGCCCGTGAAGGCGTGATGGAATTTTTGCTGATAAATCACCCACTGGATTGCCCGATCTGTGACCAGGGCGGCGAGTGTGATTTGCAGGATCAGGCGATGGCATATGGCGTTGATTTCAGCCGTTTCCGTGAACCAAAACGCGCGGTTGACGATCTTGATCTGGGGCCGCTTGTGGCCACAACTATGACACGCTGCATTTCATGTACGCGCTGTGTGCGCTTTACTTCTGAAGTGGCAGGCATCAAACAAATGGGCCAGACGGGCCGTGGTGAAGACAGTGAAATTACAACGTATCTGAATCAAACTTTGGACAGTGAATTGCAAGGTAATATCATTGATTTGTGTCCAGTTGGGGCTTTAACTTCAAAGCCTTACGCGTTTTCTGCACGTCCTTGGGAATTGAAAAAAACCGAAACCATAGATGTGATGGACGCGCTTGGTTCCAACATTCGTGTTGATACTAAAGGTCGTGAAGTGATGCGGATTGTACCGCGCAATCATGACGGTGTTAATGAGGAATGGTTGTCCGACAAGGGACGGTTCATCTGGGACGGTTTGCGCCGTCAACGGCTTGACCAACCTTATGTAAAAAAGAGCGGTAAGTTGAAGCCTGCCTCTTGGGATGAAGCATTCGCGGCAATCAAAAAGGCCGTGAAGGGCAAGAAGGTTGCCGCCATTGCAGGCGATCTGGCCCCAGTGGAAGCGATGTACGCTTTGAAGGCTTTGGTTTCCGATCTGGGTGGTAAGGTTGAATGCCGTGTGGACGGTGCGAAACTGCCAAGTGGCAATCGTTCGGCCTATGTCGGGACGGCCACAATTGAAGATATTGATAGCGCAGAGATGATCCAACTGATTGGAAGCAACCCACGCCATGAAACACCTGTATTGAACGCGCGGTTGCGCAAAGCATGGTCGCGAGGGGCGAATATTGGTTTGGTGGGTGAAGCGGTTGATCTGACTTACGATTATGCGCATGTTGGTGCGGATCGTGCGGCCTTGGACAGCCTTACGAAAAAGAAAATATCTGCGGCGACGAAAAAAGCACCAAGTCTGGTGATTGTTGGCCAAGGTGCTATTCTGGGTGCTGATGGTGAAGCGGTTTTGGCCGCAGCGATGTTGTTGGCCGAGAATTCGAATTCAAAACTGTTGGTGTTGCACACGGCGGCATCGCGTGTTGGCGGGATGGACATTGGCTTTACCACCAAGGGCGGTATGGAAACCGCATTGAAAGATGCGCAAGTGGTGTTCAATCTGGGTGCGGATGAAGTGGAAATCGCGGACAACCCGTTTGTGATTTACCAAGGTAGCCACGGGGACCGTGGTGCGCATCGTGCCGATGTGATCCTGCCGGGAGCCACTTATACCGAAGAAAGCGGCATTTTCGTCAATACAGAAGGTCGCCCGCAAATGGCAGCACGCGCCGGTTTTGCTCCGGGTGACGCGAAAGAAAACTGGGCGATCCTGCGGGCCTTGTCGGCTGAACTGGGGCAGACACTACCTTATGACAGCCTAACCCAATTACGTCAGACCCTATTTGCAGAGTTCCCGCATCTGGCAGCGATTGATGTGGTGCCGGCTAATACCTGGAAAGCGATCAAGCCGAAGGCCCTGAAAGGCAAAGCGTTCACCAATGCGATCAGCGACTATTTCCTGACCAACCCGATTGCACGGGCATCCCAGGTGATGGCGGAATTGTCTGCGAATGCAAAAGCGCGCAAAGAAGCGCCACTGGCAGCGGAGTAACGATGTGATCTTGAGCCAATTGACATATGTATTTGCACTGCTGGCCACCCTTGGCCTGCTGCTTGCCTGTACGCCGTCAAATCAAGAGGTCAGTAAAGTCCCAACAGGTGCGATGGAATATATTAACGTTGATACCCGCCTGATGAAACCGGAACTGGTCAATATGGTAGTCAGCATGCGCAATCCGCGCACGCCAACAGATGTGCTGGCTTACGTGGAATGTGCCGCGGCACAATATACACTGATCCGCGGTTTTGGGTTTGCGGGCCGTATTCAGGTGAACGTGTCTGAGGACAAGGGCATTTGGGCAGGTAACGCGATTTACACACTTTCGAACGCGCACCCCGGTGGGCGACATACGATTGACGCAGAAGTGACGGTGGAAGATTGCACCGCACATAACATACCGATGGTCTAAGGAACGGGACATGGCAGAATTTTTCTCATCAAACCTAGGGATTTTCCTGATCATAGTAGGACAGTGTTTAATGCTGACCGCATTTGTGATGATCAGCCTGTTGGTTTTGGTCTATGCCGACCGTAAAATCTGGGCGGCAGTACAAATGCGCCGTGGCCCGAACGTGGTTGGCCCGTGGGGCATCTTACAAACCGTGGCCGATGCAGCGAAATACGTTTTTAAAGAGGTGGTTATCCCTTCAGGGGCCGACAAAACCGTCTATATGCTGGCGCCATTGGTTGGGTTCATCCTGTCTATTATTTCGTGGGCGGTGATCCCGTTTTCGGAAAATCTGATTTTGGCCAATCTGAATGTGGCGGTCTTGTATATCTTCGCCGTATCTTCGTTGGAAGTTTACGGAGTGATTATGGGTGGTTGGGCTTCCAACTCGAAATATCCGTTTTTGGGGGCGTTGCGGTCTGCTGCACAAATGATTTCTTATGAAGTTTCAATCGGTTTCATCATCATTGGCGTAATCCTGTCCACAGGCTCTTTAAGTCTGGTTGACATTGTGAAAGCCCAAGATGGTGATTACGGGTTCTTCAACTGGTACTGGTTGCCGCACTTCCCGATGGTCATCTTGTTCTTCATTTCGGCACTGGCCGAGACCAACCGCCCGCCGTTTGACCTGCCGGAGGCAGAATCGGAACTGGTCGCGGGTTATCAGGTTGAATATTCATCAACACCGTTTCTGCTATATATGGCCGGTGAATACATTGCGATCTGGTTGATGTGTGCATTGACCTCAATCCTGTTCTTTGGCGGTTGGCTATCACCTATCCCCGGCATTCCAGACAGTCCTTTGTGGCTGGTCGGCAAAATGTGTTTCTTCTTCTTCTTGTTCGCGATGGTCAAAGCCATCGTACCACGCTTCCGCTATGACCAGTTGATGCGCTTGGGCTGGAAAGTCTTCCTGCCGATGTCGCTGGGCTGGATTGTTCTGGTGGCTTTCTTTGTACAATACGGGGCCTTTGGCGGTACATATGCCCGCTGGGTTACGGGGGGTTAAATCATGGCGCATTCTTTAAAACGTCGGGTATCGTATTTTCTGCTGTTGGATATCCTAAAGGGTTTCCAGTTGGGCATGAAGTATTTCTTCAAACCGAAGTACACGCTGAATTATCCGCATGAAAAAGGCCCGCTAAGCCCGCGTTTTCGCGGCGAACATGCACTGCGTCGCTATCCAAACGGCGAAGAACGTTGCATTGCATGCAAATTGTGTGAAGCGATTTGTCCGGCGCAAGCCATTACCATTGACGCCGAACCGCGCGATGACGGTAGCCGCCGTACCACGCGTTACGACATCGACATGACAAAATGTATCTACTGCGGTTTCTGTCAGGAAGCCTGCCCGGTGGACGCTATTGTAGAAGGTCCGAACTTTGAGTTTGCCACGGAAACCCGTGAAGAGCTGTTCTACAACAAAGATAAACTGCTGGCGAACGGCGAACGATGGGAAGCGGAAATTGCGCGCAACATCGAACTCGACGCGCCCTATAGGTAAGAAGGAACAAAACACATGGGTCTTACAGCCATAGCTTTTTATCTGTTTGCATTCACCGCCATAGCTTCGGGGCTGTTGGTGGTGCTTGCACGTAACCCGGTACATTCGGTACTGTGGTTGATCCTGACGTTCTTTAGTGCGGCGGGTTTGTTCGTGCTGATGGGGGCCGAATACGTCGCCATGTTGCTGGCGATTGTCTATGTCGGCGCAGTAGCGGTTCTGTTCCTGTTCGTGGTGATGATGTTGGATGTTGACTTTTCCGAGCTGCGCTCTGGCCTGTCAAAATACCTGCCGCTTGGCCTGTTGATCGGGGCGGTTCTGCTGATGGAACTGGGGCTGCTGCTTGGCCATTGGACGTTTGCCGAAGACGCGCAAGCGCTGCGGGCCGCGGTGACACCGGATATGGCCGAGACACATAACACGGTTGCCTTGGGCAAACTGATCTATACGGATTATATCTATATGTTCCAAGCATCGGGCATGATCCTGCTAGTGGCAATGATCGGTGCGATTGTGCTGACACTGCGCCACCGCAAGGATGTGAAACGTCAAGTGATCGCAGATCAGATTTTGCGTGATCCGAAGGATGCAATGGAACTTAAGGATGTTAAATCGGGGCAGGGGCTATGATTACACTTGAACACTATCTAGCGGTTGCAGCAGTGCTGTTTACCATTGGTATCTTCGGCATTTTCGTGAACCGTAAAAACGTTATCATCATCCTGATGTCGATTGAACTAATGCTTCTGGCGGTGAATATCAATTTCGTGGCGTTCTCGACCCATCTGCATGACTTAGTCGGGCAGATTTTCACCTTGTTTGTGCTGACCGTGGCGGCCGCCGAAGCGGCTATCGGGTTGGCGATTTTAGTATGTTTCTTCCGTAACCGCGGCACGATCGCGGTGGAAGATGTGAATGTGATGAAAGGTTAAGGGACAATATGGAAACGATCCTTTTATTCGCGCCACTCGTTGGTTCCCTGATTTGCGGTTTCGGCCACAAGCTTATCGGCGAACGTGCGGCCCTTATGGTATCCACAGGGCTGTTGTTCCTATCGGCGATCCTGTCATGGGTGATATTCATGACTTTTCACGGCGATACTGAGGTCATCACCTTATTTCGCTGGGTTGAAAGCGGCACGTTATCGTCCGACTGGGCGATCCGCATCGACCGTTTGACAGCTGTGATGCTGGTTGTGATCAATACGGTTTCGGCCGTGGTTCACTTGTATTCATGGGGTTACATGGACAAAGATCCGCAGTGGAAAGAAGGCGAAAGTTACAAGCCGCGTTTCTTTGCATTTCTGTCATTCTTTACCTTTGCGATGTTGATGCTGGTGACATCCGACAACCTGCTGCAAATGTTCTTTGGCTGGGAAGGTGTAGGTGTTGCTTCCTATCTGTTGATCGGGTTTTATTACCGCAAACCATCTGCAGGTGCGGCGGCGATAAAAGCCTTTGTCGTCAATCGTGTCGGCGATTTTGGCTTTGCCTTGGGTATCTTCGGCCTGTTTTATCTGACTGACAGTATCAATTTTTCAGAAGTACTTGATCCGCATAATGCGGAAAGCCTGTCACACCAAACGCTACATTTCCTGAACTGGGATTTGAATGCGTTGGAAGTGATCACCATGCTCTTGTTCATTGGTGCGATGGGTAAATCAGCGCAATTATTTCTACACACATGGCTGCCTGACGCGATGGAAGGGCCGACACCTGTGTCTGCCCTGATCCACGCTGCGACCATGGTGACCGCGGGTGTATTCATGGTTTGCCGCCTGTCACCGCTTTTGGAATATGCTGAATTCACCCCGAATTTCATTATCTTCATAGGCGCGACCACAGCATTCTTTGCCGCCACTATTGGCCTTGTGCAAAACGATATAAAACGGGTGATTGCCTATTCAACCTGTTCACAACTGGGTTACATGTTTGTGGCCGCAGGTGTGGGTGCATATGGCGTGGCAATGTTCCATTTGTTCACACACGCATTCTTTAAAGCGATGTTGTTTTTGGGGGCAGGTTCGGTGATCAATTCAATGCACCACGAACAGGATATGCGCAACTACGGTAATCTGCGCAAGAAAATCCCATACACTTTTGCCGCGATGATGATCGGGACTTTGGCGATCACAGGTGTGGGTATTCCCGCGGTATTGTTTTCAATGGGTGACACGCCTATCGGCTTTGCCGGTTTCGTGTCCAAAGACGCGATCATCGAAAGTGCCTTTGCAGGCGGTGAAGGCGTGGCGCGTTATGCGTTTTATATGCTGGTAATCGCGGCTGCGATGACTAGTTTTTATAGCTGGCGCCTAATCTTTATGACTTTCTATGGCGTTGAGCGTGGTGATCAACATACGCACGAACATGCACATGAAAGCCCGCTGACAATGTTGATCCCGCTGGGGGTACTGGCAGTGGGGGCAGTTTTTGCGGGCATGGTCTGGCACGGTGATTTTTTTGGTCATCATTATCAGGAATGGTTCGGCACAGCGATTTATGAAAACCATGACACCAACCACGTTATTCATGATGCACATGGCGTTAACGCCTGGGTGAAAGTTTCACCGTTTATCGCAATGGTTCTGGGATTTTTGCTGGCTTATGTGATGTATATCTGGAAACCAACGGCCCCTGCCGCATTGGCAAAACAGCAGCGCGGTCTTTACGCGTTCCTGCTGAACAAATGGTACTTTGATGAACTGTATGACCTGATATTCGTACGCCCGACCAAAGCACTTGGCACGTTCCTTTGGAAAAAGGGTGACGGCAAGATTATTGACGGCACGATCAACGGGATTGCTATGGGCATTGTGCCGTGGCTGACACGTCTAGCGGGCCGCGCACAGTCTGGATATGTCTATCATTACGCATTTGCGATATTTATTGGATTGGTGGCCATCATTACATGGTTTGCTATCGGCGGGAGTGCGCACTAATGGAAAATCTTCTGTCAATCATCACCTTTCTACCCATGTTGGGTGCTGCTATTTTGGTAGTGTTTCTGCGCGGTAATGATGATTACGCACAACGCAATGCCAAGATACTGGCGTTAGTGACCACATTAGCGACTTTTGTAATCTCTGCCGTTGCACTTATTTCCGAGTTTGACCCAAGCAACCCCGGTTTCCAATTGGTTGAAGAACGTACATGGCTGGCGGGCCTGACCTATAAAATGGGTGTTGATGGGATCAGTGTTCTGTTCGTGATGCTGACCACATTCCTGATGCCGATTGTGATCGGTGCATGTTGGACGGTAACGACCCGTGTCAAAGAATACATGATCCTGTTTTTAGTTTTGGAAAGCTTGATGTTAGCCGTGTTCTGCGCGCTGGATCTGGTGTTGTTTTACGTCGTGTTCGAAGCGGGGCTAATCCCGATGTTCCTGATTGTGGGCATTTGGGGGGGTAAAGACCGTGTCTATGCATCCTTTAAGTTCTTCCTTTATACACTACTTGGTTCCGTCCTGATGCTGGTTGCAATGATCGCAATGTGGATGGAAGCGGGTACCACGGATATTCCGACCCTGCTGAACCATGAATTCAGTTATGCGCCGATGACGGTTCTGGGCTTTCAGATCATGGGCGGCTTGCAAACTCTGCTATTCCTTGCCTTCTTTGCCAGCTTCGCGGTCAAAATGCCAATGTGGCCAGTACATACCTGGCTGCCTGACGCACACGTGCAAGCACCGACTGCCGGTTCCGTAGTTCTGGCGGCAATCCTGTTGAAAATGGGTGGTTACGGCTTCTTACGTTTCAGCCTGCCGATGTTTCCGGTTGCATCCGAGTTGCTGGCAACATTTGTTATGACACTTTCGGTGATCGCAATTATCTACACGTCACTCGTGGCCCTGATGCAAAAAGACATGAAAAAGCTGATTGCTTATTCGTCAGTTGCGCATATGGGTTTTGTGACAATGGGGATATTCGCGCTGAACAAACAGGGTCTGGACGGTGCGATATACCAAATGCTGTCACACGGCTTCATTTCTGGCGCACTCTTTTTGGGTGTTGGCGTGATTTATGAACGTATGCACACCCGTGAGATTGATGCTTACGGCGGTCTTGTCATTCGTATGCCTGCCTATGCGTTGATTTTCATGTTCTTCACGATGGCCAATGTCGGTCTGCCGGGAACATCCGGTTTTGTCGGCGAATTTCTGACACTGATTGCGGCGTTCAAAGCCAATACATGGATTGCGTTCGGGGCAACATCCGGTGTTATCCTGTCCGCATGCTACGCTTTGTGGCTGTACCGCCGCGTGGTCTTTGGTGATCTGATCAAAGAAAGCCTGAAAACCATTACCGATATGGACACCCGCGAACATTTGATGATGGCACCGCTGGTCATAATGACGATCCTTTTGGGGGTCTATCCGGCGCTTGTATTGGATATTATCGGCCCATCGGTCGACGCATTACTTGAAAACGTAACATCAGCACAGGCGGCAGCACATGCCGCCATGGCATTAAACTAGAGGTTTGTTGAAATGATGATTGGCACTGATCTAAATACGGTTCTGCCAGAGCTAATTTTGGCGATCTATGCGATGGCTGCCCTGATGTTTGCGGTTTACTTCGGCAAAGACAAACGCGCTAATACGGTGTTTTGGGTGACCGCGATTGTGATGGTGGTTCTGGCTGTAATCACTGCTATTGCTCCGGCAGGGGCGCGTACCGCCTTTAATGGTGCGTTTATCGACGATGGTTTTGCGCGCTATGCCAAAGTGTTGATGCTGCTGGCGAGCGCTTCGATTATCCTGCTTAGCAAAGAATACCTGCAGAAAAACGATCTACTAAAGTTCGAATACCCGATCCTGATCGCGCTTGCGACTTTGGGAATGATGATGATGGTTTCAGCAGGGGATCTGATGTCGCTTTATATGGGGCTGGAACTACAATCCCTTGCCCTATATGTGGTCGCCGCGTTTCGCCGTGATAGCTTGCGATCAACCGAGGCGGGCCTGAAATATTTCGTCTTGGGTGCTTTGTCTTCGGGTATTCTGCTTTACGGCGCATCGTTGATTTACGGCTTTTCCGGTACAACGGTTTTCACGGATATCGCATCTACAATCACGGGTGACGGACTGGGCCTTGGCATGATTTTCGGCTTGGTATTCCTTTGTGCGGGCCTTGCATTCAAAGTCTCAGCCGTTCCGTTCCATATGTGGACACCGGACGTATATGAAGGCTCGCCTACACCTGTGACGGCCTTCTTTGCAACCGCACCGAAAGTTGCCGCGGCTTGTTTGTTCGCGCGCGTTCTGCATGATGCATTTCCGGAAGCACAAGCTGACTGGACACAAATCATTGCGTTGCTGTCCGTGCTTTCAATGTTTCTGGGGGCCATTGCCGCTATCGGGCAAACCAATATCAAGCGTCTGATGGCCTATTCGTCTATTGCGCATATGGGCTTTGCCTTGATGGGGTTGGCAGCTGGTACAGAATCCGGTGTGCAAGCTTTATTGATCTATATGGCGATCTATGTGGTGATGAATATCGGTACGTTTGCATTCATTCTGAACATGGAACGCGATGGTCACGCGATCACAGATATTACCAGTTTGGGTCAATATTCGCGCGTGGAACCTGCGCGTGCCGCTGCCCTTGCCATTTTGATGTTCTCACTTGCGGGTATTCCGCCACTGGTTGGGTTTTTTGGTAAATTTTATGTCCTGAAAGCCGCCATTGACGCGGATATGGCATGGCTGGCAATCGCGGGTGTTCTTGCATCCGTTATCGGTGCGTTTTATTATTTGCGGATCATTTACTACATGTATTTTGGCGACGAAGTTGACCCGCTGACAGGCAAAATGCCAGCCCTACACTATATCGCTCTGATGGGTGCCGCAGCAGTGATGCTGTTTGGTGTGATCAATATGTTCGGAATAGAAGGCTATGCAGCTATTGCGGCCGAAGCTTTGTTGAAATAATGGCACATTGGCCTGACGGCTATGATCGGGTCGTTTTCGATGTGATCGACAGTACAAACACCGAGGCCCGACGCAGGCTGAATACCGCCCTCGGGCCTTGTTGGATTTTGGCCCACGCGCAAACTGCAGGCATTGGCAGGCGAGGGCGGATTTGGTCAACCGAGGCTGGAAATTTTGCTGCAACCCTGTTGCAGCCCCTGAATATGCCGTTAAACAAAGCAGCTTTGCAAAGCTTCACAGCCGCCTTGGCTTTGCGCGATGCATTTATTGCGGTGGGCGGTTTGCCTGATGATTTCACCCTGAAATGGCCCAATGATGTATTGCTAAAGGGTGGCAAAGTGGCTGGTATCCTTTTGGAAACAGCGGGTTCAGGTCCAAGTCATTTATGTATAGGTATCGGTGTCAATTTGGCCCACGCGCCCAGCGTCAGCGCGCTGGAATCCGGTGCGGTACCGCCAAAATCGCTTGCCGGGGATGCGGGGCTAGTGGTTACATCCGAAGCATTCCTTACGTCACTTGCCTGTGCATATGATATGCGTTTGACACAATTTCAGCAGGGCGGTTTTGCTGCCATTCGCCGCGATTGGTTGGCCAGTGCGGTGAAGTTGGGCGAAGATATTACCGCGCGAACAGTGTCAGAGGAAATTCATGGACGGTTTGAAACGGTAGACGACACGGGCGCACTTGTACTACATACAGCCAAAGGGTTGCGCCAGATCACTGCAGCCGAAATATTCTTTGGTGAAGGTTAAACCATGCTTTTGACAGTTGACGTAGGCAATACAAATACAGTTTTCGCGGCGCATGACGGTAAGGAGTTTCTGGCGGAGTGGCGATGTGAAACTGCGCATAACCGCACAGCGGATGAATATTATGTCTGGCTGATGAATTTGATGCAATTACAAGGTTTGAAAACAAAAATAGACCGTGTCATCATATCATCCGTGGTACCACAGGTCGTCTTTAATCTGCGCGTTTTATCAGATCGTTATTTCAACTGTCGACCTGTTGTTGTTGGAAAATCCGAATGTGTTCTGGGTGTGGATGTACGCGTGGATGAAGGGACCCATGTGGGTGCCGATCGTTTGGTCAATACGGTTGGGGCTTATAACCGTTATGGCGGCAACCTGATTGTGGTCGATTTCGGTACTGCCACCACATTTGATGTCGTCGATCACGATGGTGCTTATATCGGTGGTGTGATTGCGCCGGGTGTGAACCTGTCCATCAAGGCCCTGCACGAAGCTGCTGCCGCTTTGCCGCATATCGATGTGACACAACCCGATAAAATTATCGGTACCAATACGGTGGCCTGTATGCAATCAGGTGTTTTCTGGGGTTATATCGGTCTGATCGAAGGCATTTGTGCCAGAATCCGTGATGAACATGGCACAGATATGAAAGTCATTGGCACAGGTGGGTTGGCAACCTTGTTTGAACGCGGCACAGGCCTATTTAATATTATAGATAATGATCTGACCTTGCATGGGCTTGTGTTGATCGAAGCCCAAAATCGGAGCACTTAATGAGCAGCCAAAATAAATTGATCTTCCTGCCCCTTGGCGGTGCGGGTGAGATCGGCATGAATATGTATCTTTACGGCTACGGGCCTGTGGGCAAAGAACGCTTTATCATGGTCGATCTGGGTGTGACCTTTCCTGCGATGGACGGGACCCCAGGTGTTGATCTGATCATGGCTGATCCCGCCTATATCGAAGCACGTCTTGACCGTCTTGACGCAATCTTTATCACCCATGCCCACGAAGACCACATCGGTGCTTTGGGCCTGCTGTACCCGAAATTGGCTGTGCCTGTTTACGCCCGCCCGTTTACCGCCGCCGTTGCGCGCGCGAAGATGGAAGATCGGGGTCAGGACCCGTGGGTGGTGCAAGTGGTGGATGCCTATCCGACCCAAGTAGAAGCGGGACCGTTCAAGGTCAGCTATCTGCCTTTGGCCCACTCTATCCCGGAAGCCGCGGGCCTGATTATTGACACACCCGCAGGCCGTATCGTTCATACGGGCGACTTCAAACTGGATAAGGACCCGATTGTGGGCGAAGCTTACGACCCTGCTTTATTTGCTGAAGTGGCAAAAGGTGGCATCAAGGTTTTGGTTTGTGACAGCACAAACGTGTTTTCACCAGAATCAGGGCGTTCTGAATCAACACTGAATGCAAATATCACCAAACTAATCTCGGATGCGTCCGGCATGATGGTTGCGACAACATTCGCGTCCAACGTGGCGCGGTTGAAAACGCTGGCGCAGGCGGGTGTGGATGCAGGCCGTTCGGTTTGCGTGCTTGGCCGTTCGATGCAAAGGATGATGGGCTACGCCCATAGCACAGAAGTGTTGGGCGATTTCCCACCTTTGATCGAACTGGAAGATGCCCAAAGTGTGCCGCGCGAAAACCTGATGCTGATTGTGACGGGTTCACAGGGCGAAAGCCGCGCCGCCTCGGGTCAACTGGCACGCGGTAAATATCTGGGTCTGACGATGCAAGAGGGCGATACGTTTTTGTTTTCATCGAAAACCATCCCAGGCAATGAAGTTTCCGTGGGCCGCATTGTGAATAGCTTTTCGGAAATGGGTGTGAAAGTCATAGATGACACATCAGGACTTTATCACGTATCAGGCCATGCCAACCGTCCTGATCTGGAAGAGGTGCATGATATATTCAAGCCCGAAATACTGATCCCGATGCACGGTGAACATCGACATTTGCGTGAACATATGGAATTGGCGGAAAGCAAAGGTATTGCCAGTATTATTGCGCCTAATGGTGCGATGATTGATCTGACGGGCAAGAAACCCAAAGTGCTTGAACACATTGAAACCAGCCGTCTGTATCTGGACGGAAAACAATTGATTGGCGCCTTTGATGGTGTGGTACTGGAACGTATCCGCATGGCCACACGCGGTGTTGTGGCATTGTCTATCATCATCGAAGAAAATGAGGTGATTGGGGTTTGGGCCGAAGCTATGGGTCTGCCCGATACGCTTGGCACCCAAACCGGCCTGAATGAGTTGATTGAGCTGGGTGTCGAAAAGGAATTACAGTCGGCGAAAGCTAAGTTATTGAATTCAGACGACGAAGTTGAACGCCTCGTCACCCGCATCGTGAACCGCGTTTGTCGGGAAGCGGTGGGTAAAAAACCGATTTCACAAGTGATGATAAACAGATTGGTGGCGGATTAAAGCTAAGGGCCAATGGCCCTAAGCTGCATTCTCATCGTCAGAGTTAGTTTTTTCCACAGCAGGTTCTTCTGCTTTTGGTGCAATTGTTGTGCGAATGTCGCGTAGCATAAATGCAGGCACATGATCGCCCAAACCAACAACGCGGTTTTGATTGCCTTGCTGACGTCCGCTACCTTTTTGTGGGCGTTGGTTACGGGTTTTCGGGGCCGGTTGTTTTTCTTCAACCGCCTTTGGCTTTTCGTTTTTAGGTTTGGATTTTGCATCCGCCTTGGGCGTATCCAGTTTTTTTGATTTTGATACGGGTCGGCTGCGGGTTTCTGTTGGTGCAGGGGCTTCAGTTTCAACCCGTGGAATTTTGCCTTTCAGCAATTTTTCGATCTGATCCAGATATTTTTCTTCGTGCGGCAAGCATAATGTAAAGGCTTTCCCTTCGCGCCCCGCGCGACCTGTGCGGCCAATACGGTGGATGTAATCCTCGGAATGGATCGGAACATCATAATTGAACACATGGCTTACATTCGGGATGTCCAGCCCGCGTGCCGCTACATCAGATGCAACCAGCAAAGTGATATCGTTATTTTTGAACCCGTTCAGCACTTCCATGCGGTAACGTTGATCTAGATCGCCGTGAATTGCACCTACAGAAGCGCCGTGTTTTTTCATGGATTTCAATAGGATGTCTACATCAACCTTGCGATTGCAAAAGATGATTGCATTGGTCAGCTTGTCACCTTCGTCCGATATGATCTTGCGCAACATATCGCGTTTAGCCTTGGCTTCCACTTTACGATTAGGCGCCTTGAAACACACGACTTTCTGTTCAATGGTTTCCGATGCCGTCGCCTGACGGGCCACTTCCACACGCTCTGGGTTCGACAGAAACTCTTGTGTAATCCGTGTGATTTCAGGGGCCATTGTCGCCGAGAAAAACAGGGTTTGGCGGGTGAATGGGGTTAGCTTGAAAATACGCTCGATATCGGGGATAAATCCCATATCAAGCATACGGTCGGCTTCATCGACCACCATAATCTCAATGCCGGTCAACAACAGTTTGCCGCGCTCGAAATGGTCCAGCAGACGGCCGGGGGTTGCGATCAAAACATCGACGCCGCGATCAATCAGTTTGTCTTGATCTTTGAACGATACACCTCCGATTAATAGAGCCATGTCCAGTTTGCAGTATTTCGCATATAGTTCGAAATTTTCCGCCACTTGTGCGGCCAATTCGCGTGTCGGGCATAAAACCAGTGATCGCGGCATCCGCGCACGTGCGCGTCCTCGCGCCAGTTTATGGACCATCGGCAATGTAAAGCTTGCGGTTTTGCCTGTACCCGTTTGAGCGATGCCAAGCACATCGCGACCTTGCAAGGCAAATGGAATGGCGGCAGCCTGAATGGGGGTTGGGGTTTCATAACCGACGTCATTGACGGCTTTTAGTACTTTGGGATTAAGATCCAGATCGGTAAATTTTGTCATATATCTCGCGTTGTTAGCGGCGTTTGTTGATGCCGCAGTGTTCAATCGCGGCCTGACAGCCGAAGTGCTGTCGTTCATGTGCGCTACCCTTTATCGGAATTCACCAAGAAGTCAATGTAGCTACAATATATACACCCAAACATGATGTATTTACGCATAAATCCGCTCTTTTGTTTTGCGAAATCTTGCCTAAGATAGAAGTAAATTCGAGGAATTAATTATGAAATCTATTTTACTTGATATTTGGTGCAGTTTTCGGTCATTGCCACTTTGGGTGCAATTCTGGGTTGGTCTGATCCTAGTACCTGTAAATACGGCAACCATTGTGTTGATCACTGAACCCAGCAGTTTTTTGATACCCATTCTGGCGATCGGTGGCATGTTGCCAAACGCGGTTTTGATGTTTGTGGAACGCGGATTTTCCAAAGCGATGGCTTTGTCACATGTGGTTCTATGGATCCCGCTTTTGGTGCTTCTGGCAATCGATATTAAGGCGAATTCAATATTCGCCGACTACCTGATGGTACTTTTTGCGGTTGATTTCATTTCGATCTGTTTTGATCTGAAAGACAGTAGGGATTGGCTTAAGGGTGATCGCAAGGTTGCATCCTAAACCATAACATCCTTCGTGGCAGCCAGCTTCAACTCTGGAAAATCACGTTCCACGCGGTCTATATCCCATTGTAATCGGGTCATATAAACGGGGTCACCATCGTGATCTGTTGCCATATGACCTTTGTTGGTGTTGATGAAGCTGTCCACCTTATCCATAGGGCCGGATATCCAACGGGCAGAGGTGAATTGCGTCGGTTCAAACCGTACGGGTATACCGTATTCCAGCTCTATTCGTGATGCCAGCACATCGAATTGCAATGCACCCACAACACCGACTATCCAGCCTGAACCGATCATCGGTTTGAACAGTTTGGCTGCACCTTCTTCGGCGAACTGGTTCAGGGCCTTGTCCAGATGTTTTGACTTCATCGGGTCGGTGGCGCGCACCGATTGCAGCAATTCGGGCGCAAAAGACGGGATGCCTGCGAAATGAAGCATTTCACCTTCGGTCAGCGCGTCACCGATGCGCAATTGGCCGTGGTTCGGGATGCCGATAATGTCACCCGCCCAAGCCTCTTCCGCCAGTTCGCGATCAGAGGCTAAAAACAGCATAGGCGATGCGATGGCCATGGGTTTTTTGGTGCGGACATGGGTCAGTTTCATGCCACGTTTG
Organism: Amylibacter sp.; assembly: GCA_021775355.1. Taxonomy (GTDB): domain Bacteria; phylum Pseudomonadota; class Alphaproteobacteria; order Rhodobacterales; family Rhodobacteraceae; genus Amylibacter. Next base: position 93,163 of record JAJFHZ010000006.1, on the reverse strand, counting down.
AAGTGGCCCGAACATAAACGTACGAATGCGATGCGATCGCGGTGTTTGGGATCCATGTTGGCTTGAACCTTGAAAACAAAGCCCGTGACCTTTTTTTCATCAGGTGAGATTTGGCGTTCAACGGCCGGGCGTACTTGCGGTTTCGGGCCGAAATCACCGATGCCGTTCATTAGTTCCTGTACCCCGAAACTGTTGATGGCAGAGCCAAACCAGATCGGTGTCATGGTGCCGTCCAGCATGGCTTTCTCATCCAGTGCAGGCAGCAGTTCACGGGCCATTTCGACTTCTTCCAGCAGCTTTTCCAGCAGTTCGGCAGGTACATGTTCAGCCAGTTTAGGATCATCCAACCCGTCGATCTGAATGCTTTCGGAAATCACATTACGGTCAGCACGGTCCATCAGTTCCAGACGGTCGTTCAGCATGTCATAACAACCGATGAAATCACGCCCGATGCCGATGGGCCAGCTTGCGGGGGTGACGTCTATCGCCAGATTTTCCTGAATTTCGTCAATAATATCAAAGGTATCTCGGCTTTCACGATCCATTTTGTTACAGAATGTCAAGATCGGCATGTCGCGCATACGACATACTTCAAACAGTTTTTGTGTCTGGCTTTCAACGCCTTTAGCACCGTCAATGACCATCACGGCGGCATCTACCGCAGTCAGTGTCCGGTATGTGTCTTCGGAGAAATCAGAGTGACCGGGGGTATCGACCAGATTGAACCAGAAGTCTTTGAATTCAAACGACATGGCAGAGGCGGAAACGGAAATGCCGCGATCCTTTTCCATCTGCATGAAGTCGGATCGTGTTCGGCGTGCTTCACCCTTGGCGCGCACTTGGCCAGCCATCTGAATAGCGCCACCATATAGCAAGAATTTTTCGGTCAAGGTAGTCTTGCCAGCATCAGGGTGGCTGATGATGGCGAATGTGCGCCGCCGATCAATTTCGGGCGGCAAAACGGGCTGATTTGAAGTGTGATCCAACATATGCGCACCTATAGGTAAGGATTGGGGAAAGGGCAAGAAAGCATGTGCACGGGGCGTACACAGCACGTGCACCAAGTGTATGACATTTGTTGGACTGGAAGGTGTTAACTGTAGTCGCGTTTTGGGTGTCAAGTTTGTAAGGGTTGGATGTACGGGGATTATGTACCCTATGCATTGCTTTATCTCATGGGTAAAATCGCTATTGTTCTGGAAAAACAAAAGGGAATCGATGTGATGGATTTGGGAATAAAAGGGAAAACCGCGATTGTTTGTGCAGCAAGCAAGGGTTTGGGCCTTGGTTGTGCAGAAGGCTTGGCCAAAGCGGGGGTAAATTTGGTAATTTGCGCACGTACCAAGGGGCCGTTGGATGAAGCGGCGGAAAAATTGCGCACATATGGTGTGGATGTAACTGCTGTCGCCTGTGACATCACCACGGATGCGGGCCGTACGGCGGTTCTGGATGCGGCGGGCCATGTGGATATATTGGTGACAAACGCAGGCGGACCGCCCCCCGGCCATTGGTCTGACTGGGAACGCGAAGATTTTATCAAAGCGATGGATGCCAACATGTTGACACCGATTGCATTGATGAAAGCGGTGCTGCCGGGCATGATCGAACAGGGTTGGGGGCGCGTGGTGAATATCACGTCACAGTCCGTCAAAGGACCGATCGGAATTTTGGGACTGTCAAATACGGCGCGTACCGGCCTGACAGGTTATGTCGCGGGTACATCGCGCGATGTGGCCAAACACGGAGTAGCGATCAACAATCTGTTGCCGGGCATTCACGCGACAGACAGGGCGGTTTCACTTGATAGTGGCAATGCGAAAGCCAAGAACCTGAGTATGGAAGAGGTCAAGGCAGAGCGTTGCGCAACGATTCCTGCCGGGCGTTATGGCACGGCATCCGAGTTCGGTGCGACATGCGCTTTCATGTGTTCACAGCATGTGGGTTACATGATCGGGCAGAATGTACTGCTGGATGGCGGTGCGACCGTATCTACGATGTAGCAGGTCACGTTTTTGTCAGTTATTTGTAATTACTTTTGCTTTTGGTTTGGCCCGTGTATGCAGATGTAAATGCAATTGGGAGATTACGTGATGACTTTTCTGGCAAGCCCTATGGCTTTGGTTTATTTTGTAGGGCTTGTAGCGATTGTCAGCCTGGTGATTTCACCGCGCAAGGTATCAGTCGCGGGTTTTTTTGATGGGGCATCACGGGTCGGTGTGCAACCAAGTCTTTGGATGCTGGTGTTAAGCCAAGTCACTACATGGATTTTTGCGCGATCTTTGATGAACGCGGCTATCTTGGGATACTTCTACGGCTTTGCAGGAACGTTGGCCTACACGTGTTATTATCTAAGCTTTCTGACGGGCATGTATATTGTCGGTCAAATGCGCAGGCGCGGGGCGCGATCCGTGCAAGACTGGCTGGGGGAAAACTTTGGGCGGGTAGGTCATGTGGCCTATAATATCGTCGTGGCCCTACGGTTGTTGTCCGAGGTCTTTGCCAATCTTATTGTCGTCGGTTTGATTTTTTCGGCGGCCTTCCCCGATCTGGTGTGGGCCAAGGCAGGGGCAATTGTAGCACTTGCGTTAATCGGCCTAGTTTATTCGGCATTAGGTGGGCTTCGTGCTAGTTTACGCACGGATGTTATGCAAATGATCGTATTTTTAGTTGTATTTATGCTATCATTTGGCGTGATGATCTCTGGCGAAAACTTCTCTTTGGGGGCCATATTCACAGCTGAGGGCGTACATGATCAAGCCAGCCGACCCGGTTGGATATTGGTGGCCGTGGCTATGTTGCAGGTGTTTTCGTACCCTGCCCATGATCCCGTAATGATGGATCGGGGTTTCATTGCCGATGCGACGACAACACGCAAAAGCTTTCTACATGCGTTTTGGTTGTCAGCCCTGTGCATTTTTGGTTTCGGTATGTTCGGTATTCAAGCGGGCATCATCGGGGCGTCTTATGAAAACCAGTTGCTGGGGACATGGCAGGTGATGTTCGGGCCGACAGTGTATTTTCTGATTGCAGCTTCTTTGTTGGTGTCAGCGATGTCGACGCTGGACAGTGCGTTGGCGTCTGCCGCACGTTTGGTGATTGACGAATTCAAGATGGCATCGCGCACGGTTATGTGCGGGCGCATCGCGATGTTCGGGTTTATGGCAGCGGGTGCCCTGTTGACGCTTTGGGGCAACAAGACCCTGTTTGATGCGGTAGCCGTTTCGGGTACGGCGTCAATGTTCCTGACCCCTGTGTTGATACTGGCGTTTGTGTTTAACCGCGTGGTTCCGCTTTGGTCATTTCTGGTGGCTTATATCACGGCGATCCTGGCGGCGGCGGCATACATGTATCGCGGTACGGAATTGGTGAAGATGTTCTTTGACGGGCCGCATAAATACGATCAGCTATTGTATATCAGTATCACGGTTTTGACCGTAGGTTTTGCCGCAGGGCTAATCGGGCTTGCGACCCAAGGAAAGCTTGCCCGACGGGCCTGAGGCTGGTAGGGGGCAATTGGTACCCGATAAAAAGGGTCAGATAGCACAACTGATAAGGCCGTAACCCGCGATGTCCGCCAATAAACTGGAATTGCAAGATATTACCCGCAGCTATGATGGCGTAAATGTGGTTGATGGCCTGTCGTTGACTTTGGCGGCAGGTGAGGTGACTTGCCTGTTGGGCCCGTCCGGTTGCGGTAAGTCCACAACTTTGCGAATTGCAGCGGGCGTTGATTGGCAAACCACTGGGTCGGTTCTGATTGACGGACGTGTGGCGTCTGATGATGCGGGCCATATGCCGCCCGAAGAACGCAACATCGGCCTGATGTTTCAGGATTTTGCGTTGTTCCCGCATCTGAATGTGGAAGGCAATGTGGGGTTTGGACTGAAAGGTTCGAGGACAGATAAAAAGGCCCGTGTCGCGGATTTGTTGCACAAGGTCGATCTGGACGGTTACGGGCATAAATACCCGCATCAATTGTCGGGTGGAGAACAACAACGTGTGGCACTGGCGCGGGCTTTGGCCCCGAAGCCGCAGGTAATGTTGATGGATGAGCCGTTTTCGGGGCTTGATGACCGTTTACGCGATGATGTGCGCGATGCGACGATGGAAATTCTGAAAGCAGAAAATACCGCCGTGTTGATGGTGACGCATGAGCCGGAAGAGGCCATGCGCATGGCTGACCGCATCGCCCTGATGCGCAATGGCAAGATTGTGCAGGCCGGTGCGCCCTATAATATGTATAACGCCCCTGTGGATAAGCAGGCTGCGGGCTTTTTCTCGGATATCAATGTAATTGAAGGGGCCGTAACGAACGCCCTAACGGAAACACCGTTCGGGCAGTTCTTGACCCCCGGCATGGTAGACGGGACGCAAGTCGAGATTATTATTCGCCCGCAACATCTGAAACTGGATTTCGACCGCAACGGACAAGGGCCCAGCCCGACAGTTGCCGATGGGGTGCCTGCATGTGGCAAGGTAAAGCGCGCGCGTTATCTGGGACATCAAAGTCTGGTGGAATTCGTGATGGATTACGATGGCAGCATCCTGAAGGTTCTGGTCACGGGGGTGTTTTTACCCAAAATCGAAACCACCATGTGGCTGTCGATGCGCCGTGATCGGTGTTTTTGGTTCGTTAAATAGGTAGAAATACGCATGGTGCGGCGATATTTATGGTCTAATAGCACCTTTTCGGTTTGAACCTTCCTGAAAAATCCATAAATGTATGTCAGCAAGATAAAATACAAAGCAAAGAATTGCTTTGTTACCACTTTGGGAGAATTTGAATGTTTCTAACCACACCTCTGTTTATTCAGAATATTGGCCTGCCGGGTCTGATCCTTATTGCCGTTGTTGTGCTTTTGATGTTTGGGCGCGGAAAAGTGTCCAGCCTGATGGGCGAAGTTGGCAAGGGTATCACGGCGTTCAAGAAAGGCGTATCCGAAGGTAAGGAAGAAATGGATGCCGCGATTGAAGACGCATCTGAAACCGCTAAAGACATCACCCCTGAAAATGACAAAAGCGAAAAGAGCTGAAACGCCTTTTCGCATCTAAAGGCGTAAGCAATGTTTGATATTGGATGGTCTGAACTGATGATCATCGGTGTGGTGGCGTTGATCGTCGTCGGGCCGAAGGATTTGCCGATGATGTTTCGCAAAGTGGGTAACTTTGTCGGCAAGGCCCGTGGCATGGCGCGTGATTTTCAAAGTGCTATGAATCATGCGGCGGATGAAAGCGGCGTGAAAGACATTGCCGACAGCGTGAAAAAGGCGGCCGAAATCAAGGATGATCTGTCGGTAAGCGGGATGAGCAGCAAGGCCACCGACTTTGCCAAGAAATACACCAATACGCAAAGTATCACGGAAACGAAACCTGCCGATGACAAACCCGTAACCAAGAATCCTGCCGCGAAAAATGCTACAGTCAAGAAGTCTGGGGCAAAGGCGGCCAAGAAACCTCCTGCAAAGAAACCAACTGTGAAAAAACCGGCGATAAAGAAACCTGTTGCGAAGAAAACGACTGCATCTAAGGCTAAATCATGAGCGACAAGGTTGAAATGGAAGATAGTTCCGCGCCGTTGATCGAGCATCTGACCGAATTGCGTTCGCGTTTGATCTACTCGATCATCGCATTGATCATAGGTATATTGGTGACGTTTTATTTCGCCCCGAGCCTGTTGAAGTTCCTGCTGGAACCCACGGCTAAAATATTGATCTCTTACGGGCAAAAACCCGATTTTTCCACGTTTGCAGCACAAGAAAACTTCTTTGTTTATTTCCGTATTTCGGTACTGACGGGTTTTGCCCTGTCTTTTCCTGTTATCGCGTTTCAACTGTGGCGTTTCGTGGCACCGGGCCTGTATAAAAACGAGAAGGGCGCGTTTTTACCTTTTATTATTGCATCCCCGCTACTGTTTTTAACAGGTGCTGCATTTGCGCATTATGCGGTGACTCCGTTGGCGATGAACTTTTTCATCGGGTTCAGTGATTTTTTGACCGAAGGCGGTGATGTGGCTGTTGGCGGGCTGACCGAGACCGGTAATACGTTTATTCCACGGGTGCAGGATATTCTGGATCTGACGCTGAAGTTTATCTTTGCCTTTGGTCTTTGTTTTCAGTTGCCGGTGTTGATGACGCTTTTGGGTATGGCTGGTCTGGTATCGGCCGAAGGCATGAAAAACATGCGTAAATATGCGGTTGTCGGTATCCTGACATTGGCCGCGATTGTGACACCACCCGATGTCATCACACAGGTAATTTTATTTACTGTGGTCTATCTGCTTTATGAGATTTCTATTCAGCTGGTGGCCGCAGTAGAACGCAAACGTGAAAAACAGTTGCGTGAAGACGGTTACTATGACGATGGGGACGATGAATGAACGGGGACGCACTGACGCGGATTGCCAACGCGCTGGAACGCATCAGCCCAAAACCGTTTGAAGCCCCTGATTTTACGCAGGCCGAAGCATTTGTATGGCATGTATCGCCTGACCGTCTTGACCCTGTCACACAGGTAAACCGCGTGGATATTGATCTGCTAATCGGGGTTGATCGGGCACGCGATACGCTTTTGGAAAACACCAGACAATTTGCCCGTGGGTTACCTGCAAACAACGCACTTTTATGGGGCGCGCGCGGAATGGGAAAATCGTCGCTGGTCAAAGCGGTACACGGTGCTGTTGGCGGTGTGAAACTGGTTGAGGTGCAGCGCGAAGACTTGCCTAGTATCGGTCGGCTGTTGACAATATTGCGGGCTTCAAAAGAGCGATTTTTGCTGTTTTGCGATGACCTGAGTTTCAGCAATGACGATACGCATTATAAATCGCTGAAAGCGGTGCTGGACGGCGGGGTTGAAGGACGGCCCGATAATGTGGTGCTTTATGCCACATCGAACCGCCGTCACCTGATGCCACGTGATATGATCGAAAATGAGCGTTCCACCGCGATCAATCCAAGTGAAGCGGTAGAGGAAAAAGTATCCTTGTCAGACCGTTTCGGCTTGTGGCTGGGATTTTACGGCTGTGATCAGGACGGCTATCTGGCAATGATCCGTGGCTATTGTGATGCCTACGGGATTGAAATTTCGGATGATGATCTACGCGCTGAAGCGATTGAATGGCAAGCCACACGCGGGAATAGATCCGGCCGCGTGGCCTGGCAGTTTATCGTGGATTTGGCCGGGCGTAAGGGTGTGGTGCTGTAGGATAGGTGAAGGACCAATCTATGCGGCCTGCGCAAGCCGGTGTTCGCGCAGGAACGTATAAAGCCCTGTTCCGATGATAATCGCAGCCCCCAGCAGGGTTAGCATATCGGGGCGTTCGTGGAAGATTATCACACCGACGATCAATGAAAACAGTAGACGGGTATAGCGAAACGGGGTGATGACGGCCGCGTCGCCTGCGCGCATGGCCGCCACGATACCGTAATAACCTGCAACGCCAAAGATCACACCGCCCAGAAAATAGCTTGCTTCCAGTTGTGTCACTGGTTGAAGTGTGTCCGCGCGAACGAACATTAGGGCAAGGCCCGACAGAACCAATGCGCTGAACGCCTGAAAGGATATGACCGTAGAGGCCACATTTGGGGGGATGCGCCGTGTGACGAGATCACGCAATGTTACGCCCATTACAGAGATCAAGACGAAAAGCACCGATGGGTCAAAGCTGCTGAAACCGGGTCTGATAATGATCAAAACGCCGATAAAGCCGATGATAATCGCGCTCCAACGTCGCCAACCGACGCTTTCGCCGAAAAACAAGGCGGCACCCATTGTGATAGCCAGTGGCGTGACCTGAAACACGGCGGCAACGGTGGAAATTGGGACAAGTGACAGTGAGGTGACAAACGCCATTGCCGCAATGCCTTCGGCAAATGTGCGCAAAAGGGTTGTGGGGGTCCAGGCGTGCCGTGCGAAGACGTTGTGGCCCTTGAAACGTGCCATTATGGCAAAGACCGTGGCACTGAATATTCCAAGTGTGATCAGGATTTGGCTGATCGGGATGGTGACGGAAAGCTGTTTTACAAACACGTCTTCAAGAGTAAAGCCGACCATAGCGAGGATCATCAGCAAAATGCCGTTCAGGTTGTTCATCCGGTGTGTTCCAAGAGGTTGTTGCGCAAGCGGGTTATACGGGCCCGTCCGCGCGGTTTCTTACATCGTATGGAAAACCGATTTTGCCGTGCTGTGCAAGCCTATTCTGGGCAGGTTCCGGATATTACAGATAAGGTATAGGATCCACGCTTTCGGTTCCGCGCCGTATCTCGAAATGAACGAAACTCGGGTCACCTTTGGCAACCTTGGCAATGGATTGCCCGCGTTTGACTTTTTGACCTTTTTTCACCGCAACATTCGAGACATTCGAATAGACCGTATAAAGGTTATCGGGGTGACGGATCAGTACGATGGTGTTCTGGCTGCCGGATTTAGAGATTAATGCAATTTCACCGGCACCGGCCGCTTTTACGGATGTACCGGAGGCGGCAGCGATGTCCAGACCTTCGTTGCTGCCTGAATAGCCGCGCAAAACCTTGCCTTTTACCGGGCGCAGCAACTTGCCGGAAGCACCTGCAGGGGTGCGGTCAGCTGCAAGATTTGGGCTTTCCGGTATGACAGCCGTTTCTACCGCTGTGGGCAATGGCGTGCTTGCACTGGGTGGTTGGGGTGTATCAAGTGTGGCGGTTTGGATGGTGCCGTCTTCGGTTACGGGGATCAACAGTTGTTGGCCCGTGCGGACGGACAGATTGCGATCCAGGCCGTTCCATGATGCAAGGGCGGTGACCGATACGTCGTAAAGACGGGCGATCGAATAAGCAGTTTCACCTTGCTCGACGACGTGGCGGATGGGTTCCGCGCCGGTCTGTAATGTGCCTTCTTGAACGGGTGTGGCCCCGGCGCGGTCAATAGCGGCATTGGCGCGTGCTTCAAGCGTGCTTTCAGTAATGGTATCTGCGGTTGGGGTGATGATCCCCGGCGGCAAGGCCAGTACCTGACCTTTGTGTGCAATATGGGTTTCGGGCAGGCCATTATGGCGTGCAAGATCTTGCCCGCTCATGCCGACACGGCCGGCAATATCGGCCATGGTATCGTTGCGTTGGGCGACGATAACCTGATAATTCGGATAAGTGATCACGCCGCGACTGTCGGGTTGCGGGCGTGGGGCCAGTTGATTTACGTTTGAGCCGGGGCGTGGGTCAAGTTTTGAATTGAGGTCACTTAACGTAAAGTCACTACAGGCGCTTAATGCGATGCTGCTGCAAAGTAAAATATATGGATTAAGGATGTATCTTATTGTTTTAACTGCCATTTGACCAGTTCCTGTTGCTGCGGGTTTCAAGCCCCGTCTGATTTTGCTATTCCTTCGATCAGCGGTACAAAACGTACCTCTGCAAGTTCCGTGTAATTAAGCCCAGTGTCGTTTTTTTCAACCTTTATCAGGCTTTGTACTGCATCCGATTGCCCAACCGGTAACACCATGATACCCCCCATTCGCAATTGTTCCAAGAGGTTTGCTGGGGGGTCTTCTGCGGCAGCCGTTAAGATGATGCGATCAAAAGGGGCTTGATCGGGCATGCCAAGACTGCCGTCGCCCGTTGTGATCACAACATTTTGCAATTTTAGCGCATCAATACGTGCACGCGCCTTGATTGATAATGCGCGGTGACGTTCGATAGAATACACGCGGCGCGCAAGGTGCGACAGGATTGCGGACTGGTAGCCTGATCCGGTGCCGATTTCCAAAACCTTGTGGCGTGGACCGACATCAAGGGCTTCGGTCATTTTCGCGACAACGCTGGGCTGACTGATGGTTTGGCCCGCGTCAATGGGCAGGGCCATATCGTCCAACGCATGGGTTTTGAAGTGGCCTTCGACAAACATATCGCGGGGTACTTTTTCCATAGCCGCCAAAACTTTGTCCGGCACACCCTTGTTACGCAACATTAGCAGAAATTGCATCTGTGCTTCTGGGCTGAGCATTATTTAAATGCTCCTTGTAACTTGGTCAAACTGTCATGGCAGGTCAGATCAGCGTGCATCGGTGTGACCGATATATAGTTTTCCAGATTGGCGTGAACATCAGTGCCGGATTTGGTGGCGACATGTTGTGAACCCATTGTTACCCATAAATACCTGCGTCCGTTCGGGCCGGTTTCAGCGACGGCATAAAAATCCGTATTGTTGCGGAAGCCTTGGGAAACAGCCTGCGTACCTTTGCATTCAGCAGCGGTGACAGGGGGGAAATTTACGTTGTAAAACAGCCCGTAAGGGGCTTGTCCCCACATGTCGGTTTCCAAAATTCCCCGGATCACTTTAGCACCCATGGCGCGTGCAACTTCGAACGGGTCATCCAAATCCCTGTTGTCGGGGCCAAAAAATTGCGACAGGGCAATGGAATTGACGCCGTGCAACGCGCCTTCCATTGCAGCACCAATCGTACCTGAGTAAAGTGTGTTTTGTGCCGCATTATTGCCCCGGTTTATGCCCGACAGGATCAAGTCCGGTTTATCTTCCATAACTTCGCTGATACCTGCCAGAACGCAATCAGCCGGGGTGCCGTCTACGGCCACGACGCGTGGGGCGTTATGAAAAACCCGCATTGGATTGACGAATGAAATCGCGTGGCCCACGCCCGATTGTTCAGCTTCGGGGGCAACTGTCCAGACCTCGCCATTGGGTCCTGCAAGCTCGGTGGCAATTTGTAACATGACCTCTAGGCCGGGGGCCCGAATGCCGTCGTCGTTGGTGATAAGAATGCGCATGATGCCTACCCGATATTAAGTTACCATTTGGCTACACTATTGAGAGGATTGTGGGAAGGGGGTGTTAGGACAAAACCCCACCCTTGTTGATCTTCGTCTTACCGCCCAGATAACCATGCAACACTTCCGGCAGTTCCACGGAACCGTCTTTTTGTTGACCGTTTTCCAGCACCGCGATCAGGCAGCGGCCCACGGCCAGACCTGAACCGTTCAATGTATGGACAAATTCCGGTTTTTTCTCGCCGTCGCGGCGGAAACGGGCGTTCATGCGGCGGGCTTGAAAATCACCGCAAACGGAACAACTGGAAATTTCACGGTAAGTGTCCTGCCCCGGTAACCAGACTTCGATGTCGTGGGTGCGGCGCGCGCCAAAGCCCATGTCGCCGGTACACAGAACCACGGTACGGTAAGGCAGGTTCAGACGTTCCAATATTCCTTCTGCGCATTTGGTCATGCGATCCAGTTCATCGCGGCTGTTTTCGGGTTTGGTAACGCTGACCATTTCGACCTTTTCGAACTGGTGCTGGCGCAACATGCCGGATGTATCACGCCCCGCAGAACCTGCTTCTGAACGGAAACACAGGGAATGGGCGACGAAGCGGCGGGGCAGGGCCGCATCATCCTGAATGGTCTCGGCAACGATATTGGTCAAGGGCACTTCAGAAGTTGGCACCAGCCACCAGCCATTGGTGGTCTGATAGCTGTCTTCGGCGAATTTTGGCAGCTGACCTGTCCCGATCATTGCTTCATCGCGCACGATAACGGGTGTGTTGACTTCGGTCAGCCCGTTTTCGTTTATGTGTGTGTCCAGCATGAATTGCGCCAAAGCGCGGTGCAGCCGTGCCACGGCACCAGACAAGATCACAAAGCGCGAGCCGCTGATCTTGGCGGCAAGTTCAAAGTCCATGCCGCCCTGAGCCGCAGGCAGTTCAAAGTGTTCCTTTGGGGGGAAGTGCAACGATAATGGCATGCCCCAGCGATGTATTTCGACATTGTCGGCTTCGTCTTTACCTAGCGGGACGTCGTCATAAGGGCTGTTCGGCAGGGTCATCAGCAGGGTTTGCAGCCTGTCATCTTCGGATTTGGCTTCGTCGTCCAATGCGGCAACTTCGGCTTTTTTGTCGGCTACCAGCAGGCGCAGGCGTTCAAACTCTTTATCCAGCCCTTGTGCTTTGGCGCGACCGATTTCTTTGGATGCCGCATTGCGTTCTGCCAGAGCTTGTTCCGCCTTGGTGATTTTGGCGCGACGGCTTTCGTCTATTGCCAGAATTTCAGCGGACATGGGGGCGGCCCCGCGCATAGCAAGGGCTGCATCAAAAGCTTCGGGGTTTTCGCGGATGGCGCGGATGTCGTGCATAGGGCTACCTGATCGGGTTTGAGTTGTCTTTGGAATGGCTTATAGCCAAGTTTGAGCCGGATTAAACCAGCTAGTTTTACAAGTCGGATTTCAGGCCGCTTTTTTCTGGTTTTTGGCGTTGATCCACATCTCGAAACTTTCCATATAGGTGATTTTTTGACGTGGCCAAAGCGGGCGTGTGGCGTCTTTGGGGATGTTTGTGGTGATGTCACCAAAGGCACTGTCAAGCTGGTCTTGCGACAAGTTTTCAAAGCCTGCGCAATTTACACCGTGCAGCCAGACAAGTTTCAGGTTGGCGTCTTTGATGTCGGTATCTTTTATAATGGCACCGTCAAGTTCAACCCCTTGCAGATTGGTGTTGCGCATCTTTGCTCCGCGTAAATCAGCCCCGTTCATTGTGGCCTCATGCAGGTTTGCCCCAACCATCCATGCGCAATTCAACGTGGTATCTTCCAGATGTGTTGTTGATAAATCCGCACTTTCCAGCCATGCTTTGGTCATATTGGCTGCGGAAAAATCAGCCCCCCGAAATGTGCTGTTATCCAGCCATGCGCCGTGCAAATTTGTACGGGCCATGATTGCGGGGCCAAAATGCCCGTCGGAAAAATCCACACCTGCCAAATCGGCATCGCGCAGATCAAGACGGTAAGGTGGATCAAGCTTCGCTTCATGGGCAATGCGGTCCAATCCGCGACGCCCCAAAATTTTGATTGCCATCTGAATATCCGCGCGCGGAGCACTGTATTGTGCGGGTATATTGCCAATGGGTTCGGATGCAATTTTTGTGGCCGCATTTTCGCGGATGTAGGCACATAACGTTTCCATCACGACAATATGTTCTTGTTCGCTGATCTGGCTGATGCGTTCCAGTGTAAACAAGCCGCCCAGACGGATTTCCAGATTGGGTTCGGTTTCCGTCCAATTTTCCCATTTGGCAAGAATTTTACCTTGCGGTGTGCGTTGCGGAATAAGCTGACCCAGATCATCAGTGATGAAAGCCCCGTCAGGGCTGTTTTGATACAGGGTTTGCGGGGTGCGTCTGTGAACGGTTTTATATGCGCCCAATTGATTGACGGCATTGGTCAAGCGTTCTGCAATCAAGGCCTGTTCGCGCGTTATGCGCGTGGCTTCTGCTATCTTGGCTCGACGTTCGTTGATAAATGCTTTTGCCAGCAAAAACGGGACGATAATCAAAATCGCCAAAAGTAGACTGTAATTTAACTGTAACATCTGTAGTAGCAACATATTTAGCCCCCGCTATATATGGACACACTATCTACGAAAACTTTGTTTTTTCCAAGCCCAAAAGCTGTTTTGCAATTTATCGCGGCTTGTCTTCTGTAAATGTTAAAGATATTGTCCGCGAGATTGAAATGGACAGGCTCGACCTGCCGAATGACAAAAGGACTAAACACATGTTTGTAAGCCCAGCTTATGCTCAAGCCGCAGGCGGCGCAGGTGGTATCACCAGCTTCATTCCTCTGATCCTGATTTTTGCGATTATGTATTTTCTGATGATCCGCCCACAACAGAAGAAAGCGAAAGAACATCGCGCGATGGTTGCGGATTTACGCAAGGGTGACCAGATTGTCACGGCGGGTGGTTTGTTGGGGAAAGTGACCAAGGTCGGCGCCGAAAACGAAGTTGAAATTCAAATCGCAACTGGCGTAAAAGTGAAAGTTGTTCAGAATACAATTCAAGCGGTTTTGAATAAGACTGAACCTGCAAAATAACTTTTATTTAAAGGCGGGCGAATGCTTCAGTTTTCTTTTTCCAAGAAGCTCTTGATCTGGGCGGTGTGTGCCATCGGGATTTTGATGGCTGCACCGAACTTGTTTTATACAAGCGTGGAGCAGTCCAATGATGCCGAGGCCACCTTGGCGACAGGTGTGCCAGCAACGCCGGAACTGACAGCGATTGCGGGCCAATGGCCAGCATGGATGCCGTCCGCGTTGGTAAATTTGGGGCTTGATCTGCGCGGCGGTGCGCATTTGCTGGCCGAAGTGCAGGTCGAAGACGTTTATGCGGAACGGATTGACAGCTATTGGCCCGAAGTGCGTGATGCATTGCGCGCAGAGCGTGTGACGATAGGTACGATCCGCCGTCAGGACGGTGCCGACACTGATCTGCGTGTACGCATTTCGAAACCAGAAGCAATGGATACAGCATTGGCAAAGGTACGTGCGCTGGCTAGTCCCGTTGCAAGCCTGTCCAATGTTGGCGCCACGGACATTGATGTATCGGCAGAGGGTGCCGATATTATCGTACGTCTATCTGAGGCCGAACGTCTGGCCACGGACCAGCGCACAATGGCGCAGTCTTTGGAAATTATCCGCCGCCGTGTGGATGAAGCGGGCACACGTGAGCCGACCATTCAACGACAGGGGGATCGGCGGGTCTTGATCCAAGTGCCGGGCATCGGTTCGGCGGAAGAGCTGAAAGAACTGATCGGGAAGACCGCGAAATTGACGTTTCACCCTGTGCTTAGCCGCACGTCTGACCCTGATACACGTGTACAATCACGTCAGATTTTATTACCCGATGCACAAGATCAGGGTCTGTTTTATGTTTTGGAAAAAACCGCGACCATCACTGGCGACCATCTGGTTGATGCACAACCATCGTTTGACCAAAATAATCAAGCGGCGATTTCGTTTCGTCTGAACCCTACGGGCGGGCGGATATTCGGTGAGTATACTGCCAGCAACATAGGTCAGGCCTTTGCCATCGTACTGGACGAAGAAGTATTGTCTGCGCCGACCATTCAAAGTCATATTCCGGGTGGTTCGGGGATTATTACAGGTCAGTTTGATGTGGCCGAAAGCACGAAACTGGCAATCCAGTTGCGCGCAGGCGCCTTGCCTGCCAAAGTAGTTTATCTGGAAGAACGCACGATTGGACCGGAACTGGGTCAAGACAGTATCGACGCGGGTGCTTTGGCCTGTATCGTGGCCTTTATCACTGTGCTGATCTTTATGGTTCTGTCATATGGGCTGTTCGGGGTGTTTGCGAATATTGCACTGATTATCAATGTCGGCCTGATTTTCGGGCTGTTGTCGATGATAGGTGCAACGCTGACCTTGCCCGGCATTGCCGGGATCGTGTTGACCATCGGGATGGCGGTAGACGCCAATGTTCTGGTGTTTGAACGTATCCGCGAAGAATTAAAGGGTGGCAAAAACCCCGTACGGGCGATTGAGCTGGGTTATGAACGGGCCTTCAGTGCCATTATTGACGCCAATATCACCACATTGATCGCCGCAGTGATCCTGTTCGTGATGGGGTCAGGCCCCGTGCGCGGCTTTGCGATTACGCTGGGGCTGGGTATTGTCACGTCCGTTTTCACTGCGATCTGGGTGACACGTTTGGTGATTTCCATCTATATGGAACGCCGCCGTCCCAAAGAAATCGAAGTATAGGAGAGAGTATATGAGACTAAAACTGGTTCCTTCCGATACGTCGTTAGATTTTTTCAAACTATCCAAAATGACTTTGGGCGCGTCTGCCTTGGCCATGATCGCATCCGTGGTTTTGTTCTTTATGATAGGTCTGAATTACGGGATTGATTTCAAGGGTGGTACAACGATCCGTACCGACGCGCAAAATCCGGTAGATATTGTGGCATATCGCGCTGCATTGGAACCACTTGGATTGGGGGATGTTTCGATCACGCAGGTGATTGACCCTGCGGCCCAACTGACAGGTGCCACCTCGAATGTATCGCAAATCCGCATTGAAGCACAAGAAGGCGCAGAAGCCGCTACAGTTGAAACGATCAAGGCAGTTAAGAATGCATTGATTGAAGTTGACCCAACAATGAGCTTTCCGCAGATTGACAGTGTTGGCCCAAAAGTTTCGGGTGAGTTGATTCAAACGGCGGTGATTGCGGTTGTTTTGGCTATAAGCGCTGTATTGTTCTATATCTGGTTGCGCTTTGAATGGCAGTTTTCAGTCGGTGCTGTGGCAGCTTTGGTTCACGATGTCGTACTGACAATCGGTGTGTTCAGCCTGTTGCAGATCAAGTTCGATCTGGCGATTATCGCCGCACTTCTGACCATTGTCGGCTATTCGCTGAACGATACGGTTGTGGTGTTCGATCGGGTGCGAGAAAACCTGCGCAAGTATAAGGCAAAGCCACTGAAAGATGTGTTGAACCAATCGATCAATGAAACGCTTTCGCGTACGGTGATGACTTCTGTGACCACGCTGATCGCACTTATATCGTTGTTTGTCTTGGGTGGTGATGTGATCCATGGTTTTGTCTTTGCAATGATCTGGGGCGTTATTGTGGGCACCTATTCATCGGTGTTCGTTGCCTCTGCCATTCTATTGCGCCTGGGCGTAAAACGTGACTGGGACAAGATTGATGATGGTCGTGCAGGCACGCAATTTGCCAATATTGATGCATAAATGAGCATGTTTTGGCAGGTCTTATCCTTTGAGGGCCTGCCTGTTCTAGTTCTGGCGGCGTTTGCAGCGGGTATCGTGCGCGGCTTTGCGGGTTTTGGTACGGCGATGGTTTTCGTGCCGATTGCAGCCCTTGTGGTTGAACCGATTTATGCCATTTTGATGATGATGACTTTTGATCTGTTCGGTCCTATTGCCCTGTTGCCGCGCGCATGGCGCGACGGTGAGCCACGTGACGTAGGGCTATTGGGAACGGGCGCAATCATAGGCCTGCCATTCGGGGTGTATCTGTTGACCCAACTTGACCCTGTTGTATTTCGCTGGCTGATCTCGTTACTGGCTCTTAGCCTATTGGTTTTGCTTGTAAGCGGTTGGCGGTATCGCAATCCACTGGGCAAAATGATGACTGGTATTGTCGGGGTGATCAGTGGTTTTTTATGCGGCGTAGCAGCTTTGCCGGGGCCACCCGTGATCATGTCTTATATGTCCAGTCCACGGCCACCGCAGGTGATCCGGGGTAATATGATCATGTATTTGTTTTTGGTGGATATTCTGACATTTATAGTCTTTGCCGTCAAAGGTTTGCTAGTATTGATCCCGCTTGCAGTCGGGGCTGTTCTGGTGGTGCCGTACGGAAGTGCGGGCCTGATCGGGCAAAGGGTTTTCAATCCGGATAAAGAGCATATCTATCGCTGGGTGGCCTATGCGATGATTGCTTTTAGTGCGCTTGCGGGTCTGCCAGTTTGGGATTAGTAAAGCGTATGGAATTGACCGAGATCACATATACAGATCAACCCCCTGTTGACGCCTACGGGCCCGGATTTTTTCGGGTGAATGAAGTGGTGCAAGACGGGCCTTTGGCGATATTCCCGAGTGGTGTTGCATCTTGGAAAGGCCTGTCTGACTTGGCCGATGTTATTGCCGCTGTTGCCGATTATGATGTGATCTTTGTCGGCACGGGCACACAGATTGCACCAATGCCTACCGCGGCCAAAGCAAAACTGGATAAGGCTGGCGTGCCGTATGAGTTGATGGCCACGCCTGCAGCGTGTCGCACCTATAATGTTTTGTTGGCCGAAGGCCGGCGCGTGGCAATTGTGGCTTTGCCGATTTAGGAAAAACCCGCTTTCCTTGGCGCGGCTTTCCGTTATATTCACCCCAGAACAAATATTCCAACAGATGAGGATACTAAAGATGGCTTTTGAACTTCCCGACCTTCCCTATGCCCATGACGCGCTTGCCGATGGTGGCATGTCCAAGGAAACCATGGAATTCCACCACGACTTACACCACAATGCTTATGTAACAAATGGTAACGCATTGATTGAAGGCACCGAATGGGCCGATAAATCACTGGAAGAGATCATTACGGGTACTTATGATGCGTCATCCGTTGCGCAAAACGGTATTTTCAACAATATCAGCCAGCTTTGGAACCATAACCAGTTCTGGGAAATGATGGGCCCAGCTGGGCGCGCCATGCCGTCTGAGCTGGAAGCGGCGATCAAAGACAGTTTCGGGTCGGTTGATCAATTCAAAGCCGATTTTGGTGCAGCGGGTGCTGGCCAGTTCGGGTCCGGTTGGTGCTGGCTGGTACAAAATGCCGATGGCGGTCTTGCAGTTACGAAAACCGAAAACGGTGTGAACCCACTTTGTTTCGGTCAAACCGCCCTGCTGGGCTGTGATGTCTGGGAGCATTCCTATTACATCGATTTCCGCAACAAACGCCCGGTTTATATTTCCAATTTTCTGGAAAATCTGGTGAATTGGGAAAATGTGGCAGGGCGCCTAGCTAACGTGTAGGTTGTATTTTACAAAACCAATATCGGCCCGATAGAAACTGTCGGGCCTTTTTATTA
Source organism: Amylibacter sp. (assembly GCA_021775355.1). GTDB lineage: Bacteria > Pseudomonadota > Alphaproteobacteria > Rhodobacterales > Rhodobacteraceae > Amylibacter. Next base: position 74,786 of record JAJFHZ010000006.1, on the reverse strand, counting down.
AGACTATATTTAAGAATATGTTAGCGCAAATGTCTGTCAGTCTAGAATAAAAAACTATCCTGTTGACTTTGCTTAAAAATTGCGCATTCTATCGCTACAGTTTTCACGCTGCCGCACTGGGAGGCCTTGAGTTCGCTTAAGGATGTGCCAAGCGTTTCGAAGCCCCGTCGGTTTATCCGGCGGGGTTTTCATTTGGGCCATTTGGTCATGAACAGGATGGGCCATGCCGGAACGAATAAAAGGTATTTTTGCAATGGTCAGCGCCTGTCTAATCTGGGGACTGGCGGCATTGTATTATAAACAAATCGCGTATGTGCCACCATTAGAGGTACTTAGCCATCGCACGCTTTGGTCGTTGGTATTTTTGTTTGGGTTGTTGGCTTATACAGGGCGGTTGAATGAAATTGGTGCGATGCTGTTTGACAAACGTTCTTTGGTGATTGTTTTTGTTGCTGCACTTTTGATCAGTCTTAACTGGTTTACCTATATTGTTGCGATACAAATCGGGCGCGTGTTGGAAAGCTCTTTGGGTTATTATATTTTCCCGTTGGTGGCGGTGCTGCTGGGTTATATATTTTTAGGCGAACGTCTGACACGGGTGCAGTTGTTTGCGGTTGGTATGGCCACGCTGGCAGTTATTGTTTTAACGCTTGGTTTGGGCGTTGCCCCTTGGATTTCACTGATCCTTGCGGTCAGTTTCGGGTTTTACGGGCTCAGTAAGAAATCCCTGAAAGCGGGACCTGTTGTATCAGTTATGGGCGAGGTTATCGTTCTTGCACCGATCGCCTTGATCTGGCTTTGGGGGGTGCATCAGTTTGGGTGGACAGGGTTTGATGGCAAACAGGGTGGTTACTTCGGTAACGGTTCGAATACAGGTCTGTTGATTTTCGCAGGCCCGATAACAGCGGCCCCGTTGGTGTTAATGTCTTATGCGATGAAACGCCTGACATTGGCCAGCGTCGGCCTTGTGCAATACCTGAACCCAACGATGCAATTTGGCCTAGGCGCGCTGATCTTTATGGAACCCGTTACGGGGTGGCATTTTATAGCATTTGGGTTGATCTGGTTGGGGCTGGCGCTTTATTCCTATGAGGCTTTGCGGCGTGAAAGGTCCTGAAGCAGCTTTGTCATCAAAGTTTCAACCGAATTGAAATCCTGCAACAGGGCGCGAAATGACGGGTCGGCAAAGCCATTTTCAATCTGGTGTTCGATTAGGGCCAAAAGCGGGTCCCAGTATCCGTCAGTATTCAGCAGGAAAATCGGTTTTGTATGCTGGCCTAGCTGGGCCCATGTCAGCACCTCGAACAATTCGTCCAGTGATCCCGGGCCACCCGGCAATGTGATGATTGCATCCGAATTCATAAACATCAGTTTTTTGCGTTCGTGCATGTTTTCAGTGATAATAAACTGGGTCAGATCGGTTTTACCGACTTCCAAGGCTAGCAAATGGGTGGGAATTACGCCAAAAATATCACCGCCTGCGTTTTGTGTTGCATTGGCAACTGCCCCCATCAGCCCGACATCACCTGCGCCATAAACCAGTCGCAAGCTGTTTTGGGCAAGGGTTGTCCCGATTTTCCTGGCGTTCTCGATATATGCGGGATTATTTCCCGGGCGTGAACCGCAGAAGACGCAGACGGAGTATTGTAGTTTTGTCGACATGGTGTAGCCTCTGACGAAAATCTGTTTTTGATTTGATATTGGTTTTGTGTAACATGCCAATCAGGTTGGGTGAAAGGGAAAGAGTTTGACGGCTATATCTGGATCAGGATTACTTATTGGTGGCGGGGTTGCTGCAACTGTTGTGGTGGTGGGGACGGCTACCTATTTCATGGTTGCGAAACCGACGCCACAAGAAGCGGTTACAACGCCAATGCCTGTTGTGCAAACGCAGCGTGAAATATCAGAAGTACCGACGCAAGAACAGCCAAAGGTTACTTTGGTGCAGCCAGAGCCCGTATCACCGGATGCAGAGGCCTCTGTTGAACAACCGGAACCTGTACCGCAACAGCCTGAAACAACACTAGGCATCCCTGAAACGATCATCCCAAGTTTTGATCTGGTGCGCGTGGATAAAGCCGGCGCAACCGTTGTTGCGGGCAAAGCGGCCCCCAATACGGATGTAGAGATTATTCTGAACGGTGTGATCGTAGGGCAGGCTACAGCGGATGAAACGGGTGCCTTTGTAGCCTTGCTTGATCTGGAACCTTCTGACGTGCCGCGTGAACTTGAATTGGTGCAAAAACAAACGTCAGGTGATGATATTGCCTCGGTCGATAAAATTCTGGTCATGCCGTTCAAGCCGGAAGCGAAAGCCGCCCCGAAACTGATCGTGGCCAAGCCAAGCGGTGTCGAAGTTATTGAACCGACAGAAATTGCGAAAGCCCCGGCAGATGGGGGAACGCAGGAAGTGGTTGTAAACGAAACGACACCGGCATCCGCGACACAAGAAACCTTGTCGCTTGATACGATTGTTTATGATGATCTGGGTGATGTCGTTATTTCGGGGCGCGGCAGCAGCGATGATTTCGTGCGGGTTTATCTGGATAATAAACCGACGGACGTTCAAAAAGTGGCTGATAGCGGACAATGGAAAATCACTTTGCCCGATGTGCCCGAAGGGCTTTATGCTTTGCGTGTAGACAGTGTGAGCAGCACGGGTGACGTAACCGAACGGGTACAAAGCCCGTTCAAGCGCGAAGCGGCGAAAGCGGTTGTGAGTTCAGCCGATGTATTGCAATCGAATATCACGATCCAACCGGGGTATACGCTTTGGGCTGTGGCGAAAAAACGCTATGGCGATGGTGTGCGCTACGTGCAAATTTTTGAAGCCAACCGTGATAGTATCAAAGACCCTGATCTGATTTATCCGGGTCAGGTTTTTGATCTGCCAAACTAAAATGCTTTAACTCTGGTCAATTTCCCCTGTCCGACCTAGATACGTTGGACAGGAGACAATATTTTGGCATCAATAATCACCCAGACGCACGTCAATAAAGAACAAGCGGTAAAAGTTATCCGCAAGGTGTCGCCCTATCTATGGCCCAAGGATAAAGCGTGGATCAAAATACGTATCGTACTTTCACTTTTGGCTTTGCTTGTAGGGAAAATCATTACCGTACTGACGCCGTTTTTCTATAAAGGCGCAGTGGATGCGATGGCACCGGATCAGGGCGGGCCGACCACGGTGTTCATGTTAACGGCAGGGGCCGTCGGGCTGACCATTGCTTACGGTGTAGCGCGTTTAATGAGCGTCGGTTTCAATCAGTTGCGCGATGTGATTTTTGCCCGTGTGGCCCAACGTGCATTGCGGCAATTGGCATTGGAAACTTTTCGCCATATCCATGCGATGTCTTTGCGTTATCATATCAGCCGCAAAACGGGTGGTTTAAGCCGTATCATTGAACGCGGTGTGAAGGGCGTGGAATTCCTGTTACGCTTTATGTTGTTTTCCATCGGCCCGTTGATTTTGGAACTGATTTTTGTCGGGGCCATATTATTCTATCTGTTCGATGTCTGGTATCTGGCCGTGGTTGTTGTCACCATTGGACTTTATATCTGGTTTACATTCAAAGTGACAGAATGGCGGGTGCGTATTCGCAAGGAAATGAATGACCTGGATACGGACGCGAACCAGAAAGCCATCGACAGTTTGTTGAATTTTGAAACCGTAAAGTATTTCGGGGCCGAAGAACGCGAAGCCATGCGTTATGACGAAAGTATGCGTGGATATGAGGTTGCCGCCCTGAAGACCAATTATACCTTGGGTTTTTTGAATTTTGGCCAATCGTTTTTCATCACCTTGGGTCTGATACTGGTTATGGTTATGGCCGCAATTGGTGTGCAACGCGGCGATCTGACGGTAGGGGACTTTGTGATGGTCAACGCTTACATGATCCAGATCACCATGCCGTTGAATTTTCTGGGCACGGTCTACCGCGAAATCCGTCAGGCCCTGGTTGATATGGGTGAGATGTTTGAGCTATTGGAACAACCAGCCGAAGTTAACGATAAACCGAATGCCAAGGATCTGGTGATTGCAGGGGGTGAGGTCACTTTTGACAATATAGATTTCGGATATGATGAAAATCGCCCCATATTGAAAGACTTCAATCTAACCGTGAAACCTGGGCAGACCGTGGCAATCGTAGGCCCGTCGGGTTCCGGCAAATCCACCATCGGGCGTTTGCTGTTTCGCTTCTACGATGTTGGCGCGGGGGCCTTGCGTATAGATGGGCAGGACGTGCGCGACATTACCCAAAGCAGCCTGCACGGCCAGATCGGCATCGTGCCGCAAGATACGGTACTGTTCAATGATACCATCGGTTATAACGTGGCTTATGGCCGTGACGGTGCATCACAGGCCGAGATTGTTAAGGCCGCGAAAGCTGCAAAAATCCATGATTTTGTGATGAGCCTGCCAGATGGTTATCAAACCACCGTAGGTGAACGCGGGCTAAAACTGTCCGGTGGTGAAAAACAGCGGGTTGGGATTGCACGCACCTTACTAAAGAATCCACCGATACTGTTGCTGGACGAAGCCACTTCAGCGCTGGATACGGAAACCGAGCGGGATATTCAGGAAAGCCTGCGCCAGATGGGGCAAGGGCGTTCGGTGATCACCATTGCGCACCGCCTGTCCACCGTCGTGGATGCGGATTTGATTATCGTGCTGGAACAGGGGCATGTGACGGAACAAGGCACGCATGATGCGTTACTGGCCCATAACGGACGTTATGCAACCATGTGGCATCGCCAGTTAGCGGATGAGGATGCGGCCTAAACGCGCACTTTTTTTCTTATTGCCGAAATATTCTTGGGCGGAAGGCCATAAAACCTTTATGCGCTCCGCGAGAAAGACATGTCTGCGTATTATTTCGCAATATCACTGTAGGCAATATTATGCAGACTTATCAGCTTTTTACCCGTTTTACGTGCTTGATTGCGGGCAAAGAGGTGCTTGAAAATGGCCACGATCCATATGCGCATCGCCAACATTGCGGGGGTCAGCACAAGGGTCAGGACGGTTGCGATCCCAAGGCCGAAAACCACAGCCGTTGCCAGTTGCTTCCACCACAAAGCGGTTGGCGCATTAATGCTGTAGCCGCCTGCGCCAAAGTCGATGGATAAGCCCAGCATCATCGGGGTCAGGCCCGCCATTGTCGTAATCGTGGTCAGCAGGACCGGGCGAATGCGGGCCTCGGCAGTTTCTACAATGGCCTGTAATTTTGGCATGTCGCGTGATTTTTCCTGATAGGTGTCGATCAGAACAATGTTGTTGTTCACCACAATGCCCGCCAGTGCCACAATGCCGGTGCCGGTCATAATCACCGAGAATGGTTGGCCCATCAGCATCATGCCGATCAGCACACCTGTGGTGGATAAAACCACAGCCAGCAGCACAAGAAACGAGTTATAAAAACTGTTGAACTGGGTCAGAAGGATAACAAACATCAGGCCCAAGGCGCCCGTAAAGGCTGATTGCAGGAAGGCGAGGCTTTCTTCTTGATCTTCCTGACTGCCTGACCATTCCCACTCAATACCTTTGGGCATTTGCATGTCAGTTTCCATCCATGTTGTAAGCTTTGTGATTTGTTCATTGGAATTCACGCCCTCCAACACATCTGCCTTGATGTCGAAATAGCGTGCGCTGTCGACGCGATTGATCTGGGCCAGCTTCGGCACGGGTTTGCGGCTGATAAAGTTTGATAAGGGGATCAGGCCATTGGCAGTACGCACCCGCAATGTGTCCAGTGTGGATAGCAGGCGGTCCTTTTCGGGGACACGAACGCGGATGTCGATTTCTTCCTCGGAACTGTCAACCCGCATGGTGTCCAGAAGCAAGCCGCGTGTCACCAGTTGTACCATTGCGCCTACGGTCGCGACATCGGCACCGTAACGCCCGGCTTCTTCCACATCAACGTTGATCTGCCAGTCTATGCCGGGCAAGGGGCGGGTGTCTTCGATGTCTTTCAAACCGTCCCATGTATTGAACTTGGTACGCACCATATCGGCGGCTTCCATCAGGTTTTCCCAATTGTCGCCCTTGACCCGCAGGTTCAAAGGCTTGCCACTGGCAGGGCCGGTTTCTTCGACAAATATTTCAGCCTGAATACCCGGAATGGTTTTCATTATCTGGTTGATATTTTCCATGATCGCATCACCGGTGCCGGTGCCGCGCACCTTCCAGTCATCCAGTTCGAACTGGATTTGCCCGATGGTATCCAGCGGGGCTTTGGCGCCGCCGGTGTTCTGGTTCAAGCCACCTTCGCCTGCGAAGGAGAATACAGACTCGACACCATTGATGACCAGTAGTTTTTGTTCCACCAGTCGCACAAGTTCATCTTTTTCATCTAATGAAAGATTGCCGCGTGCGCGTACATAAACGATGCCGTTTTCCGGCTCTGTATCGACAAAGAATTCAACGCCTTTGCCGTAAACGCCATAGGTTTTAAATGTTGCCGTAACGAATAAAATAGTGGCTAGAACAACCAAGACAGGAATAATTGGGTTGTCGACAATGCTTTTGGTGAATACCCCGAATAAAGTGCGTTTAGAATGGTCGCGTTCCACCATTTCACGTTTTTTGAAAATTGACCCACCGACAGCAGACAGGGCAAAGGATGCAAGTATAGCACCTAATATGCTGGGAAACGCCATTACAATGCTAACTATGCCATCAAACGTTCGGTTCGCCAGAAATCTGACGGATGCGATCAAAATCGCAGCAGCCAAGATGAACAAGACCAGTCGCAACATGATGTGCGTTTTCCGGCGTAACTTTAAAGATATATATTCCAATACGCGACTAATCCGCCCGGCAACACCGCCGACAACGGGCAGATAAACCAAAGCGACCAGCAATGATGCGGACAGAACGTAGATCAGGGTGATCGGCAGGTTACGCATGAACTCACCGGGGATGCCCGGCCAGAACAACATCGGCAAAAATGCGCATAACGTGGTAGCGGTGGATGAAATGATTGGCCAAAACATGCGTTTGGCGGCCATAACATAGGAATGCATTGGCCCGACGCCCTGTTTTATGCGCTTGTCGGCATATTCGACCACCACAATAGCACCGTCAACCAACATACCGACCGCTAGAATAAGCCCGAACATCACCATGTTGGAAATCGCCAGCCCCGCCAGCGCCATGAAAGCAAAGGCCAGCAGGAACGAAGTCGGGATGGCAAAGCCCACCAACAGGGCCGAACGAACCCCCAAGGCCCCCAATATAACGATCATCACAAGGATGATTGCCGTCAGAACCGAGCCCTCTAGTTGGCTGACCATGCCCTGCACTTGTTTGGATTGGTCAAGGGTGAAATCCACACGGATCGCCTGTTTTAGTTCTGCGGGCCATTCTTCCATTTCATCAGCCACTTTTTCGCGTACAAGCTTTGCGGTTTCAATATGGTTGGCGCCCTTGCGTTTAACGATTTGCAACGCAACGGTCGCTTCGCCATTGTAGCGTGCGGTTCCCAAGCGGTCTTCGAATGTCAGACGGATTTCGGCCAGATCGCCCAAAGTGATCACACTGTCGCCATTCACTTTGACAGGCAGGTTGTAGACGTCTTGTGCTTCGTCGAACGATGATGGGATTTTTACCGCGAAAGCCCCGCGTTTTGTTTCCACTTCACCGGCTGCAATCAATTGATTGTTGTTGCGCACGACATTCAATAGCTCGCCTGCGGTCACGTTGTAGGCTTCCAGTTTCAACGGGTCGATCAGCACTTCCAGCATTTCATCGCGGTGCCCTGCAAGCCCCGCTTCCAGCACCGGTGACAGGCCTTCCAGATCGGTTTGTAATTCTTTGGCGACACGTAACAATGTACGTTCGGGAACTGCACCGGATAGCGAGACCACCAGAATAGGGAATTGCGAAAAATTCACCTCGCTGATGGTGTATTGTTCGGCCCCATCAGGAAAATCCGCTTCAGCTTGACTGACCTTGTCACGCACTTCCGCCAATACCGAAGGCTTGTCCCATCCGAATTCAAACTCCAGTCCGATACCCGCATAATTTTCGGATGCGGTTGCGGTCATGGTTTTCAAGCCTTCCAGCTCTTTCAGCTCGGTTTCAAGCGGCTTGACCAGTAGCTTTTCAGAGTCGGCAGCGGAAATGCCGGGGAAAGGAACAGAGACGAACAGGAACGGCACATCAATATCAGGCTCGCCTTCTTTGGGTAGGCCGAGATAGGCCATTGTCCCTGCGACGAGTGACATTATCACGAATGTGATAATCATTCGCGCCCGTGCGGACGCCCAGTCGACGATACCGATCATGGCTTAACTACCCTCTTTAAAGGTCACTGAAACTTTGCGTCCGTCGGTGACATATTCCTGCCCCACAACAATAACGTCCGTTTGTGGATTCAGGCCGGAAACCCAGATACCTTCGGCACTGTCACGGATCGTTTTAATAGCTATGAATTTGGCTTTGTTGTCTTCAACCACCCGAATACCCAATATGCCTTCACCGTTCAAAGTTAGGGCGGACTGTGGCAGTAAATGACCCATTGCACCTGAAAGGGCGATAGAGATGTCAACGGTGGAACCGTCACGCAGGCTGTCATCGTCATTTGGCACGGTGATTTCAACACGGAAGGTTTTTGTGATACTGTCGGCACGGCGTGACACGAATGTGACTTTCCCCTGAACTTCGCGGCCCGATAACAATCTTGCCCTTGCATCGGCACCTGCTGTTATTTTTGCGACCTGTTGTTCGGTCGCATTGCCGACCAGCTTCATCGGGTTCAGTTGCAATACAGTAGCACAGGCAGAACCCTGCTGCATGTAAGAGCCGAATTCGGCTGTATCAGACTCGAGCAATCCCGAAAACGGTGCTTTGATTTGCAAATCTTGTAATTCGCGTTCTGCGCGGTCTACATTTGCCTGCGCACTTTCAAGGGCAGCTTCGCGTGAAAATGCAGCAGTTTCAGAAATAATGCCTTTTCTAACAAGTCCGCGTGCACCTTTGTTATTGGCTTTGGCTTCTTCAAGGCGTGCTTTTGCTTCTGACAAGGCTGCTGATTTGGTGCCGACTTCCAGTTCACATAAAAGCTGCCCTTCAGTAACCAATGTACCTTTACGCAAAGGCTTTGAAATCACTTTGCCAGATGTTTCCGCCAGAACGACAATCTGCCTGAATGCTTCGGTCTGGCCGCGCAAAACAATACCACTGGTCACAGGTTGTGCGATAGACTTTTGGACAAGAACGGATACGGGGGGAAAGGCTTCGGTGGTGATTTTAGATGCGGTTACATTATCCTCAGGCGCGGCTGTGTTTCCACCTTTCAAGACATAGAGGGCAATGGCCGCGCAGACTGATAAAGCAAGTAAAATGGGTACCGGGCGCATAAATATCTCCTGAAAAGAGGGTAATGAACAATTCAACCAAAAGGATACGTAATTTGGCGGAGATTACGCTGCCATAAAGCAGGCTGCAAGATATGTTTATGCGGTTTTTTCAAAGACAGTCTTTTCTAATAATGCGAAATGATCCGGGTTTTCATTTCTTGACTATAGACTTGGAAAAGCTTTGTTATGATATTATCAACGATAATTGATGTTATTAAAGGGGAATCTCCCATGTCTACAACCAGTACGTTGTCCAAGAAATTAGCGACCGCAGACCCAGATCAGGTCTCTGAAAATTATGCAAAAAAGAAAAAGATGACGGTTCCTGCATTTGTTGCACGCAAGGGTGGCAAGCCATTGGTGTGTTTAACTGCTTATACTGCCCATGTTGCGCGGCTTGTCGATGAACATGCGGATATGATCCTGGTCGGTGACAGTTTGGGCATGGTTATTCATGGGATGCCGAATACGTTGGGCGTCACGATGGAACATATGATCATGCACGGTCAGGCGGTGATGCGCGGTGTGGAAAAAGCACTGGTTGTCGTTGACATGCCTTTCGGCAGTTTCGAAGAAAGCCCCGAGGTCGCGTTTCGCAATGCATCAAGGATCATCAAAGAAACCGGTTGTGCTGCCGTCAAACTGGAAGGTGGTGCCGAAATGGCGGATACAATCGCTTACCTTTCAGCACGCGGGATACCTGTGATGGCACATATCGGACTGATGCCGCAACAGATGAACACCGCGGGCGGGTTCAAAGCTGTGCGTTCAAAAGAACAGTTCGATGCGGTTGTGGCTGACGCCAAAGCGGTAGAAGCGGCCGGGGCTTTTTCTGTTGTTGTCGAAGGGGTTGCGGAACGCCTGGCAAACAGAATAAATCAGGCTATCAACATACCCACAATTGGTATTGGTGCTTCTGCGGAATGCGATGGGCAAATCTTGGTGTTTGAAGACATGGTCGGCCTTTTCCCGCGTGTACCCACATTCGTTAAACGCTATGGAAATATGGAAGATATGATGCGTGATGCGATAACGCGTTACGCCGATGAGGTGCGTGACAGATCCTTTCCTGCGGACGAACACACCTATAAAGCCAAAGATAGCAACTAAATGCTTTTATATAATTCAAGAATATTGCACCAAGGCTTTAATCACGCTTGGCATTTCCCCTGATTTCCATGTAATGTCCGCCAAAATATTAAAAGGCTAAGCCATGAGCGATACCGACAGTTTTATCGAAGAAGTCACCGAAGAAGTTCGCAAAGACCAGCTTTATGGCTATTTCAAGAAATATGGCTGGATTGCAGGCGCGCTGATTGCCTTGATAGTAGGCGGCGCGGCTTTTTCTGAGTGGTCCAAATCGAATGCCGAAGCGGCGGCGCAAGCACGTGGTGATGCCATCTCTGCGGCTTTGGACAAAGAAGCGGCTGCGGATCAAATCGCGGCTTTGGAAAACATTAACGAAATCAGTGGTTCTGCATCGGTCTTGATTGCATTTCAAAAAGCGGCCATTTTATCCGAAGACGGTCAAATTGATGCGGCGTTAGCGGTGCTGGATACTGTCGTGAACGACGCAAGTTTATCACAAATATATCGTGATATGGCACAATTCAAAGCTTTGATTTTAAGCGGAAAAGATATGGATCAGGGGGAACGTATGACGTCTTTGCATACCCTTGCAACACCCGGAAACCCGTTTCGCCCGTTGGCACTGGAACAAATCGCCGTGGCACTGCTGGATACGGGCGATGTAGAAGGTTCAATTGCGCAGCTTACACAGCTTTTGAATGAGTCGGATATCTCTGCCGGAATACGCCAGCGTGCAGCCCAGTTACTGGTTTCTTTGGGTGGTGAAATACCGCTGCAGACCCAGTTGCTTTCTGGCAATGAAACTGCACAATAGGCAAAATAACCGAGTAATAGAAAGTTCTTCGATATGGCAATACAAGCGGCTCACCGAAAAACGCTGATTTTGGCACTTGCAGCAGGTCTGGCGATAAGCGCATGTGCAAAAAAAGAACCGATATTGCAAGGTGAACGGCTGGATATACGTCCACAAACAGAACAGGAAGTCGGAGATGATGCAGCGCAGGCGGCACCGACACAGGTTGCTGTAACGCAACTGTCAGCGCCTGCCGCACAAAACTATACACAATGGACTCATAAAAACGGTGATACCACACATGGGGTATCCCACCCGGCATTGGCTGCGACATTGACGCGAAGTTGGAGCCAGAACATCGGGGCCGGAAATGGCAAGAAACATCGCCTGACTTCTGACCCGATTGTTGCAGCGGGCCGTATTTATACGTTGGATGCAAATACACAGGTGCGTGCCTTTAGTTTGGCAGGTGCACCGCTTTGGACAAGCAATCTGGCAGCTGCTTGGGACAAAGGCGGTAATGTTTCGGGTGGTGGTTTGGCATTCGGTAATGGCACTTTGGTTGCGACTACCGGATTTGGAGAGGTGATCAGCCTTGATCCGGCAACAGGTGGGGTTGTATGGCGGCACAGAACCAATGCCGCGTTTTCATCTGCACCACTGGTTATCGATGGTGCTGCCATTGCGGTGAATTTAAACAATAAAGCGTTGGCTTTGGAGCTGACCAATGGCCGTATTCGTTGGACAATTCAAAGCGGGGGCTCATCCACCGGGTTGGCCGGAGCGGGTACGCCTGCTGCCGTTGGTGATTTCGTTGCAATTCCGTTCCCATCTGGTGAGCTGGTGGGTGCGAACATTCAAACAGGCAGACGGGTCTGGAGCGCTGCCGTATCAGGTGGCCGCAAAGGTCTTGCACGTGGCTTTGTCGGGGCAATATCCGGTGATCCGGTGATTTCTGCTAATACGCTTTATGCAGCTAATCAGGCCGGACGTTTGATTTCGATCGACCGCGAAACGGGAACGCGCAACTGGACTGTGAACGATGGCACATATAGCCCTGTCTGGGCTACAGGCGGATCGGTATTCATGGTCTCTGATCAGTTTGAACTGAAACGGTTGGATGCGGCCACAGGCACCGAAATCTGGGCCATCGATTTGCCGGGATATCTAAAACAGGGCAAACGTCAGCGAACAGCGCACGTGTATTATGGCCCTGTTTTGGCCGGTAACCGTTTGATTGTAGCCGGCAGTGATGGCGATATTCGCAGCTTCAACCCAAGCACGGGTGCAGCCCTTGGAACGATTAAAATACCGGGCGGTGCGGCATCTCAGCCTGCAATTGTGAACGGTGTGATGTATATTCTGTCTGGAAATGGCCAAATCCAAGCTTTCAAATAGGTTCATTGCCCTGTATGGGGTGTCTTTCAGAGATGAAAGACTGGATACATGAGTTTTACACTAGCCATTGTTGGACGCCCGAATGTTGGCAAATCCACCTTGTTCAACCGTTTGGTTGGCAGGCGCCTTGCGTTGGTCGATGATCAACCGGGTGTCACACGTGATTTACGCGAAGGTGATGCACGTATCGCTGACGTGCGTTTTACTGTTATTGACACCGCAGGTTTAGAAGAAGCCACAGACGAAAGCCTTCAGGGCCGTATGCGTGCGTTGACTGAACGTGCGGTCGATATGGCCGATGTTTGTCTGTTTATGATTGATGCGCGCGACGGGGTTTTGCCTGCTGATCGTGTGTTTGCTGAAATTCTGCGTAAAAAATCTGCCCGCGTTATTTTGGCCGCCAACAAGGCTGAAGGTAAAGCGGGTGAAGTAGGTTATTACGACGCGTTTTCATTGGGTCTGGGCGAGCCGGTACAATTATCTGCCGAACACGGTGAAGGTATAGATGAATTGGGCCATGTGCTGCGCCCGATTGCGGAAGAATTTAAAGATCGCCAAATCGAAGCAGAAACCAGCGTTGATATTGAAGAAGATGGCAGCGGGGCCGAACGGGTTATCTCAGTCGAGAAGCCTTTACAAATTGCAGTGGTAGGGCGGCCCAATGCGGGGAAATCCACGTTGATCAATCAAATCCTGCAAGAAGACCGTCTGTTGACCGGACCGGAAGCGGGTATAACGCGTGATGCGATCTCGGTAAATTTCAACTGGGAAAATACACCTATTCGAATTTGGGATACGGCAGGTATTCGCAAAAAAGCCAAAGTACAGGAAAAACTGGAAAAACTGTCGGTGTCTGACGGGCTGCGTGCGGTGAAGTTTTCAGAGGTTGTGGTGATTCTGCTGGACGCGGAAATTCCGTTTGAACAACAGGATTTGCGGATTGCCGACCTGGCGGAACGCGAAGGACGCGCGGTTGTGGTGGCTGTAAATAAGTGGGACATAGAGAACGAAAAACAGGAAAAGTTGCGCGACATTCGTGAAAAATTCACCCGCCTGTTGCCGCAGTTGCGCGGTGCGCCATTGGTCACGGTCTCTGCCAAAACGGGCAGAGGATTGGATCGGTTGCACAAAGCAATCCTTAGCGCACATGCGATCTGGAATACACGCATCAGCACATCGAAACTGAACCGCTGGCTGGAAAGTATGTTGGAAATGCACCCGCCACCCGCACCGGGTGGACGGCGTATTCGCATCCGCTATATGACCCAAGTCAAAACCCGCCCGCCAACCTTTGTAGCAATGTGCTCGCATGCTGATTTGCTACCCACCAGCTATGAACGCTATCTGGTGAACGGGCTGCGGGAAAGTTTTGATATGCCGGGAACGCCCATTCGTCTGTTCATTCGATCGCAATCGGATAAAAATCCGTACCGCGACAAGAAAGAAAAGAAAGTAACCAAGCTGAACAAACATCAGGAAGGTCGCTTTCGCAAAGACTTGAAGAAACCTGTTTTGAATAAGAGAGACAGTTAGTATTTAAGGGCCATTGATGTTTTGCATTGTAGCAAGAACTTTGATGCGTGGAATTTAAATAGGTTGAAAATTAATTCGGCATCCCTAGTCTGGAATTATCCTTGGGGGTGAAATGGTTCAATTATCTATAGAATCGGTGCAGGCCGAAATCAGTCGCAGTATTGGTAAAAAATTCGGTGTTAAAGATGATGACCTGCCACGGCTACTTGCCAAACTGCGGGGCAAACTTCCGCGTGGATTTGAAGACGAGCTGACCTATCTGTTTGACGCGGAAACCCGTACAAAACACCCGAAACGACGTGGGCAGGTCGATCCACACAAGTTAGAGGCAATCCGCCGATCCTGTCTGGCTAAACTTGACGGGGTAGACTTAGAACGTGATCGCGCACGCGCACGCGCTATGATGTTGGCAGAATTTGCCGCGCGAATGTTGCTGTTCATCGCAGGGCTGGTTGGGCTGCTGTACTGGTTTGATGTGATTTAGGTGTTGTCGAAGTTGGATAGGCCCTGATTCCCAAAACTACTTACCTAAAAAACCATAATTTTATGGAAGTGGTATCAATAAACTTGGATGAAGATAGGTTCTACTATTCACACCTTAATGTGCTGCCTTGATGAATGTTCCGTTTTGTAAATCTTGAACCGCCTGTTTTAATTCCGCACGCGTGTTCATCACAATAGGGCCGTGCCATGCCACGGGTTCCTGTATCGGTTTGCCAGAGATCAGCAGGAAACGCACGCCGTGTTCACCGGCCTGTACCGTGACGCTGTCGCCTGCGTCGAAATTCACCAATGTGCGGTTGCCGGACAGGTCGCGGATGTTCAGTTCTGCACCTGAAACTTCTTTTTCGGTCAAAACCCCGCGCGGAGGGGATGCATAATCAAATACGCCCGCACCTTCAAAAATATAGGCAAAGGCTTTGCGATAAGTGTCGACGGGGAAAGTCTTTTGCACACCGGGCGGGATATATATGTCCAGATATTGTGGGTCAGCGGCAATGCCGTCTACTGGGCCTGATTTCCCCCAGAACGACCCGATAATAACTTTTACACGCGTACCGTCGTCGTCAATGATTTCAGGGATTTCGGAGCTGTTAACATCCTGATAGCGCGGATCGGTCATTTTCAAATCACTTGGCAGATTGGCCCATAACTGAAACCCGTGCATCTGGCCGTTTGTGTTCCCTTTCGGCATTTCCTGATGCATAATGCCGGAACCTGCGGTCATCCATTGGATGTCACCTGCACCCAAGGTGCCCGTGTTGCCCAGACTGTCGCCGTGATCAACCGTGCCTTCCAAAACATAAGTAATGGTCTCAATGCCGCGGTGCGGATGCCAGGGAAATCCTTTTTCAAACGCGGCGGGATCATCATTGCGAAAATCGTCAAACAACAAAAACGGGTCAAGTTCCGTAGGGTTACTGAAGCCAAAAGCGCGGTAAAGTTCAACGCCTGCGCCTTCGATTGTAGGCTGACCGAGGGATGTTGATTTTATGGGTCGTACTGACATTAGACGGCACTCCTTTTTCAAGAAGATACGTGGCGGGCGGACAAAGCGAAAGGGATGTCTGCGCAACGCTCTGTTGCGGAAATGCGAAAATTATATATGCGGCGGATAAATGTCGGTCTTTGGCGGTTGTCTATCATTGCACTGAAGAAAAAAGAAAGTTAACGCTACCTTCTTTTGCAGTGTAACATCTGGCCATATATTACGCATCCGCATAGACTGCCCCAAACCCCAAGGGATTCCCGCTTCCATGCAATTTTCCGACGACCAGGCAACGGCTTATGATACTATCAGTGGCGCGCTAAAACGTGCCGGGGTGGACATTGATAATGCGACCTTGTTGCCCGAAAGCGGTAATGCGCAGGTCTTTGCGGTGCTGGGCAAGGCAGGTTCGGGAAAGACCATGCTTTTGGCTAAATTGGGCGAAGCACTTGGTGAGGCAGGTGTCGACATTATATCGGGTGATTATGAAGGTAAGGCACGTAAAGATAGACGCACGCTTGCCATTCTTGCCCCGACAAACAAAGCTGCCAGCGTATTGCGCAATCGCGATGTGGCGGCGACCACTATTCATCGTATTTTATACACGCCGCTTTACGACCCCGAGTATGAAAAAATCGCCGAATGGCTGGCAGGCAATGGTGAACGGCCTGAAATAGAAGGCATCACCGATGCTGCCCTTGACCGTGCCGCGTTATTTTATAAATCGAACAAGTCCATTCCGGGGGCTTTGGCCGCCGCAGGGGTGCGAGGTTCCGACTTTATCATCGGCTGGAAACGCCGTGAAGAGCCGCTGGATATCGGGTTTATCGACGAAAGCTCGATGCTGGATGACAAGCAGTTCGAAGACCTGTGCGATATTTTTTCAACCCTGATCTTGTTTGGCGATCCCGCGCAATTGGCCCCTGTCGGGCAATCTGGTTCAATGTCATTTGATAAGGTCAACGATAAACGCAGGCTGGTTCTTAGCCGTGTGCACCGTCAGGAACAAGACAGTCCTATCCTTGATCTGGCCCATGCTCTGTCAGACCCCGCCCTAAATTTTGAGACTTTTGAGCGCATGATCGAACAGGCTGCCTTGAAAGACGACCGTGTAGTTGTCGCCCCGCGTGTTGAGGCAAGCCTGATGGCGCGTTCGCCTGTGTTATGTTGGCGCAATGCTACCCGTATTCGCCTGATACAGGCATTTCGCAGTGCCTATAATGCGCCCGGTGATATGCTACTACCGGGCGAGCCATTGATTTGTGACGGCATAGAATTGCCTGCGAAACACCGCAAAAAACGGTTGGATTTGGAAGCGCGCGGCCTGATAAAAGGGGCGCAAGTCGTCTATTTGGGCGAGGGGCGTAAACCCGGCTTTTCGCGCCTGAATGTGATGGGCGCTTTGGATCCTTATGTATCGGCCGCCACGATCATTAAAATCGAAGCCCCCGATCAGGAAGAACCGTTTATTCCCTATGCCGCCCGTATGGGGGCCAGTTTTTTACACGGAGCGGCTTGTACCATCCACAAAGCGCAAGGGTCACAATGGGATCAAGTACAGGTGTTCGCGCCCGACATTTACGCAGCATCACGTGCAGGGCGGATGGAGGCGGGAATTCCGATGTGGAAACGTCTAGCCTATGTGGCGATCACGCGGGCTGAAACGCGGCTGCACTGGGTAACGCGGTATCGTCTGGGTAAACCGACAGGGCCGTTGGACGTGAGTGATTTGAAAGACGTGCCGCCACCTGCGTTGGAATTGACTGTGGAACCTGTGGAAAACCTTTAACCGAACACAACGTTCATCATCAGCATAGACACCACCAAGAACAGCACGGTCATAATACCGCCGGTTCTGACGAAATCTTTCACCCGGTAACCTGCTGGCCCCATGATCAGTGCATTGACCTGGTGGGTCGGGATCAGGAACGAGTTTGATGTGGATATGGCAACGGTCATTGCAAATACCGCAGGGTCACCACCCGAGGCCACCGCGATGGAAACGGCCAAAGGCACCAGTAGTACCGTGGCACCGACATTTGACATGATCAGGGTGAATATGGTTGCCAGAACCGCCACGCCTGTTTGCAACGCCCAGATCGGCCAACCATCCAAAAGCGTCAGCACTTGTTGTGCGATCCATTCCGCTGTGCCGCTTGACTGCACCGCGTGCCCCAGCGGGATCAGGCTGGCCAGCAAAAATACGGTGTTCCAGCCAACCGCACCATAAGCTTCGTCAATACTTAGAACCTTCGTCAGGATCATGCCGACCGCACCCACCAACAGTGCCAGTGACAGGCGCATATCGGTGAACAGGATCAACGTCAAAGCAATGGTGAAGAACAACAAAGCCCAGCCAACCTTTTGCGGGCGCAATTCCTCTTGCGGATAATCGGATGTGACAACCACAAAGTCGCGATCTTTCGATGTGCGTGTCAGGTTTTCCCACTGGGCATGTACCACCAGTGTGTCGCCCGCATGAAACGGTTCCTGACCCAGCAAACAGGCGGTGTGTTCTTTGGTTTCCACACGGCTTAAGGTTTCATCACCGCGGTGAATGGCCAACAGGTTCAAGCCATATGTGCCACGCAAACGAACCTCACGCGCAGATTTACCGATCACGCCGCTATCAGGCGGGATGACAATCTCGGCAACACCGGATTTTGTGGCGGTATATTCTTCGCGGAAAATTTCAAGAGTCGGTAGAATATTAAGATTGTAAATCTCGGCAAACTCTTCGATAACTTTTTTTCGGCCCAGTACGGCCAATCGACAGGGTGTCTGAATTTCGGTTGTGACGAGCGGGGCAAGCCAACGCTGACCATTGTAAAAAGTGCCGATAATTGACATGTGGTGAGCGTCCATAATATCACCTAAGGTCTCACCGATTAATATATTGCCTTCGGGGATTTCTATCTCGACGATATCTGCCTTTAACCCGTAAAGCCGTTTCAGATAATCTTTGATGGATTGTGCTGAACTTGCGTCCGATCTGGCGGCTGTATGGGGTAATACCCAACGACCAAAGATCATGAAATACAGGATACCAGTGACGATAAGGGCGGCCCCGATTGGGGTGACGGAAAACAGACTAAACGGGGCCATTTGCGCGTCTACTGGTAGGTCCTTGTTGGCAGTGATCAACAGATCGTTCAGCAGAATCAAAGGAGACGAACCAACCATGGTCATCGTACCACCCAAAATTGCGCAAAAGCCCATGGGCATCAGTAAGCGGCCCAATGGTATTTCAGTGCGTGCCGAAATCCGTGCAACCACAGGTAAGAACAGTGCTGCAGCACCGACATTTTGCAGGAAGCTGGAAATAAAACCTACGGTGCCGGAAATTACGGGCACAATACGGTTTTCGGTTGAACCGCCGAATTTCAGGATTACAGCGGCCACTTTATTCATCAGCCCGGTCTTATCCAGACCAGCACCGATAATCATCACTGCAATGATTGAGATCACGGCGTTTGACGCAAATCCGTCAAACAGGTGGGTGACATCGGCCAAATCCCCCAAACCGGGTAGATAACTAAGCGCACCGAGAATTACCATCACTAGAACGCCAGCAAGATCGACACGGATAATCTCGGATACAAACAGAAAAATAGTAAAGGCCAGCAAGCCCAACACAACCATCATTTCAATCGTCAGGCTTATTGGCTCCATGTGGCGAATTCCCTACTAGATACATCTGTCTCGCACCGTATTTCATGGTGTGTTTCCTATTGATAGGCGATTGTCCGTTTCACAACAAGGGATGAGGGTGCTTAATTTTAGCGCCGTTTTTCAAGGGCGCTTGCCAACATACACAAAAGTTCGAACATCAACGATACGCCCAGCCATGCAGTTCCGCCCGATGGGTCAAAGGGTGGTGAAACTTCCACCAGATCGGCCCCGATCAAGTTGACACCTGCCATCTCTCGGATCACTTGTTGCGCCTGAAAACTGGTTGGACCGCCGATTTCCGGTGTGCCGGTACCGGGCGCATAGGCCGGGTCAACAAAGTCTATGTCATATGTGCAATAGGTTGGTTGGTCGCCGACGATATCACGGGCTTGTGCCATCACGTCTTTCACGCCGCGTTCAAAGAATTCTTCTATTTCGATGATCGTAACACCATTGGCGCGGCCAAATTCTATATCTTCGCCACCGTAAGATGTGCCGCGAATACCGATTTGGATCACGCGTTCCGGGTCAAGTAACCCTTCTTCGATCGCGCGGCGAAACGGGGTGCCATGGGTGTATTTGAACCCGCCAAAGTAATCCTTGAACAGATCGGTGTGCGCGTCAAAATGGATCATTCCCAAAGGGCCGTCAGCGGCCAATGCGCGCAAAATCGGCAATGAGGTCAGATGATCGCCACCTGCGGTCATTGGCACAATACCCTTGGTCTTGACTTGTGCATAATAGGCCGTGATTTTGTCCATCGCGTCATGCAGGTCAGCGGGATTGCCGCCGACATCGCCCAAATCGGCACAGTTTGCCAGTTCAAACGGTTTGATGCCCGTTGCCGCATTGCCCGCGCGGATCATTGTGGAATAATCGCGTAGCTGTCGCGGGCCGTGGCGTGGACCGGGCCGGTTTGTGGTGCCAGCGTCCCAAGGCACCCCGATCAAGCCAATATCAACATCCGCGATTTTCGGGTCAACCAAGTCAATCGCAGGCAGGCGCATGAATGTGGGGATGCCCGCGAAACGCGGCAACTCCATACCCGAAACCGGTTGAAAATACGATTTGTCTGATTTGCTCATTGTCTGCTCTCGTTTTACATGTCTAAACTATAGCTTGGCATGCAAATGTTATGACGCGCAAGAGTTTGGAGACGAAAATGGCAAAGACAATACTGATAACAGGGGCCAGCAGCGGTATCGGGGCTGCGACGGCGCAAAAGTTTTTGGCCGAAGGATGGAATGTGGCAATGCTTGCACGGCGTTTGGATAAGTTGGAAACAGTGGCTAATGGGCATACGAATGCATTGCCAATTGCCTGTGATGTTACGGATGAGGCTTCTGTCATTGCGGCCTTTTCCAAAGCGGCCGATCATTTTGGGGCAATCGATGCCCTGTTCAATAACGCGGGCATTTTTCCGGTTTCCGGGCGATTTGATCAGCTAACACTGGAAAGTTGGCAAACATCGGTCGATGTAAACCTGACGGGTATGTTTCTGTGCGCCCGCGAAGCATTCCGTCACATGACAGAACACGGTGGGCGGATTATCAACAACGGTTCGATTTCCGCAAGTACGCCGCGTGCGCATTCTGCCGCCTATACATCTACCAAACATGGCGTGTCGGGGCTGACGAAGTCCATTGCGCTTGATGGGCGTGATTTGAATATATGTTGCAGCCAGATCGATATAGGCAATGCCCGTACCGAGTTGGTCGAAAACCTGATAAAAAATGCTGACGGGCCTGTCGACACAATGGATGTTACGGATGCGGCAAACGCCGTGTTTCATATGGCAAGTCTGCCCTTGGATACGAATATTTTGTCGATGACCATCATGGCCAATAAAATGCCTTTTGTCGGGCGCGGTTAAAGGTCTTTGCGCATCACAAGGGCTGCAATACGGTGCCCCAACGGCCCTGCATAATAATCTTTGCGCAACCCCGCTTGGCTAAATCCGAACTGCTGATATAGTGCTGTCGCGGCTTTGTTCGTTTCAGCCACTTCCAAAAAAACCTGGGTCGCGCCGCTTGCTTTTGCCTGAAGTTCAAACGCGTGCATCAGGTTTTGCGCATGACCTTGGCGGCGATGGTCGGGGTCAACGGCTATTGTAATAAGCTCCGCTTCCGGCCCTGCAACGCGCCCCAGTGCAAATCCGAATTCGTCTGCGCATAAAAATACTGCCTTACTGTTTAAAAGTTCTGCGAATTCTTGCGCCGACCAGGGACGTGGTTGTGTAAAGCATTTGGCATGTAACGCGGCCAACTGATCTGCTGTCACGGTAAAATCACCACAGGCGGGTCACTTGGCAAAGCAGCATCCGCCGGACGCAGGTACAAAGGTGCAGGGCGAGGTTGATCCTGATCGTAACGTTGCCCTGCAAGGTGGCCCACCGCCACAACAAGTCGATCAACCGCTTGCGCATTGGGTACGCTCAGTGCTTCATCAGCAATGACCCGCACAACTTCATCTGTTTCCAAATGGTCATAAATATCCAATAAAGCCACCATATGCGGTGCATTCAAGGCCAGACCATTATCGAAAGATTGCATATAAACCCGATCGCGCCGCGCATCTAAAACAGCACTTACACGCCCTTTGGTACCGTAAACCATCGCTTCTAATTTCGAGATCCCAACGGCAGGGATATTCAACGACAAAGCCAGCCCCCGGGCTGCTGCCACGGAAATGCGCACACCAGTGAAATTTCCGGGGCCAACACACACACCGATTGCATCTAGGTCAGACCAGTGCATGCCATTTTCGGCCAAAACTTGTTCCAACAAAGGAAATAGCCGCTCAGCCTGGCCTTTGTGCATGGGTTCAATGCGTTCACTTAGAACGGCGTCGCCCAATAACAAAGCGGCTGCACAATGTGCAGCCGATGTGTCGAAAGATAAAACTAAGGGCTTAGGCGGCAACAGGGCGCACCTCGGTCACTTCGGGAATATAATGGCGCAACAGATTTTCGATACCCATTTTCAGTGTGATTGTGGACGATGGACAACCTGCACAGGCCCCTTGCATATGCAGATAAACCACACCGCGGTCAAAGCCGTGGAATGTGATGTCACCACCGTCTTGAGCGACGGCGGGGCGTACGCGTGTATCCAGTAACTCTTTAATCTGATTTACAATTTCCGCATCATCACCACTATGTTCGGCATGTCCTGCCGCGGCTAAACCTTCGCCTTGCATTACCGGTTCGCCTGATTGGAAATGCTCCATGATCGCGCCCAGAATTGCGGGTTTAATATGGTTCCAGTCAATGGGGTCTTCTTTGGTTACAGTGATGAAATCCGGGCCGAAGAACACGGCTGTTACACCTGCAACGGCGAAAACGCGCAAGGCCAAGGGTGAATTTGTTGCCACGTCTGCGGTTGGAAAATCGGCGGTGCCGCTCGGCATAACCGCTTGTCCCGGCAGGAATTTCAGTGTGGCCGGGTTTGGTGTAGATTCTGTTTGAATAAACATCGAATTTATCCTTTTTAGGTTGCCCTGAATATGCGGGTGCGGGCAGGGGAAGTCAAGCGAACCTAGAATGATTCTAAATTAGGGCGTCAGGCCAAACCAGCGGACCCAACGACCGTGAAAATCTGCACGCCCGACCATCTGTGTTTCGCCGCCCGGCCAATATGTAACATGTAAACATGCACCGTCGGGGGTTTCATCCGCTTCCATGCTGACCCAAGCGATAGGTGCATCGAATGTCGCGGCTTCACTGGCGGTGTGGATTAAATCCACGCAGGATTTCTGCACATCGGGCGGGAAATATTGCCATGCAATCGTGTGGTAAATCACATGAACCGCACCCGAATGACGCTGTGACAACCGTTGTTGCAGCCAGTCTTTTGCGTCTGATCGATCCACAGGCGCAGGGTTAGCCTGCGCAATCGCTATAGACGCTTTGGTTCGGGCCACGCGCCGTGCCTGATCCGGCCAGATATAAGCGCGCAAACGCAATTCATCTTGCGCGGGATCAAGCGGATTCAAATCGCATCCGGCTTTGCCGATCACTTGTGGGATAATTTGCGGCGGCAAAGGGCCAGACCAATCAGGTGCCAGATGAACAGGTGAATTCCGGTCGCAAAATTCCGCCTCTAAAAGTGTTAGGCGAAACTGATCCCAATTCAAATTCAACCCCGCACTAGCCCCAAGTTCTGAAAGAATCAGTGGCAAACCAAAGTGATCCTGCACGCTTAGGCAAGCAGGGATCAGGGCGGCACTGCGGCGTACCTCATTGGTTTGGGGCGGCAGATCAAGCCAGTTCAGTATCTGCACATTATGGGATTGAAAAGCGACTTGGATCGCATCCCAAAGCTGTTTTGGTGTTGCTTCATTGGGTGGATAGCATGCCATAAGTTCTGGACAGGCTTTTTGCAAAACCAACGCGTGCAATGCACCTGCAAGACGTAGCCCAACAGCATCGGTACGATAACTGGGGTCGCGCGGCCAGTTTAGAACCTTTGCGCCAATAGCAGTTTTATCTGTCAGTTTTTCAGCCAGTAATCGCAATAATCCGGCGGTAAAAGGCGAGCCAAGATTTTCGCAGGCTTGCGCCTGTTCAAGAAAACTTTCGGGTACATTCATCTGAATTTATCTGCCAGCTTTTGCAAAGCTGATCGGGTATCTTCAGGGGCAGGTTCTACGGGTTTAACCAGTTTTGGTTTTTGCGGTTTGGGCTTACTTTTGGGGTCCGGTGCCCTGCGTAAAGCCACAGCATTCATAAACTTGTCCGCATGTCCGGCTGCCAGATGTGGGGCCCCGTCACCAATGCCGCGCAACAAATCATCAAGCCAGTTCAAATCCGCTTTAGGAAAATCATGCAAAACATAACCCGATACCAGTTCCTTGCGTCCGGGATGCCCGATACCCAAACGTATACGTTGATATTCGGGTGACAAGTGTTGGTGAATTGAACGCAAACCATTGTGGCCCGCATGCCCGCCGCCCTGTTTGACGCGGGCTTTGCCAGGGGCCAGATCCAATTCGTCATGAAACACGATAACATCATTCACGTCCAGTTTGTAAAACCGTACGGCTTCACCCACTGATTGGCCGCTAAGGTTCATGAATGTCTCTGGTTTTAGCAAAATTACTTTTTCGCCACCCAACGAACCTTCGGATACTTGTCCCTGAAATTTCTTGCGCCATGGGGCAAATCCGTGGCTAGTCGCAATTTCATCCACTGCCATGAAACCGATATTGTGGCGGTTCATCGTATATTTTGCACCGGGATTACCAAGGCCAACAAATAGTTTCATTTTCAGGCGTCTCATATTTGGATCGTTAATCTTGTTTATTGGCAACCAAAGTTTTTTTCAATGAACGAAAAAAAACGCCCGCAGCAAATGCGCGGGCGTTTTAATAATTTGGGGTAATGCGTTGAAGCTATTCTTCAGCAGGCGCGTCTTCGCCGCCTTCTGTTTCTTCGCCTTCACCTTCGATCTCTGTTTCTTCAACCTCGTCCTCATCATCCGCAGATTTCAAGCTGGATGGCTCGGTGATGTTGGCAATCACGAAATCACGGTCGGTGATCATAGGGCGTGACCCTTTTGGCAGCTCAATATCGGAAATATGAACAATATCGCCAATGTCCAGATCGGCCAGATCAACAATGAGGCTTTCCGGAATATTGTCTGCAGTTACTTTCAATTCTACTTCGTTACGCACCGTTGTCACAGTACCACCACGTTTCAAGCCAACTGATGTTTCTTCGTTGATGAATTCAACAGGAATAAACAGGTTGATCCGTGTATTGCGGTGCAGACGCAACAAGTCGATATGGCGCGGAAGGTCTTTGACCACATCGCGCTGTACGCTACGGCAGATCACGCGCACGTCGTCCTGACCTTCAACTTTCAGGTTGAAAAGTGTCGACATGAAACGACCTGCTTTCAGGGCTTTGAAAAGCACCTTGAACTCGACGTTGATTGCTTGCGGGTCTTTTTCCCCACCATAAACCACACCTGGTACGAGCCCATCACGACGAGCTTGGCGAGCGGCCCCCTTGCCTGTCCCCGCGCGTACTGTGGCATTGAAATCTGGTATTTTTCCAGCCATTTGAATTCTCCTAAAATGTACAAAAGCGGCCTCCTCCAAGGGTGCAGTGCCGCATGAATGCGCCTCATACCCGCGAAAACAGGGAATGGAAAGCGAAAACAGCTAGGAAAACGGCTGATTTTGCCTATTTTTGGGCTTTTTCTGCAAGGACAAACGATTTTTCCGGCAGACTGTAATAAGGGTCTTGTCAGTGCGAATATGCAATGGTTGCAGTTGCACTGCGGGTACCATTAGCCACCATAAGCGTCAGATGCATTGAAATCCTTCGGTATCAACAGGTCTTTTTGGCCGACATCACTTAATTGGCGATGCCCGCCAAGGGCCATGGAAAAATCCAGCTCTTTGTGAATAACTTCCAATGCTTTGGTTACACCTTTTTGTCCCATAGCACCTAACCCATATAGGAAAGGACGCCCGATATAGGTGCCTTTGGCCCCCATGGCAGTGGCTTTCAACACATCTTGACCTGATCGAATGCCGCCATCAAGATGTACCTCGATCTTGTCCCCAACTGCATCCAGAATATCCGAAAGCATACGAATGGATGACACCGCCCCATCCTGTTGACGGCCGCCGTGGTTGGACACGATGATTGCATCGGCCCCGGTTTTGGCGGCGCGTTTGGCGTCTTCGACGTCTAAAATACCCTTTAGTATCACTTTGCCGCCCCACATTTTTATCAATTTTTCGATCTTGGCCCAATCCAGTGACGGATCAAATTGTTCAGCTGTCCATGACGACAATGAACTGGGATCCTTAACGTCTTTGGCATGACCCACGATATTGCCGAAGAAGCGCCGTTTTGTGCCTAGCATGCCCAGACCCCAATGCACTTTGGTCATCATATTTGCGATGGATTGCGGTGTCAGTTTGGGTGGCGCGGACAGACCGTTTTTCAGGTCACGGTGCCGTTGACCCAATATCTGCAAATCAGCGGTGATCACCAGTGCCGAACAGCCCGCTGCGCGCGCGCGATCCAGCAGGCGTTGGTTGAAATCGTCGTCGCGTAGGGCGTAAATCTGAAACCAGAATGGTTTCGTGGTATGAGCGGCCACATCTTCAATTGAACAAATCGACATGGTGGAAAGCGTGAACGGCACACCGAAAGCTTCGGCTGCACGCGCCGCCTTGATTTCACCATCCGCACACTGCATCCCGCACATACCGATGGGGGCAAGGGCGACAGGCATGGTCACATCCTGCCCGATCATCTGCATGGCAGTCGAGCGGTTGGTCATATCCACCGCCACCCGTTGGCGCAGGCGTATTTTGGCGAAATCATCGACATTGTCGTGAAAAGTCTGCTGCGTCCACGACCCGGTTTCGGCATATTCATAAAACATCTTCGGCGTGCGCCGTTTGTAGATGGCTTTCAGATCGTCGATATTTGTAATCACGGGCATGGGGCTGTCCTTTGTGGATACGGATGCGCCCTTTTTACAAAGGTGGGGGGCTGTGTGGCAATATGGAAAATGCGCAAATTGGTAAGGTGTGTTACCCAGATTGTCGCTTTTTGGGGCTTAAGCCCGATGCGCCCCTGCAGCCAGTTCTGCGACGAACGACAATATATCTTCCACACTATCACCCGCGCCCAGCTTTGATACAATCGCAGAGCCTACAACGGCACCGTCGGCAACCCGTGCCATACCCATCGCATCTGCTGGTGTGTTGATGCCGAAGCCCACACAGATTGGAAGGTCGGTGGATTTCTTGATACGTGCTACTTCGGCTCCGACTGTATCAACAGAGGCAGAGCCTGATCCGGTAATCCCCGTTATCGCCACATAATAGATAAAGCCAGATGTATTTTGCAGCACTTTCGGTAAGCGGCGGTCATCGGTGGTGGGTGTCGCCAGACGGATAAAGTTCATGCCAGCTGCATTGGCCGGTAGGCATAGCTCATCATCCTCTTCGGGGGGCAGATCGACGATGATCAATCCGTCGATACCTGCCTTGGTCGCGTTGGCAATGAATGTGTCGACACCCATGGAATAGATCGGATTGTAATAACCCATCAACACAATCGGGGTGGTGTCGTCACCTTTGCGAAATTCGGTTGCCATCGCCAATGTTTTCTTCAATGTCATGCCGGCATCCAGTGCCCGTCCGCCAGCCAGTTGAATGGTCGGGCCGTCGGCCATGGGATCGGTAAACGGCAGGCCCAGTTCGATAATATCCACACCTGCGGCAGGCAGGCCCTTCATGACGGCCAATGACGTATCATAGTCCGGGTCGCCTGCCATGATATAAGACACAAATGCGGATTTTTTCGCCGCTTTTAGTTCTGCAAATTTGTTGTCAATGCGTGTCATGTGGCACCTCTTGAATTTCACTGCATGGTTTGCGTTACAATCTTGTGAAAATCAATGGGGATGAGCGAAAAAAATACCCTTGAACTTGACGTTTGACCCCAATGCCCCGTAGATGCGCCCGAAACGATCATTTGAAGGTGCATGTCATGGGTTTTAAAACGGGTATTGTCGGTCTGCCGAATGTGGGGAAATCCACACTGTTCAACGCGCTGACCAAAACTGCCGCTGCACAGGCCGCAAACTTTCCGTTTTGTACGATTGAACCCAATGTGGGTGAAGTGTCTGTGCCGGATGCCCGTCTTGATACTTTGGCAAAAATTGCCAGTTCCGGCAAAATCATTCCGACCCGTATGACTTTTGTTGATATTGCGGGTCTTGTGAAAGGCGCGTCCAAAGGTGAGGGATTGGGGAATAAATTTCTAGCCACCATTCGCGAATGTGACGCCATTGCACATGTGTTGCGTTGTTTCGAAGACGATGATGTCACCCATGTGGATGGCCGCGTTGACCCTGTGGCGGATGCCGACATAATCGAAACCGAATTGATGCTGGCAGATTTGGAAAATATCGAAAAACGTCTGACCAATCTGGTGCGCAAGCTAAAAGGCGGTGACAAGGAAGCGTTGATGCAAAAAGATTTGCTGGAACGCGCCAAAGAAGCCATTGAAAACGGTCAACCTGCACGCACGGTTGAGGTTGCCGAAGATGAAGAAAAAGCTTGGAAAATGCTGGGTATGCTAACGGCTAAGAAAATTGTTTATGTCTGCAACGTGGAAGAAGAAAACGCAGGTGAAGGCAATGGCCATTCCGCCCGCGTGGCTGAAATGGCCGCTGCCCAAGGTGCGGCAAGCGTAGTGATTTCTGCGGCGATTGAAGAAGAGATCAGCCAGTTGGATGATGAAGAAGCACAGATGTTTCTGGCAGAACTGGGATTGGAAGAAGCAGGCTTGAACCGCTTAATCCGTGCAGGTTACAAATTACTGGGCTTGCAAACCTATTTCACTGTTGGCCCAATGGAAGCTCGCGCATGGACCATTGCCAAGGGAACATTGGCCCCGCAGGCCGCTGGTGTTATTCACGGTGATTTTGAACGCGGCTTTATTCGTGCTGAAACCATCGCATATGATGATTACGTTGAATTTGGCGGCGAGCAGGGCAGTAAGACCGCAGGCAAAATGCGCGCGGAAGGCAAAACATACGTCGTTGCCGAAGGGGACGTTTTACACTTCCTGCATAATACCTGACTTAACAGACTGATTTCGTTAGAGTTTTTGTGACTTTTTAGTCCCTAATTTTAACTTTTAAGCCAGTTGATAAAACGCGCGGCTTCGGCTGTGGTTGTACTTAATCCATCCTTATCCTCGCCCGGAAAAAACCGCGCTCGCGTGGCTGTGGGCATCGGGGCAGGGGTGAAACTAAGCACGCGCGGGCCAATAGATGCCGTTTCGGCGGCCCAACTGTCAAATAGGGCTTTTTGTGCAGCTTTTGTCGTACCGTAAGCGGCAAAAAACTTTTGCCCGGCTTGTGGGTCATCAAGATGAACTGCCGTACCATCCTTGGCCTTTAATAAAGGTTCAACCATAACGATCAACCGCTGGCTGGCACGGATATTGACCGCAATGGATTTATCCAGATCATTTTCAGCAACATGTGCGGTTGGCGCCAAAGGGGCTGCGTGTACGGCACTATGCACCCATAGATCAACACCGCCCCAACGTTCATGGATCGACAGGCACAGGCGTTGCAGACCTGCGTCATCACTAATGTCTAAAGGGACTAATGTGGTGTGCCCGCCGACAGCCTTGATTGCATCATCCAACGCTTCCAATGCACCACTTGTACGGCCTACTGCGATAATTTCAGCACCCTCTGCCGCCAACGCAACAGCGCTGGCAAAGCCAAACCCGCGTGAGGCCCCGGTGATCAGGGCGATTTGTCCGTCAAATGCACCCATGATTTATGCGGGCTCTTTTATTTTGAAACCGTGCTTGATCTGATCTGCGGGTTTTACCGGGTATTCACCGGAAAAACAGGCGTCGCAATATTCAGGGCTGGCTTTGCTGCGGCCGGTTTCAACCCCGCAAGCGCGATACAATCCGTCCAGCGTGACAAAGCGCAGGCTGGACACGCCGAGATGCTCACGCATTTCATCTTCAGACATGGACGACGCCAGCAGTTGCTCGCGTTCAGGCGTGTCAACGCCATAAAAACAAGGCCATGCGGTAGGCGGAGAGGCAATGCGGAAATGCACTTCGGCAGCCCCCGCATCCAAAATCATTTCCTTGATCTTGCGGCTTGTGGTGCCGCGCACCACACTGTCGTCGACCAATATGATCCGTTTGCCCTCGATCAAAGCGCGATTTACGTTCAGTTTAAGCAATACACCCATATTGCGGATCTGTTCTGTCGGTTCAATAAACGTGCGCCCCATATAGGAGTTACGGATAATTCCCATCGCATAAGGAATGCCGCTTTCCTGTGCATAACCAATGGCCGCAGGTGTGCCACTGTCCGGTACGGGACAAACCATATCAGCCTCAACAGGGGCCTCTTTGGCCAGTTCCACACCAATGCGTCGGCGGGTTTCATAAACCGATTGGCCGCCCAAAATACTGTCGGGGCGTGAAAAATAGACATGCTCAAAAATGCATGGGCGCGGTTTTTTTGGCTCAAACGGGAAAGAGCTTTCAACACCGTTTGCCGTAATTACAACCATTTCACCCGGTTCGATTTCGCGAATGAATTTCGCACCAATAATGTCTAGCGCACAAGTTTCAGAACTCAGTACCCAGCCGTCACCCAGCTGCCCCAAGACCAGCGGGCGCACCCCCAAGGCATCGCGCACACCGATCAGTTTAGAACGTGTCATCGCCACAATCGAAAACGCGCCCTCTACACGGCGCGCTGCATCTTTTAATCTTTCGGGGATATTCGGCTGCATAGAGCGTGCCATCAGATGGATGATACATTCACTGTCGGATGACGATTGGAAAATTGAACCGCGACTGATCAGTTCCTTGCGCAACTCTTCGGCATTGGTCAGATTGCCATTGTGGGCGATGGCTGCCCCACCCATGGAAAACTCGCCAAAAAACGGTTGCACGTCACGCGCAGCGGTTTGCCCCTTGCTGCCGGTTGTTGAATAGCGCACGTGGCCGATGGACACTTGGCCCGGCAAGGTTTTCATCAAGGATTGTTTGGTAAAATTATCGCGAACATATCCAAAGCGGCGTACATTGTTAAAGCCCGCATCTTTGTCATAAGAAACGATACCGCCTGCTTCTTGGCCGCGATGTTGTAAGGCATGTAATCCAAGGGCAACAAAATTGGCGGCTTCCGGAACGCCTAAGACCCCGTAAATTCCACATTCTTCTTTAAGTTTGTCGTCGTCAAAGGGGTGGGCAAGAAAAGGCTTGGTTTGGCTTAGCATAGACGATCCGACTCATGCAGTGACAAGATGGGGACTCTATACTGTGGAAGGTATGTGTTTGTCATTACCTGTTCCACCAATCGCCCCAACTTAATTCGCGCTGGGGGCTGTTGTGCCGTCAGTCGCTTCACAGCTACCCGTAAGTTCCTCGTACCGGTCAACAATCCACTGGGGTGCTTCGGTTGGGATCAGACTTTGCATCTGTTCCTTACTGGCTGTTAAAAGCTCTTTGGTTTTTGACTGTTCAACGATGCTTTCGTTGGCACCGATATAATCGTAAACGACTAGTCCGACCAAAACCAGGATCACACCGCGCAAAATACCAAAGATAAAGCCCAGCCCTTGATCAATCCCGCCAATAGCGGATTTTTGAACCAGACCGGAAAAAATCGGGGTGAATATCGATGTTATAATCAGGGCTACGGCAAATACGGCAGCGAAACCGGCGATGACGCCCAATTGACATGAGGTGCCGATAAAATCGCCAACGTAAGGAATTTCACTTATCAGCGGTTGGGCTTGTGGTGCAAATATAAATGCTAATACGGCAGCAATACCCCAACCCGCGATTGATAATATCTCACGGACCAGGCCACGCGAATATGCCAAGATTGCCGATGCAAACACAACCAAAGCAACAACACCGTCTACAAGCGTAAATCCGTCCATCATATTCCCCTTCAGGCGTCTATTTCGCCAAAGCATGCGGTAATAAAGCTGCCCACATCATCCACAGTTTGCACTTTCATGCCAGATTCGCCAGCAAGTTTCATCCTAGAAGGTGCAATTGCGGCACTAAAACCCAGCTTTTTGGCTTCTTTAAGGCGGTTATCCGCCTGTGCGATGGGGCGCAAGGCCCCCGACAGACTGATCTCGCCAAAGACAACAGTGTCGGCGTCAAGCGGTTTGTCTTCCCGGGCCGATACCAAAGCGGCTGCCACCGCCAGATCAGCGGCGGGTTCCGATATGCGCATACCGCCAGCGATATTTAGATAAACATCCATGTTACCAAAGCCGATACCGCAACGCGATTCCAGCACTGCCAGTATCATTGACAGGCGGCTGCTGTCCCAACCCACAACGTTGCGGCGTGGTGTGGCTAAGGGCGATTGGGCCACAAGAGCTTGAATTTCCACCAAAACCGGTCGCGTTCCTTCCATGCCTGCAAAAACCACAGAACCGGATGTCTTATTTTCACGATCAGACAAAAACAGGGCCGACGGGTTGGTGACCTGTTGTAGGCCACTGCCGGTCATTTCAAACACACCGATTTCATCTGCCGGGCCAAAACGGTTTTTCACCGCGCGTAAAATCCGAAATTGATGCCCGCGCTCACCTTCAAAATAAAGCACCGTGTCGACCATATGTTCCACCACGCGCGGCCCTGCAATCTGACCATCTTTGGTGACATGGCCCACTAAAATCACCGCGACACCGCGCCGTTTGGCAAAAGTCACAAGTTCGTGTGCTGTGGCACGAACCTGTGAAACAGACCCCGGTGCGCTATCCACATGATCAGCCCACATGGTCTGGACTGAATCGATAATAGCCACGTCCGGGCGTTCGGCTTCCAGAGTTGTGATAATGTCGCGCAAGTTGGTCTCGGCGGCCAGTTTCACAGGTGCGTCTGTCAAATCCAGCCTTTGTGCACGCATACGGATCTGGCTTGGAGCCTCTTCACCTGATACATAAATCGCTTTTTTGCCTGAACGGGCAAAACTTGCGGCGGCCTGTAAAAGCAGGGTCGATTTGCCAATGCCGGGATCACCGCCCACCAGAATAGCACTGGCAGGCACCATGCCACCGCCCAAAACACGGTCGAATTCATCAATGCCGCTGGCCATACGGGGCAGCGGTTTGTCGATATCAGACAGATCCCCCAAAGCCACCTTGCGCCCCTTGCCTGCACCCAGTGTTTTACCTGAAGGGCCTGCAGCCAAGGGGGCTTCTTCAGATATGGAATTCCATTCGCCGCAAGCGTCACAGCGGCCTGCCCATTTTTTATGGGATGCGCCGCATTTCATGCAGGTAAAAGATGTGCTTTGCTTGGCCATTGGCTAGGGGTTTAACGGGGCGCATTGCGTTCGGCAAGCCTATCAACGCTTTGATTTTTCCGATAATGTTATGGTGTAGGACAACAACACGCAGAATGTGAACAGATAAAGCCCCCATCCGGTTTCCAAACGCCCGACGCCAACACCTTTGGCAACTACGATGTAGATCGCCACCAGAAATACATCGGCCATAGCCAGCTTGCCCAGAACGCTTAGAAGCGGCAGGGCTTTTTTGTTGATCATACAGAACTGTATCAACGCCGTTCCCATGACTTTCAAAAAGGGCGCGACCAGTGCAAAGAATGTAACAACGATGGCAAGAAACACATCCTTGCCCCACAAATCCCCGATGCCCGTCAGGATCGAAATTTCATTAAGCGAAAAAAACGGCAAGAAACCTGCTCGCATCAATGGTGCTGCCCATGCAATCGGGAATAGCACCAGCAAAGACAGGTTCAGCAATTTAACGATCAAAACGGATCCTAACTTGGCAAGACATAGGGGATCAGCAAATATCCCGACAAACACATAATTCCCGTAACGATTGTGACCCAGATTAAAATCCTGATCACTTTTATATCCGCAAGCTTAAACATAAAAAACAGGGTGATCGCAAGCACACTAGTCGCCGCCAGCATAAATGCAACGGGTCGTGTTAAATCAAAAAGCTGTTGTAGCAGGCTGGGTATGAAAAAAATCGCAAAGGGCAGGGCCATTACGGCAATTGAGGTGCTTTTCTTGCGGTGATTTGCCAACCCGATGATGCCCACTACAAAACAACTGGCAACTGCAATGCCCATCGTGGTCAGCAGGAAAATGAAATAGTCGTTATGCGCGAACATTTCCATCATATCAACTTTCGTTTATGCGGATGATGTGCATAAGTATCGAAGGGATAACAGGTTTCCGCAATTGTTTTACACCCCGCACACAAGAACGTGTTGGCTAGGGCTTCATCGTTGAAACCGAAACCTTTTTAATGCGCCCCGTTTGTTCTTGCCAATGGGTCATATTCAGTACACGCCCATCGGCACGTACCGCACGAATAGCCTCTAGCGACACATCGCCATATATCCATGCAGGTTCATTCAGCACCCCTTCGGCCAGCACGCCTGTATCGGGAAACCCCATATCGGGCGGGCCATATATTGCGGCAGCCCCTATGTTGAAGTCCACTGTGGGATTCCACGGTGCATCCCCCGTGGTGGGTGAATGCACCACAACACACTGGCTTTCCAGTGCGCGAGCCATAGATCCGATACGCACCCGCCAATAGCCCGCCAAAGAGCCGGTGCAAGAAGGTGCCAACAGGATTTCCACACCTGCTTCAACCAGTGCGCGGGCAAGGGCCGGGAACTCACTATCATAACAGATAATCACCCCGATCTTGCCCAAAGCGGTGTCGAACACCGTCAAAGGTCCGTTGGGACAGACATCCATCGGATCACGCTCAAATCGTGTCATGATTTGTTTATCCTGATAGGCCTGTGTCCCATTGGGGGCAAAGAACATCGCGCGATTGGAAGGTCGTGCATTCCCGTTATAACAAGGTGCACTGGCACCCAGAATATGTACATTATGGCTGGCTGCCAGCTGCGCATAAAGTGCATTTACTTGCGGCAAAAGTGAATTAACCGCCTGCATGGATTGTTCGACGTCTGCGGCGACATTTGTACCTGCCAGAGACGCCAGCTCCATCGCGCCGTATTCGGGAAAAACCAGCAGGTCAGCCCCGTTTTGTGCCGCATCACTGACCCAACGGGTGATCTTCGCTTCATAGGAAGCCCAGTTGTTATGCCAGTCGATGGGGTAGGTGGCGGTGGCGATTTTCATGGGATACCCTTCTTCAGTTAACGAACATCAATATCAATCCCAGACATACCGTATTCACACCCAAGGTAAACATCACACGTTTATCAACGTTGTGGCCTGACATAAGGCCCAGCAGTTCTTTGGTGATCACAAGAAAACATATGCTGAAGAACAAATGCCCAAGGGTCAATTCTCGGGAACCTGATCTTGGTAAATATGCGGCATAAAGCTCATAAGTGGCAACCGATACTGTCAGCAAAATACAAGCGGCAATCAAAACCCAATTGCGTTTTTGCGCCCATGTGGGTTTCGTGCGGCGCCTTGGGTCGAAATAACCGAAAAGCAAGGTGGATACAAAACCAATGATGGGGGCGAAAACGGTCACGGCCAGAAGCACCATAACGGCCCCGAATTCCATATCTTCCTTGGTTATCGAAAACATTTTTACGTCTTTAAACTTAGGTATGGCGATTGTTATGAGGTTTCGGTGTAATTGCAAAAGGATAATGGGAAAAGGTGATACCTACCGAACCGCCTCAATCGGCCCCTCGGCGCGTGCGTTGATGAACTGATCCAGATAGGGATCACCGCTGTCGTCCATTTTGCCAATGGGCCCTGTCCATTGCACCTGCCCTTCGTGGATCATCGCCACATCGTCGGCGATGGCGCGCACGGAACTCATATCATGGGTGATGGTCATCGCGGTGGCCCCCATCTCTTCAACAATTTCACGCACCAATTCGTTGATCACGCCTGACATGATCGGATCCAGCCCCGTGGTCGGCTCGTCAAAAAAGATGATCTGCGGCTCAGCGGCAATGGCCCGCGCCAGCCCCACACGTTTTTGCATACCGCCCGATAGTTCGGCAGGAAAAAGTTCCGCAATATCGGGCTTTAGCCCGACGCGGCGCAGCTTTTCGATGGCTATATCATGTGCATCCGCCTTAGACAGGCGATGCTTGCCCTGCAGCAGCCGAAACGCCACGTTTTGCCACACGGGCAGGCTGTCGAACAGCGCACCGCCCTGAAACAACATGCCGAACTGATCCAGAAACGCCTCGCGGTCGCCGGATTTCGTGTCAACACCGTTCACGATGATCGTGCCACTGTCGGGTTGAATTAGCCCGAGAATGCATTTCAACAGCACGGATTTACCTGTGCCCGACCCGCCGAT
The DNA here is from genome assembly GCA_021775355.1 of Amylibacter sp. Lineage (GTDB taxonomy): Bacteria > Pseudomonadota > Alphaproteobacteria > Rhodobacterales > Rhodobacteraceae > Amylibacter. The sequence continues at coordinate 38,604 of JAJFHZ010000006.1, read as the reverse complement.
GATCACCATAGAGCTGGCTTTTTTGATATGCAGGTCTACCCCGTTTAAAACAACGTTGCTGCCAAAAGCTTTGTGAAGGTCGGTGATTTTGATCATGATTAGAACAACAATTCAGTTAGCAGGTAGTTTGCGGCAAAGATTAAAACGGATGCGGTTACAACAGCGGTTTTCGTGGCATTGCCGACACCTTGTGCGCCGCGTTGCGAATGATAGCCGCTATAACAACCGATAAGGGCGATGATAAAGCCAAATGCGGCGGCTTTGATCAGGCCGGAGGACACATCATCAAACTCCAGAATATCCCAGGTGTTTTTCAAGTATGTTGCATCGTTGAAATCCAGCCTGTGCGTACCCACCAAATAGCCGCCCATAACCCCGATAGTATCACCGATGAAAACCAGAACGGGTAATATGACGGTGGCGGCCAAAACGCGTGGTGTGACCAGATATTTCATCGGGTTGGTGGACAAAGTGGTCAGCGCATCAATTTGTTCGGTGACGCGCATGGTGCCGATTTCCGCGGCAATGGATGTGGAAACACGCCCCGCAACCATCAAACCGCCCAGAACAGGCCCCAATTCGCGTGTTATACCGATAGCGACAATTGAGGGCACAATCGCTTCAGCGTTGAAGCGTGCACCGCCTGAATAAATCTGCAATGCCAACGCACCGCCCGTGAAAAGGGCGGTCAACCCCACGACGGGCAGCGAATAAAATCCGATATTGATCAGTTGTTGTAGAAAGGCGTTGTAATAAAAAGGCGGGCGAAAGATATGGCTGACAGCAATGGCCGCGAATATCACCAAACGCCCGATGCTTTCGAACATCCCAAGCGTTGACCGCCCGATCCGTGCTAAAATGCTGTCTATTGCCTGTATCATCATCATTACCCGTTTACATAGTCCCGTTTATACCGCCCGCCAAGGCTTGTCAGCATCTCATATCCAATGGTGCCAGCGGCCTTTGCCACGTCATCGACTGTCTGATGCGGATTTATAATCTCCATATGGTCAGGAACGCGTTTTAACTCGGTTACATCTACCGTCAACAAATCCATCGAGACACGGCCAACAATCGGGCAGGGCACATTCCCGGCCCAAACCATCATTCCGCCGTCCCCAATTGCACGGATCAACCCATCGGCATAGCCAGCTGCAAGGGTGGCGATCTTTGACGGGCGTTTAGCGACCCAAGCGGCACCATATCCAACACTTTGCCCTGCCGTGATATTGCGGGTCTGAATAACGGGAATGGAAACGGTAACAACGGGTGCGGCATTGCTAAACGGTTCACCGCCATAAAGTCCGACACCTGGGCGTACCAGATCAAAATGATAATCCGGCCCCAGCAATATTCCACCCGTAGCAGACAGGGATCGGCGCATGGACAACCCGCGTGTCATCTCACTAAAGTGCTGTAATTGTTGTTTGTTTTGTGTGTGATCAGGTTCATCGGCACAGGCCAGATGGCTGATGATCAAGTCCGCTTTGACAATTTTATCACGCACCATGATAAATTCCGACAATGGCATGCCCAAACGGCTCATGCCTGTGTCGATTTGCACGCCATAAGGCGCATCCGGCAGACCCATACGGAACTTCACCAGTTGCTTGGCCGAGTTCAGTAAAGGGATCAGAGTATAATCGCGGATCAGGGGGATATCTGTATTCATAAGGCCGGAAAACACATATATCGCAGGATCATTGCCAACGGCTTTGCGCACAGCGACACCTTCTTCGGCCAAGGCTACGAAAAAGCTACGCGCACCCGCTTGCGCCAAGGCCCCCGCAACAGGCCCCGCGCCCAAGCCGTAACCGTTCGCTTTGACCACGGCGGCAGTTTCCACTTCTGATACGGAAAGTGCGTTCAATGCTTGCCAGTTGGCGACAACGGCGTTCAGATCAATGGTCAGGGTAGCAGCGGTCATAAGCCAATCCTTTTCGTGCCTATGGGCCACAGCATCGCTTTGAGGTCAAGTCGTGAGTAGTACTGAAAAATCAGAATTCCTGATCGCGCTGATCGCCATAGCGCGATGGTGCCAGATCAGTGAACCGTGTATACCGCCCTTCGAACGCCAGTGAAACAGTGCCGATCGGTCCGTGGCGTTGCTTGCCTATTATCACTTCGGCCTTGCCGTGCAATTCTTCCATTTCAGCCTGCCACGACATCATTTTATCGGCCTCGTGGTCGGCGGGTTTTTCGCGTTCTTTGTAATACTCACCGCGATAAACAAACATCACAATATCGGCGTCCTGCTCAATCGAGCCGGACTCGCGCAGATCAGACAGTTGCGGGCGTTTATCTTCGCGGTTTTCCACTTGGCGTGACAACTGCGACAGGGCAATCACGGGAATGTTCAATTCCTTGGCAATGGCTTTCAGCCCTTGGGTGATCTCGGATACCTCGTTCACCCGGCTATCCTTGGCAGATGCGGGGCGGACCAATTGCAGGTAGTCTACCACCAAAACATCTAGCCCATGGGTGCGTTTTAACCGTCGCGCACGCGCCGCCAACTGGCTGATCGGCAAAGCGGCGGTGTCGTCAATGAACAGTGGGCAGCTTTCAAGCGTTTTGGCGGCTTCGACCAAACGACGGAATTCTTCTTCGGTCATTTCGCCACTGCGGATGCGTTGCGATTCAATTTCGGCGGCTTCCGACAGGATACGTGACGCCAGTTGTTCTGATGACATCTCTAACGAATAAAAGCCTACAACCCCGCCTTGCACGGCCCCGATAGAGCCATCTGGCAACGTACCCTTTTTGTAGTTCTTCGCAATATTATAAGCGATGTTTGTTGCGAGGGAGGTTTTTCCCATCGAAGGCCGCCCTGCCAGGATCAGCAAATCTGACGGGTGTAAACCGCCCAGTTTTCTATCCATATCCGAAAGTCCGGTGGATGTACCTGCCATGCCGCCATCACGTTGATAGGCCGCATTTGCCATGTTCACGGCATCTGTGACGGCTTTCAAAAAACTTTGAAATCCGCTGTCGACCTGACCTTGCTCAGACAGGGCGTAAAGTCGTTGTTCGGCTTCGACGATTTGTTCGGCCGGCTCGTTACTGACCTCCATACGCTGGGCCTTATCAGTGATCTCTTCACCGATAGCCATCAGGTCGCGCCTGATCGCCAGATCATAGATCATTTGTGCATAGTCGCGCGCTGCAAATACTGAAACGGATGCACCCGCGAGACGCGCCAGATAGGCAGGCCCACCCAATTCCGCCAATCCTTCATCGTCTTCCATGAAGGCTTTCAGCGTAACGGGAGAGGCCAAAGCGTTCTTCTGGATACGCTGTGCCGCTATTTCGAAAATACGCCCATGCACAGGATCATAAAAGTGGATTTCGTTGACGATAGCCGCAACGCGGTCATAAACATCATTATTGACTAGCAAAGCCCCCAACAGGGCCTGTTCGGCTTCAATATTATGCGGAGATGGCTGTATTTCGCCGCTTTGACTGGTATCGTTATGGTCTTTCACGGCGGAAATACTGCTCATTTTTGATTTGGTCCCCTAAGACGTCTGTTATACGTTGAAAGAATAGAATTTCGCAATCTGTAAATCCTGTTAACTTCCTGTGGAAAAGCTGTGGGTAACTTGCACATTTATAGGGTATTCATCACCCAAAGACCTTTATTCGGCATAAATTCATGTGCGTTTTCAACATCACACAGTACGAAATTATCCACAACATTATGTGGATAAGTTTGCGTGAAATACAAATTGTGCTAAAAACGGGGTGTAAAATAGCGATTCGGAATTTAAACGGGCCGGTGTTTTATTCACTGCCTCTCGGTTTAAGATCCCTCCAAGGTCCAAACCGTAATTTCAGGTGATACTTACCCGGCTGCTTTGCAGTCGGGTTTTTTCATACGACCCGCCAATATAGCGGGAACCCGGGGTTGAACACAGTGACATTGCCCGCATTCGTTTCAATGCTAACTGGATAGTCAACGGGTGTAGATGATTTTACCAGTGTCAGCGTGTCATGGTTTGTAGCCAACCCGTAATAGGCGGGGCCATTGAGGGACGCAAAGCGTTCCAGTTGATCCAAAGCGTCATCTTCTTCAAATACATGCGCTAGACAAGACATTGTATTGGTGGCTGAAAACACCCCTGCACAGCCACAGGCACTTTCTTTGTTGGGGTCAGTATGCGGTGCACTGTCCGTACCCAAGAAGAACCGCGCATCACCCGATGTCGCTGCCCTGCGTAGGGCCAGACGGTGGTGTTCACGCTTTGCAATCGGCAGGCAGAAATAATGCGGTTTTATCCCACCCACAAACAAATGATTGCGGTTGATGATCAAGTGGTGGGTGGTAATTGTTGCAGCTAGATTTCTGTCCGCAGACATCACATAATCTACGCCGTTTTTTGTGGTGATATGTTCTGAAATGATCTTCAACTCGGGCAGGGTGTGGCGTAACGGGTCAAGTACGGTATCTATAAACACCGCCTCGCGGTCGAAAATATCAATGTCCGCCCCCGTGACTTCGCCGTGGATACACAAAGGGCAACCAATCTCGGCCATTTTTTCCAACACGGGCATGACATGTTTGATGTCCGTGACGCCGGATGCCGAATTGGTGGTGGCCCCTGCGGGATAAAGTTTCACGGCTGTAATCAAACCATCCGCATGGGCTGCCGTCACATCCGCGGCATCGGTATGATCTGTCAGATAAAGCGTCATAAGTGGCTGAAATTGTGACCTTTCCGGTAAAGCAGCCATGACGCGTGATCGATAAGCGGTGGCGTCATTTGCCGTTACAACAGGTGGTACCAGATTGGGCATGATAATGGCGCGGCCAAAGTGCCGTGCGGTTTCCGGCAAGACCGCACGCAGCATATCGTCGTCGCGCAGATGCAAGTGCCAGTCGTCGGGGCGTGTGATTGTGATGGTTTGTGACATACTTTGATTCCCGTCTTTATCAAGGGAAGTTTAGTCGTGTTTCTGCTTTCCAACAATCGGCGAATCTATTAGCGTCAAACTATTCTCAGGGCGGGGTGTAATTCCCCACCGGCGGTGATAGCCCGCGAGCGCTTTTAATCTATATAATAGGATTGAAAGGTCAGCAGACACCCGTGAAATTCGGGGGCCGACAGTGATAGTCTGGATGGTAGAGAATGGATGTGTGCACGGGCGACCGTGTGCGTTTCTAAACGCTCTGGGTCTTGTTGTAGCAGAAAGGACTTATGAGCCATGACAAAACCCGTAAATATCGCCTTTATCAAGGCGCAATGGCATGCGCAGATCGTTGACCAGGCACTTGTCGGATTTCAAGGTGAAATCGGTGATGCAAATGTAAATACATTTGACGTTCCTGGTGCCTTTGAAATGCCATTGCTGGCAAAAAAGCTGGCCCAAACCGGCAAATACGACGCCATAGTCGCCGCCGCATTCGTGGTGGATGGCGGTATTTATCACCACGAGTTCGTTTCAGCCGCCGTGGTTGATGCGTTGATGCAAGGGCAAATGGATACAGGCGTGCCGATGTTTTCTGTGTCCCTGACACCACATAACTTTCAGGAAACACCTGATCTGATCAGCTTTTTTACCGCACATTTCGTGAAAAAGGGGCAGGAGGCGGCTAAGGCGGTGAAGCAAACCTTGGCGGTTTATGCAGAGCTTTAGGACAAGCCTGCGACAATTCAACAATTGGCATGTTTGCATATCACGTTTTAGTCAGGTTCCGTGAGGTATTCAAACATCATAGGCAAAGGCCGTTTAACGGCTGTTATTCTGGCGATATGTCTTACCGTTCAGGGGTTTATGATGTCACTGCACGGGCCTGCCGGCGCTTTGGCGACTTTGGTTGATACCAGTGGCTATCGCACAGTTGCCCTTTGTACAACGGGTGGTACGCGCCAAATCACCTTGGATGAAAACGGTGTTCCCGTTGATGATGAAAATACACCCGCACAAGGTGTTCGATGTCCGTTATGTATGGCGGCGGCCAGTATTGTTCTGGCTTTGCCCGATAGTAATGATTTTGCCTTTGCGCCAACGGGCAAAGATCTGTTTGAAACACCCCCTGAAACCATTCCAACAACAGACAGTCGCCCTGACGATCTGAACTGTCTTGATCCGCCGATCAAAGCCTGATTCGTGAAAAATTGAAACTGCCTTTCGGGTATGCCTTTCGCGGCATCCAGCGGGCAATCCTATATCAAAATTCAAAAGGCTTTGAATACAATGAACCACAAAACCACACGTAAAATATGTGGGACCAGATGCTGTCTGGCACTCACCTTATCTTTTGCAATATCAACTACATATGCGATGCCGCTAATGGCTGAATCCAATGTGACCATGGGGACTGCCATGAATGGCATGGCCATAGGCAATATGCCTAAATCGATGATGGGCAGCCATCATGCAGGCGGGCGGGCACCCGTTGGTCTGATGGGTAAACATATGCATAAAAAGGGCGAATGGATGCTGTCATACCGCTATATGCAGATGCGGATGTCCGGTAACATAAGCGGCACGAATGATATATCCGCAGACACAATCGCAACCTCCGTGCCGAACCCGTTTTTCGGCATGGGAACCCAGCCGCCCACATTGCGCATTGTGCCGACAGAGATGACGACGAACATGCATATGTTCGGTGCCATGTACGCCCCAAGTGATGATCTGAACCTGATGGCGATGATCGGTTACATTGATAAAACCATGGATATGGTAACCTATGCAGGGGGTGCGGGCACAACCGTTTTGGGGACGTCTACAGTAAATTCATCAGGTTTCGGTGATCTTAAACTGGCTGGGCAATATCGATTATATGACGACAAAACCCACCATGTGCATCTGAAATTCGGATTAAGCGTACCAACGGGCGCAATAGACAAGCAGGGAACGATGTTGGCCCCCAATGGCACAACCCCAACGATGCGGCTGGCTTATGGTGGACAGCTGGGCACAGGAACCCATGATTTTCTGCCCGGCATCACCTATACTGCACGCCACAAAGACTGGAGCTGGGGGGCGCAATATCGTGGGGAAATGCGGCTTGAGAGTACAAATAGCGAAGGCTATGCATGGGGCGATAAACATGCGGTGACCGCGTGGGTCGCCCGGCAATGGAAGCCAGGCTTTTCAACATCATTTCGTATTGACGCCATAACCCAAGATGCAATCGATGGCTCCGACCCATTGATCATGGGGGCTATGCAAACTGCCAATCCGGCGAACTATGGCGGGCAGCGCGTGGATATGTTCGTGGGTTTCAATTTCAAGATGCGAAAAGGACCAATCAAAGGGGTAAAATTGGCCGCAGAAATAGGTACAACGGTGTATCAGAATGCAAACGGTATTCAGATGAAGCCGGATTACATGTTTGCTTTGGGTTTGTATAAAATGTTTTGATCAGGCTTTGCCGGATTATACGGGGCGGGCGAAAGCCTGCCCCTGTTTATATTGTTCCGGAAAACAGAACACAGATTTGTGACCATAGGCGGTTCCCCATTTATGATCATTTCATGTAGCGTGACCCAAAGAAAAGGTCGTGACTATGGCATATCGAAATACCAAGACAGGGTTTGGATTGATTGCAAGGGTTTTGCACTGGGGCATGGCCCTTGGCATATTCGCGTTGTTTGCGCTGGGCTACTGGATGCGCACATTAACCTATACCAGCCCTTATTATCAGTCAGCACCTGATCTGCATCATAGCGTGGGTATGGTGATGTTTGCTTTGCTTGTGTTTCGGCTTATTTGGAAGCTGGGCAATGTAGAGCCTGACACATCCGATCTAACCCGCGTCGAGCATATCGGTGCCGCCCTGATGCATTGGGCGTTCTATGCGGTGCTGTTTGTGATGATGGTGGCTGGCTACTTTATTCTGACCTTGGATGGGCGGTCATTCGGCATTTTCGATTTGATCGATGTGCCGTCACTTTACAGCCAAAAGGGGTTGGAGAAACTGGCAGGGCAAATCCATTGGATACTGGCTTATCTGACGATGGCTTTGGCCTTGTTACATGCAGGTGCTGCCCTTTGGCACCATTTCATCAAGAAAGACCGGACTTTGATCAGCATGATCCAAGGTCCAAATGATTGAACACCTTAAACCAACAAACTTTAGGAGAATAATATGTTTAAGAAACTACTGATACCTGCGGCCTTGGCCCTGACATTTGGAAACAGCGCATTTGCGGAAAGCTATAATATTGATACAGATGAAGGGCATTCTGCGATCAATTTCAGTGTCAGCCATTTGGGTTTTTCTTTTGTGACTGGGCGTTTTGATAAGTTTACGGGTAGCTTTGAATTTGATGTTGCAAACCCTGAAGCAAGCTCGTTAAATGTTGAAATAATAGTTGACTCCATTAACACCAACCATGGTAAGCGCGATAATCATTTACGCAGTGCTGATTTCTTTGATGAGGCCAATAACGCAACAGCTAGTTTTGTCAGTACTGGCATTAAGACGACGGGGGATAAGACTGCCGTGATAACAGGTGATTTGACCATCAAAGGTATCACAAAATCCGTTGCCCTTGATACGGTATTTATAGCTGAAGGCGAAGATCCGTGGGGCAATTATCGTGCGGGCTTTAGAGGCACAACAACGGTTAAGTTAAGTGATTATGATATGGCTGGTGTGCTTGGTGATCAAGAGGTTGTATTGACTGTTATCACTGAAGGCATTCGCCAATAACCCTGCTTATATGAACGCCCTGTCCCAAATTTTGTTTTGGGGAGATACCATTCATCAAACACAAAAAAGCACCCCGAAGGGTGCTTTTAACATTGGTTGTGATTTGTTTTAGGCTGATTTAGCCAAGTTGCGCAGCACATAATGCAACACGCCGCCATGTTCGATATATTCAATCTCAACAGCGGTATCGATGCGGCATTTCAGGGCGATTTCTTTTACGTCCCCATTTGGATAGGTGATTGTGCAAGGCACCTCTGATAGCGGTTGAATGTCACCTTCAAGCCCAGTGATGGATACGGTTTCATCCCCGGTCAGGCCTAAGGATTTACGTGTGTCGCCGCCGGTAAATTCAAACGGGATAACGCCCATGCCCACAAGGTTGGAACGGTGAATACGTTCAAAGCTTTCCGCAATCACGGCCTTTACACCTAGCAATGCCGTGCCTTTCGCAGCCCAGTCACGTGAAGAACCCGCGCCGTATTGCTGACCGCCAAACACCACCAGTGGTGTGCTGTTGGCTTGATAAGCCATTGCCGCATCAAAGATTGAGGTTTGCTTGCCATCGGGCCCTTTGGAAAAGCCACCTTCAGTACCGGTCAACATTTCGTTCTTGATGCGGATATTGGCAAACGTGCCGCGCATCATCACTTCGTGGTTGCCACGGCGTGACCCGTAAGAGTTGAATGACCGAACAGGTACTTGGCGTTCATTCAGGTACTGACCCGCAGGTGTGTCGACCGCGAATGATCCGGCAGGCGATATGTGATCAGTTGTGATCATATCACCCAAAAGGGCCAGAACCTTGGCGCCTTTCACGTCTGAAATAATTCCGGCTTCTGCCGCCATGCCTTGAAAGTATGGCGGGTTTTGGATGTAGGTTGATGCAGCAGGCCAATCGTAGGTTTTCGCGTCGGTGGTTTCCACCGCCTGCCATTTTTCATCACCTTTGAATACGTCGGCATATTTCGACAGGAAGGCTTCGCGCGTTACAGTTGCTTCAACCATTTCAGCCACTTCCTGTGTCGTTGGCCAGATATCGCGCAAGTAAACATCGTTACCGTCTTTATCCGTACCGATCACATCCGTTGCCAGATTGATGTCCAGCGTACCTGCAATTGCATAGGCCACAACCAATGGCGGTGAAGCCAGATAATTGGCGCGCACATCAGGCGAAATACGCCCTTCAAAGTTACGGTTGCCCGACAGGATGGAAGTTGCCACCAGATCACCTTCGGCAATCGCGGCCGACAATTCTTTTTGGATTGGGCCGGAATTGCCGATACAGGTCGTACAGCCATAACCCACCAGGTTAAAGCCCAGTGCATCCAGATCCTTTTGCAGATCAGCCGCTTCCAGATAGGCCGAAACCACCTGAGAGCCGGGTGCAAGCGAGGTTTTCACCCACGGTTGCCGTGTCAGGCCAAGTGCGGCCGCTTTGCGCGCCACAAGCCCCGCCCCGATCATCACATATGGATTTGATGTGTTGGTGCATGATGTGATCGAAGCAATAACGATCTTGCCGCTTTCCATCGTGTAATCTTCACCTTCAACCGCAACTTCCTTGCCCATGGGGCGTTTAAAAGTCTCTTCCATCTCTTTTCGGAACGCTGTTTGGCCATCGGTTAAAGCCACATAGTCTTGGGGCCGTTTCGGGCCGGAAATTGCCGGAACAATCGTGCCCATATCCAGATGCAATGTATCGGTATAAATAGGTGCATAATCTGCATCACGCCAGAAACCGTTTTCCTTGGCATATGCTTCAACCAACGCAACCCGATCTTCATCGCGACCCGTGTTGCGCAGGTAGCGCAGCGTTTCGTCATCAATCGGGAAGAAGCCACAGGTTGCGCCGTATTCAGGTGCCATGTTGGCAATCGTCGCACGATCCGCCAATGGCAGAACATCTAAGCCTTTGCCGTAAAATTCAACGAATTTGCCAACCACGCCTTTTTCGCGCAGCAATTCCACGACTTTCAGTACCAGATCGGTGCCTGTTGTGCCTTCCATCATCTTGCCCGTCAGCTCAAAACCCACAACTTCGGGGATCAACATGGAAATCGGTTGGCCCAACATTGCGGCCTCGGCCTCGATCCCGCCAACACCCCAACCCAGAACGGCAGCACCGTTCACCATTGTGGTGTGACTGTCCGTGCCAACAAGCGTATCAGGGTAGGCCACATCGACACCGTTTTGATCGGCATCTTTCCAGACCGTTTGCGAAAGATATTCAAGGTTCACCTGATGGCAAATTCCTGTGCCGGGCGGTACAACGCGGAAATTGTTGAACGCTTTCTGACCCCATTTCAGGAATGTGTAGCGTTCAAGGTTGCGCTCATATTCGCGTTCTACATTCATCTTGAATGCACGCGGATTTCCGAATTCGTCAATCATGACAGAGTGGTCGATGACCAGATCAACCGGACTAAGCGGATTGATTTTTTCAGGATCGCCCCCCAAAGCCACCAAACCGTCGCGCATTGCGGCCAGATCCACAACTGCGGGCACGCCTGTGAAATCCTGCATCAATACACGGGCAGGGCGGTAGGCGATTTCACGCGGGTTCTTGCCACCTTTTAACGCCCAATCCGCAAACGCTTTGATGTCGTCAGTTGACACCGTACGCCCGCCATCTTCAAATCGCAGCATGTTTTCCAGAACCACTTTTAATGCAACCGGAAGTTTGGAAAAATCCCCCAAACCCGCAGCCGTTGCCGCCGGAATAGAGTAATAGTCGACGGATTGGCCGCCAACAGTCAGGGTTTTGCGGGTTTTATTGCTGTCTTTGCCTACGGTAACAGTCATGGAACCTCCGATTTGGTCTGGTTAAAAGGAATTACTGGGCTTTTGCACCAATTAAATGAGTCTCGCAAGGGGAATTGTATGCAATGGTATGCAATTTGCCGTGATATGTGGAATAACACCTCGTAAAGAGGCTAAATTTATCCTGTAGATTTAATAAGGCTGTGCGATATTCATAAGCATATTACACAAATTCCCGATCGTCCGCAAATGTCGCAAGGGATTTTACTTCTTCTTTGATCCATTCACGAAAGGTCACGACATTTGAATCGTCTTCCAGTCCCGAAGGACAGACGATGCGGTAATATATCTCGCGGCGTACTGCTTGTTTTATGGGGGCGACCAAGCGACCACTTGTTAAATAGGGTTCAGCCAAAGATACCCGCCCCAAGACCACGCCACCACCGTTGGCAGCATAGTTCAATGCTGCGTCGGGCGTCGAAAAATACGGCCCTTTTGCTTCGGGGATTTTAATGCCTGTCACCTTGCACCACTCGTCCCATCTTTCAATCAAATGCAAAATCTCATTGCTGCCCTGACCGATAATTGTTTGCGTACACAAGTCTTGCGGTATTTTTATCCGCTCCGCCAGTTCGGGTGTCATCATCGGTGTTGCCCAATCTTGAAACAGATTTTCCGAAAAATAGCCTTGATCGGATACAGGTCCGAACCTGATCGCCAGATCAATCCCATCCCTTTGGAAGTTCAATAATTTCAAACTGGCGGTTAGCCGCAATTCCAGTTCCGGATGCGTGGTTACAAATTTTGACATTCTGGGCGCAAGCCAGGCGGCCATAAACGCAGGCCCCGCCGTCACCGTCAAATGCCCCTGATCCAACTGGCGCAATGCGGTAGACCATGCGGATTGCAGCGCTTCAAAGCCTTCAGCGACCCCTGCAACCAGCGTATGACCCACATCGGTCAATTCCACTCTGCGGTTCAGGCGGTGAAATACCGGCGCGCCCAGATGTTCTTCCAGCGATTTAATCTGAAAGCTTAACGCGGCCGGGGTGACGTGCAGCTCTGCGGCAGCTTGGGCAAAACTCATATGACGCGCGGCAGCTTCAAAAGCGCGCAGTGCAGTTAAAGGGGGCAGTCGATCATTCATTTCACATCAGTATAACTTAACTGAAAGAAAAGAAAGTCTCGTTTGTGATTGCTGTAAATTTAAATATACATTGATTTTAACAGGTACATACCTATGAAAGGTGATTTAAAATGTCTAGCAAAACTGATCTGAAAGTAATCAAAAAAGCAATGGATCGCGCCCATCAAATTCGTAGCGAAGCGGCCTTTGATGTCTTAAGGCGCGGCGCACACCATATAACCAAATTGTTCCACCCATATAATCCGCAGAAACGTTTCCGTCGGTAATCTCTTATGGGTCTGAACGATGAAAGGGTCGCGCTGGTCGCGGCCCTTTTTATATCAAAATATCCGTAGCATGGCCGTATAATCAGGTATTCACCTGACCAGTTTCTGTTATGAAACCGTACGCTCACTTTACGATCCCTCAACCAATCCCGGTGTATACCTATCCCCGACGTCAAAAGTGGTTAACGGGTTTTCGAAGGGCGGGTAACAGCGCCAAACTTAGGAAACCACCAAAACTTAACTGTTAGGATCAGGTGCAAAGGGTAAAAACCTTTGTTCGGCATATACAACCACATCGGTGGGCCCACCTTCTTGTTGATACATTCATATGAAACGATAAACCCCGCCACCGGAAAGGGCGACGGGGCGATAAGCTGTGACAGCAGCTTCCCATCCCCCCCACTTTGCGCTATCCATCCCGCATGACGATTATAGCCAATAATATCTGTTGTACGCGCGGCGCGCGCCAAGTCTTGCAAGATGTCAGTTTTTACCTGTCGACAAAAGATTGTCTGATTCTGCGCGGGCCCAACGGTGTTGGTAAATCCACCCTGTTGCGCGTGCTTGCGGGACTTGGCCAACCTGCAAGTGGCACCTTGGAACTGGATCATGATGACGTCGCTTATTCCGGCCATCTGGATGCGGTGAAATATCAACTGACCGTGGTTGAAAACCTGTCGTTTTGGGCAGGCGTATACGGAACGGATACGATTGCTGCGGTCATTGATCGCTTTGGTTTGCGCCAACTTGCTGATCGCTATGCCGCCAATCTGTCCGCAGGCCAAAAACGTCGCCTTGGATTGGCGCGGCTGACCCTATCGAACCGTAAAATTTGGCTGATGGACGAACCCACCACATCGTTGGATACAGAACACACACAATTGATTGCAAGAAGCATTTCCGAACATTGCGGACAGGGGGGGATTGCAGTGCTATCCACCCACCTAGATCTGGATATTCCAACTGCTAAAACCCTTGATCTGGCCCGATTTGGTCCAACAAAACACATTGATACGTCCATATTTTTGGAAGGATCATATTGATGCTGGCCCTGTTTGTGCGTGATTTAAAACTGGCTTTTCGTTCCGGCGGTGGTTTCGGGCTGGCACTTGCCTTTTTCCTGATTGTGGTGATGTTTGTTCCTTTCGGTGTCGGTTCCGATCTAACGCTTTTGGCCCGCATTGCACCCGGCATCCTTTGGATCGGTGCCTTGCTGGCCTGTCTTCTATCGCTCGACCGCATCTTTCAATTGGACTATGAGGATGGCACGTTGGATGTCCTTGCCACATCCCCCTTGCCCCTGTCGGGTATTACAGCTGCCAAAGCTGCGGCTCATTGGATCACGACCGGTCTACCCCTGACTATCGCCGCCATGCCCTTGGGCTACCTGTTGAACCTGTCGGAACTTGCTTATCCATGGCTTATTGCAAGCCTTGCCATTGGAACGCCTGCATTGTCTTTCATCGGTGCATTCGGGGCGGCTGTCACTGTCGGCGTCAAGCGTGGTGGGCTTTTGCTGTCCCTTCTTGTGTTGCCGCTTTATATACCGACCCTGATTTTCGGAGCTGTCACCGTTACGAAATCCGTTGACGGTTTGAACCCGTTGCCAAGCCTGATCTTACTTGCGGGACTGACTATGTTCAGCGTCGCAATCATGCCGTTTGCCAGCGCATTGGCGTTAAAGGCCAATCTAAAGGGGTAGACCGAAACATCTGTCTTGACAGGGTGTCAGTATATCAATAATTCATGATATATGGATATAACAAACGCACCCGTAGCCTTCTCCGCCCTAAGTCAACCGACCCGATTGGATGTTTTTCGTCTGCTTGTTAAGGCAGGCAATGACGGAATGTTGTCGGGGGAATTGGGGCAAAGGCTGAATGTTCGCCAAAATACCATGTCTGCCAATCTTTCGATCTTGCTGCAGTCCGGTTTGATTCGTAATGAACGCATGGGCCGAACCATTCGTTATTTTGCGGATTACGATGGCATACATGGTCTGCTGGCATTCTTGATGGAAGATTGTTGTGGCGGTAAACCCGAATTTTGTGAACCTTTAATCGACCAAATCACGTGCACCCCGAAAGAACACAAGGAAGACAATGACACTCGTTATTTATCATAACCCCGCATGTGGCACATCTCGCAATGTGCTTGCGATCATTAAAGCCGGCAAAGAACCCCATGTTGTCATCGAGTATCTGAATACCGGCTGGACAAAGCCACAGCTATTGGGTCTTTTTGCTGCCGCTGGCATAACGCCCCGGCAAGCATTGCGTACCACAAAATCACCGGCCGATGAGCTTGGCCTGATTGACCCGGCGATCAGCGATGAAGCTTTGCTTGATGCGATGATTTTACATCCTGTTTTGGTAAACCGACCGATTGTTTGTTCACCTAAAGGTGTAAAGCTCTGTCGTCCATCCGAAGCTGTTCTGGATATCCTTGATGTCATACCCGATTTCCCAATTCTAAAAGAAGACGGCAGCGTCATCGTTAACAAAGATGGAAAAACCCTGTGACCGACACGCCTAATATTGCAGATGAACATTTTCGCCAGGTTGATAAATCCCAATTGGGTTTAACATCTGAAATCCAAAATCCGTCAAAAATATTGCTGCTTTACGGCTCGTTGCGCACTCGCTCGTTCAGCCGGTTGATATCATTGGAAGCGGAACGGGTTTTGAACAGATTTGGTGCCGAAACCCGCCTGTATGATCCTTCGGGCCTGCCTTTGCCAGACGATCAGGACGAAACCCATCCCAAAGTGCGCGAATTGCGTGATCTTGTGACATGGTGCGATGGCATGGTCTGGTGTTCGCCTGAACGCCACGGGGCCATGACAGCCGTCATGAAGGCCCAGATAGACTGGATACCCTTGTCGTTGGGGGCAGTCAGGCCGACCCAAGGCAAAACTCTGGCGGTGATGCAGGTAAACGGTGGTTCGCAAAGTTTTAACGCCGTGAACCAACTGCGTATTCTGGGCCGTTGGATGCGGCTTTTGACCATCCCGAACCAATCTTCTACCCCCAAGGCATTTCTAGAATTTGACGATAACGATCGGATGAAACCTTGCTCCAATTACAATCGTATGGTCGATGTGATGGAAGAATTGATGAAGTTCACATTACTGACACGTGATGCCAAAGACTACTTGGTGGAACGCTATAGTGAACGCCATGAAAGCGGTATTGATCTGATTAACCGCGTTAATCAAAAATCGATTTGAATGCATATAAAGGAGGGGGGAGGATGAGTAAAAACAATGAAGAACAACAGCTTAGTGCGCCTACACTGGCAGATATTCAAGAAGCCGCCACCGCCCTGTCCGGCATTGCCACTTACACGCCCTTAATGGAAAATACCGAAGTGAACGTGCGCCTTGGCGGGCGTTTGCTGATCAAGGCGGAAAATACCCAACGCACAGGTGCGTTTAAAATCCGCGGTGCCTATAACCGTATCCGCCAGCTGGATGCAGACGCAAAAAAACGTGGTGTGATTGCCTATTCGTCCGGCAATCATGGACAGGCCGTTGCCCTTGCAGCTTCGCTTGTCGGCACATCTGCAATGATCGTGATGCCTAATGATGCCTCTGCCTTGAAAATGGATCGTATTCGTCAGTTCGGCGGTGACGTTGTGACCTATGATCGCGCTGCCGAATTGGGTGATGATGCAGCGCGGCGCATGCGTGATGCAACACATCGCGTCATGGTCCCACCAAGCGAAGACCGGCGTGTGATGGCAGGTGCGGGAACCGTGCCGTTCGAATTATATCACCAAGCAGTTGCAAGTGATGCCACACTTGACGCCGTTCTTGTCCCGTGCGGTGGTGGTGGGCTGACAGCCGTTTCAGCCATTGTCATGGCAGCCCTTAGCCCAACAACCCAAGTTTATGCCACAGAGCCTGCATTATTCGATGACACCTGCCGATCATTGTTGGCGGGCAAGCGGTTGTCCAACCCCACTGGGCGCAAAACGATTTGCGACGCAATCATGACGCCCACACCCGGTAAAACAACATTTTCGATCAACAAGGCGCTTCTGGCAGGCGGCCTGTCGGTCAGTGACAATGCGGTTTGCATGGCAATGAAATGCGCCTTCGACGATTACAAATCCGTGGTGGAACCGGGGGCCGCCGTTGGCCTTGCGGCCGTTCTAAACGGTAAGATTGACATCAGAGGCAAAACCATTGCCGTGATACTAACAGGCGGTAATGTTGATACTACCAAATATTGTTCAGCCCTTCATCAAGCTGAAAACCTTATTCAAAATCAGGAGTAACACCTATGCAACGCAGATTATTTGCCGAATGGTTAGGCACATTGTTCTTATTGGCCACAGTTGTAGGATCCGGCATTATGGCCGAACGGTTGGCGGGTGGTAATGTCGCCATAGCCCTTTTGGGCAACACCATCCCTACGGGGGCCATTCTGGTCGTGTTGATCCTGATCTTTAACCCCATATCGGGGGCACATTTTAATCCAGCGGTGACATTGGTGTTTGTTTTGCGCAAGGAACTCAACAAGCTCGATGCAGTGCTTTACGTTGGTGCACAAATTATCGGCGGGATTATCGGCGTGTTCATCGCACATCTGATGTTCGAAAACCCGCTGATCGACCCGTCAACCCATGCCCGTACCGGTACAAGTCAGTGGATCAGTGAATTTGTAGCCACATTCGGGTTGATTGCAACCATCCTTGGTTGCCTGAAATCCCACTCTCATGCGATCCCCTATGCGGTTGGATTGTATATCACCGCCGCTTACTGGTTCACGTCGTCCACATCATTTGCCAACCCGGCCGTGACAATCGCACGCGGGTTTTCGAACACATTTGCCGGCATTGATCCCGCACATATCCCTGCATTCATCGCCATGCAACTGTTGGCCGCGACTGTTGCGACCTTCACGTTTAAGTGGTTGTTGGAAGAATGATCCTGCTCAGGGCGTTTTAAATTTAATCGTTGGCATGCTCACCAACAACAAAACCCCGATCTGTTCCGGCAATATGCTTTTACCCCAATCGCTCAAAACCTGAATTGTCGGGCAAGATCGCGCTTGGTGGAAAACCATCCGAATGCCAATAAATAAAAACACCATGGGTGGGAATATGTTCGCCCAAGTTCCCCCTGTGACAACTCCCCCATTGCCCTACCTATAAAAACGGCTAAAACACCTTTATGTCATTTTGGGAATACGCAAATCCGGTTAAATTTATGGGGCTTACGGGCCGTCTGATACCGATTCTGTCGATTTTGACAGCTCTATGTTTGGTGACAGGTGTCTTATGGGGCTTTTTCGGTACTCCTGACGATTATAAGCAGGGTTCTACCGTCAAGATTATCTTCATACATGTGCCAACAGCCACAATGGCAGTAAGTGTGTGGTTTATGATGTTGGTGACAAGCCTGATTTGGCTGATCCGTCGCCATCACGTATCTGCACTGGCCGCTAAAGCTGCCGCACCTATCGGGTTAACCATGACCCTGATTGCCCTTGGTACGGGTGCCATATGGGGCAAGCCGATGTGGGGGACATATTGGGCGTGGGATCCGCGCCTGACCAGTTTCATGATCCTGTGTGTCTTTTATCTGGGCTATATCGCGTTGTGGAATGCGATTGAAGATACGGACGTGGCCGCAGACCTGACTGCAATACTGTGCATGGTTGGCTCTGTTTTTGCATTTCTGTCCCGCTATGCGGTGAATTTCTGGAATCAGGGGTTACACCAAAGCGCATCCATTGCCGTGAACAAAGAGCAGCATGTGGACAACGCCTATATCTATCCATTGTTTTTATGCTTTGCCGGTTTCTTTTTGTTGTTCGTCACCCTTGTTTTCATTCGAACCCGCACCGAAATACGCCTGCGCCGGGCCGCCGTATTGCAAGCTAGGAATGGATGAATGATGCCTGATCTTGGAAAATATGCCGATACGGTCATACTGGCCTATATTACTTCGTTCGCGTTTTTGATCGGCCTTGTTGCCCTGACTTGGATGCAAAGCCGTCGTGCGAAGCGTCTACTGGATGCAGAGGAGGCACGCCGTGGCAAGTAGAATATCCCCTTGGGTCGCAGCCCCACCGCTGATCTTTATAGCCCTTGCGGCCTTGTTTGCATTCGGGTTGAACCGAGAAGATGCCAACAGCCTACCCAGCACTATGATCGGGCGCGATGCTCCGTTGTTGACCACAACTCAGCTAAGTGATCTGCCCAAACTGACGGCAGAAGACCTGACGGCGGACGGCATCAAATTGGTCAATTTTTGGGCCAGCTGGTGCGGGCCGTGCCGCGTCGAACACCCCACATTGCAAGCTTTGGCGGACGAAGGTATCGTGATCCACGGTATCAACTACAAAGATCAGGCCAGTAATGCGACGGGGTTTCTGGAGGAACTTGGCAACCCCTATACAAAAATCGCCAAAGACGAGGGACGTACGGGGCTGGACTGGGGCCTGTACGGTGTACCTGAAACCTTTATCATAGATGGGGACGGCAAGGTTTTACTGCGTCACGCGGGGCCGATCACCAAGCGCATTCTGGAAGAGACGATACGGCCTGTTTTGACAGACAAATAAATTTAATTCAAAAGTCGGTAGAAAAACACACAACTCATCACCAAACCTACGGTGATAATAATTGTGCGCACCACGGGTTTGCTTAAACGTTTGGCGATTTTGGCACCGATATAACCACCTAGGATATTTGCGACCATCATGATGATGGCAGAAGGCCAGACAATCAGGCCCGCAAGGGCGAATGTCAGCACGGAAATAGCCGAGATTACAAAGGATATACCGTTCTTCAAACCATTCATCAGGTTCAGGCTGGTCAGTCCCCATAGGGCGTATAAGGCCAAAAGAACGATGCCCAGACCGCCGTTGAAATAACCACCGTAGATTGAAACCGCCAATGTTCCGGCGGCCCCATATGGTGTCAGTTGCAAACCACCGTTGCGGCCCCATGCCAGAATACGATCCTGAAAGGCAAATATCGCGGTGGATGCCAGCAGCAGGAACGGCACGATTATGGTAAAGAAATCGTTGGATGAGATTAATAACAACAGTGCGCCAATCAGGCCACCTGCGAGTGAAAGCGCGGATTGCCGGATCAGTTGGCGGCGGTTGATGGTGGCAATATCGGCGCGAAAGCCAGCGGCAGATGACAGATAGCCCGGAAAAACCGCGATTGCACTGGTGGCGTTGGCGATAATCGGAGGAACACCTGCAAAGACAAGAGCGGGGAAAGTCAGGAAAGTGCCGCCACCTGCGATGGCGTTCAAGATACCTGCAAGAAATGCAGCTGTTGCGATGAGAATTGTCATGTCCATAGGTGTGTTCCGGTATTTTTGTGCAGATTGCCGGTTTTCACCGAAATCACAATAAAATTATGCAATTCCGTGTTTTTGTAACGTTTAGTCGCAAACACTTTATTGGATTTATGCCGCAGCATGATCTAATTATTGATTCCATGTAGAAATGAAATGGGTGCATTTATGCGCAATTTGATTGTGTCGTTGGTCTTGGCCATATTCGGAACAACTGCTTATGCAGGGGAAGATGCACCGCTTATTGTCGTGGAACTTTATACTTCTGAAGGATGTTCATCCTGCCCACCGGCGGATAAGATTTTGGCTAAACTGGCTGAGCGTGACAATGTATTGGCCCTCGCGATGCATGTGGATTATTGGGATTACCTTGGCTGGAAAGACCAGTTTTCCATGGCGAAATTCACCGACCGTCAGGAATATTACAATATGGTTCTTGGTAGCCGCTATCGCCTAGTGACACCGCAAATGTTTTTTCAGGGTCAGTCTTACGTCGCCGGTGCCAAGCCAGAGAAAATTGAAACGCAGCTGAAAAAGTTTGGGCAGCAGGCGGATAAAGTGCTGTTGAACGTTGAAAAACAAACAGGGGGTTTTCAAATCAGTATCAACCCAAGTGATGATACAATTTCAATCGCAGATGTTTTTGTTGTACAATACGAGCCGAACTACGTGACCGAAGTCAAAGCCGGTGAAAATCGCGGGCTGACGTTGAAACATACAAATATTGTCACCTCATGGGAACGTGTAGGCGAATGGAACGGCCAACAGGGATGGGTGCTTGAACAATCAGTGGACGAAGGTGCCCAAACGGCTGTCATCGTGCAAACGCCGGATCACGGACCTATTTTGGCTGCACGGATACTTCGGTAATCGGCAATAAAAAAGCGCGAAGATGTTTCGCGCTTTGATTGTTTGGATATATTCGCGAACTTATTTGGAAATCGGTCCGATCATCATCGACATTTGACGTCCTTCTAACCTTGGATGGTTCTCAATTTGGCCTGCCTCGGCTTCCAATACGGCCTCTTTTACACGCATAAGAAGTTGCATTCCCAAATTTTGGTGAGCCATTTCACGACCACGGAACCGCATGGTGATTTTTACTTTGTCGCCATTGGCCAGAAATTTGTACACATTGCGCATTTTCACGTCAAAATCATGGGTGTCGGTATTGGGTCTAAATTTGATCTCTTTAATCTCAATGATTTTTTGTTTTTTGCGGGCTTCAGCTTCGCGTTTTTGTTGTTCGTATTTGTATTTACCAAAATCCATCACCTTGCAAACAGGTGGATTGGCGTTTGGTGAAATTTCAACCAGATCCAAACCCGCTTCATCAGCCAGTTCCATGCCGCGTGCAGGTGTTACTACACCAACATTGCCACCATCGGCGCCAATCAATCGAATTTCATCTGAGGTAATGCGTTCATTCACGCGGGGTCCAGTTTCGCGCGTCGGGGGCGCTTGGTGCGGTCTGCGGGCTATGGTTTCAAATCCTTCTTATATTAACTTTGCGCGAAATCTAATGCTGAAACGCAGTTCGATCAAGCTATAAACCTGTCTGTCTGTCACAAGCCAGAAGGTCAAGCGTGGTTTTACCGTATTTGGTTGGAAATACCGGGTTTTTGCCGTTTTCCGAATTTAAAGAGTGGTTCCCCTTGCAATTTCAGGGCTCAAGGCGCAAATGAACATTGTCTTTAGGGGCCTGGAACCGAAACATGGAGAGACGGTTATGAAAAAGATTATTACTTTAGTTGTGCTATTGGCAATTGCCGGTGGTGTTTATTGGTACACTGAACAACAACGCGCTGCTGAAGAAGCTGCCGCAAAAGTACAGATGGAAGCTGAAGCAGCAGCCAAAGCCACTGCTGAGGCAGAAGCTGCCGCCGCGAAAGCTGCCGAAGAGGCTGCAGCCGAAGCTGAAGCTGCTGCGAAAGCTGCCGAAGAGGCTGCAGCCGAAGCTGCTGCTAATGCCGCCGCAGAAGCCGAAGAGGCCGCTGCTAGTGCTGCTGCCGAAGCCGAAGAGGCCGCTGCTAGTGCTGCTGCCGAAGCCGAAGAGGCCGCTGCTAATGCCGCCGCAGAAGCCGAAGAGGCTGCTGCTAATGCTGCCGCAGAAGCTGAAGCTGCCGCCGCTGAAGCCGCCGCAGAAGCTGCGAAAGCTGCCGCGGATGCCGCTGCTGCTGCAACATCCAATTAAGCGAACTTGAAAATCAGTACCGGGGCGGTCCATTTGGGCCGCCCTTTTCGTTTGACCTGTCCGCATTCCTGCGTAGGCTCCATTTAGTATTTACAGGGAGTCGCCAATGCCGGATGTTGAATTATCCTTTACTCGTGCCGAATATGAAAATCGCCTGATTAAAGTGCGCCGTGCAATGGAAGCGGCGGGAATTGAATTATTATTTACATGTGATCCCAGTAATATGGCGTGGCTTACCGGTTATGACGGCTGGAGCTTTTATGTACATCAGGGGATTTTAATCGGCCCATCAGGTGAACCCGTTTTCTGGGGCCGTGCGATGGATGCGGTGGGTGCCGGTAAAACCTGCTATATGGATATGGACAATATTGTGGGTTATTCCGACGATTATGTCATGTCCACCGAACGCCATGCAATGCAACATCTTGCCGTTCTGATCCGCGACCGGGGTTGGGCGGGCCTGCATCTGGGCGTAGAGATGGAGAATTACTATTATACCGCCAAAGCACATCAGGTTTTGACAACGGAACTTGGTGGAGGGATCAAAGATGCCACGGCACTGGTCAACTGGCTACGTGCGGTTAAATCGGATCAGGAACTGGTCTATATGCGCCGTGCGGCACGTATTGTCGAAAAAATGCACGCTAAAATCTTTGAAGTGTTTGAACCGGGTAAACGCAAGAATGAGGTTGCAGCTGAAATATATCACACCGGAATTTGGGGGGCGTCCGAGGATGGTGTCGATTTCGGCGGTGATTACCCCGCACTTTGCCCGTTATTGCCAACGGGCGATGAGGCGGCTGCGGCACATTTGACTTGGAATGATAAGCCTATTCCAAACAATTCAGGTACTTTTTTTGAAATTGCAGGCTGTCATCGCCGCTATCATGCCCCCTTGTGCCGTACAATTTGGTTGGGCAAGCCGCCAGAAGATGTGAAATTTGCCGAAAGCGTGGTTTTGGAAGGTATTGATGCCGGAATTGGGGCTGCGGTTGCGGGCAATACGGCAGGTGATGTGGCGCAGGCTTTTTATAATGTACTGGGCAAACACGGCATTGAACGCGATGGCCGCTGCGGCTATCCCATTGGTCTGTCCTATCCACCTGATTGGGGCGAGCGGACATTTTCCATTCGCTCAACTGATACCACGGTGCTGGAACCCAATATGACCTTCCACTTTATGCCTGCCCTGTGGATGGCCGACTGGGGGTTGGAAATTACCGAGACTTTACGCATCCGTAACAATGGCGTGGCAGAGCCGTTGGCAGATGTCCCACGTAAATTGTTTGTGAAAGATTAGGGGTGCAGGATGAGCCGACTGAATGAAACGATAGATGTGCTGGGTCGCCTGATCGCGTATCCCACGATTTCAAGCGACAGCAATATGGACTGTATCACCTATATACAGGATTATCTGACGGCTTTGGGCGCACGGTGCGAACTGACTTCGGAAGAGGCGGGCAAAGCGAACCTATTTGCGACCCTTGGACCGAACGGGGATGGCGGTATTATCCTGTCGGGCCACACCGATGTGGTGCCTGTGGAAGGGCAGGATTGGTCGTCTGATCCGTTCACTATGCGTAATGAGGGCGGAAAACTATATGGCCGCGGGTCATGTGACATGAAAGGTTTTATTGCCGCCAGCATGGTTACGGCGCAAATCTATGCAAAACAGGAACTGAAACGTCCGATCCATTTTGCTTTTACCTATGACGAAGAAACCGGCTGTACAGGTGCGCGTGTTTTGGTCAATCAGTTGGTCAAAGGCGGGCTGAAACCGTCGGTATGTATTATCGGCGAACCCACGTCTATGGGGATAATTGACGGCCATAAAGGGTGCTCGGGGTATTCGACCGAATTTACCGGGGTTGAAGGCCATTCCAGTCTGCCGGGGCAGGCAGTAAATGCGCTGGAATATGCCAGTAGATTTGTAGCGCGTTTGATGGAAATACGTGAAGAAATGCCAACACGTGCGCCTGTGAATTCAAGTTTTGAGCCGCCCTATACCACCAGCTCTGTTTGTGGGTTGCATTCGGGCGTGGCCCATAATGTCATCCCGAACAAAGCTTTGATCGAATGGGAAATGCGTTCGGTGCAACAATCGGATCATGACTATTTGCGCGATGCGATGCAGGGTTTTGTAGATACGGTTTTGCTTCCTGAAATGAAGGCGAAATCAGCCAAAGCCAATATTGAAGAAATCTTTTGCAGTGAAGTCATGGGGCTGGAGCCGGATGAGCATAGCGAAGCGGTCAGATTGATCCGTGATTTGACGGGGCGTAATTCCACTGGTGTTGTTTCATTCGGAACCGAGGCAGGGCTGTTTCACGGTGCGGGCATCAGTTCAGCCCTTTGCGGGCCGGGGTCGATTGAACAGGCGCACCGGCCTGACGAATTTGTGGAAATATCGCAACTGGATGAATGCCTGAAAATGCTGGAACGTTTGGCCGGGGAATTGATTTGACACATATTGCGGTTATCGGGCGCGGAATGATCGGGTCTGCCGCTGCACGCCATTTGGCGAATGCGGGGCATCAGGTAACGTTGGTTGGGCCGTCAGAGCCTGCCGACAAGGCTAGTCATACGGGCGTTTTCGGTAGTCATTATGATGAAGGGCGTATCACGCGAGTGTTGGATCAGACGATGTTTTGGTCAGATATAACGCGGGCTTCAATTGCGCGTTATGCGGAAATAGAAGCGCAAAGCGACATTGCTTTTTTTACGGAAAGTGGTGCGATGATGCTGGGGCCAGAGGGCAGCGCATTTATTCAAGACGTCAGTCATGTGCAAAAGACGGGTGATATTGTGTGTGACCATTATACGGGCACGGCTTTGGAACAGGCGTTTCCATTTTTCCGGTTTGAAAAGGGTGCTCAGGCATTTTACGAACCCACCGCGGCAGGTTATATCAACCCGCGAGAATTGGTCAGGGCGCAATCCGTTGCAGCCCAAAGTGCCGGGGCTGTTTGGGTGGATGCCACAGCACTTGCGATTGCCGAAGACAAGCGCGGGGCAGTTATTACCACCGATAAGGGTGAGGTTGCGGCGGATCAAGTTCTGGTAGCGGCTGGTGGTTTTACCAATATGGTGTTGCCGCAACCTTTGCCCGTTCAATCTTATGCACGCACCATTACATTTTTTGAAGTTAACCCGGAAGAGGTTGCACGACTATCGGATATGCCATCTTTGGTTATGTGTTTTGCCGATGGTCGCGACCCGTATCTGTTACCGCCTATTCGCTATCCGAATGGTAAAACATATCTGAAACTCGGTTATGAGCTGGCGGATGTGCCGCTGGAAAATGTTGCGGAATTAAAGGCCTGGTTCAAAGGTACGGGTACGGCAAAGGTCGGTGAGCATCAAAAGGCCATAATGAAGGAACTGATGCCTGATTTACGCATTGAAGCGACGCATACAGAGGCCTGCATGACCACGTACACTGCCGATAATATGCCACTGATTGCGCGGCAATCTGATAGTGTTGCCGTTGCATTTGCAGGTTGCGGGCGTGGGGCGAAATGTTCGGACGAATTGGGGCGTATGGGGGCTGCACTGGTCGGGTTGTAATAACCTACGGGCGACAAAACCCATCAAATATGATAAGATAATCCCTGTATGGAATTGGGAAGACGGTTATGAAACGCGTTCTTATCTTTGTGTTTTCAGTATTTTTCTTGTTGCCGTCGATGGCGCGTGCGGATTTCGGCGATTGCAACCATGTGGATTATATGTCGGTATTTCCCGATGCACCGACCGCGATTGATCTGAACTGTGTTGAAATTTTCAACTTTGGTTATGCCACGCCGGGTGGTGCACGGTATATACGTGGGATCAAGGATATTTCCGGTGACTGGGCGTTTGCTGCGGGTGCTGAAGCGGCGGTGGAACGCGGTGCGCAATTGGCGGTCACAGCATTTTCCGAGCTTGGGAATTATGACATTGATGATGTCACGCTTTTGTTTCTGGATGACGCCCATGATCTAGCGGAACGTCCGGGGCGTATTGTTCTGGCTATGACCGATGGTCTGGGCGGGATTGGTGGTGGGCGCGCCGGGGAATGTCTGATCACATTATACGCACTTAGTCCCGGTACCGACACACTGGATTTAACCGTTACCGTTGCGCATGAAATTTTCCACTGCCTGCAATACCGCAGCCTGACAGCCGCGCAGATGAGCACTGTCGGGACGGGTGGTGATTGGTGGATAGAAGGTTCAGCAGAACTTTTTTCGGCCTATGCAGTGCCCGGTAGCGGGCCATATACGGATCGCAGTGCGACTTTTGATGCAGGCATAGATGCAGGGGTGGCCCTGAACGATATGCGCCATGAGGCGGGTATCTTTTTCTATTGGCTAGTGGGGCGCAGTGGTTTGTCCACCCTGATGCCTTTCCTTTATGCAATGGCGGGTAGTGGGGATGCGTCGGCACAGCAAGCGGCCATGCGCAGTGCACTTAGTGATGCGGATTGGTTGCGGTTCGCGCAAGATTATGTGGATCGCAAGATTAAGCATCCGCAGGATCATGTTCTGGCGCTGAACCCATCGATTTTGAACACCTACGGCTTTACCGAAAACGGCACCGAACGCATCCCATTAGAACCTTTCGTTCTGACCCACGGTTTTGTGGATTATACATGTGGGGAATGGCGTAATACCGTGCGACCTGAAACCGCCAACCTGTCTGCAAGACGCGATACGGAAACTGAATGGAGTATTTATCCTGAAACCATAGATGCGGTCGATGCGGGTGAAGCGCATTACCGTTTTGCCGCTATGCACACAGCGGGTGCGGCAGTTGATTTCGTGATCGACGCGGAACGTATTCGCAGTTGTGAACCATGCGCGGGATCAGATGCGGTGGATGCCTGTCTGGTGGGCACTTGGCAGATGTCGGGTGGCGGTGCGGTGGAATGGATGCGTGCGAACGGCATTCCTATCACCCGTTCCCGTTCGGGTCCCCGTATTGTGACATTTCGCGGTGACGGGGCTTATGGCACAGAACCGTTTGATCTTAGCCTGACCGTTCGACAGGGCGATATGGTGGGGCAGGGCGAAGGTTACATGACTGTTGCGGCAGGTCGCTGGTCTGCGGCGGATGGGGCTTTGAACATCTGTCAGGACAGCGGGACAATGTCGGGTGAGGTGACAGTGACAACGCCTAGGCATTCAGGCACCATGCCGGTATCGCAACCGGGTGCAGGGCAGCTGACGCAAAGCTATAGCTGTTCAGAACGCTCGCTTTCGACCACGCTTGATTTCACGGGGATGAGCCCGATGCGTACAGAGTATTCGAAGATTTCCGAGTAAATTAGCGCGGTTGATAAAAATCTAAACTTCCTGATTGACCCGCCCTTTATGAATGATTACTGCGATTTCATAGGGGCGAATATTCGCGGACTTTTTTTAAGGGAAATGCTGTGATTTCCATCTGGGTTTTAGGGTTTATTGTGGGGGCCGGGCATGCGTTTGAGCCTGATCATATGGCTGCGGTATCAGCACTGATCAGCGATAAAAGTTCACGCCGTGATATTATTCGCCACGGTATGATCTGGGGCCTTGGGCATACGCTGGTTTTGTTGATTGTCGGTGGGGCGGCGTTACTGTTGAAAACTACACTGTCTGCACAATTTGCAGTTGGTCTGGAAATGATGGTCGGCGTGATGCTGGTCGGGCTTGGGGCCCATGTGATCTACCGCTTGCGCCGAGATCGTGTACACTTTCACCGTCACAGCCACCAAGACGGTATAGAGCATATTCACATCCATTCCCACCAACACGACACAACCCCCCATACACCTGCAAAGCACAGGCATGTGCATCCTGACCGGACTGCATGGTGCACGCTTCTGGTGGGGGTTATGCACGGGATGGCAGGGTCTGCGGCCATTATTCTGACAACGGCAGCGACGTTGAATTCGGCCCCGCTGGGCTTGTTTTACATTGCCGTTTTCGGTGCCGGTTCAATTCTGGGTATGGCGGCAATATCGCTTTTGATGTCATTGGTCTTGATCCCGGTGCGTGCGTTGAAGCGGTTGAATAACGGGCTGCACTATTTTATCGGGATGGCAACAATGTCGGTGGGTCTATACGTGGTTGTGTCGTCAGGTGCGATGCTGGGTGTTACGCCTTAAGCATTGCCATGAAAGTGCGGATCAACTTACCGCCGCTGCGTTCTTTCAGATTGATCACCACTTCTTCCATTTCAATCGGGTCTCCTTTGATTTGAATGGCCGTTAAATGTGTGTTATCCGAGAATTCTTTTTGTGAGACAAAACCGATACCTGTGCCGGAGCCAACGATTTCCTGAACAGCTTCGCGGCCTTCGGCCTCTATTGAAGGAATAAGTTTTACGCCTGCGGTATGGGCGGCGGATTCCAGTTTCTGACGGGTTTTCGATCCTTTTTCACGCATCACTAACGGCAATTTGGAAAGTTGTTCCATTGTCAGAGTTTTGTGTGCTGACAGTGAGTTTGATCTTGCAGTGAATGCAATAATCGGGCTTTTGCCAAGTTTTACCACCTGAATATTGGGGTGTTCCGGTGTGGCACCCAAAACCCCGATGTCGGCGTCATAAGACAGAAGATCGGCGACTACATCTTGGGAATTGCCGGTTTTAATTTCGATCTTGATCTGGGGAAAAGACTCACGGAACTTTCGCAAGGGGTCAAGGATGTGATGGGCGGAGTCCGCGATGATACGCAGGGTTCCGGTGGTAAAGGCTTTGTTTTCAGACAGAAAATCCACGGCTTGCCCTTCGACTTCGAATAACCGTTTTGTGATCTCGAATAGCTTTTCACCCTGTGCTGTCAAAGTGACTTGTTTCTTTTGTCGGTTGAACAGTAGAACGTCATATTCTTCTTCCAGTTTTCTGACTTGATCGGAAATCGCAGGTTGCGTCAGGAACAGCGCTTGTGCGGCGCGAGAAAACCCACCGTAAGTTGCGACAAAATGAAAGGCGCGGATCTGGACGTAGCGCATGTTTTATACCTATAAGTTTAATCGATATAATAATATAATTTAACGATTTTACAAATATTATATTTTCCTTCAGAACCCCCCTATAGATGCGTTTCAGGAAAGTGATGCTAACCCATGTCTGACACAGCGAAAATATCTGACCCGCATTTGGGTGAACCTTTTCTACTAACCCCCGGACCTTTGACCACTTCGTATGAAGTGAAGCAGGCAATGTTGCGTGACTGGGGCAGTTGGGATGATGATTTTCGCGGAATGACCGTTGAACTGCGCAAATCGCTTCTGGCTTTGACAGGGGATACCAAAGATGTTCTGGATTGCGTGCCAATTCAAGGCAGCGGGACCTATGCGGTTGAAGCGATGCTTGGAACTTTTGTACCAAAGGGCGGCCATGTGCTGGTGCTGGCGAACGGGGCATATGGTTTACGGGCGGCGGAAACGGTTGAACGTATTGGCTTGGGGCTGACACTGATCGACAAGGGCGATTATATGCCACCGCGCGGTGATGAGGTTGCAGCGGCATTAGCGGCTGATCCATCCATTACGCATGTTATTGTGGCCCATTGCGAAACCAGTTCAGGCATCCTGAACCCCGTGCAAGAGATTGCGGATGCGGTTCACGCGGCTGGGCGCAAGTTTCTGATCGACAGTATGAGCGCCTTTGGTGCGGTTGATCTGGACTTTGAGGATCTGAAGTACGAGGCGATGGTGTCTTCCGCCAACAAATGTATCGAAGGTGTCCCGGGTTTCGGATTTGTGATCGCGCGCAAAAACGCGTTGGAAGCGGCCAAGGGCAACTGTCATTCGCTTAGTCTGGACGTTCACGCGCAATGGGCGACGATGAACAAGACAGGACAGTGGCGATTTACGCCGCCGACCCATGTTGTGGCAGCTTTTCTGGTGGCATTGAAGGCGCACTCGGCCGAAGGTGGTGTTGCAGGGCGTGGGGCGCGATATATGCGTAACCGCGATGTGATCGTTGCAGGCATGCGTACGCTGGGGTTTGAAACCCTGCTGCAAGATCGTTGGCTATCACCGATTATCGTAACTTTTTTCTGTCCGGCAGATGAAAACTTTGCATTCGACGGGTTTTACAATTTGATGAAAGAAAAAGGCTTTATCATTTATCCCGGCAAACTGACCGTTGTGGACAGTTTTCGCGTTGGCTGCATTGGTCAGATGGATGAACATATCATGCACCGTGTCGTACGGGCAGCAAAAGAAACACTTGACGAAATGGGCGTCGTAGATGCGGCCCCACCCGAAGCAGCACTGATTGAGCGCGCCAAATTGGCCGCTTGAAATTCATAAAGGAATGAAAATGACTAAATTGTCACCAGTGGTCGTGAACGACCGTACTTATGCCGCCCCGAAAACCTGTGCAATTGCGATTTGTCTTGATGGCTGCGAGCCTGCCTATCTGGAAGAGGCGATTGCGGCTGGCTTGATGCCCAACCTGAAGCGGATCAGAGAAACCGGAACTGATCGTTTGGCACATTCTGTAATCCCATCATTTACCAATCCCAACAATCTGTCGATTGCAACTGGGCGCCCGCCAGCGGTGCACGGGATTTGCGGCAACTATCTGTATGATCCAGAAACCAAGACCGAAGTGATGATGAATGATGTGCGTTTCTTGCGCGCACCAACGATCTTTCACAAATTCCAGCAAGCGGGTGCGCGTGTTGCCATTGTAACGGCGAAGGACAAGTTGCGTGCGCTGCTTGGTGCAAAACTGGCCTTTGATAATGACACTGCAATTTGTTTTTCCGCAGAATGTTCCGATACCACGACGGTTGCGGAACACGGTATCGAAAACGGCAGTAAATGGACGGGAATGGATGTGCCGGAGGTTTATTCCGCAGAACTGTCCGAGTTTGTTTTTGCCGCAGGTGTGAAACTGCTGGCGGAATGGAAACCGGATGTGATGTATCTGACAACCACGGATTTCATTCAACACAAGCATGCGCCGGGCGCACCTGTTGCGAATTCTTTTTATGAGAATTTTGATAAATACTTGGGTCAGCTTGATGAAATGGGCGCCGCAATCGTTATTACAGGTGACCACGGCATGAAACCGAAGCATCACGCGGATGGAAGCCCTAATGTGGTTTATATTCAGGATGTTATGGACGAATGGCTGGGCGAAGCAGTGGCCCGTGTGATCCTGCCGATCACCGACCCATATGTGGTTCACCACGGTGCACTTGGTTCTTTTGCAACCATGTATCTACCCGATGGTGCAGATCGTCAGGACATTATCGACCGACTTGCAAAAATTGACGGTATTGAATTTGTTTGCGGACGTGAAGAAGCTTGCGGTCGTTTTGGTCTGCCTGCTGATCGGATTGGTGATATTGTACTGACCTCCGGTGAGAATGTAACGATCGGCACATCAGAGGATCGCCATGATCTGGCGGCACTGAAAGACCCGTTGCGCAGCCACGGCGGCTTGCATGAACAAACCGTACCGTTCATTGTCAATCGTGTGCTAGAATTGGATGCGGCCCCTGATTTACGTAACTTTGATGCGTTTTTCTATGCAACCAAAGCTGCTGCACTTTGATATGAAGGATGGTGAAAACGTGACGGACAAGATTGAAGTGCGAAATGAAGGTATGCGCATCGGCGGTGAAATCGTTTTCACCGACGATGTGGTCGAGGTGAAATATCCCTATACCGACGAAGTGATTGGCACTGTGCCCGCCGGTAAAGCTGAACACGCGCGCAAAGCGTTTGAAATCGCGGCGGCTTATAAGTCAAAGCTGTCGCGCTATGAGCGTAGCCAAATCCTGCAACGTGCGGGTGAATTGATCGGGGAACGGCGCGATTATTTGGCTAAATGGCTGACGCTAGAGCTTGGCATCTGCCATCAGCACGCGATCTATGAAACAAAACGCGCGCAGGATGTCTACCAGTTCGCGTCACAACAGGCGCTGAACGATGACGGTGAGATTTTTTCTTGCGATCTGACACATAATGGCAAAGAACGCAAAATCTTTACTAAACGTGAACCGGTGAAAGCTATTTCCGCGATCACACCGTTTAACCATCCGTTGAACATGGTCAGCCATAAAATCGCGCCATCGATTGCGACCAACAATTGTATGGTTTGCAAGCCAACCGAACTGACCCCGCTGACGGCGATTGCACTGGCAGATATCCTCTATGAGGCCGGTCTTCCGCCGGAGATGTTCCAGATTGTAACAGGTCTGCCGCAAGACATCGGTGAAGAAATGATCGTGAATGAAAACATTGATATTATCACATTCACCGGCGGTGTTCCTGTGGGTAAATTGATTGCGTCAAAAGCATCCTATACGCGCCAAGCGCTGGAATTGGGCGGCAATGACCCGTTGATTATTTGTAATGATCTGACGGATGCTGATCTTGAAAAAGCCGCGACCATTGCCGTTGCAGGTGCCACAGGAAACTCGGGGCAACGTTGCACGGCGATCAAACGGATTTTGGTTCAGGAAAGTGTGGCCGACAAGTTCGTGCCGCTGGTGCTGGAAAAAGCCAAGGCAATCAAATTTGGCGATCCACAAGATCCCGAAACGCAACTGGGTTGTGTCATACATGCGCAAGCTGCTGAACTGTTTGAAAACCGTGTGTTTCAGGCCGAAAAAGAAGGCGCCGAGATACTCTATCATCCGGGCCGTCATGGTGCATTGCTGCCACCAATTGTGGTGGATAAGGTGCCTCACGGTAGTGAACTGGTCATGGAAGAAACTTTTGGCCCGATCGTACCGATCGTGCGGGTTCCCGATAATGACGAGGCGGTGATGGAGATTTCCAATTCTACCGATTTCGGCCTGTCGTCAGGTGTGTGTACCAATGATCTGAACCGGGCGATTGCCTATATCAACGGTCTGGATGTGGGCACATGCAACATCTGGGAACAGCCCGGGTACCGTATTGAAACATCCCCCTTTGGCGGTATCAAAGACAGTGGCAACGCAGTCAAGGAAGGCGTGACCGAAGCGATGAAGTTTTTCACCAATGTCAAAACCTATTCCCTGCCATGGCCTGAATAAACGTTGTTTCCGATTGAGGTAAAATGAAAACCAAGTTTGAGCGTTTTAACCATACCGAGGGCGAGTCGAATACGTCGGATGCACGGCACGAATGGGCCGAGCAGGCGACAGGGCCAAAATCCGCACCGCTGCTGGAACGCGATGCCAAAGCGTTTCTGCATCAAAGCCTGTCAAGCCCTTGCGTTAGTACCATTGCGAAAGCGGAAGGTATCTGGATCGAAGATTCGGATGGCAAGCGCTATATGGATTTTCACGGCAATTCCGTGCATCACATTGGTTACGGTCATCCAAAATTGGTGGCTGCAATCAAGGCTCAGCTGGATGATCTGCCGTTTGCACCACGCCGTTTTACCAATGAACCTGCAGTGGCATTGGCGGAAAAGTTGGCGGCGATTGCACCGGGTGATCTGAACAAGGTGTTGTTCACCACAGGTGGGTCTGACGCCAATGAAGTTGCCTTGAAAATTGCGCGGGCGGCAACGGGGCGCTTTAAAACCGTCTCGTTTTGGGATGCGTTTCACGGGGCGGGTTTTGGGGCTGCATCCGTGGGTGGTGAAGCGACGTTTCGTTCACATATCGCAGGGCCGTTGTTGCCCGGCGCAGAACATGTGGCCCCTTTTGCTTGTTATCGCTGCCCTTATAATCATGCAGGACCGGATGTTTGCGGATTGGCTTGCGCGGAAATGGTGAAATATGTTCTGGAACGCGAAGGTGATGTGGCCGCGGTAATTGCCGAGCCGATGCGCGCGGTGCCCTATGTGCCGCCCAAAGGGTTTTGGCAGGCGGTACGCGAAGCTTGTAACGCGCATGGCGCACTTTTGATTATGGATGAAATTCCAACGGGCTTGGGTAAAACGGGTAAGTTTTTCGCTTTTGAACATGATGATTTCATCCCCGATATTGCGGTATTGGGTAAGGCCCTTGGCGGGGGTATCTTACCAATTGCAGCCTGTATTGCAGATGAAAAACTGGATGTTTGCGGTGATTTTGCCATTGGGCATTACACGCACGAAAAGAACCCTGTGACCGCAAGGGCGGCATTGACCACGCTGGAGATTATTGAAGAAGAGGGGCTTGTGGAACGTTCCGCCAAGCTTGGGGCCTATGCAATGGCGCGGCTTCAGGATTTTGCACAAAACTGCCCGATTATTGGTGATGTGCGGGGCAGGGGGTTGATGTTCGGGGTTGAGATTGTGTCCGATAGGGCGCGAAAAACTGCCGCGCCAGATTTGGCGGAAACCATTTATTACAAATGTTTGGATAAGGGGCTGAGCTTCAAGATCAGTCAAGGTTGTGTTCTGACCTTGTCGCCGCCGCTAACCATCGGGCGCAAAGAATTGGATGCGGCGTTAGCTATTGTTGAAACGGCAATCGAAGAAACAGTCTAGAATTGCGGATCAATGACACTTGGCTGTGATCCGCCGCGTTCTATTGCTGCACCTGCATCCAATAACACATCTTCACGGTACCGCCCGGCAATCAGTTGTACACCAACCGGTGTTTTGCCGGCAAAGCCAGTAGAAACCGTCAGTCCCGGCAAGCCAAGCAAAGGCAGCGCCACTTGCGGTAATTGTGCTTCCATTGCCGCTTCGAAATTCTGTTCGGAACTGACATCATATTGCTGTGGGAATGGCAGTTGGCCAGAAACGGGGCATAGTAGCACCGGATATTTCTGCATGAATAATGACCATTCGCGTACCAGCCCCGCGCGTGATTGCAACGCATTCAGCAAACCGTGCATGTCTATGTCGGGGGAACGTTTGGTCATCTGGTCGAAAATGAACATGGAATCCGCTTCGGCCTCTTTTGCGATCATTTCCTTTGCGCCATAGCGCATTTCGGCCATCCAGAGCTTGGCGTTTAAATCGGCCGCTTCGCGCATTGGCGGGCATGGAATTTCTTCAACGATCCAGCCATCCGCCTCTAATTTTTTGGCTGCATCTATCAGGGCGGCTTTGACTTCCGGCACAACGGGCATTCCATCGGGGGCAATGGTCAGGGCCGCACGTTTCGGGAATGCACCCATATCAATGGGGGCGGGAACCCACCATGGATCGTGCGGGTCAGAGATGGACATGGCTTCAAGCGCCAGAGCGATATCGGCAATCGTGCGTGCAATCGGGCCTGAGACGGCCATCAGCTGTGCCCCGATATGGCGTTCGGCACCGGAAGCGTTATAGGCCGGAATGCGCCCCAATGTTGGACGCAACCCGTGCAATCCACAGGCATAAGCCGGATAGCGGATAGAGCCACCGATGTCAGTACCATGCCCAATTGCACAGATGCCGCTGGCCACGGCTGATGCCGCGCCGCCGGATGAGCCGCCGGGCGTCAGGTCTTTATCATGGGGGTTCAGGGTTTGGCCGTGCAGATCATTATTGGTAAACCAACGTAGCGAAAAAGCTGGTGTATTGGTACGCCCGACAATGATGCCACCTGCTTTCTTGATATTTGACACTACGGGACTGTCAGCGGTGGCAACCAAATTTTTCAGCATCTTCAAACCGTTGGTTGTGGCGTGGCCTATTTGATCCGCGTTAACCTTGATTGTGACGGGTACGCCGCAAAGCGGGCCGGGATTTTCACCATTGGCGATTTGTGCGTCAACCACACGGGCCGCATCCAAAGCCTCATCGGGGAATTCCTGCACTACGGCATTCAAGGTCGGATTGACCGATGATAAACGTTCCAGATGTGCGGTTGTTACCTCTACCGCTGATCGTTTTTTTGATCTGACCGCATTTGCGATTTCAGAAGCTGAAAGTTGCCAGAGTTGTGATGTCATGTTTACCCCCAAGCGTAGATAATCAATTGAAAGGTAGTCAATTATAAGCGTTCGGGCAAGGGACGGAACGTTGCCGCTTACGATCAATAGAATTTAAGTGTCGGTTGACGCAAACCGCTAGTATAAAGCAGCGATTTACGTTGTTTTTAAATGTTTTAGAATGATGCCAGATAGGCCAGAACGTTTTCGATATCTTCCGGTTTCTTTAGACCTGTGAATGACATTTTAGTTTTGGGAACCGCAGCTTTTGGTTTGATCAGAAACGCAGTCAGCTCTTCGGTTGTCCAGACATCGCCTGCTTCACCTTTTGCGATAAATGCTTTGGAGTACTTGAAGTCCGGGTTTGCGGCAACGGGGCCGTCGATAACGCCGGTCAGTATCGGGCCAACCTTGTTTTTAGCACCTTCACCGACAGTATGGCACGCTTTGCATTTCTTGAATACTTTCGCACCTTTTTCCACATCACCCTCTGCAAATGTCGGCATTGCGAGTGAAGCCAAAAGAAGTCCGGTTGTGATTGATTTAAGAGGCATATATTTTTCCAGTGTGTTTAATAAGGTCGTAATAATTGGGCATCAGAAAAGCCCAATCGGGGTGTTCGTGGTATGATAACGGAACATAAATGAAGCCCCGACGGCTGTCTATGTAACCAATGTCGCATGTGACGTTTAGAGAGTCCGATGCGCAAGTGGTTGTAATCGTTGTTGTGGGTTGAAGTTGAATACAATCGCAACTCGTCTTTATTGATCAAAATGTATCCGATTCTGGCAAACTCGTCTTTGCAAGATTGATGTATCATCACATACAAAAACCGGCCTTTGCTTTCCAAGTGAAGCAACCTTGGCGCATGCATTGGACCGCTCAGATAGCACTATCCGCTCAGCCATAAATAATTTGAAAAAACACAAATACATCCGTGTGCGTCGTGGCAAAGGTAGGAATGGCACAAACCAATTTGATCTTACTATGCCGTGCGGAAAAGTGAGTACGATCAAGCGGTAAAATCGTGTTTATCACACCGGAAAAAATCTTCCACCAAACCAATGAAACAACTTTTGAAAGAACAGGAGCGAAATGTAGCTCGTGCGAAGTTCATGAGTGAAAAGAGGCAGAGAGATAGTTTTGATGATCGATCATTGATGGAAATAGGAAATAAGTATTTGAGAGAAGGATTGAGCGAAAATTCAGCAGTTGTATTACTCCTTAAAGCATCTCGATGTGCAGAATAAAGAAGGGGGGTGCGAGTGTAGTCTGTATTCAACCGCCCGTTTTAAACTCGAAGCAGTTATAGGTGGCACAATGTATTTATTGCAGCTTTGCGGACTAAGCTGCCGTTGACGAATAATGTGAATATTGTTTTCACTTTCGATGTTCAGCCGCCAATAGCAAGTTGTTTCATCCAATCTATGACGGATCGCAATGCTGGTTGGTGCACGTCCGTACGGCGGGCCAGCAGGTAGAAGTCACCTGTTCCGCTTAGCGTTTCGGGGACGACCTGCATTAGATTCTGATCAACAATGTCATTAACAACCAAGAAGCGACTTGCCAAAGCTATGCCTTGTCCGGCCACCGCCGCGTCGATTGAAAGTGCGGTTTGGCTGAGTCGCAACCCACGCCCGCTTTTATCCTCAAGATTCAATTTTGACATAAATCGAGGCCATAAATCATGAGTGTCATGTATCTTAGGCAAGGACTTCAAAACTTCGGATGATAATGGAACTTCCGCCCCATCAAGAAGGCTCTTGGACGCAACCGCGATTATTTCCTGTTTGAACAGAAGGTACGGATCAATACTAGCCCCAAACGGGGGATTGCCTTGTCGGACGGCCAGATTAGTGCCATCTGAATGGAAGCTTGAGACACGTTCTGTGGCCATGATTCTAAGATCAATGTTTGGGTGCTTTGCTGTAAAGTCTGGCAGGTTCGGAATTAGCCATTTCGAGGCAAAGGTCGGTGTAACGCTGATCACCACTTTACCGGGTTCCGGACGTAAGTTTTCAGTCGCCTCTCGGATTTCAGAAAAAGCGGACTGAATACGTGAGTGATAACTCCGACCCGATGCAGTAAATGCCAACCCTTTAGAATGGCGTTCGAACAAACTGATATTCAGGTATTCTTCGAGTCCACGAACTTGTTGGGCAATCGCGCCTTGGGTCACGCCAAGCTCTTCGGAAGCAGCTCTAAAGGTCAGAGTGCGCCCTGAGGCGTCAAAGGCTCGTAAGCCATTCAGAGGAGGAAGGGTTTTCATATTGCCAGCAGTATAACTATAGGCAAGAAACGTCAATTCTATCTTCATATCATATTTTTATACTGTCTAACGTCAGCACCTATGGGACAGAATTGAGTATTTAACTAACGGAGGATTTCTGGTTCATCGTAACTTATATGGAGTGAAGATGAATAAGAAATCCGGGCAGTCAAAAGCTGCAGCAGACAAATTAGTAAAGAACAT
>JAJFHZ010000041.1 GCA_021775355.1 Amylibacter sp. | reverse complement strand
GCCATACCGCGGCGCATGCTCTCGCCCATGGCGCGGATGAACGTCTTTGTATTCGCATCCTCTGCGCGGATGCTCTCCTCTGACGCGTCACCCCAGGGATCCGCGCTCGCCATGCTTCGTCCGATTCCACCGTATGTCATTTCCTACCTGCCTCCGAAGCCGAGCCCGGCCCCAATTGTCTCCCACACGCCCTGCCCGTTCATGATGTCCGGCGTCGCGGTGGATTCGTCTGCTACCCCGTTGCGCTGGTTGGCTTCGCCAAAAGCGCCGGCTTCGTCTTGTTCAGCGGCCGGCGCCGTCGCCACGCCGGCTTGCTGGTATACCATCGACTTACCAAAGCGGCGCGAGAGCGCGCCCTCGCTCGCGTGGCGCATGGCGCCAACAATGTCCGCGAACGGTTCCGGCAAGAACGCCCCAGCGAGCGCGCCCAAAACCGTCACTCCGATGTCGCACCTTGTTTCGATGACGCTTGCCCGCTCCGGGCCTTGCGTCAGCTCGACCCGCGCCGCGTACATGCCAATGATGCCAGAGGACAGACCCGCGGCCGCGTCTCCCCCAAGGCCTACCGCGCCCTGCTTGGCCTTTTCTTTCCAGAGCGAGCCTTGCTGCTTGCTCGCGCGGCGCAGGGCTCGAATTTCGGCTTGCGCCTCTTTGATGGTGCGGTGTTTGGCCATGGTGGTTGCTCGAGGCTAGCAGAATTTCTTACTGCGGTTGGACATGACGTAGACGCCTTTGAGCTTGCGGCCGCGCAGTCTATCTGCAGCGCGTTTGGCCGCGGCCTTGGTGGCGTAGTGGCGAGCCTTCTTGCCCGCCGACCCAACCTTGTAGCCTGTCTTTACCTTCGTCGCCATGCGCCCTACTTCGCCACCGCGTAGCCAATCAACCCCATGAACAAGAAAGTCACCCCGAGCTTGCCCCACCGCTCGAGCTTTTCGGCGCGCTCGCGCGCCTCATGCTCTGCGGTAATCCGGCCGATCATTTCGCCATGGTCCCGCCCGAGCTGCGCCCCCGCGCGCCGCTGGTCTTCTGCCGTCACAATCGGCTTACCCGTGTTCAGCGGTGCCGAATTTGGCCCGAGCTCGACGACCTGGTCCGCGGCGAAGTCTCCGCGGACTCCCATGTTTGGAATGGCGAATTGCATCGTAGCTCCTACCGCTTGCGGCGCTTCCCCTTGCGTTTCTTCTTGGAAGTCCGGCGGCGCCGGCGCTTCATCGGCTTGTCTGTCGCTTTTGCAGCGACGATTCCGGCAAACAGCCCCGCGGCCCCTGCCAACAAAGGTCCAATCATTTCCTGCTCCCGGCGTAGTACGCCACACCAATAACGGCCGTCAGAATCGCGGCCGGATAGAACCAATCCGGCGCGCCGGACTTCACAACGATGACCTGCGGTTCCGGGCGCGCACCGACAACCCCAGCGTTGAACGCTCCGGTCGACCTCGCGGCGACTCTCGCGCCCGTTCGCGCCAAGTCTCGGAGCCAGCTCGTCACCGTCGTTTGCTCCCGGGCTTGAGAGCGTAGACGACCAGGCCACCAACAAGGGTCGCGGTCAGAGCGGGAAAGAACCAGCCCGGAACACTCGGCGCGGCTTGGACCTGGACGAGTTGCGGGGGCGGACTTCCTGCCTCTGCATGCGCGGCGGTTTTGCCGTAGCCAAACAGGAAGGGCAGAGCGTTAGAACCAAGCCGAGCAAGCAGGTTCCAGTCAACGGTTGACTCTGCGGCGCTCGCCCGCTCGCCCGCGCCGTAGAGCGCGCTGACACCGCTCGTAGCACCGCCCGTCACCCCGAATTCCTGCGCCGCGTAGTCACCCGCGAGTGCGGCCCAGCTACTAGCAAAATCGTTGTTCATTTGGACACCTGGTAGCCCACGAACGCGAGGACCACGAACGCGGCCGGCGCCGCGTACCAGGGCAGTTTCATCCCTGCGGTGGGCTTCGCCGGACGTTGGACCGTTTCGATTTTCTTGCTGGCGTGTTCGATGTTCCGGCGCTTGGCCGCGGCCGCGGCAGACTTGACGCCCTCTGCGGTATTGCCCCGGCGCTCTGACAAGGCCAGAGCCTGCTTGACCGCCGATGACCACCACGAATCAAGGTTCCCAGCGTGCCACGCGTTCTGCAGCGCGGTCTGTCCAGCTCGAGACAACATGTAGCGCCGCCCCAGCTCGAATCCGGTTTCCGGATCCGGCGCGAGGACAATCGCGCCCTTCTTGTTGTAGCCGCTGAACACAATCGCAGAGACGTTCAGGATCCCACCGCCCGGCATCTTGTGGCCGAATCCAAGGCCCGGATTTTGGGTAGTCACCCCTGTGAGATAGCCCACCTGTTACCCCCACGCGCGCGTTGCAAAGAACCCGGCGATACCCGTTACCAGAGCAATCGCGACCGGGACGCTGTAGGGGTTTGCCTTGGCAGTCCGGGCGAGCTTCAGGAACACGCCGTTGCCGGGTGGCGCAGGGATCCGCGTAATGTAGGACGGCGGAGTATAGGCCGACACCGTCCGGCATTTGTTTTGCCAGCACAGCTTGCCGGCGTAGCCCGTCGAAAACGGCTTGACCGTGACCGGCCCCACCGCGGCCGCGAGTTGATACGTTTCGCTCTTGCCGCTTTTCCGTTCAATCGTGGCGGTGACGACGGGAAAACCCTTGGACGCCCAAGTTGCGTACCACGCCGCGTAGCTGTCGACGGGTCCGCCGGGCGCATGCGCGCGGCGCACGTTGGGTGCCGACTTCTTGGCGAAGTAGGTAGAATCATCGCCGTTGACCCATCCGGCCAACGCGCCCCCGCCGGCCGCAAACGCGGTGACTGCAGAGGGGATGTTTCCGCCGGTGTTCGGCAGTTGCGTCTTGATGACTGCGTCGGCCGCGCGTTGCGCCTGCTCTCGAGCTGTCGACGCCGGTGAAATCGTCTTGTACCACTTCGTGATGAACTGCCAGAGCCCGTACGCGCCATGGGGACCGCGGCCGGCTTTGTTCTGCGCGTCCGGGTTGCCGCGGCTTTCCCGGTGCATCATGGCCATCATTTCCGCGGTGTACGGGCCTATGAGCTGGTCGGGTAGTCCGGCGTTGCGGCCGGTTTCCACAATCAGCGGTGCCCACCTGGTCACGCTGGAGAGTACTTCGCTCATGCCTTCTTACCTTTTGCCCCGGCGACCGCTTTGACGACCTCCACCACGACGTACCCGCCGCCGACGAGAACTCCGCCGATCATCACGACGCGTCCGGCGTCCTTGACGAATTCGAGCCAAGGTCCGTCCTCGTCTTTCTTGCCGAGTCCGACGCCCCCCCAAGCTGCGTTTGGCAGACCTTGCGCCGCGGCCGCTCCGCCGGCCGCGCCAGTTTTCAGCATTTGCAGGTAGCCCTGCGCCGCGGCGGTGGATCCGAGAACTGCGGTGTACCAGTCGATTTCCAGAACGCCCGGCGGCGGTGGGGGCGGAACTTCGCCCCGAGCTACCGCCGCTTTCGCTTCCGTCGCGTCGAGTCCCCCTGCTACAGCGGTTCCTACTGCGGCTGCGCCCGGAGTAAAAATCCATTGCCAGAGACTCGGGTATTCTTGCGCCATAGAGCCGAAAACCTAGGCTGTGCCGACCTCGAGCGCAAGTCGAATCACTCGCGCGTACCTCTTCAATCTACGTTGCAGTGCAGCATCCGGCGCGCCCTTTGCGCGCGCCTCGAGGGCAAGAACCAGCGCGTCAAGCGCAATCTCTGGCCTATCCAAATCCACCGGCAGAAGACGTCCCGGTCCACCGTCCGGTGTCGTCAATGGCAGGATGCACGCGCCCGCGCCCTGCAACGCGTGATGTCCTCCGACGCGCGTTAAGATTCCGCGATTCTCCAACCGCTTCACCGCCGTCCGGCATGCCTGATAGCTGGATCCGTCGAACCCTGCGCAGATTCCGGTCACGGTTGGTTCGGTCCCGGCCCCGCCGGGCTTGGACCACTGGTGCCACCACGACGCCCACAAATACGACAAACAAAATTGCTGTGTCTCCCCTATCCACCTTCGCTCTGTCATAATTGCTGCGCTGCTCCGATGCACTTACCCGCTTGGGTTGTTTGGTTTCCCGCTGCACTGCATCATGCCGGCGTGACCGATTCCGCGCTACCTTGGGCGTCGCTGGGTGGGGGTGAGCTGCCGGCCGCTCTACTATCTGTCTTGGGGGGCCACTGCAGAGTGACCCTCGAGGGGGGATTGTATGGGGCGCCCCAGCGGCACGAATTCAAGCAGGGCGTTGCAGCTCCAATCCTCAACGAATGGCTGCGTCGGTACGCGGCCGCGTTTGATTGTGAAGACCAGCCGGTGACTGTCCGCGTCCAGGTCGCCAAGCTGAACAAGGTCGGCACGACTTACTTTCGCTACGCCGGCAATTGGCCCGTGTTTCCACCGTCGGCCCCATCCGGCCCGGCACTCACCGCGAAGTCCCTTGGATGGGACCGCGCATTCATGGGCGTACTGCAGCGCGCCGCGCTACACGCGTTCGAGGAGTTTTTACCGATGTCTGACAGAGGATTTCCCAGCGCGGCGCCCCAGACCGCGAACCCGATGGTAAACATGATTGCAGAGGCGCTTGACGGCCGGCTTGCTCATCGCGTCGAAAAGCCGCTGGAACACGTCTACGTCCGTCTGGGAGAGATGGCCGATGTTCTCAACGGGGTCGGCCGGCGCCAGCTCGCGCCGCGTTTCTTCAAGCCCTGGTCGACGGTCATTGCTCCCGGCGAAACCGTCTCAGTTTGGAAGGGGTGCCCGTGGACCTCGAATATCTCGGACCTGTCGACGCCCTCAATCGTTGCCCTGGTTCAAGCCGGTCAGATTCCTATGACCTGTCTTCTGCGGGTGTCGGTTGCGGCCGTCGCCGGCGACCCGCCGGCCGCGGATGGGGACTTGCTCTATTCGACGTCCGTGGCCCCCAGCGCCCAAGGCCTATTTCCGGTCCCGGCGAATCCGGCGTTCTTGCGGCTTGGCGAGCCGGGCGCGGAGTTTGGCGTGGGCGCGCCGCTCTACATCGCCAACCGGCCGGCCGGCGCCGGCGTGCTGTCCATGGTCATGGTGTGCCACGCGATGTACATCCCGCTTCCGGGCTCGCAACCGCTCATGTAGTGCGACACGGTCTGACGCACACCTATGCAGCTGACGACCTTTGCTCGAGCGCGCGCGAGTGAAGCCCCAGAATCCGGTTGACCTGTGCGTGAGGATTGCTCGGGGCTTGCCCCCAAAGACGGTTGTATTCGAACCGTTCCCCGAACAGCTCATCGCGAACCGCGCGCAACCTCGTCCCGGTCGGCAGCTC
This sequence comes from Amylibacter sp., assembly GCA_021775355.1. GTDB lineage: Bacteria > Pseudomonadota > Alphaproteobacteria > Rhodobacterales > Rhodobacteraceae > Amylibacter. The sequence continues at coordinate 4,413 of JAJFHZ010000041.1, read as the reverse complement.
GCGCACAACCCTACCGAATGGATCCACCCTGTAGTGTCGCTGGTAGCCGTTCAGGTCCATGTACTTGATTGCCTCGAGCCCCATCGTTTCGAGAGTCTCGAGAGCGCCGGCAATCTGTCGAGCTGCGCAGTAGAACCAGAGCGGAACGAACATGAGAGGCGCGGCCGCGTTTTCGTCGTCGTCGTCTTCATCGTCGGGGGGTTCGGTCGGATCCGGTTCGGCCTCGAGCGACGCGACATACTCCTCTCTGAGATCCTGGGCGTACTCCGACCAGGTGAGCAGCTTGCGCCGGGGCAACACCGTCTCCAGCTCGTCGACAAGCAGCAGAGCCGAGGGGTCGCCATGCGCGGCCGCGTCCCGGTAGATGTCCGTGATCGTCCGGCCTTTCCGGGCTTGCTTGGTGCCGGTGCCTACCACCTCGCGCGCGAGACGCGCCCGGGCCCTCTCTTCTTCGGTCTGGTGCCCGGTCACTTTCGATACGTACTCGGCGACGTTGCCCGCGTTGCGCGGCCGCTCGAGGCTGAATTTGTGCGTACTCCGGAATCCCTGCTTGACCATGTAGGCCGACCACTTGCGATGCATGGTCGCCTCGAGCGCCGCTAGTTCGGCGTCGTCTAGATTCCCCTCTATCAGGATGACGGCGTGCACGTGAGGGTGCCACCCGTGCGCGCGTCCGTGCGTCAAGTCGATGGCACGGATGTAGCCCACGTAGCCGTAATAGTCCTTCAGCTCTCCCGGTGCCCGGCCGGAACGATGAGCGCGCCACGCGCCAGCGGCCGCGTCGAACGTCTTCTGCAGACCGTCGCCGTAGTCGTGGGGAAACGTCCCCGTGAGGAACAACACGGATCCACCGCCTTCAATGTGAAGCCGGACGGTGCCCCCAAGCTCATCGGCGGAACGCGCGGTGACAGCCGGCGCGCAGTCGAAACAGCCCCACCTCGAGGCGCAGGCCCACGTCCCCCGTATGTTCACCTCGCGCGCGCCGGCCTTGCCCTGAACGACCAGCGGCAACGACTCGCCCGAGCGCCACCGCTTGCGCGCGTCCCCGTCGCCCGTCTTCACGACCATCATGGGAAGGCCGCACGAGAGCAGGCATCGGCGCTTGGTGAAACCGCGGACTCGTCGTGCTAGTTCGCGATTGGAGAGGGGAGTTTCGGAAGCGATAGACATTACTACTCCAGCTCAGGAAACAATGGGGTCCGTGTCGACAAGGGGGCGGGGCCGTTCGCTGAACGTGGTTTCAGTGCAGAACGTGACTGCCAGAATTGTGTGACAGATGAGTCCGGACGAAGTTCTGGGCGTCAAGTAGGGCCGTCCGGGTTTCTTCAGGTAGTTCAGCGAGTTCGGCCGCGGTAAGTTCGACCAGGTCCAGCATTCCACCGGATCCCTCTTCGAACCTCAGCAGCGTGCCGCAATGCGCGCATGCCGACAGGTCGCCGGCTTCGGGCACGCCCTCTTCGCCAGTAGAACCGCGGAGATGCACCGTGCACCCAGGACAGAACGCATTCGTTCGGTCTTTCATGATTTCCCCATGGCTTCGGGGGTAAGAAACTCGACGAGCCAACCGGCGTCCCGAAGCGTTTTCATCGTCTCTCGAGGTTCGACCCAATTGCGCAGACCGTGTTTCTCGAGACGGAGCGCGTCCCGAGCTGCCATCACGCCGGCGCCCCCAAACGACAGGAGCTCGCGCCAATCAAAAGTTGGTGCGTCGTCGCTATCCCGTGTCATGAGGACAACGACGGCGCCACAATGTTTCGCCCCATCAGGGATGACAGAGCCGACCGGCGGCCCGATAAAAACCCCCGCTCTCTGTTGTCGATGGAGACGCGAGCCCACCACAAAGAACGTGATAATCAGAGCGACTGGTACTTCGTCGTTCATTTGGTTGACCTCGAGGCGCGCCCGGGCGAACCTGCAGGGGCGAGTGGGAGTAATGCCCCGGCCGTCCGTCGACGCAATTGCGTGTTATGAAGAGTGGGGCTGCCGGCATACGCCGGCGGCCTTTCTCGATTGTCGAGCATGATTAGAATGCGCTGGGCGCGCATGGCGCGCGCCTCCTGTGCGCTGGCTGGCAACAAGCACCCTTGTTGCCAATCTGCCGGCGCCGCGTCGCAACGCCCGACCTGGTCCCCAGCTCGAACGCAAAGCAGGATCGACCGCGGGTCAACTGGTTGGCGTCCGGCGACCGTCACCCAGAGGCAAGGGGCCTTGCAGTAGCAGCGTACGCGCGCCAACCGATAGACGGCATTGCCATCGCGATACAGCGCCCTCATGACCAGCCCTGGTTGAAACGGCCCGGGGACGGTTCCGGCAAGCAGCCGTCTGGGTGCCGGCGCCACCATGCAACTGCCGACGGCGGCCGCGGTGGCAACTCGCAATTCCTAGGCCACCGGGTTGGGAACGCGTCGCCGTTGATTCGAAGCTCGAGGGTATGGCCGCGCAGAGCGTTCTGTGCCAGCCCGCGCTGCATCGTGAGGATCCAATCAGTTTCGTGTAGGACGCCCTCTGGCCATGCTGCGTCCGGCGCGAGCGCGGCGGTGTACGGTGAATGAGCCCCCTCGAAGTAGGCGCACCAGTACGGCGCCAGAACGGGCGCGTCGTCATAATTCACGGGTGTTACGGATCCCGCAGCGAAGTCGTCACGCATCGCCTCAAAGAGCGACGTGATATAGCCTCGAGGACTTGCGGGGGGGGGGTCGGGTGTGTATCTTTCCATTTGTTGAATCCTAGCGCCGGGCTTGGAGGGGAGAGGCTGGTACCTCGCTTGACCCTCTGGTCCGGCGCTTCGTATTTGGGCTCAGTCGCCCGTTTTGGTGTCGCCCTTCTTGGACGCGGCCGCGGTGAGTTTCTTCAACGCGCCCTCCAAAGATGCACACTGCTTGTGGAGCTCGTCAACTTCCGCCTCGAGGTTCCGGCCGGGCTTGGCCTTCTTGGCGCGGGGCTGGTCGCCCTGGCAGAACCGGAAACCGCCGAAGTTGTCCCGCTGCTTGGCCTTGTTGTAGGCCACCTCGATTGCCCGGCGCGCCGCTTCCGGGCTGGCCGCGTCTGAATACAAAACCGCGGATTGGCCGTGGTCGGAGGGCGCGCCGGCTTTCGACCCGACCGGCAGAGAACCGCCGCCCAGGTGCCACCACGAAATGTAGAAGTGCTTGTTCATGCCACCACCGTATCCGTCCGGCACCAGATTTCATCGCCGGCGGCCGGCGCGAACCCGAGCGTGATGGTTCCCGCCGCGGGATCCGTTTCGGCAAAGTCGTTGCCTGCGGTTCCCACGCCGGCCGGCCCCAGCTCGGAGTAGCCCGCGCCTCCCAGGGCAATCCGATGGAAAAACCGGACGGTTCCTCCAACGTAGGGCGCCGCGGTGGTGTAGACGGTGTTGATTCCGTCGACCAGTCCGGCCGGGACTTCCGGCGTCGACTGAACGATTCGCATGCGCGCGGTGCCCGAAATGTCCGGCGGACCAAACGTGCATTTGTCACCCTCAGCGACCCCGGGGATTACCGGCCCCAAGCTGTCGACCAGTGCCCTGACTCTGCTCATCATCTACCTCTCGCGGCGCCGTTGGCGCGGGAACATGGGCTACGCCCAAATGCTTTTTCCGTCTCGCTGCTTGCGTCCTATCCGCCGAGTACGGCGTCAGAGCCCCAGTTGTTCGGCGACCTGGTCCGCACAGTGAACCGGCAGACCACGTTGACGTTGATGGCGTCGCCGACCAGCCCCGGCGCAAGCGCGGTGTACGCTGCACCAGTGATCGACACCGGCGACGCGACCACGTTCATGCGCGCATCCTGGTTTGCCCATTGCACCGCGGGGACCGTCCGAAAACGGGTCAGCTGTTCCGGGGGCGTCACGAACGCCATGAACGCCGTGTTGAAGACCAGCGAGTTGTCCGGGTCCGTGCCCGGGACAATCTCGAGCGAGTATCGCTGGTTGACGATTCCGCGGACGAAGTCGTTGTAATCGTCGTACACCTCGCCCGTCGTGAGGTTGGTAACAGAGACACGCGTGTCCAGATGAACGCCCGTGATGAGCATGCCTTCATAGGGCGCACGTTGCGCCGCGGTGGCGGTGACCTGACTGTTCGGAAACAGCCCCAGCGCGCCGGCGACCGGCAGAAACACCGCGTCCAGCGCCGCGATGATGTCCTGCTGCCCCAGGATGGCGAGGTTTGCCACCAGGGGCGCCTCCGGTTCGAGCGTGCGGCGACGGTTCGACACGTTCGAGAGGTTCTGCACGAGGAGTCCGGCGTCGGCCTCATCGTAGCCCGGGGGCGCCATACCGCGGCGCATGCTCTCGCCCATGGCGCGGATGAACGTCTTTGTATTCGCATCCTCTGCGCGGATGCTCTCCTCTGACGCGTCACCCCAGGGATCCGCGCTCGCCATGCTTCGTCCGATTCCACCGTATGTCATT
>JAJFHZ010000005.1 GCA_021775355.1 Amylibacter sp. | reverse complement strand
AATATTGATGGAAAAAGATGTAGAAATTGGAATTTTTGGAGGAACCGGGATTTATGATTCAGGTTTACTTGAAAATGCACAGGAAATTGATATAGATACACCGTATGGGAAACCTTCAGATACAATTACAGTTGGAATGTTCAAAGGAAGAAAAATTGCATTTCTACCAAGACACGGTAAAAAGCATACCATTCCACCTCATAAAATTAATTTTAAAGCAAATATTTGGGCATTCAAAGAATTAGGAGTTACAAGAATTATTGCACCATCGGCAGTTGGAAGTCTAAAAGAGGAATTAGCACCAGGTCACTTTGCATTACCAACTCAGTTCATAGACTTTACAAAATCTAGAGAAGGTTCATTTTCAGAAGAAGGCAGAGTAATTCACATCTCAGTAGCTGATCCTTTTTGTCCAGAACTACAATCATCAATTCTTCAAGTAACAGATAATCAAGGTTTAGAAATGCATAAAGATTGCACCTATGTCTGTATAGAAGGACCGCGATTCTCAACTAAAGCGGAATCAAAATTCTATAGAACGACAGGTGCAGACATCATTGGAATGACCCTTGTTCCAGAATGCCAACTAGCAAGAGAGGCACAAATGTGTTATGCTTCAATTTCAACAGTTACAGATTATGATGTTTGGGCAGATAAACCAGTTACAGCTAAAGAAGTTATTGAGACACTAACAAAAAATGTAGAAAAAACAAAGAAAATACTAACAGAATTAATTGATAAAATTCCTGAAACACGAAGTTGTTCTTGTAAAAATGCATTAGCAGAAGCAGAGTTTTAATCATCATTGATAAAACTTGAAAGTGATTTTATCTAAATACTTAGATTGTAAATATCACTCAAGAATTAACTGGATCATCATACTGTAGATTGAATATTAAGTATAGTGATCAATTGAAGTTAAATGTTCTCACATCTTCTTAACTTTCTAATCTAATGCGATTGATTTACTTTCATTCAACGTTTACTTTAACCCATATTGGAAAATGATCTGATATGTCCCATACAAAACGTTCCCGTGTTATGTTTCTATATGGATCATCACCTTGGCTGGGATATAGATTTAGAACTCCTCCATCTTCAATTTTGTGTTCATTAACAGTATCGTAAAAAATCTGATCATATCTTTTGTTTTCTACAAAACCACTTCCATGATCATCGCTTGTGATATTTCTATGCGTTGTTAGATTATGCTTTGTAATTGCATTCCAAAAGCCATCATCAACCTCTGGAATATTAAAATCTCCAAGCACAAACATGTCTTTGTCTTTTACGTGTTCTAACTCTCGTCGTTCTTTGACCCAATCTGCAAGTTTGTCTAATGCGTTTATACGCCGATTTTCATCTATTTTATGCTCACTCCCCCATCGTAAATGTACTGTAAGCATTACAAAATCAAATTTACCTGCTTTAAATGACACTAAATATGGGCTTCTCCACCAATCGTGGGTCGATTTGAATTTCCCTATTCTTTTTACAATTTTTTTTGCGTAATCTCCTCTATTACCAGTAAATTCATCATCAATTTTTTTCATAAATTCTTTGACTCTAACATATTCTGGAAAATCTGTACTTACTTGTATTCGATCAAGAATTTCAATTAGTTCTTCTTTGTCAGTGTCATTAAGAATGTCTTCATCGTTGGTATCTATGATTTCAGTTAATTGTTTCTTTGTTGCAAAATTTTCTCGTATTGGATCTGCTTCTGCTGCAAGACCAGTGAATTCAATAATTCGTCCATCGTATAGATAGCCTATTCTTTCTTCATTTCCTTTATCATCCACATTTGAGTCTGAGTATATTACTTTCCAATAAGGGCCAAGTAATTTCATTACTTTTTCCAAATCTCTTGTATCTTCTTTTAACTCGGTTATTGCAATTAAATCAAAACGTGATAATACTTCTGCAATATAATGAATGTGTAGATTATCTCTGGACCCTCCAAAATTTCGTATATTCCACGTAGCAATTTTTATTATTTTATCTAAAACTGAATCTGGAATTTTATCCCCAATTATATCAATGATGTCAATAACATCATCTCTAGTTATACCATCCCCTAGTGCATCATGATCCATAAGATTAACAGCGATATCTTCATACTTTCTATAAATAATTTTTTATAAATATGAGAATTGTTCCAAAATCAACTAACAACATGCAGTCAATATTTGCTAAACAGTATTAGGCGTACAAATCATGCCTAACTTTTATTGAAGTCCCACTGTGATCTGACAAACCATCTGCTACTGTGCTTGAATCATGACTAACAGTTGTGAGGTGTCAAGATTGTACCTTATTCACAGGAAATTTATGAATTTGTTTAGTAAAGCGTTGTAAATATTTTTTGTGGAATAACTATGAAATGCTCTAAACTTTCACTCAAGGAATCTTGTCATCCATCTGAACTTGCAATGGGGTTACTTGATTCTCTGAATTACTTAAAGACCGATTGGATAAAGCCACTATAGACTATAATTAATCATCAACAAAGGACTCTTTTGTAAGTCCTTCTGGAAGGGTCAAATCACCTTGGAGTAGACTTCTCTGAAGTAAATCAATTACTTCATCAACATCATAGCCCAATTTTTCTAATTCTTTCTCCGTAATTTGAGAAAGCTTTGCGCCAATATTTTGTCCGCCTATCCTACCAAACGCAATAGCTGTAAAACGAAATTCATTTTCATCTATTGTGAATTTACCAGTAATCTTTGCAGCCATTTGGCTCCCATGGATGTTATTTATGTGAACTTTAAGATCCATTTCAAAGATTAAATTTCTACAGCTTTGTTAACATTGTCATCAATTAAAAAACTCCAATGTTTTTCATCTTCAACTTTGAAATTATTTATTTTAAGAGGAATCACTTTTTCATCAAGACATTCATGTTTTATTTCTCCGTTCTCGTTTAATTTTACTAATTTCCATTTGTATTTTCCCTGTTGTAATTTACATATAGTTACTCCCCATTTTGCATCAGCATCAATTTTTGGCATTCCTACTGTTTCAGCAATTTCTTCAATTCCAAGTTGTTTTTCTTCACAGAATTTTTTCTTACAAACTCCACATCTCCAAACATCAACAGAACCGATAGTTCTTTCATCGATGTTAATATTCACCACACCAAAATAAACGGGTTGATGCTTACAGGTCTCAGTATCTATGCTCAATGTTGTTCACCAAGTTTTGGTATTATTTAGTTCTTGCATCATCATATGGTTTTTCTAAAATTACCCCAATATTATCAACAATTTTGTTTCGTTTAAATTCAATATTTTCTCGCTCACACATCTTCCTGTACATGTTTACTGCTGTAAATCTAGGATGCATGGACTCAAATTCTGTAGAAGTGATATCAATAAAGGCACCAAGTGTCATTAGATCATTTGATGCTTTTTTTGCCTCATCAATGGAAATTTTTAATTTTTCAGCAATGGTATTAGATGACATTTTACCAGAACAAGTCACCAGTAAAAAAACTTGAGCCTGAATACGATCTAAATGTATTTCAGATATCAGATCATGCTCAATTTCGGAATATGACATTATTCTAAAAGGAATTGTTGAGACATAAAACATCATCTATAAAATTATTTTTTGGCTAGAATTTTTTTAGAAATTTTTAAAGAGAATCCCATTGCAATAAAATGAATAATTGTTCCCAATATTGCAGCATATAGTAAATTATCTAAAATTTTCCAAGTTATGATAAAAGAGAGGATTGATGGAACTGTAACTATGACTGCAATTATAGTTCCTCTTAATGCAATTTCAGGAATTGAAAGTTTAGATTCCTTGTTATCAGACAACAGGGAAAATTTCAAAAATGGTAATAAAAACTAAAGATTAGTCAAAAAATATCATCCTAATTTTTTACTTGAATGTTAGAAGAACGGACCTAATCATGGAAACAATAGCAAAGTTTGACAAATATTTTCAGGAATCAGTAGAATTTAGAATAGAGTATTTTAATAATTGCACTTCTATTTTTAGTCGCATCAGATAGGGATTCCACCCATATGGCAATACATCATTTCCTCCAGTTCTTGCACAAGTATTCCTGTCATTTGGTATAGTATTATTGATAATATCCAAATTTAGAAAAAACAATCCCAAACAATAACAGATGGCAGAAAATTGTGGAAAGTTCTTGATCATATTCATCATAGGTGTTGTTGTATTTGCTATTGGTATGGCTTTATCATCACTTGAAGTTGTCCTGTTAGGGGGTTGTTAGATGGTTTTCCGGAATAATCATCATAATTCCATTTATTGTTATGAGTGTTGTACTTTTAGTTTTACAAATCACATCATACATCAAAGTTGTCAAATCAAAAAATAAACGTCATAAAGAAAAATATTCAGGGAGTTCACGATTTAAGATATGGATAAACGAGATAGTTTGGTTTTAACTGGAATTTTAGTAGGAACTGGAATTCCTGTAATATTGATGATGTTAGTAGCAAATGGATTTATCGACACTCCATTCCCATAAATCCGCGTTTCTTTATATTTGTAAAGTCTAGATGATAAATACAGAAAGACTGCAAAACAGGTATGCCTCATGAATTAGATGATATTGATATTGGAATAGTGACATCTCTGCAACAAGATGGAAGAAAGTCATTTAGACAGATTTCCAGAGAACTAAACATCAGCACGCCTACAATTCAGGCAAGATATCAAAGACTTGTAAATATTGGATTAATTAAATCAGTTTCACCCATAATTGATTCTACAAATGTAATTGATAAACAAAGAGAGCAAATGCAAACTTGTGATTGTGGAGAATCGCATGATATAGATTTGAAATCAGGGATGTCTGTAAAAATAAAATGTGATTTGTGCGATGGTATGATTGGAGATAAACCACACGTGTTAAAATTTGCGGATTTTGAGAGATTTTTTTGTTGCAACACATGTAAAACACAGTATAAGGAAAAAAACAAAGGACGAATACAATCACTCATTGAGAAATCAGAAAACAAACAATCATCTAAATGAAATGTTCCGTATTACTAGTGAGAATAATCAAGTATGTAGATAATTTATGATATCTTTTCTGATAGTTCTTCTTTCTTTGGAATTCCAGTGAATTCTAATTTCCCATCAATTACAATTCCAGGTGCCATGAAAATCGGATATTTCTCCAAGTATTCTGGTTTTTCAACAATGTCAATTACATCATAAGGGACATTCATTTCATCTAGCATTTTTTCAACCACCACGCAATTGCTACAAGACGGTGTTGTCAAAATCTCTATCTTATGATTCATTTTCAAACTGCTCGGGATTATTCTCAAATGCCCACCTGCAACTTGCACAGCAAAAAATGTATTCTTTTCCATTGTGTGTGAGTTTTTCTCCCTTATCTCCTAGTTCCATACCGCATACGGGATCTTTCATGCATTCACCCCTCTGATTCGTCTAACCGAATATACAAAGATTGGACTTGCAATTAGCACTGCTAGTAAAACAGTGTAAAAGTTTTTGAACTCTTCTATTTCTTCATCATGTCCATGTGAATGTTCTTTCATTTCAAACTCAGATGTAATTGGTGTCATTTCAACTAAATTATTCCATCCCTGATGTACAAATGTCTCCTCATACCATTCATGCCCTTCAGGTAAACCATTGATGATCAAAAATGAACCAATAATGATTAACATCCATCCTGATGCTCTTTCAATTGATTCTCTTTTAACTGTGAGACTTTTTGTTGCGTTGATTCCAATTACTGCAAGAACTGACATTAGAATTAAAGGAATTGCCCTTCCCACTCCATGCACAACACCTAAGGATGCTCCTACTTCGATACTTCCAGTGCCTGCTATGTATATGAGAAGCCAGTAAAATAAGGGGTTGGGGCAACCGACTCCCGCATTTCCTAATAGCAATCCCATAAAAAACGATTTTGTATACTCTCCACGTTTTTGAATAAACTTTGGAGTGCTAGAATATGATGGGAGTTTTAACGAAATTAGTTTTAGTTGCGATAATCCAAAAACAAACGCTGCTACACCTGCAATCAAAAACATTATTGTTGAGACTTGATCTAGTGATGCACTTTGACCTATTGCTGAAATTGCAATTCCATAGGACGCAATTGTAATTGTTAATCCTAAACCAAAAAGTATTGCCATTGACAGTCCTTTCTTGTACCCTTTTCCCATACTCAATGGAACAATGATAAACACAAGTGGTAAGGTACATGGCAAAACTATCATCGATAGACCTGCAACATATGCAATGACTATCCAAGAAAGATATGTCGTATGCTCTTTCCCGTCAATAGTGAAATTTGTTCCTAGTGAAAAAATAATTCCAAGAAAAATTAATGAAAATAGTACAAATGAAACAAGCACCATTGATTTCTTTGCTATTACTACTGAAGAAATATCATCATAATCCTATTTCCATACTTAACACGTAGACTTTACAAATGTAAAATGGATATATCTGATTTGTTATTATGAATTTTATTTTAACATGGATTCAATTATTTTTTCAAATACCGCAAATGGCTGTGGTCCATTAATTTTTTCTTGCATGTTGTCAGGTCCTACAATGAAAAATGTAGGAGTACCTGTTACTCCATTTCT
>JAJFHZ010000040.1 GCA_021775355.1 Amylibacter sp. | reverse complement strand
TTCCCGAACTGGATACCCTCGCACCACTATTTGATGCACTGCATCTTGTTTAAAATCTTCACTGAATTTTGGCTTACCCATCTTGGCCTCCTTGCCTCAAAATTAGGGCAGAAAGCGTCTACAATTCTAGGGGCTATTCAAAGCTATTGTTGGTCGCCTCAGGCAAACAATGCCTGACCAACTGAGAAAGAGAGAGTAACAGTGGAACATAACGTAATCCAAACCCTGCTGGCAGGCGCTATTGTTGGCGCAGCTGTGACAGTGCTGACAGCACCCCAGTGGCAACACCTGATGCCCGCAAGCGGCACGCTCGGTTCATATGCTGCATGCATTGATAGATTTCAGGACATGGAGGACAATGGCGCGATGGCTCAAAAATCCTGCAAGGCGCAGCATGTTAAAAAGCTGCAATATGGGGAGTCCACCAACCTTAAAGCATGGATTTCACAGAACTTTTCTACAATACATATTTCGGCAGAGCCGGGTGATGCGCAGGACTATGAGCGCATTGTGGGCACATTACAAGTGTTCGTGGATGGCAAGATAGATAAGAAATACCCGTTCACTGCCACCTCCGAGGAGGCTCACCCTAGTACCCAGCTTGCAGGTAGGATTGAAGACGGTGATGAGCTGAAGGGCCTTACATGGTGCGCGAAAGATGAACAGGTAGAGCGTTGTATGGAATGGGCCTCGAGCGATTTCTACGGCCTGACCTACAAGTAACGATGCCGAACGATTGGCAAGCACGAAGACAATGCAATCAAGTGGTGGCTGAATCGTTTATTTTATCCAATTCGGTTGGGAATCTCACCACCGTATGTGTATTGGTGCCGATGCTGACCATCACAAACATGTCCACACCACCCTCATGGATGCCGTTACTATGCATGCCGATTATATTTTTGATACCGCGCCAAAGGCTTTGGAAATTACGCCAACCATCAACGGCAGCTAAACTGATTGCATTCGCGGCCCTCGCGTCCAGTGACGTTGCTGCTTTCGGATTTATATGGGGTGCATTTAATCTTTACTGAACGATGGGGTTGCCTATCGTGGGGGTCAATCATACGGCGCTTAGCATTCGATAGTTTGGGCTCTAAGCAGCCCTTGGGCTGCCCATAAATTGTAGTAAAAAGGACTAACTGTAGAAGTTAAAGGAGGCAATGTCAGCTGTGCGGACATATACACCCGCGAACAAGCCGTTTTCTTGCTGTGTGTAATACCCCGTGCCTCGCGCGCGCATGCGATCGCGCGTAGTTGGTACGAAAGTCAGGAAAGAAAAAGCCACCTGATAAGAGCCTTGGGACTGAGTTCTTATAGCATGTAGAAACTGTTCGTGGTGAAGTTCCACTATGCGGGCATTACTGCCGTTCATTTGGTTTAGTCAAAGGTCTGCTTCCGGCCCTTAAAGATGAATACATCGGGACTAGAATGGCAGCTCAGGGTCGCATTTAGGTGACTTAGGAAATTCAGCCCAAGCCGAGAAGAACTCTTGAAGAATAAACTTGGCTTCGATGGATAGCGATTGGTCAGGGTTGCTACGTAGGTAGTTATTTATACAATCCTGCAATAAGCCGAGTGGTACACCATCATCAGATTGTTCAAAGGCCAACTCCATTGCCTGAAGGATCATATTTAGGACTTCCTCCCGTTGGCTGGCCCCACCGCAGATGACCCGCCTTTGATAATCAGGATGGTCCACTGGGCTGCGGTCCCAGCCTTTCGCGCGCATTTCCAATGCCCATTCTTGTTCAGCTATCGTCCCGCCTGACCATGTAGGCTCTCCATTATTCATGCATTCGTTAGTCAAATAAATGTCATCCATCTTGGCAGGGAGGTCACATCCGCAGTAACACGGGTCTCCTTGGACGCCTTCACCCTCATCATATTTCACACCGTAAATACTCAACCAATTGATAGCGGCATCGTAGGGGTCGGTATCACTGGTGGCTGTCTCTTCCGGCCCGTCACCGGCAACAGGATCATATTTAGCCACACGCTTCACCAGCTCATGCGCTGTCCCTTTGAAGTCGCCCTCAAATCTAACAAAGCGCGGTATCTTTGCCAGCAATTGTTCGTCATTAAATATGATTGCATTATGCGCTTGCACTTCTGCATCCCATAATAATTTTCTAGTACAGTCCATAGTAGTATCCTTTCGAGATGTTGCTGGCGGGTTATCCATCAGCTTGGTTAATTCAGTTATCTATCCGAGCCATAGCGTTCACGATCATTCAGTTCCTTCCACAAAGGCTTCTTGTGCGTTTGCTTCTGTGTCACAAAACACAATGCCTGATACTGGTTTGCTGGCCATATAATTTGTTGAGAATGGATAACGCGGCTTTGTTGCCCTTGTGGCTCTCCGCAAGCGGCTTTGCTAAATAGATGGGTTTGCTCCAATGACATTTCTTTCCTCGATCTATACGAGTCGAGACTAAATGAAGCTGAATGGCCATGCAGTCAGGAGTTAACTGAAAGTTACCGCCCTAACTCCTGATTATTCGAAGTGCAGTTAGCGCGCTGTCCGCCCTTGAGTTTATTTCAAGTTCAGTGAAAACATCTTTAATAAACATGACCAGTGGTGCAGGTTTTCCTTCGTTCTTCTTGTCAGCTTCATCACGCACGGATTTTGCAGCTGGACGCCCAGTACGCGCGCTGAACACCTCTCGGCATTCCTCAGCCACGGCCATGGCTTTCCAGTTTTGTTTACTTAGTTTCTTATGATTTTCTTCAATATATTCTCTAGTGGGTGGAATAGCCCTCAATAAAGAATTTATTAGTGGATTCCACAGCATCACAGGTGGAATGCCACTGAATGTCTCAAATCCGTTCGAAAATGCTTTATTCATGCGCAACGTTGATGACATCGAAAGAGAGTTGAAAGCTTCTGAGGCTGCATCAATCGCTCTTTCTAATTTAATAAGGGCATCAATATCCGCTTTTTTGTTTACCTTATCGAGGCTCTCTTCTGCCAAACTAAATGCAATGAATATCCCCCAAGCGCACGCAAGTGTAGTCGGGTTTGGATTGGTTCCATCAACCGTCTTCACCCGCCCGTTCAAAGTCGAGTGTTCCTCCTCCCATTTAGAAAAGTCCCCCGGAAGATGACGCTCGATAATCTTTTCAAGACCAAGTTTATACTTTTGAAAGCGCGCCATGAAATCTTCATTTAATTTCGCGAAAGGCATACGGTTCCTCCTATGCGTCCCGTACTAATAAACTATTGCACAAGAACCGTCGAGGAATGTAGGAACATCGGGTGCAGGTACACGAATTGTAAATGCCAGCGTTCTCGTTTGAGTGCTGCATTCCACATCTGGCGCAAAAGGCAGCTTTGTCCGCTGAGCTGCCGCTTGAGTGTTGTTTGCATCAGGCCAACCATTTTCTAAATAATTGTTCATTTTCAACTTAATTTGCTCCACTGCTTGAAGAAAACAGTTTTCCGCAGTGAACCCGCCTTGCCCAAAGCCACCTGGGGGATCAAGATCAAAGCACTCATCAGATATGTTAGAGGTGCAATCGGTAAAATCATCACCATCTGCTGAAAGAGAGACATCGTGTAAGCACGCTATCAGAGTCTCTATAGCATGCTTGCTCTGAGCATTAGTTTGTTGGCTTGTTGTAGCTATAAAAAACATTGCGATCATAATTATTAGGGGTTTAAGCATAGTTCTCCAATAAGTATTATTGAACTATAAAAGGTTTACTCACACCGTGACAAGGCGGTCAGCGAGTTGGTCGACACGAACGGCAATAAAGTCCGTGCAGTAGATCTGTCGACTTTGGGCCGCTCGCCGCGGTAGAAAAGGAGCTGCGATCGGAAAGCAGACATTGTCCACAAGAGTTTCTATTAATATGTCGAAACGAGCAGTAATTGTAATTTAGTCGTGCGATACTTCAGTTGAAGACTAGCGCTAACACTCGCGTTTGTTTAATAGTGGCGTATTATGGAAAAAGCTTTTTATCTCCCTCGAACACTCTTTAACGACAAAGAAGCATACAGCGAGGCATCGTTGTTAGCTGCATCACAATACGTTGTAGTTTTAGCAGAACCAGGTGGCGGTAAAACCGAATTTATGAATAGCCTCGCTCAGCAATTGGGCAGCGCAGCAATTACTGCAAACGTGTTTGGGCAGGTGGGAGCCTCCGCAGAAAATAGCCCACTTATCATTGATGCGTTTGATGAGTTGGCGAAAGTTGACGAAACAGGCATCCACAGACTTCTTGGCAATGCCCGAAACGCAAACCCAACCCACGTTATAGTTTCAAGCCGTTCCAGTGAGTGGGATAACGCAGCTACAAGCTCGTTCAAAGACTTTCTTGGCCATTCACCACTGGTGGTCAGGCTTCGCGAATTTGATGAGACGGAACAACGTAAAATCTTTGAACACCACGCTCCGGGCGAAAACTTTGTGGGGTTCCGGAACGAAGTCGCTCGATTTGACTTAGAGGCACTACTTCCGAACCCGCAGTTTTTGAAACTGTTTGCTGACGCTTTTGTCGAGAGTGGGCGACATTTCACCGACAAGCGATCAATCTTTGAACAAGCCGTCGAGAGACTGGCGAAAGAAGCAAATGCCCAAGTCGGAAAAAGCAAGCAGACACTACCCACCACAAGAAAGGTACAGCTTGCCTCTGAAGTTTTCACCAAGCTATTGCTGTCCGGTGCAGAGGGTATCGGCACAAGCGAAGCCAGCGAAAACCGGATGTACCCTTTGCTTGCTGCGCTGTTTGACAGTGATAATGCGGTTGAAGGCATCCTAGCAACTAGGCTCTTCAAACCGGGAGACAACGCTGATCAGCACCGCCCGGTTCACAAGATCGTCTCTGAATACTGCGCAGCGAACTATCTCACAAAGAGGATAGCGGACCTCTCAGATCCTTTGACCTTGTCCAAATGCCTGCCAATCATCGCCCCCAACTCAACTGTTCGAGATGAACTACGTGGTATGCTCGGCTGGATGGCATCGCTGGGCAACAAGCCAATTCAAGAAGCCGCGATTGGTCTGGACCCCTACGCTGTATTAGCCAACGGCGACCCTTCTCAACTTGAACCTTCGTCAAAGCGCCTACTCGTGAACCGACTGAAGGACATCGAAGACCAAGACCCTTACTTCCGCAGAGGGGATTTCTGGCGCAGGTTCAGTGTGGCAGGCTTTTTCACACAAGAAGTGGTGAACGAGATCAAGCCCCTTCTGGCGCAAAGAGGTGATGGGCACTTGCGCGATCTGATTTTGGAACTCTTGGTCGGGTCACCAGCAATCGCAAAGTTGACCAGCGAGTTGCGACAGCTTGTCCTTTCGCTTGACCAAAACGAGAACACTCGCGTTTTGGCGAGCAGATGTTTGCTCGAAGCAGAGGGCTATGATCATTATTCGGACTTAGCGGTCTTGATCTTTGAGGCAAGTCAGACCTCACTAAAGGTCGTCGCCAAGATCATCGAAACGCTAGGTGCAGAAACATTCGAGAAGACCTATCTGGCAGGCTTCTTTCGGGTCTGCGCACATCTCTATCCCGGCAACAAGGATCGTCTTGATCGTACAATAGGTGCGCGTTACTTTGTGAAGCGCTTCATCGCTTGCTTAGATTTGGAAATTGTCGAATGGCTTCTGGATGACCTAACCGAAGACCTTGCCTGCAAGTGTGGTAATAAGTCATACAATTGTGATTGCCGAAACGGTATAAGCAAAATTATTGGATCAATGTTAGATCGCTACTTCGAATTGGCTACGCCTCCCCACGACCCCAGACAAGTTTGGCAATGGGTAAGTAATCTGAATTTCCATGAGAGCAAAGGCGCGGATCAAAGTGATGCGGTAAAAGTGCTTCGGGAAACTGGTGACTTGCGCCAAGGCATTATTGCTCACGTATTCGAGAGGCTAAAGGACCGAGAGCAAATTCGCCAGATCAAGTTTGAACAGTTCGATTGGCAATCTCATTCCGGCCTGAACTTTCATGCCGATGACTACAAATTCGTAGTCGACCTAGCATTTGAGACTGACAACCAGAAATTATGGGCAAGTTTCATAGCCCACCACCAGTTGCATCGCGACAAAGCAAGCAGAGGGCCTGACAGCTTACGACGACACATGCGCGAGCAAGCTTTGGAAAAGCCTGCATTCATGAGTGAGTGGACCAAGTCCAATCGAGCAGCCAAAAAATCCGAGCGGGAGGACCGGATACCGAATTTCAGGCATACCCGCAAGATGAAGCGCCTCCGAACTCTAAAAGACGAAAGCAGGGCAGCTAATATCAAGTATGTTCAAGACAATCGTAAACTTGTCGAAGGCGGACGTCATTGGGGGTGCCTAGTTCGCTTTGCCGACTTGGTGCTTATGAAGCCTGACAAAATCAAACGCGAGTTCGGCGATGAGAACCTTGTTCGGACAGCGCTTCTAAATTGTCTCGACTTCATAGCTCCTAATGTTCCAAATTTGTCTAAATTAGCTGAACTTCAGTGTGCTTCGCAGTACCAAAAGTCCGAGACAATTTTGTATGCTGCTTGCTTGGAAATCCTTCGGTCAGACGGGAACCTTGAGGCTGTAGAGACGCCCCTTCTTGCAGCATTGAAGACTAATCTCGACATGCATTATGACGCTGTCAAAGAAGAGGAAAGAATAGCGCTTCGGTCAGAAGTTGATCGCTTACTGTTCCCCACAGCCAAAGAAGCTGAAACCTTCTGTAGACAATATCTTGAGCCTCAACTTGCGGACCGTTCCTGCAATCATCCACAGGCAAGATGGCTCAAATATGACAGCGTATTTGTTCCACTCGGAGCAAAGCTTTCGATTGAATGGCTAAACCAATACGACAGCATGCCGCTTTCAGCACAGGAAGAGCTTTTTGAGATCGCTGCCCAACATGGCAATCGCGAGCAATTGAATGAACTCATTGCCTTCCACTGCTCTGCCGTGATGTTTTTCTGGCCGCCAGATATAGATAGTGAGGAACTTATCGCTAGACAGAAGTTCTGGTTCGTTCGAGCATTTTACTTTTTGGAAGAGCCGCAGACCCTCTATTGGAATTGGCTTAAAGCGGATCGAAACACCTTATTTGCACTCCACACTCGATCCGGGTCCATGAACCGCAGTGATCATCCTTACTATCCAATTCTGAGCGCGTGCAAGATTGAGGCCATACTTGATGCATTTATCGACATGTGGCCAAAGGTACCATTACCCAGTAGCCACGGCACAAGCAGTCCTGAGGGAGAGAATGCATATCGTTTTCTTACAGAAGTCGTCTGGTCCATAAGCTTAGATGATCCCGATGCAGCTTTAGCTGTACTTGACCGACTACTTGTGGATCAACGCTACGTTGACATGCACAAAGACTTGAAGAGCATTCGAGCCGGTCAAGTTCGGAAGAAGGCTTTGAGGGACTTCGAGCCTCTTTCACCCCAAGAAATTGTAAACCTACTGGACCACGATGCAGTGGTCACAGTGGAAAGTCTGCGTCAACTCGTGATCCAAGAGCTTCAAGACTTCCAGAAAGCAATTGGTGGCGGTGAGTACAACTCCGCCACCGTTTTCTATGAGAAAGGTCAACGGATAGGCGAAAACCAAAGTACTGAAAGGATTGCCGAGCGTTTGAGCCTGCGCCTTCAACCTCAAGGCATTTCGATAACTCTAGAGCATCAGCTCAAAGCGGCAAAGCGAAGCGACTTCACTGTTACAAAGATGATTGGTGGTACGCGCCGACTTCTTGTCACAGAAGTCAAAGGGCAGTGGCATAAAGAGCTATACACTGCGGCGGCAGCGCAGCTTCATGAACGTTATTCAATCCATCCAGAGGCGGAGCAGCAAGGCGTATACCTCGCCATTTGGTTCGGACCGCTTGAGAAAGTTGCAGGTCTGAAGAAACACAGCATTTCCAACGCTCACGAACTCAAGGAAAGCATAGAAGCTCAGATGCCAACCGAGCTATTGGCGCTCATTGATGTATTCGTTCTTGACGTTTCAGTTATCTAGATAGTTGGTATGGTGAATGTCAGGTTCGACGTTCCAAATTACTGCTCAATAGATGATATGCCAACGTCAGCTTTGGGCCAAAATCAGGCTTGGCCAGAAAGGGCGGAAAGGCGACATTCTTTGTGGGCACGTGACGAGATTATAGGCTTACCGGAAAAGGGCCTTTAGATTTATCTATGCATTTCGCGACCTCTACTATGTCAAAACCTGATTCCGAACTTCTTATTCATCTTTAACTCCTAATGGTTCAGGTGAACCAAAAATCCTCTGTTATTTAAATTCTCAAATTTGTCTAATAGGCGCTGACGTTAGGCAAAATGAACTTTCAGCAATAAAACTGTATCCATAAGTGTATCTACAGCTATTTTAATAAGAATATTATTTATATTTTTCAATAGATTAACAGGAATTAGTGGCGGAGACGAAGGGATTCGAACCCTCGAGGCGACTACAAACCGCCTACTCCCTTAGCAGGGGAGCGCCTTCGACCACTCGGCCACATCTCCGAGGTCGCTTTTATGGGCAAGTGATAAGAGTCGCAAGCTAATTTAGCTGTATATGTAACGAAAAAGGCCCCTGATAAATCAGAGGCCAAATTCGTGTCATTTGTTAGCTTAACGTGCTTTATTGCGAACGCATATCTTTTGGATCAATCCCCGCAACTTTTACAGGTGCTGTCATCGCATCACGGCGGAATGGTTCACCCAGTTCTTGGTTCAGCATTACTTCGATAAACGTCGTTTTGCCGTCCTGCATCTGTGTTTTCACCGCCGCATTCAATGCGTCAGTCAGGCCTTCCATCGTAGTGGCCACAACACCATTTACACCACAAGCCTGCGCAATGCCGGCGTATGACACGTTATAATCCAGCTCGGTACCAACAAAATTATCGCTATACCAAAGCGTGGTGTTACGTTTCTCCGCACCCCACTGGTAGTTGCGGAAAATTACCATGGTGATCGCTGGCCAGTCATCACGGCCGCACGCAGTCATTTCATTCATGGAAATCCCGAACGCACCATCACCTGCAAAGCCCACAACAGGTACTTCCGGTTGACCAATCTTGGCACCTAGAATGGCAGGAAAACTGTACCCGCAAGGGCCAAACAGGCCGGGGGCCAGATACTTGCGGCCCTCTTCAAAAGACGGATAGGCGTTGCCGATGGCACAAGCGTTACCGATGTCGGATGAAATGATCGCCGCTTTCGGCAAAGCTGCCTGAATGGCGCGCCATGCTTGCCGCGGAGACAGGTGGTTTGGTTTATCGGCGCGGGCACGTTCGTTCCAATCGATACCTTCGTCGCTATCATCCTCGTGATCCATAGAGGTTAATGTCTGCGCCCAGTTGGATTTAGTGCTTGCAATCAGCTCGCGGCGATCTTTGCGCCCCGCTTCACCCGCACTGTCAGACAATTGTGTCAGCAATTGTTCAGCCACCTGTTTTGCATCACCAACGATGCCAACAGTCACGGGTTTGGTCAAACCGATACGATCAGGGTTGATGTCTACCTGAATGATCTTTGCTGATGTCGGCCAGTAATCAATGCCGTATCCCGGCAGCGTTGAAAACGGGTTCAATCGCGTACCCAGTGCCAGTACGACGTCAGCCTTTGAGATCAGCTCCATCCCGGCTTTTGATCCGTTATAACCCAAAGGTCCGGCAAACAAAGGATGTGAACCTGGGAACGCGTCATTGTGTTGATAACCACAACAAACAGGCGCATCCAGACGTTCAGCCAAAGCTTGTGACGCGGAAATAGCCCCGCCGATAACCACACCGGCACCGTTCAGGATTACGGGAAATTTGGCATTCGACAGAAGTTCAGCCGCCTGGGAAATAGCGGTTGTACCACCTGCAGGGCGCTCAAAATCCACAATTGCAGGCAGGTCGATGTCAATCACTTGTGTCCAGAAATCGCGCGGTATGTTGATTTGTGCCGGTGCAGACAGGCGTTTTGCCTTCATGATAACGCGGTTCAACACCTCTGCCATGCGGCTTGGGTCGCGCACTTCTTCCTGATATGCCACACAATCAGCGAACATACGCATTTGCTCCACCTCCTGAAAGCCGCCCTGACCAATGGTCTTGTTGGCAGCTTGTGGTGTAACCAACAGCAATGGTGTGTGGTTCCAATAAGCGGTTTTGACCGGTGTCACAAAGTTCGCAATACCGGGGCCGTTCTGGGCAATCGCCATAGACATTTTACCTGAAGCCCGAGCAAAACCGTCAGCCATCATGCCGCCCGAATATTCATGGGCACAATCCCAGAATGTGATCCCGGCTTTCGGAAACAAATCAGAAATCGGCATCATGGCCGAACCGATAATCCCGAACGCATTGTCGATACCGTGCATTTGCATAACTTTTACAAAGGCTTCTTCTGTGGTCATTTTCATAAGATATACTCCCAAAGTGCCGCGTAGGGCATAATTTCAGTCTGCGCTGATCTAATGCAACAGATTATGCTACGTCCAGAAAATTAGCGCCGAATCGTGATACTTCTAAGATTCCGAAACAGCCTTCGGAAAAACAAAATCACTTTTCTTGTAGCCTTGAACATATAACAAGCCCGTCAGATCGGCATTGTTCAGGCGCACATCACATTCTGCTGCTACAATAGGTTTGGCGTGCAGTGCCACGCCCGTGCCCGCAAGCATCAGCATACCTAGGTCATTGGCCCCATCGCCCACAGCGATAACATCTTCACTGATCAGGTTCAATTTTGCAGTCAGATCGTTCAATGCCTCGACCTTGGCTTCACGCCCAAGGATCGGCATTTTGACCTTGCCTGTCAGCTTACCATCCGCATGTAGCAACGTGTTAGCACGGTTTTCATCAAAGCCGAGTGTTGCAGCAACAGCTTGTGTAAAGTCTGTAAAGCCGCCCGAAACCAGTGCCGCATATGCACCGTTTGCTTTCATTGTTGCAACCAATTCAGGGCCACCCAGCATCAAATCGATCCGCGTATCCAAAACGTGCTGAATAACCGAGCTGTCCAACCCTTTCATCAACCCAACACGTTCGATCAATGCAGCATCAAAATCCAGCTCACCATTCATTGCCCGTGCGGTAATATCGGCCACATGTGCACCTACCCCCGCTTCAATCGCCAACTCATCAATGCATTCCTGCCGGATCATTGTGCTATCCATATCGGCCAGCAAAACTTTCTTTCGCCGCCCCTCAATCTGTTGGATCACAAAATCAATGCCCTGTTCCTGCAATTCCTGCCAGACCATTTCTGTATTTTCAGGAAACTTCACCATTTCAATATCGCAGGCAATATTTTCAGCTAACCACACCATGCCCTGAACCCCCAGTTTTATTGCCGTTTGAATGGCCAGCGCAGAGGATAAGTTCGCCCGCTCAGGGTTTGCGATAAGAGTAGCGACATACATTCGGGGGATTTCCTTTCGCGAATATTTAGGACCATTTACGACTGCATATCTGCCAAATGCGGCATAATGACCAGCGTTTTTTGTTGCATCCCTCACTTCATACCCATAAAGCGGCAAGTGGGACACCCTTCCCCAACGAAGGGCAAATATCTGTAAGGATACTATTATGACAATACCACAACCGGACATTCGTCCGAACAATCCCCAATTCTCTTCCGGCCCCTGCACAAAGCCGACCACATGGTCGCTGGATGCATTATCAAATGCTGCTCTTGGTCGTTCGCACCGTGCGGCAATTGGCAAGGATAAACTGCTGGCGGCAATTGAAACCACCCGTGAAGTACTGAACATTCCTGCCGATTACAGGATCGGTATCGTTCCCGCATCTGACACAGGTGCCGTCGAAATGGCATTATGGTCACTTCTGGGCGCACGCGGTGTGGATATGCTTTCATGGGAAAGCTTTGGCGCAGGCTGGATAACAGACGTTGTGAAACAGTTGAAACTGGATGTGACCCACCATCAGTCGGACTACGGTCAACTGCCTGATCTGGATGCAGTGAACTTTGACAATGACGTCGTGTTCACATGGAACGGCACCACATCCGGTGTGCGGGTTCCCAATGGTGATTTCATTCCAGCGGGTCGCACTGGCCTGACCATTTGTGATGCAACCTCTGCCGCTTTTGCACAGGACCTTGCATGGGATAAATTGGATGTCACAACGTTCAGTTGGCAAAAAGTGCTGGGCGGCGAAGCTGCCCACGGAATGCTGGTACTTAGCCCAAGGGCGGTAGAGCGTTTGGAAAATTACACACCAGCTTGGCCATTACCGAAAATCTTTCGCCTGACAAAAGGTGGCAAATTGAACGAGGGTATCTTCAAAGGTGCTACTATCAACACACCGTCTATGCTGGCGGTTGAAGATTACCTGTTCGCACTTGATTGGGCTAAATCCCAAGGCGGTAAAGACGGGTTGATTGCCAAGGCTGACGCCAATATGGGCGTGCTGGCTGATTTTGTGACTGCAAACGACTGGATTGATTTTCTGGCCGAAGACCCTGTGACATGGTCAAATACATCCGTTTGCCTGAAAATCACCGATCCGCGCGTAACCACATTGGATGCGAATGCACAAGCGGCCTTTGCCAAAGGCCTGACCAAGCTGCTGGAAACCGAGGCTGTTGCATACGACATCGGTTCCTACCGTGACGCCCCTGCGGGCCTGCGCATCTGGACAGGCGGCACTGTTGAACAGACTGATCTGGAAGCCCTGACCCCTTGGCTGACATGGGCGTTTGAAACCCAACTGGCAACTCTTTCCTAATACTTCGGCTGGCCGCGCAAGGCCAGCTTACCCATACATTCAAAGGAGGCATGAAATGCCTAAAGTACTTGTATCCGATAAACTGTCTGAAACTGCCGTTCAAATTTTCCGCGATAATGGCATTGAGGTTGATTTTGAACCCGCGCTGGGCAAAGACAAAGATGCCCTACTGGCCAAAATAGGCGAATATGACGGGCTTGCCATTCGGTCTGCCACCAAGGTCACAGAGAAACTACTGGCAGCTGCCGACAATCTGAAAGTCATCGGGCGCGCGGGCATCGGTGTGGACAATGTTGACCTGAAAGCGGCCAGCAAAAAAGGTGTGATCGTAATGAACACACCATTCGGCAACTCTATCACCACTGCCGAACACGCGATTGCAATGATGTTCGCCGTGGCCCGCCAAATTCCCGAAGCCAGCGCATCCACCCATGCAGGCAAATGGGAAAAATCGAAGTTCATGGGCGTTGAACTGACCAGTAAAACACTTGGCCTGATTGGCTCCGGCAACATCGGTTCTATCGTAGCCTCACGCGCTTTGGGCCTGAAAATGAAGGTTGTCGCATATGATCCGTATCTATCCGAAGAACGTGCAAAAACCATGGGCGTGACCAAGGTTGAGCTGGATGAACTGATATCGAAAGCAGATTTCATCACACTGCATGTTCCAAAAACCGATCAGACAGCTGGCATGATTTCCCGTGACATCATTGAGAAAATGAAACCGGGCGTACGTATCGTGAATTGTGCGCGTGGCGGATTGGTCGACGAAACCGCACTGGCCGAAGCCTTGAAATCAGGACAGGTGGCGGGAGCTGCGTTTGATGTATTTGAAACCGAACCGGCCACCGACAGCCCCTTGTTCAATCTACCCAACGTAGTTGTGACACCGCACTTGGGGGCCGCTACATCCGAAGCACAAGAAAACGTTGCCATTCAGGTGGCCGAACAATTGTCGGATTACCTGAACAACGGGGCCGTTTCCAACGCGATCAACATGCCGTCGATCACCGCCAAAGAAGCCCCTATCCTAGGGCCGTTTGTGAAACTGGCGGGCCACCTAGGGGCCTTCGTCGGCCAACTGACCGATGAACCGATTGAGGCGATCAACATCACCTATGACGGCAAGGTTGCCGAAATGAACACTAAGGCATTGGGGTCGGCTGCTATAGCAGGTGTGATGAAGGCACAAAACCCGGATGTGAATATGGTGTCCGCCCCTGTGATTGCAGCCGATCGCGGCATCAAAATTTCCAGCACAACACAGGATAAATCCGGCGTGTTTGACAGCTATATCAAGCTAACGGTGAAAACGGCCCGCCGTGAACGCACAATTGCAGGCACGGTATTTTCCGATGGAAAACCAAGGTTTATCCAGATCAAAGGCATCAATATCGACGCTGAAGTTGGTCACCATATGCTGTACACAACCAATAAAGATGTCCCCGGCATCATCGGAACTTTGGGGCAAACCTTGGGTGAAAACGGCGTCAATATCGCGAACTTCACCTTGGGCCGCAGTGAAGAAGGGGCAGATGCCATAGCGCTTTTATATCTCGACGAAGCCCCTTGCGATATGGCTCTGAACAAGTTGAAAAAAACGGGCCTGTTCGCATCCGTGCAACCACTGGAATTTGAAATTTAAAAACAGAAAGGCGGCTGATACAGGCCGCCATTTTTACCGCCCAAAAAATTTTCTTTTCAAATGTAACACAGCTGTTCGCAGTAAGTTACGCAGGTTAAACTGGCTGCGTAAAAGCTGTATCATTTGGCTTTCGGTTAACTTACGGATGCGTCTAACCGACTTATCCCAGTCTGCCGGTTCATAATCTGCAATGCGTTGGTTTGCCCAGAAACCGATCTTGTAATCGCGGGCGTATTTAGCCGCATATGCTTTTTCGAAATCCCGCAAATATTGCGGCGCATTTTCATGGATGGTTTTGGAAAGTGCTGCGCCCAACAATCGCCCTTGTTCGATCGCAATGCGAATGCCTTCACCCGCAATCGGGGTGGCACAGTTCGCGGCATCACCAACCCGGATCATATTGTCAAAAACAGCTTTTTCATCAAAAGAAACCGATGGAATTATCCCTGAATTAACCTCAAAATCAGCAGGAACCTTAACCCCCATCTTATCAAGAAATCCGCTTGCCAGAAGTGCAGTTATCAAATCACGCGGATTATCATCCGTATCAGGTTTGATCACACCAACACCCAGACGGATTTTATTGTAATTGGTTGGAAAAACCCATCCATAACCGGACAAAACCGGGGACCCCACAAATAGGATTGCGCGGTTCATCGGGTAGTTTTCCTGCACAAATTCATATTCGGTTCCAACGCCCATACGGTTAGGTTTGACACCATGCCCCAACGCATCAAGTACGGCGCACTGCCAACCAGAGGCGTCTATGATATACTTTGAATGAATGGTTTCTTCGCCGTTATTGCGCGTGCGAATGGTGGAAATATATCCACCATCCGATTGTCTGGATGTGGTTAAAAACTTGGCTGCTAATATAAGTTCACGGCTCTTATGATCTGATAAAGACGCCAGATACCGATATAACCCCGTAATATCCAGAACCACCATTTTATCGGTTTCAATATCAAAAACAGCTTCTGAATTATCAGAGTAAAACTCAATTCTATCAACCAGTTGATAATATTTTTCAGGAATGGAAAGCCTGCGCATATCACTTAGAAAGCTACCGCCACTGGTGCGCACAGGTCGGCCTATTTCGGCGTCTTGATGTACGATTATGCTGTTGATATCGTCTGACAGTGCCGATGCAACGGATAATCCTGCGGGGCCGCCACCAACGATCAGGACATCACAATTACGCATACTGTCAGGCCTCTAGCCCCAATAGATCAAATGCTATTTCCGGCACCTCTTCAGGCGCACCTGCCAACATATCCGCCTCGGCCATATGCAACTCACCATGATCCGCATAACCCCAAAGTGCACCTATGTTTGGGATATCATTATTCTTGGCCCCGAAAATATCCATTTGCCGATCACCGATCATAATGCATTTTGCAGGGTCTTCACCGATTTCATCCAAAGCGAATTGCAACAGGGCGGTTTTGTCGGAATTGGCGCCGTCCAGTTCAGAACCGAACAGACGTTCCACAGGTTCCAATAGCCCGAAATGTTCCGCTATTTGCTGCGCGTAAACCTGCGGTTTCGACGTTGCAATAAACAGGCGCGCTTCGACCGTTAGCAATTCATCAAACATCTGACTTACACCATCATAAGGGACTGCATCAAACATGGCTTCGCTTGTGTAGTAATCACGATATAGATCAACCGCACGACCAATATCCCCGCCTTCGCCCAATAGCTCTGAAAAGATATAAGGCAGGGGCATTCCGATCAAACCGCGCAACTCATCCGCAGTTGGTTCTTCGGCCCCAAGTTCAATCATTGCATGTTGAAGCGAAGACATAATGCCGGATTGGCTGTCCAGCAAGGTGCCATCAAGGTCAAAGAATATGGTCAACATTTGCCGTAAATCCCCCCGTATGATTAACGTATGACACGCGTATGACAAATTGTCAGACTTTAAAATACGCAGCCTAATCGAAAAACGGCGTCAATTGGTACACCACAACCGAATTTTCATCCAAAGCCTGCTGCATCAAATCACGTTCTTCTTGATTAATATCGTGACCTTCATCAAGACGTTCCTGCAATGTGCCGTATCCTGTCACATCCAAAGGGGCCAAGTCAGCCCGCTTCAGCAACGCCACCGTTTCACGCACGGCTTCTGCTTCATCAACCCCGCTGGCAAAGCACATCATCGCCCCGCCTGTAGCGTTCTTGGGCAGACCATCACCGTCGTTGCGACCAACCTGAACCAGCAGGGTGAAAACCTGTTGGGGGCGCTTTTGTTTTGCGTCTTTTTCCATTACAGCAGGATCAGTCGCGCAATAGTTCATTGATCGAGGTTTTTGACCGTGTTTTCGCATCAACCTTTTTCACGATCACGGCGCAATATAGATTAACATCATTTTTCGACGGCATTGAACCGGCCACCACAACGGAACCCGATGGCACTTCACCGTACATCACTTCACCCGTATCGCGGTCAACGATTTTGGTGGATTGGCCGATGAACACACCCATACCCAGAACCGAACCTTCACGCACGATGCAGCCTTCAACCACTTCGGAACGCGCACCGATAAAGCAATTGTCTTCAATGATTGTCGGGCCTGCCTGCATTGGTTCCAGAACACCACCAATACCAACCCCGCCGGACAGATGAACATTTTTACCGATTTGGGCACAAGACCCGACCGTGGCCCAGCCATCGACCATAGATCCTTCATCCACATAAGCACCGATATTCACAAACGACGGCATCAAAACAACGCCTTTGGCAATAAATGCAGAACGACGTACAATTGAGCCGGGCACGGCACGAAAACCTGCATCTTTCCAACGGTTTTCACCCCAGCCGTCAAACTTGGATGGGACCTTGTCCCACCAACCCGCATTGTCGGGGCCGCCTTCGATAATTGCCATATCGTTCAAACGGAATGACAACAGCACGGCCTTTTTAGCCCATTGGTTAACATGCCAATTGCCGTCTGCGCGTGGTTCGGCCACCCGCAAAGAGCCACTATCCAGTGCGCTTAAAGTATCTTCAATCGCCTCTCGAACTTCACCTGTCGTGGCAGGAGTAATCGTGTCACGGGTATCCCATGCAGCTTCAATCGCGGTTTCCAGTTGTGCATTTAGCATATTTATCTCCAATTCGTGTCTGGATAGATTTGTTAGATGCCTATAGTTTGATTTAATGCCGTGCGCAATCCACGGCGACAATAGGTAAGGAATAATCGACATGGGCAGACATCAAGAAAGCTTTCCAGACGCACAAACAGATTTAAAAACATTAAAAGAAACGCCGGATACACCGCAAACACGGGCACCTGCATACAGGTTGGCCTTTGCCGATCCGGATTTTTTGTGTCGGGATGAATTGCGTGCAACACGTATTCAGTTGGAAATGCTGAAGCCGGAGATTGTTCTGGCGGAACGCGGTATAGAAAGCACCGTTGTAATGTTTGGCGGCGCACGCATTCCCGACCCCAAACACAAAAGTACCGCACGCACGAAAACACTGGCAAATTTATCAAAATATTATGATGAGGCCCGAAAATTTTCCCGCATTGTCACTGAAAAAAGCATGAAAAGCTATGGCCGTGAAAACGTAGTTGTCACAGGCGGTGGGCCGGGTGTGATGGAAGCGGGCAATCGCGGTGCCATTGACGCGGGCGGGGCATCCATTGCGTTAAATATTGTACTGCCACACGAACAAGCACCGAATGAATATTGTACGCCGGAACTGTGCTTTAATTTCCATTATTTTGCGACTCGCAAAATTCATTTTCTGATGCGGGCAAAGGCCGTTACCGCTTTTCCCGGTGGTTTTGGTACTTTGGATGAATTGTTCGAAACCTTGACCCTGATCCAGACAGACCGGATGATGCGAATACCCGTGATTTTATTTGGTGAAAAGTTCTGGCGTTCAATCATCAACTGGGAAGCATTGGCCGATGCCGGCACAATTGGTGCGGATGACTTGGAGCTGTTGAATTTCGTCGAAACTGCCGATGAAGCTATCGAAATTATGAATAATTGGGATGTTGAAAATCCAAGCTATTCCACAACATAGTCTACCAATTCCGTACGCTGAAAAAAGTTAAAATTATCGTCTGAAACAAGGGTGATCCGAGTACGGTTCTGATCATCCTGCCAGACGGATATACCTTCCAGATTATCATGGGTACCGAATGCGGTTTCCACCAGCACCTGTTCCTCTACAAAACCCGTTTTGGCCAGTGTGAACCGCCTAACCCTTGTCGCAACGCCCAATGGAATTTTAAAATCGCGTTCAAGCAGATAAAACTTGCCATCAGGCCCAAAATCGGCCCCCGTAACCAGAAACGCGCCGCGCCGTGGAATACTTAAACGTTTATCCCATGCTTTGCCGTTGAAACGGTAAACCGGGAACGGCTTATCCAATCGGCCGGACCGTTCCGGCAGCGTATAAAGCCAACCCTTTGCATTAATCGCCAATGCTTCCAGCGATGAATTATTTTGCAGCGATTTAAAGTCTTTGTGTTTCGGAAATTTTTGCGCGGCAGAATTTGTATCCATGTATGCCCAGACACGGTGTTTACGTTCAAATGACACAAATATTCGCCCTTTGGCACCGACGGCAATACCTTCGGCATCCACGGACAAATTTCCGACAGGGGCCCCTTTTGTAGTTTTAATCGGAACAAGGGTTTGATCCGTTACATTGGTAATTTCCCCATTTTCACGAACAATCCTACCCGATATGAAATACCCATGGTCCGAAGTGGCCAAAAACGCCTGACCTTTGTCATCCAGATGAAGCGATGAAATGCCGCCAAAGGCAGCATCCCGCAAGCTCCATGTATAGGATGAAAGCAGGGTTGCTTCTGCCCCTGCAACACTATTGGCAGCGAAGCATAACGCCGCAATCCATCTGATCATTGTGACGTTAACACCCTGCGGCATTGGCTTGGTAGATCGGCCATAACATAATCGCGCGCACCGCGTTTTTTCTGTTTTTTCTTTTTGGGCGCATTCGGATCAGGTGGCTTCAGTGCTGTTGTAACCCACCAGTTCAAATCCTTATCACAACCCGTGGCGTTCTTTGACAGCTGTTTGACTGTTGGCTTTTGGGTCTTGCATATTGTTGACCCTTTCGGACATTTCAGGCGCACGTGAAAATGATAATGATGGCCCCAATAGGGTCTTATTTTTTGCAACCATTTCCGATTGCCTTTGGCGTTTTTGCACATCCAGACTTTAGCGGGGGCCGTGATGAAAATACGATCAACCGCAGGGTCGCTTGCCGCTGCTTTGATCACTTCCATATGGGCAGGTGTCCAATTGCCGTTCACCGTGCGCCAATTCTTTGATCGTACAGTTTTTGACGACAGTGCCTCACGTTCGGAACGACTTAGGTCCAAACGCTTTGGCGGCAACAGCCATACATCAGCGTCCAGCCCCAGTTGATGTGACTGATGGCTTGATGTCATCGGCCCGCCGCGCGGTTGGGAAATATCCCCGATATATAGACCTTTCCAGCCCGGTTGTGCAGCAGCACTGGCCGAAAGCCGTTTCAGGAAACTTATCATGTCGGGATGGCCCCAATTGCGATTGCGGCTTAGGCGCATCGCTTGCCATGTGGGGCCGGATTCGGGCATTTGTACAGCCCCGGCCAAACAGCCCTTGGCATAAGTACCAAACGCATCGGGCAATTGTTGACTTGCCGATTTTTTTGCACCGAACAATTTATTCGCTTTGGTTTCGGCCACCCCCGCCTGACCGGATAAAATCAAGACAGACGTTAAGATAATTGTTCTTGTAAGTTTCAGCCACAAACCTTTAATACTCCTCTTTTGGATCCACCCAGACCAGCAGTACCAAGCCGATCAAAAACAGCACGATTATGGGTAATATACCTAATCTTTGACTGTGTGTTAAGTCTGTAAACAAAGCTACAAGACCAGGTGCCAAAAAAGATGTGGCGCGTCCTGACAAGGCGTAAAGCCCAAAAGCTTCTGTCATCCGTTCCTCATTGGCCTGAAACACCATCATAGTTCTGGATGATGCTTGAATGATACCGCCGGCGGCCCCGATCAATGCGCCGCAAATCATAAACAAATTGTCCGGCAGGGTAGAATCCACTGCCAATGGTGTTGAAAAGAATGTATCACGTGATGTGCCGATGATTAGCGTGCAAACGAATATCAACACGAAAATGCAGGCGATAATCACTTTCTTGGGCCCGAAAGCACGATCAAGGAAACCACCGATCCAACAGAATATTGCACCCGTTACAGCGGCGATAATACCGAAAACACCAACCTGTACGACCGACCAGCCAAGCACCCCAACCGCATAGATACCACCAAAGGTATACAGACCGTTCAAGGCATCGCGGTAAAACATTGACGACCCAAGATAAGCAAAAAGACTGGCGTTCTGTGGTAATGTACGAAGTGTTTCGCCCAGTTGTTTAAGTGCATTTGAAACAGCTTTCTCTGCTTTCGCAATCCGCTTTACATCCGGTACCCATAAAAAGAACGGAACCATAAAGATAACATACCAAATTGCTGTCAGTGGCCCTACAGAACGTGTGCCTTCACGCATTTCAGTATCCAGCCCAAACAAAGGGGCTTTGCCTAGCAAAGTAACACCTTCTTTGTTTTCAGCCAAAAACAGAAGCATGATAAACAGTGCGATAACACCCCCTGCATACCCAAGCCCCCAACCCGTACCGGAGATGCGGCCAATTTCTTCTTTGGTACCCAATTCAGGCAACATTGCATTTACGAATATCTGGGAAAATTCAACACCGATCAGACCAACGGCAAACACCCCCAAGATCAATGTAACGTTATCCATTCCCGGCACAGCCAGCCAAAGCGGCAAAGACCCGATAACGAACAGTACTGAAAACAGCATAATCCACGGTTTTCTGGGCCCGATTGTATCCGCATAAGCCCCCAGTAAAGGGGCGCAAATTGCAAGGATGATACCTGCTATTGCGGTTGTATATCCCCACATGGCCTGCCCTGTCACAGGGTCGCTTGCCACAGCAGATGCAAAGTAAGGCGCAAAAATAAATGTCACTAACAATGTATGAAACGGCTGCGCTGCCCAATCATAGGCCATCCACCCCCAAATTGCTTTCTTGCTAGCTTTTTGTGACATTCTACTTCCCCATTTATTTTAACCCGATTGAATAGCTTTCACCCAGTTGTGGCAAGGTTTTTCAACTTTCCGGAGGCCAAGACCGGCTGTCTTCTGCCTTTATCCAATTCAATACCCATTCAGGCATTTCCGGGTGCCAATCGGGGCATCCCAGCGCGTCTGCCACTTTTTGGGTGGGCACAATCCCGTTTTTATCGGTTACAGCCGATCGGTACAGCACGGATGATACTGCGATATCCCCGCGCCACATGGTTTGCTGCAGATATAGAAACTTGTCATCGCGCCCTAATGCGCGTGATTGCATGGTGAATTTTTGGAACATCTTGACACGGTGGCGGTAACGCACCGAGGCCCCGGCCATTGTCATCCCCCATTTGTTTGCCTTGTTCACCGCAAGCAACCCCATACGGTACCCCATAACAAGGCGGCCTAGATCGTATAAGGTCAGAGTGCGGCCATTGTTCAGTTCCCCGAAAATATCAATATCAACAGGCCAGCAGATATGGTTTGAGACATGCACCTCATCAATGGCAAGTTTCGGCGCGCCGTAAAACTTAATTAACTCTTTCGTCATGCGAATAATTGGATACATAATTTTTCCTTCATTTATGACGCTAACAAAGAAATCTTACCATGCAATGGGGACGTACCGTCACACGGGGCCTTGCCAATAGATTACTTGCACCCTAAATCTAACGCACTGGAAAAAGGGTTCTTAAAATGACGTCACTTGCGCAAATTCTTCTGTTCATTCTGGACATTGTCTATTTTGTTCTGATCGTCCACATTATCATGAGCTGGCTGATAAATTTTCAGGTTCTCAATACGCGCCAACCATTGGTCGCACAGATTTGGTATGGAATTAACCAGCTACTGGAACCGATTTACCGCCCTATTCGCCGTTTTATACCATCCGCCGGCGGGATAGATTTTACCCCGATCGTGCTATTTATCGGCATCTATGCCTTGCGGGTGATTATCATAAACAATCTGTACTAACGGTTATTTCGACCGTTTATCGCGTGCCGCTAACAGCTTTAGACGCAACGCATTGATCTTGATAAAGCCTGCTGCATCCGCTTGATCATAAGCACCTGCATCATCTTCAAAGGTCACATGTTCTTCTGAATAAAGTGTGTCATCAGACCAACGCGCTACGGTATGCACTGAGCCCTTGAACAGCTTCAGACGTACAGTTCCGTTCACGTGTTTCTGGCTGGCATCAATCAGGGCCTGCAACATTTCGCGTTCAGGGCTAAACCAGTAACCATTGTAAATCAGTTCAGCGTATTTCGGCATTAGCTCATCTTTCAGATGTGCCGCACCCCGATCTAGCGTAATAGACTCGATCCCACGATGGGCTTCCAACATGATCGTGCCGCCGGGCGTTTCATAAATTCCACGTGATTTCATGCCGACATAACGGCCTTCAACCAAATCCAGACGGCCAACACCGTGCTTGCCGCCAAGTTCATTCAACGCGGTCAGCATTTCAGCCGGGCTAAGGCGTTTACCGTTCAAGGCAACGGGATCGCCCAATTCATAAGTAATCTCGATAAGTTCAGGCGTATTAGGCGCATCTTCCGGGGCCACTGTGCGCTGATACACGTAATCGGGCGCTTCAATTGCCGGGTCTTCCAGTACTTTGCCTTCGGAAGAGGTGTGCAATAGGTTCGCATCCACAGAGAACGGTGCTTCACCGCGTTTGTCTTTGGCAATCGGGATTTGGTGCTGCTCGGCAAACTCCAGCAATTTCGTGCGACTGGAAAGATCCCATTCCCGCCAAGGTGCGATCACCTTGATCTCTGGGTTCAGTGCATAGGCGGACAGTTCAAAGCGCACCTGATCATTACCTTTGCCTGTCGCGCCGTGGGCAACAGCATCCGCCCCTGTTTCAGCGGCAATTTCCACCAAACGTTTGGAAATCAGCGGGCGCGCAATGGATGTGCCCAGCAGGTACAGGCCTTCATAAACCGCATTGGCGCGGAACATCGGAAAGACAAAATCACGCACGAACTCTTCGCGGACATCTTCAATGTGAATATTCTCGGGCTTAATACCCAAAAGCTCTGCTTTTTTGCGTGCCGGATCCAGCTCTTCGCCTTGCCCCAGATCAGCCGTAAAAGTTACGACTTCGCATCCATATTCTGTCTGCAACCACTTTAGAATGATCGACGTATCCAAACCGCCTGAATATGCTAAGACAACTTTTTTAGGTGCAGACATGGGCTAATGCTCCAAAAATTTAGGTTATGTTTGCGCGGGGTTTATTGGGTTTTGGGCGCACGGGCAAGTGCTGCTTATTGGTATTGGTTACCAAACCATTTCTGCAAGATTGTATTGTACTGACCAGTCTCACGCAGCTTTAATAGCCCTTGGTCAAATTTTTCCCGTTCAGCACTCCCTTCAGGAAACAGAAACCCGTATTTTTCCGGATTAAACACCCGGCCCGCCGTACGGAATTTTCCTTCACCCTGCGTTTTGGCAAAATAAGCCAAGATAGGCGCATCATGAACAATTGCATCTAATTTATCATCCTCAATCGCTGCAAAAAGCCCATCGAGAGTTTCAAATGTCTTATGGTTTATCGACTGCGCCGTTAAAAACCGTGACGATGTCGATCCTGCGGTTGTACCGACGCGTTTTCCATAAAGATCATTAATCCCGTCAATTTGATTGCGCAATTCACCGACCGTCAAAGCAGCTGTAATTTGTGCAACAAAAACGGATACAACAAATAAACCCACAACAATCAAACCATAACCAACAAGCCGACCGGAACGCGTAACCGGTGTGAAGATCGTAAAACTGGCATTGGTCACAACATTCACGGACCACCAAAGTCCCTCACCAAATCTTGTATTGTGTTCAAGGTTTTTGAAATGCACATTTTTTCGTTCAAAAAAAGCAATCAAAGCCCCTGCCATGACCAAAAGGCCGACCGCGGAAAGAAGTAAGAAGTAAAGTTGTTTGCGCATAAGCACTGACATTAACGAAGGCGAACTTTCGCTGGGCATCAACACCAATAGGCCCGAATCAAAGATCGGTTGCGAAAAATCCATTCTTTGTTCACGCGAATGGGTGATCGAAATATTGGCAGCGGCCGCATCTACAGTGCCGTTTTCGACCGCATTCAACATTTCTGAAAATTGACTGGTGCCAACAAAATCCGTTTCAATATCATATGTCGCGGCAATAGCTTTCCACAGCTCAACAGCAAAACCTATCCACACACCGTCTTGCTGAAAAGCAAACGGTTTGCGCTCGATCGTAGCGACACGCAATTGATTTTCAATGTCTGCGGCTTGTGCAGATGGTGTCACGGTAAAAGCAATTAACAGACTTGCCGAAAAGATCAGCGTCTTAACCCAATCCAACATTCTATCCCCCAAACGATTTATGCACCGTTTCGCTGTCGACATCATTAAGGGTTTTGCTAGAGTGAGGAAAGTGGAAACGCCTGTTTTATGCGGGAATTTTTGATATGGACTCAACTGAATATGGCTGATTTTTTAGAAAATGTAGCTAATGCAACCCATGCGATGCGCGAACTGTTTCCTGCAACGCCTTTGCAAAAAAACGAATACCTGTCGAATCGATACAGTGCAGAGATTTATTTAAAGCGCGAAGATCTTTCGCCTGTGAGATCTTACAAAATTCGCGGAGCTTTCAATGCGATGACAAAAGCCCTGTCGCAAGCGGAAAAGCCGAAGGTTTTTGTTTGTGCATCCGCCGGAAACCATGCGCAGGGTATGGCTTTTGCCTGTCGGCATTTCGGGGTCAAAGGCGTGGTGTTCATGCCAGTGACAACCCCGGGCCAAAAGGTGTTGAAAACCGCTACATTTGGCGGGAAGTTTATCGAAATACGGCTTGAGGGCGATTATTTCGATGAAACGCTGATCGCCGCGAAATCTTATGCGGCCAAAGCAGGTGCCACGTTTTTGCCACCATACGACTCGCTTGATGTCATCGAAGGGCAAGCCTCAATTGCGTTGGAAATCGGTGAACAATTGTCCAAACCGATAGATTATATGGTCGTGCCTGTTGGCGGTGGTGGGCTATCGTCCGGATTGATCAAATATTATAATGCCCTTGATGACAGGCCCGCATTCAGGCTGGTTGAACCCGATGGCGGTCGCAGTCTATGCGCGTCACTGGAACAAGGACAGTTGGTATCGTTGCCGAATGTCGACAACTTTGTCGATGGTGCAGCGGTTGCACAAATCGGCCACCACAATTTCGAAGTTCTGAAAAATGTGCCGAAAGAAAATATTATTGGCGTCAACGAAGACAGGCTATGCACCACGATGTTGGATCTTTTGAATATCGAAGGCATTGTACTTGAGCCGGCTGGGGCACTGACTGTTGACGCCCTGAAAGATATTGCACCCGACATTGCCGGTAAACGCGTTGTCTGTGTGACATCGGGCGGTAATTTCGATTTTGAACGTCTGCCGGATGTAAAGGAACGCGCTTTACGATTCGAGGGTTTGAAAAAATACCTGATATTACGCCTGCCCCAACGCCCCGGTGCATTGAAGGATTTCCTGAATCTGCTTGGCCCTGACGATGATATTGCACGGTTCGAATATTTGAAAAAATCCGCGCGCAATTTCGGGACTGTTTTGCTGGGTATTGAAACCAAATCCACAAGCGGTTTTAAAAACCTGTTTGACCGCATGGATCAGGCTGGCCTGTCTTACCGTGATATTACAGATGATGAAACTTTGGCGCAGTTCCTGATATGACCCAAGCATTGAATTTTCTGACTTTTGGCGAAGCTACACAGCACCCGACACTCATTATCGTTCATGGTCTTTTTGGATCGGGCCGTAATTGGCGGGCCATTGCAAAACGCCTTAGCGCAGATCGGCAAGTAATTTGCGTGGATATGCGAAATCATGCCGGTAGTTTTTGGCACAAAGATCACAGTTATCCGGATTTGGCTGATGATCTGGCACATACACTATCACAGATCGCAGGGCCTGTTGATGTTTTAGGGCATTCGATGGGCGGTAAGGCCGCAATGGTTCTGGCTTTGCGCAATCCACCCAATATGAACCGGCTGATTGTTGCAGATATTGCACCTGTTACCTATTCCCATACGCAAATCACCAATATCAGGATTATGCAGGACTTGGATATTTCAACCCTGACACGACGCTCGGAAGCCGACAAAATACTAAGTAACCACATTTCGGATGTCCCGACACGGGCATTTTTAGTGCAAAGTCTGGAGTTGTCTGAAAACGGTAATCGTTGGACTTTAAATCTGGATGCACTTGCCGATAATATGAATGCTATTATGGGCTTTCCCGATGTATTTGGAACATTCGAAAACAAAACGCTTTTTATAAAAGGCGGGCTGTCTGGTTATATTTCACCACAACATATGCCGAAAATCAAAAGCCTGTTTCCAAATTCAGGCGTTCAGGACGTCGCGGGTGCTGGCCATTGGGTTCATGCCGAAGCCCCGCGCCCGTTTATCGAGGTGATCACTGATTTTCTGAACAACGACATTTAACCGAGTTCCACTTCATACTTCCACATAAAATGCCGCCAACATATTTTATAAAACACTGAAGGCTATAAATATGTGCAGCGTTAGCTTTTCAGGACAGCAGACAAAAAATCGCGATCCCCATCATTGGTCAGTAGATCAACTGCCGCATTCGCATCTGACCACACTGTCGTATGAAATGCCTCTAGCGGTTCGTGTAGTTTTAAAACTGGGCGACACAAATATATATGGCAAATTTTTTGCGCCCAAAACTTGTAATCAGCCATATATGTAAATCGCTGATAAGCCCCCACACGTCGTTCAATCTGTATTTTCCAACCGGTTTCTTCCAAACACTCGCGGTGCAGTGCCTGCAATGCACTTTCACCCGCATCAATACCACCACCCGGCAATTGAATTTCAGGTACTGTCAGGTTCTCATGGGTTAACATGATCTGATCTGCGCGCAGTATAACACCGTACACCCCTGGGCGATGCCTGTAGTGCACATCAGGTCGGACAGATTGGCCATAACGTTTCATATTACGGACATACCCCAATCAGTCACAAATGACAGCTTGGAATTGCCCTTGCCGCCAAAAGGTTTTATGGGGACAAAAAACATGAGTTTTAAAATGCCTGAAGTTGAAACAAAAATCGAGTGGAATGATACAGTCCTGCCCTTCCAGTTGGACAGGTCGGATATCCGAGGGCGCGTGGCGCGCTTGGACGGGTTGTTGAATACAATACTAGACCAGCACAATTACCCATTGGAAGTCTCTGCAATGCTGGCCGAGGCCGTCATGCTGACAGCCCTGATCGGTCCAACGATAAAGCTGCGCTGGAAACTGTCTTTGCAAATTCGCGGGGATGGGCCAATTCGTATCCTAGCCACAGATTATTATGGCCCGCAAGAAGATGGTGAACCTGCCCATATCCGGGCCTATGCAAGTTTTGATGACGATCGCCTGAAGACTGAAACCGGTACGCCCTTTGAAAAAATCGGCAAAGGTATTTTCGGTGTGTTGATTGACCAAGGCCCCAATATGCAGCCGTATCAGGGATTAACCCCGCTTGCGGGTGGATCATTGGCTGCATGTGCCAGCACCTATTTTGCCCAATCAGAACAATTGCCAACCAATTTTGCCATTTCAGTTGGTCAATCATCAACCGCCAATGAACGCGACCAATGGCGCGCGGGCGGTATCATGGTGCAACTGATGCCAAAAGCGTCACCCTTTGCCGCCGCAGCCAATGACGGCGAAACTGCCGAATTGTTACAAGCCCAAGACTTGGTACCGGATGACAATGAAGATGGTTGGAACCGTGCGGTCTCTCATTTGCAAACCGTCGAAGAAACCGAACTTGTCGGGCCCCATGTTTCACCGGAAACATTGCTAAGGCGACTGTTTCACGAAGATCAACCGCGCATTTTCCCTGTTCAGCCCGTCAAATTCGGGTGTTCGTGCAGCCCGGATAAAGTCCGTAATACAATGTCGATGTATTCGGCAAAAGACATTGAAAAGATGACTGCAGACAACGGTATGGTCACGGCGGATTGCCAGTTTTGCGGCAACCATTACGAACTGGATCCGAAAACTTTAG
This sequence comes from Amylibacter sp., assembly GCA_021775355.1. Lineage (GTDB taxonomy): Bacteria > Pseudomonadota > Alphaproteobacteria > Rhodobacterales > Rhodobacteraceae > Amylibacter. The sequence continues at coordinate 67,597 of JAJFHZ010000040.1, read as the reverse complement.
GCTTTGATGCACAGGCTTAACTTGCAGCCAGCGCATCTCTGGGCCATGAACGTATTATGGAACAGTACAGATCAAAAATCGACGCAATGCAAAATGCACTGGTTGGTGTGGAAAACACGGCCCCTTCATCCGATTTCGATCTGAACAAGGACCAACCTTCGTTTGACACGGCAAAATTGCGCAACGCGGCTGTGCTGATCCCGATCATTCCGGGGCCAAGTGGCCTAGAAGTTATTTTCACCAAACGGTCGACCACAATGCGCAACCATCCCGGACAAATCTCTTTTCCGGGGGGCAAACAGGACAACACAGATCGTTCTTTTATACACACCGCACTACGTGAAGCAGAAGAAGAAATCGGACTGGCGCAAAAAGATGTAAAAATTATTGGCGCATTGCCCAAGCATACCACTGTCACATCGTTTCTGGTGCACCCGTACGTTGGCCTAGTGCCAAAAGATTTTCGGCCTGAAATTTTAACCGATGAGGTTGACGAGATTTTTTCGGCACCTTTGAACCATCTTGTTCAACCGTCAAACTATCTTGTAGAAGGGCGTATCTGGCAGGGGCAGAAACGGCACTATTTTACAGTTCCATACGGGCCCTATTACATTTGGGGTGCAACCGCGCGTATGTTGCGGATGCTGGCCGATATTCTGGAGCAACATAATGCGCATTAAAGAGAAATGGTTGCAATCCAGTGGTCCGCAAGCAGTATTTAAACTGCTGCACACCGCCGATTATCAGGCCTATTTCGTCGGGGGCTGCGTGCGAAATGCTTTACTGAATGTCCCGACCGCAGACATTGACATGGCAACCGATGCATTACCGCAAAAAGTTATCGCACTAGCCACAGAAAATAATCTGCGCACAATCCCGACTGGCGTTGAACATGGCACTGTTACCTTTTTAATCGACGGCCAAACTGTAGAAGTAACCACATTTCGCAAAGACATCAAAACCGATGGGCGCCGTGCGGTTGTCAGATTTTCCACTTCAATCGAAGATGATGCCAAACGCCGCGATTTCACCATGAATGCACTTTATGCGGATATGAGCGGCACAATTATTGATCCTTTGGGGGGGGTGGATGATCTGCGCGCGCGGCGTGTCAGATTTATCGAAAATCCGACCAACCGCATCCGCGAGGATTATTTGCGTATCCTGCGGTTTTTTCGCTTTCATGCGCTTTATGGTGATCCAAACGGGGGCATTGACGCCGATGCACTGGACGCGTGTGCACAAAACCTTGACGGTCTTGCATCTCTGTCCAAAGAACGTATTGGCCATGAAATGCGTAAGCTACTGGCTGCAGCTGACCCTGCACCGGCAGTGGCCGCAATGATGCAAACCGGAGTTTTAATGCACGTTATTGCAGGTGCAAATCATGCGTCTCTTGCACCCCTTATACATCTGGAACACACAATTGATGCGCCACCCGATTGGATGCGACGACTTTTGGCCCTAGGTGGCGAAAATATTCAGGCGGCATTGCGCCTAAGCAAACAAGAAGCACAGTTTTTAACGGCAATGAAATCGGTTGTGTCCGAAGCTTGTTCCGCCAGAATTGCAGGCTACAAATTAGGTGAAAAGGCAGGCCTTGATGCGGCTTTGGTTCTACACGCGCACCTAGGCACCCCCCTGCCTGATAACCTGACACAGGAATTGAAGATCGGTGCGGATGCAAAATTCCCGATTGCGGCTATCGATCTTGCGGATCGCCTAGAAGGGCCAGCATTGGGTGCCTGTCTTAAATCTTTGGAAGCGGCCTGGATCAGGTCTGATTTACGCCTATCCAAAGACGAACTATTGAAAGTAAGCCGCAGCAATGACTGAGACATTTAAAATCGACCGGCTTAGCTGGCAGGGCGACGGCGTTGCGACCGTGCGTAATGAAGACGTGTTTGTCCCGTTTGCCCTGCCCGGTGAACTGGCAACCGGCGATTTAGCAAATGGCATTTGCAATGATGTGCGCATTCTGGAACCCGTATCCGACCGCGTCAAAGCCCAGTGCCGCCACTTCAAGAAGTGTGGCGGCTGTATCTTACAACACGCGAATGACGCGCTTTTGGCGGATTGGAAAGTACGGTTGGTTCAGGACACGCTTTCGCTTAACCACATAGAAGCAACGTTCAGGCCCATTCACGTCTCGCCCCCACACAGCCGCAGACGCGCTGTTTTTTCAGCGCATCGCACAAAAAAATCTGCCGAAGTCGGGTTTCATATGCGCAACTCCGATATACTGATCGACCTATTGGAATGCCCTTTGATGCATCCCCAAATCATGCAGGGGCTAGACGCTTTTCGCGAAATTGCCAAAACTGGATGTTCGCGCAAAGACGAAATTCGCATTGGTGCCACCGTCACCGAAAACGGGCTGGACGTGGATATAGTCGATGCCAAACAACTTGAACCGAAACAAACCGAGGCCATGGCAATATTTGCCGCCAAACACGGATTTGCACGGATCAGCTGGAATGGCGAAGTGTTGGCGCAGATAAAACCCCCCATCCAAAAATTTGGAACAGCCCATGTGATCCCGCCCAATGGGGCATTCCTGCAGGCCACGCAGGAAGGTGAAAAAACTTTGGTATCCGCAAGTCTTGAAACGCTTCAGGGGTGCAAACGTGTACTGGATTTATTCAGCGGTTCGGGAACTTTTTCCCTGCCACTTGCACAGCACTCTGAAGTTCATGCGGTCGAATCCCAGCCTGAAATGTTGGCGGCCCTTACTGACGGATGGCGACAAGCCGTTGGAACCAAGGATGTCACAACCGAAGTACGCGATCTGTTCTACCGCCCACTTTTGTTGGACGAATTAAAACTTTTTGACGGCGTCGTGATTGACCCGCCGCGGGCAGGCGCACTGGAACAAGTCCGTATTTTAGCACAATCGAATATCGGTAAAATCTCTTTTGTATCGTGCAATCCGGCCACCTTTGCGCGGGACGCTAAAATCCTGATCAATGGCGGTTATACATTAGACTGGGTGCAGGTTGTCGATCAATTCCGCTGGTCGGCGCATGTGGAATTGGTAGCGCAGTTTACCCACAGCTAAGCCTAAGCACGTTTGGACAGACTAATAATGCCCAATACATCCAAAACTTTTGCTTCAATATCCACCGCATTCAGACCCGCAACCTGATACATTTCTTCAGGTGAATTTTGATCGATGAATACATCCGGAAGCACCATTGATCGCAGTTTTACACCCGTATCCATCAATCCGCTTTCGGCCATAAACTGCATCACATGGCTACCGAAACCACCTACGGCACCTTCTTCAATTGTAATCACTGCTTCATGGGTCGCCGCCAACTTTGTGATCAGATCCTCGTCCAGCGGTTTGGCGAAACGCGCATCAGCAACAGTTGGCGTAATACCTTTGGCGGCCAAACTTTCAGCCGCGCGCATCACCTCTTGCAGGCGCGTGCCGAATGATAGAATTGCAACGCGGCTGCCCTTCTGGATCATGCGGCCTTTACCAATTTCCAGAACTTCACCTTTTTCGGGAATATCTACACCCACACCTTCACCACGTGGATAACGAAACGCGCTGGGCCTATCGTTGATGGATGCCGCCGTTGCAACCATATGCACAAGTTCCGCTTCATCGGCAGCCGCCATCACCACAAAACCGGGCAGGTTCGCCAGAAACGCGATATCAAAACTACCCGCATGGGTCGCACCATCGGCGCCGACCAGACCGGCGCGATCAATGGCAAAACGGACAGGCAGACGTTGCAAAGCCACATCATGTACCACCTGATCGTAGCCGCGTTGCAGAAATGTTGAATACATCGTGCAAAACGGTTTCATCCCGCCTGCGGCCAATGCCGCACAAAACGTAACACCATGCTGTTCGGCAATGCCTACGTCAAAACAACGGCTTGGAAAGCGTTCCGCGAACAGGTCAAGCCCGGTACCGTCCGGCATTGCCGCCGTGACAGCCACAATTTTATCATCGGATACCGCTTCTTTGATCAGGCTATCCGCAAAAACTCGTGTATAACTTGGCGCATTGGATTTAGCTTTGTGCTGCTTACCCGACACCACATCAAATTTACCAACGCCGTGATATCTATCGCTAGATGCTTCAGCAGGCGCATAACCCTTGCCCTTTTTGGTCAACACATGGATCAGCATCGGGCCGGTTGCGCGTTGTTTCACGGTGCGCAACACATTCAAAAGCTGCTCCATATCATGGCCATCAATCGGGCCGATATAGGAAAACCCAAGCTGTTCAAACATGGTGCCGCCAACGGTCATGTGTTTAACCATATCGCGGGCGCGTTTCGCGCCATCCTGAAACGGCCCAGGCAAAAGCGATACCGCCCCTTTGGCCGCTGCTTTCAGTTCTTGAAACGGCTCACCCGCATAAAGTTTCGACAGATAGGATGACATTGCACCGACAGGTGGAGCGATCGACATTTCATTATCATTCAAAATCACAAACAATCGCTTGCCCAAATGCCCTGCATTATTCATCGCCTCATAGGCCATTCCTGCCGACATCGCCCCATCACCAATCACAGCAATCGCATCGCCCAAACCATGTTCGGGCGCACCGCCCAAATCGCGTGCCACAGCAAAGCCAAGTGCTGCGGAAATAGAGGTGGAACTATGTGCTGCACCAAATGGATCAAACGGGCTTTCACTGCGTTTGGTAAAACCGGACAGCCCCCCGGGTTGGCGCAAAGTTCGAATACGGTCGCGCCGCCCTGTCAGGATTTTATGAGGATAGCATTGGTGGCTGACATCCCAGATCAAACGATCTTTGGGCGTGTCAAAAACCGCGTGAATGGCCGTTGTCAATTCCACCACACCAAGCCCCGCACCCAAATGCCCGCCGGTTTCGGACACGGCTGAAATGGTTTCACTGCGCAACTCATCCGCCAACTGACACAACTGTACATCCGACAGTTGCTTCAAATCCTCTGGACCAGTCACTTGATCCAGCAAGGGGGTATTCGGGCGGTGGTTCATCACAATTGGCCTTTGCTACTTATCACGCTCGATAACGTACTGCGCAAGGTTACGCAATGTATCGGCTTTGGCACCATAAGTTGATAACATATCTTGCGCCTGTTCGACCAGTGATCTGGCCCGCGCCTTGGCACCATCAAGCCCAAGGATAGATACAAAGGTTGCTTTTCCCGCATCCACATCCTTTTGCAACCGCTTTCCTGTCGCTTGCGCATCACCTTCGATATCCAGAACGTCGTCTTGTATTTGAAACGCCAGACCCAACGCGCTTGCATAATCTGACAGGGCCGACATAGGCTGTTCTGCCAATATCGCACCTGCTTCAGCCGACCACTTTATCAACGCACCTGTTTTATTGGCTTGCAAATCGGTGATCTGTGTCAAGGTCAATGGTGCTTTTGCCGATTCTGCGGCAATATCTTGGGCCTGACCCAAAACCATCCCATTAGCACCCGAAGCACGTGCCAGACTGCCCATCAGGTCCACACGGATGGCATCACTGTCAGCCGCACCCTTTGTCGATAGAATTTCATATGCCAAAGATTGCAAAGCATCCCCCACCAGCACCGCAGTCGCTTCATCCCATTTCACATGCACCGTAGGTTTCCCGCGCCGTAAATCGTCATCATCCATACACGGCAAATCGTCATGCACCAGTGAATAGGCGTGAATACATTCAATAGCCGCCGCCGCATGAAGCGCTTGTTTTGCGTTCACATCAAACAGGCCCGCTGTTTCCAGTACCAAAAATCCACGCAACCGTTTGCCGCCGTTCAATACCGCATGGCGCATTGGCTCTGCCACCAGCGACTGTGCAACACTAGGCAAACAATCGTCCAGTTTGGTTTCAACCAAACGCACGGCTTTGGTCAGTTGGGATGTAAAGTCAGGGTGCATAGGCCCTAGCCCTCAACAGGTTTCAAACCCTCGGGTTTACCATCGGGGCTTAGCGTGATTTGCGCGACTTTTTCTTCGGCTGCTTTCAGCTTTTCTTCGCAGTGCTTTTTTAGATCTGCACCGCGTTCGTAAAGCTTGATGGAATCGTCCAAAGCAACCTGACTGCTTTCCAATTTTGAAACCACAGCTTCCAGTTCGGCCATGGCCACCTCGAAACTCATCTCGGTTACAGGCTTGTCGCTCATACCATCACTCCATCAGAACGTTCACATGCGCTGCCACGCTGGCAGCCAATGCATCAAGATCATATCCACCTTCAAGAGTCGAGACCAGACGGCCCTGGCACAGCTCTTTTGCCGCTGTTTTCAATTGCAGTGTTGCCCAGGCAAAATCATCTTCGTCAAAGTTAAGATTTGCCAACGGATCGGCAAAATGCGCATCAAACCCCGCTGAAATAAAAATCATTTCCGGTTTTTGTGCATATAGCGCAGGTAAAATTGCGGTTTCAAACGCATTTCGTAACGCTGTCCCATCTGCATTTGGTGGCAATGGGATATTCAAAACATTCCCCGACCCACCCGTTTCATGCGCCGCCCCCGAACCTGGGTAAAGTGGCATTTGATGGGTCGATGCAAATAAAATGCGGTCATCGTTCCAGACCAAATCCTGTGTCCCGTTTCCGTGATGCACATCAAAATCAACAATCGCCACCCGCGATAATCTGTGATGTTCCAATGCATGCTTTGCACCGATAACCACGTTACCAAACAGACAAAATCCCATTGATGTTGCGGTTTCCGCGTGATGGCCAGGTGGGCGCACAGCGCAAAAAGCGTTGTCCACAATGCCCGACATGACCATATCGACCGCTTTCACATTTGCCCCTGCTGCGCGCAGGGCGGCAGCAAAAGAACCATTCGACATATGGGTGTCCGCGTCCAACATCGCCCAACCTGTTGTCGGTTCCATGGCCTGAACGCGGGTAAAATAATCTGCAGGGTGGCCGCGCAATATCTGAGCCTTGCCCGCCAAAGGGGCTTTGACACGTTGTAATGCATCAAACGGTTCGCCTTCCAATGCGGCTAGTACGGCCTGCAATCGGGCCACCCGTTCGGGATGCCCGTCAGGGGTGACATGATTTAAACAATCGGGATGGGTGATCAGGGCAGTTGTCATTGTGGAATGTTAATTCGGGAACGCCGCACACTCAAGCATTGATCAATGTGCAAAACGAGGCTTAAACTGGTCGTATGATAAAAAATATATTGCCTGCAGCATTCATCCTTGCAACCAACAGTATTGCTTGGGCCGAAAATCCTGCGCCTATCCCAAAGCAAAACGTCATAGATGTCCTGAATATCGATTTGAATGATGATGGCCGGTCTGATCGTGTTATCATGTTTGAAACCGGAGAAGGCCGTGCAGCGGTTGAGTTTTATATTCGCGAGACAGAAAATAACACTTTGGTTTACTCTACCACACTGGATGAACCTATCTGGTCGGGGGTTATGTACGGCACAATTCCCAGTCTGGATCAAAACGATGCGGGAAGCGTTCTGGTAAAGTCCCAAAACATCGCAATAGGGCGCAATCGCTGGGAACAAGTTATAACGGTTGCTTATCGAAACGGCGCATTGCGTATCATAGGGTTCACCTATAGCTGGCACGATACGCTTAGTCTGAACGATAGCGGCAAGTGCGATATCAATTACCTATCGCAAAAGGCCAGTTTGAAATTAGCTAACAATGTCGAAGAATGGTTCGAGGTGGAAGAAAGTGCGCAACCCGTTGAAAGCTGGACCACCTACCCGATTGAAAATATTTGTTTCACAAATTAGTCAGGTGCCAACATATAACCCGCGCCGCGCACGGTTTGCAGATAACGCGGGTTTTTCGGATCGTTCTCTATTTTGCGACGCAACCGTGTGATTTGCACATCCACCGCACGTTCTTGGCTTTGACTTGTATCACGGCCTAAATCCTCTACCAGTTTACCGCGTGAAACAGGTTGGTGTATTGCACTTGCAAATATGCGCATCAATGCGCTTTCAGTGGCGGTCAGGCGCACCAATTCTGTATCGCGCCACATTTCACCGCGCGCCACATCATAGCGCACATCGCCCAGTTGTAATGTTTTTGGCGGGGCGTCCACCGGCGCATCAACCGGCACACGGCGCAATATCGCGTTGATCCGCAAAACCAGCTCTTTCGGCTCGAACGGTTTGGTCAGGTAATCATCCGCACCGGCTTCCAGCCCCATAATGCGTTCGTTGCTTTCCGCTTTGGCGGTCAAAAGCAGAATGGGCGTCGTTAAATCTTCGCGCAGGGATTTCGTCAAGGTCAGGCCATCTTCACCCGGCATCATCACATCCAGAACAAGCAGATCAAATTCCAACCCACCCAGCAGCCTGCGTGCATGGGCCGCGTCACGCGCAGTGGTTACCCAAAAACCGTTACGGGACAGAAACTTTTGTAAAAGGCCACGAATACGTTCATCATCATCAACGATAAGAATGTGCGCGTCGTTTATATTCGGTACTGCCATTTTATCTTCCTGCGCTCTAATCCAGATGTATCTTCATTTGCGGATCCATAATGTTTTGTAGGACAGATCGAAACCCTTGTACAGCATCGGGCCCTGCCGCTTTATAGGCCGCCCGCATGCGTTTGCGCTGCGCATCCGACAGGCTGTGCTCCAGTTCCTGCCCCGATGGCGTCAATTTTAAATTCCGTTCTCGTCGGTCACGTTTGCCAACCTTACTGTCAACCAGCTTGTCTTCCACCAATTGGCGCAGGACACGGTTCAGGGATTGTTTCGTCACACCAAGAATATCCAATAACGCACTTACCGTAATATTTGGGTTGCGGTTAATAAAATGCAATGCCCTGTGGTGTGCGCGACCATATGTATAATTCTGCAAAATCTGGTCAGGGTCTGACGTGAACCCCTTATAGGCAAAGAACATCAGCTCAATCCCTTGCAACAACTGATCGTCAGTCAGGAAAAGCAAGTTTTCCGCTTTTGCGGTATTAGAATGGTCAGCCATTTATTTCATCCGTTCACAAAATTTCGCCGCTGAATTCATTTTATGTCAGTATTGTTGACTTTCCAAGAATCAAATGCTAGCAAAATTTAAGTTTTTCGTAATTATCTAACATAATGCGTAAAATTTAGGTAATAAAATTACAATCCTTACGTTGGAAGGGGATAAACATGGTTGGTTCTTATGATGATCGAGATGGCCAAATCTGGATGGATGGAAAACTTATTCCTTGGCGTGATGCCAACGTGCATCTGTTAACCCATGCGATGCACTATGCTTCTTCAGTGTTTGAAGGCGAGCGTGCTTACAATGGCAACATTTTCAAAAGCCGTTTGCATTCCGAACGATTGTTGAAATCTGGTGAATATATCGATGTGCCAATTCCCTATACCGTCGATGAAATCGAAGCCGCAAAATACGCAGTGATGAAAGCCAACGGGCTAACAGATGCTTATGTGCGCGTGCTTGCATGGCGTGGATCAGGCGACGATATGGGTGTCGCATCACAAGCCAACCCGGTCAGAATGGCTGTAGCTGCATGGGAATGGGGCGCCTATTATGGTGATGCCAAAACCAAGGGTGCCAAGCTGGACATTTCCAAATGGAAGCGCCCAAGCCCCGAAACAATCCCGTGTTTTGCCAAAGCGTCCGGTCTGTATATGATCTGCACCATGGCCAAGCATCAGGCCGAGGCCAAGGGTTGTTCCGATGCCATGATGTTCGATTATCGCGGCTATGTCGCCGAAGCCACGGGTGCAAACCTGTTCTTCGTGAAAAACGGTGAGGTTCATACACCTGACCCCGATTGTTTCCTAAACGGGCTAACCCGCCAAACAGTGATTGATATGCTGGAAAAAAAGCAGATCAAAACCCATGTGCGCCACATTATGCCCGAAGAACTGGAAGGGTTCGAGCAATGCTGGCTAACCGGCACGGCCGCCGAAGTGACCCCGGTGGGGCAAATCGGCGACTACAACTTTGAAGTCGGCGCAATGGCCCGCGACATCTCGGAAAGCTATGAAAAGCTGGTGCGTGAATAATTTCTACAGGGTGTGCGGCTTGCGCATACCCTAAGCCAAAACGGGTGGATGTTTTTGTGGGTATTGCGTGATCTCATGGTAAACATGGCCCACTCTTAAAACCTGCGCATCACACCCACGTTTCCCGATCAGTTGCAACCCCATCGGCAGACCCCCGCGACCAAACCCAACCGGTACGCATAGTGCTGGCAGGCCGATCAGGGATGCAGGCACAACAACCTCCATCCAGCGGTGATAGGTATCCATTTTGCGCCCTGCAACCTGTTTGGGCCAATGCAGTTTTGCATCAAACGGAAACATCTGCGCTGACGGTAGGGCAAGCATATCCACATCCATCGTGGCTAATGTGCGAAACCATTGTGAACTGATCAAGCTGGCATCATGCACATCACGGGCTGAAAGGGCCAGACCGCGTTCGATTTCCCACAGCATTTCAGGCTTCAGCAAATCGCGTGTTGCGGGGTTTTCAAATAAGTTCGCATAGCTCGATGCCGTCGCAAAATTGCGCAATGTAACCCATGCCTGCCAAATACCATCTGGCGCAAATGGCGGGGTAACAGGTTGTACTTCGCACCCAAGATCAGACAAAGTATCCAACCCATCGGTACAAAGTTCCAGCACACCATCCTCGATCGGATAGTACCCATCCCAATCACCAATCCAGCCAATTTTAGTCCCTTTAATCGACTTATCCCCCATCCCGACAAATGGATTGGTGGCATGGGGCAGCCGCGCATCGGGCACCCCTATAACCTGCAAGATCAATTCCAGATCCTTTACCGTGCGTGCCATCGGTCCACTGGTGGAAAGCTGGTGTAGAAAACTGTCCCCCACAGGTTCATCCGGCACCAACCCATAACTGGGGCGAAACCCGTAGACATTGTTCCAACCCGCAGGATTGCGCAGTGACCCCATCATGTCGGACCCATCTGTGATTGGCAGCATTCCAGCTGCCAATGCCGCCGCCGCCCCGCCAGAGGATCCCCCCGCCGAGCGGGTCAAATCATACGGGTTAACCGTTACGCCATGAACAGGATTATAGCTGTGCGAACCTAGACCAAACTCCGGCGTGTTGGATTTTCCGATAATCAAGGCCCCCGCTGCACGCAGGCGTGCCACCAATAGGCAATCTTTCGCAGGCACATTATCCTTGTAAATCGGCGACCCATAAGTCGTGGCAATACCTTTGGTTTCGCGCAGGTCTTTAATGGCAATTGGCAGGCCATGCAGCAGCCCTTGCCCGTCAGTATTTTGCATATCCTGCGCTTCAGTCAATATATCCGCCCTTGATCGCATTGATATAATTGCATTGATCTTTGGGTTCACCGCCTCAATCCGGTCAAGGTAAGCCGTGGCAATTTCGGAAACAGAAACCTTATCCTGTCGCTGCGCATCACGAAGTTCCATAGCGCTCATACTTTTAATACTGTCTATCAATTCACTCACCAAGTTACGGTTTCCTATATTTTTTTCATCTTACCCCTTTTTTTGTGCCTGTAGTTAAACTATCTTCTTAATAGGAAGCGCGTCTCCTATCTTGCTCCGACGCACTTTTCTAACGAAGTTCGAGAAAACTCGATAATAGGGAAGGAAACTAATTCTATGAGCAAACGTGATGATCTGATTGCACATTATGCGGGCGACCTGCGCGATAAATGTGGTATTGAACCTGATATGGATTTGTTGACAAAGGTAACAATCGGTTGTGGTCCGGCAATATATAATGCCGATGCTTCAACTGTCGCCGGAACACAGGAAGGCGAACTGGAAACAGTTAAAAATAATTTTCTGATGAAAAAACTTGGCCTGTCCGACGGCCCGGAATTGATGGATGCGATTAACTCTGTCCTGACAACTTACGGCCAGTCAAATCGCAACAAATACCGTGCTGTTGTGTATTACATGCTGACAAAACATTTCGGCAAAGAGTCTGTTTACGGATAAGTCCTGTATAATACTGACAAAAGGGTGCCTGTTTTGGCGCCCTTTTTTATGCCTAAGTTTTAAGGGGCAACCCCAGAATATCACGCGCTTGTTGCCAGCTGGCAACCGGGCGCTCATATTTTTCGCACATCTCAACCGCGCGCGCGACAAGTGCCGCATTCGACGGGGCCAACGTATTTCGATCAATCCGCATGTTGTCTTCAAGACCTGTGCGCGTATGTCCACCTGCCGCGATTGACCATTCATTCAGGGCAATCTGACCGGATGCAACCCCCGCACCACACCACGTGGCATCGGGTGCGATGCGTTTGACGGTTTTCACATAAAAATCAAAAACATCCCTATCCACGGGCATTGCGTTTTTCACCCCCATGACAAATTGGATATGCAAAGGCCCCATAAGGCGGCCATCAGCCTGCATTTTCACGGCCTGAAAGATATGTGACAAATCGAAAGCCTCAATTTCAGGCTTCACATCATATTTGATCATTTCTGACGCCAGCCAATCCACCAGATCAGGCTGGTTTTCGTAAACCCGCGTTGGAAAATTGTTTGAGCCAACCGATAAAGACGCCATGTCGGGGGCCAATGACAACATGCCGCCGCGCTCATGCCCCGCACCGGAACGCCCGCCCGTGGACAATTGCACAATCATGCCCGGGCAATGTTTTTTGATCCCCTCTTGCAGGGCTGCGAACTTTTCCGGATCGGAACTAGGCGTCTGATCTTCGTTGCGCACATGGCAATGGGCAATGGTTGCACCCGCTTCAAAGGCCGCATGGGTACTTTCAATCTGTTCCGCAACCGTAGTTGGCACCGCGGGGTTATGCGCTTTTGTCGGCACCGAACCAGTGATGGCAACACATATAATACAGGGGTTATTGTTCATGCTTTTATCCTTCGTAGCCGCCCAAATCGCAAATAATCTGCCATTCGGTTTCAGTAACGGGTTGTACAGACAGGCGCGAGTTTCTAACCAAAATCATATCCGTCAACCGCGGGTCAGCCTTGATTTGCTCCAATGTCACTGGATCAGGCATATCACCTACCGCACGAATATCAACGCATTCCCAACGCGGATCATCCGTTGTGCTATCCGCATGGCACCCCGCACTGACCTCGATGATCCCGACAATGCGCTTTTCATTCACTGAATGGTAGAAGAAGCCAAGATCACCAACTGCCATTTGTCGCATGAAATTGCGCGCCTGATAATTGCGCACCCCGTCCCATTCTTCACCGGCCGCACCTTTAGCGACCTGTTTGTCCCAACCCCAGGTATTCGGTTCCGATTTAAACAACCAATAGGCCATTTTATACCTCTCGTTTCAAAGGTCGCGACATCAACTGTCTCAGCGCATCCTCAACAGATACCTGCTTTTGTAATACAGCGGATACAGCGGTGCAAATCGGCATTTCAACTTTATACTGATCCGCCAACGCACCGACCGCCAATGCGGTTGCTATACCTTCCACGGTCTTACTTTGCCCGAAATCGGCACTAACACCAACTTGATGCCCAAAAGCAAAGTTGCGTGATTGCAGTGAAGTACAGCTTAACACCATATCGCCAAACCCTGACAGGCCCGAAAGGGTTTCAGGCTTTGCACCCATTTTGGCTGCAAGGCTTTTCAACTCTGCAAAGCCACGTGTCAGTAAGGCCGCTTGTGCACTTTCGCCCAGATCCGCGCCCCGCACGATACCACAGGCAATGGCATAAACGTTCTTTAATGCACCACCCAATTGCACACCTTTTACATCATCCGACAGATACATCCGCAAAGATGCGGTCGACAACATTGCTTGCAAGTCTGCCCCCAAAGAAGGGTCGTTCACCGCAAGCGTCAATGCGGTTGGCTTGCCGGCCGCTATTTCACCTGCAAACCCCGGGCCGGAAACGGCGCCGGAACTACGGTGTGGCAATTCTTCGTTCAAAATATCCGTTTGGCTGCACGACGTGGTTAATTCAATACCTTTTGCGCACATCAAAATAGGGCAGGTAATGTCTGCAAAGTTTTCGGATTTCAAAACTGCCCGCGTAACCTGTGCAGGGACAACCATCAGCACAGCTTCCGATCCACCAAGGTCAGATACATTACCTGTCGTCTTTAACGCAGCAGGCAATGTTATATCAGGCAGATACGGTGTTCGGTGTGTTTTACCGACCTTTTTCATCAATCCGGCATCACGCCCCCAAAGGGTCACGTTATGACCACCGCTTGCCAGTACACTTGCCAAGGCGGTACCGAACGCACCTGCACCGATCACGCCGATATTGCTCATGCTTTGGCCCCTTTTTTGCCCGAACCCAACATTGGTTTGGCTGCTTGATCCAACGGCCAGCGCGGGCGCGCCGCCATTGCCATACTGCTGAAATCCCCTGCGCGGTATTTTTCAACGCCCACCCATGCAATCATTGCCGCATTGTCTGTGCAATATTTCAAAGGCGGCGCTAAAAAGTCAAAGCCTTGCACTTTACAAAGCTCTTGCAAGCCTGCCCGAATTGCCGTGTTGGCTGCAACCCCACCTGCAACCGCAAGCATTGGGGTAGTTGCATTGGTCTGATCCATAAACGCCAAACAGGCACGTCGGGTTTTTTCAACCAGTGTTTCGGCCACAGCCGCCTGAAACCCCGCACACAGGTCAGCACGATCCTGCACCGTCAGCCCGCCTTTTTCATCAACAATCAAATCACGCGCACGTCGCAACGCAGTTTTCAAGCCGGAAAAAGACATATCGCACCCAGCACGGTCCAACAAAGGGCGTGGTAACTTAAATCGTGCGGCATCACCCTTAATCGCTTCGCGTTCCACCAACGGCCCACCTGGGTTGCCCAACCCTAATAATTTTGCGGTTTTGTCAAAAGCTTCACCAGGCGCATCATCAATCGTACCTCCAAGCCGTGTAAAACGGTCCGCGGCATGCACAATCAAAAACTGACAATGCCCGCCACTGACCAAAAGCATCAAATATGGAAACACGGCATCATCCGTCATACGCGGTGTCAGCGCGTGACCTGCCAGATGGTTAACGCTGATCAACGGCTTGCCAGCCCCTGCTGCCAACCCTTTGGCACACATCACACCGCTTAACACACCACCGATCAGACCGGGACCGGATGTAACCGCAATTGCATCAACCTGCGTCAGGCAAAGAGATGCTTCCTTCAACGCGGCTTCAACACAAATATCCAGCCGTTCCGCGTGCGCACGCGCCGCTATTTCAGGCACAACTCCACCAAAATCGGCATGCAACGCATGCTGATCAAATACAACCGACGACAGGATTTCAGCAGGCACACCCGCCACATGGCGCACCACGGATGCCGCTGTATCATCACAGCTGCTTTCCAGACCCAGAATTGTAACGGTTTCAGACATTGCCAAAATGCGCCTTACGTGTTCATTTACAGCTGAGTTATCACCTGACCTCAAGGCAAGCAATGTTAACAGGCCCTAAAACTGTGCTGATGATCCGCGCCTATGATCAAGCGGTGGATTTTGTGTCTGATATTGCTGTGGCCAACCCCGTCACCTTTGCACCGATGGTGTGTATCGAACCGCTAAATACCGACCAAACCCTGCCACCCGTTGATCGCCTAATTTTCACCTCGTCAAATGCCGTGCGTCTTTTTGCGAACAAAACGAAAGACCGCAGTATGGATGTTGCCTGTGTCGGGTCTGTGACCGCACGAATTACCGAAGAATGCGGTTTTAAGACCCCGCAATTGTTTGAAACCGCCGCACAATTGGTTACATCTTTTCAGCGCGAAGCACACGATGGGGCACACATCTTGTATCCAAGGGCAGAAACAGTTTCATTGGATATAGCAGGCGTATTGGCTCGAACAGGCTTTGATGTGACCGACATCGTCATCTACCGCCAGACATTCCAACCATTATCGCGTGACGCCATCGACTTAATCGAATCATCAAGCGTTTTTGTTCCTATTTTTTCGATGGAAATCGCAAAACGCTTCCATGCAGCCATCGTTTCTATAAAACCGCATGATTTGACGCTTGTTTGCATAAGTGGCCCTGTTGCCGCTGTTTTTAATGGTTTCAGCGTTGAAATCGCGCCAAAGCCCACACGCGCCGCTTTGATCGCACGGATAAAAACCTGCCTATCTGCGAAGAAACCGGAACAAAGCCTTTAAGATCATAAAATCGCGGCTTATATTCAAACTGTTAGATAAAAGGTATCCCCCGTGGCAGACAAAAACACTGAAAACGCAGAAGTTGAACCGCTTGCAGAAGATCACGCGATTTTGGATGAGGATGAAAATATATCTGACGAAGATATTGTGGAAGACGACGAAGAGCACGAAGATGAACATATTAATCTGTCGTCAAGTATTTTACGCGTTCTGGCGATCTTGGTAATAGGTGCCGTCAGTGCACTTTGGGCCGGCCCGAAACTTGCCCCAATGTTACCCGCAGGGCTAAAACCCGTGGCAGATTTTTTGTCGCCACAGGCAGATATTTCAGCACAACTCACAGCACTGCAAACAGATTTTGAAAATCGTATTGCAAAAATAGAATCCGGCAAGAATCAGCAAGATCCGATGGCACAGATAAGCCCCGCACTTGACCAGCTTAAAAGCAGTGACGCCGAACTGACTGCAAATATTGATACGCTGGCGCAGACCGGCAAAATACTGGAAGAAACAGTTGCATCATTACAGGCAGAGGTAACTAAGATCATAGCGCGTCAGGCTTTGAGCGCACAAAACGGTCAGGTTTCGGATGAAGCATTGCAACAATTCGAAACCCGTCTGGCCGCCATTGCCGCCGCACAACAAGAACTGAACCAAAGCCAGACAATGGCGGTAAAAGCACAGCAAGATGCCAAAGGCAAACTACGTCTGGCCGGGGCGACAAATGCTTTAACGCAAATTTCGGACGCACTGGAAACGGGTAAACCATTTCAAGAAGCATTGTCGCAACTTTCAGACGTGGCAAACCTTACTGTGCCTGCGGAATTGGCGGATATTGCAACCAAAGGCACCCCGTCCCTGTTTGCCTTGAAACAGCAATTGCCGCAGCTTGCGCGCCTTGCATTGCGCAATGATGCCGCTGCAAGTGCCGACGATACCCCACTTGGAAAATTTTCCTCGTTCCTGAAATCACAAGTTGGCACACGTTCATTGGAACCACAGACAGGCGATGGGCTGGATGCGGTATTATCCCGTATCGAAGCCGCATTGGAAGCCGGCAATCCGGGCAATGCGCTAACGCAAACAAGTACGCTTAGTGATTCCGCACTACAAGTAATGGGGGATTGGGTTGCGTCACTTACCCAACTAAACAACGCAACAAATGCCGTTCAGGCACTACAACAGCAACTGATGACAAACCAGACAGGGCAATAAAATGATTGGGTCACTTGTAAGAATTATTCTGTTTATCAGTGCCATTGCTCTGGTCACTTTTGGCATTGTTTTCCTAATCGATACAGGCGGCGAAGTGCGCGTATCTATTGCCGCAATGGAATACAGTTTCAGCCCGTTGATGGCGATGATTGCTGTCATATTGCTGCTTGTCACGGTTTGGGTCACTATTATTCTACTGGGCCTGATCATGGCCGTGCTTCATTTCTTTAACGGTGATGAAACTGCCCTGACCCGCTATTTTAATCGTAACCGCGAAAAACGCGGTTTTGATGCGTTGGCCGAAGGCATGGTTGCATTGGCGTCGGGCGAAGGTAAAGCCGCACTTGCGCAAGTGTCCAAAGCCGAAAAATTGTTGGGCCGACCGGAATTAACAAATCTGGTCAACGCACAAGCCGCCGAAATGACCGGCGACACCAAAAAAGCCCTTAAATACTATAAAAGCCTTTTAGAAAACGACCGTACCCGCTTTGTCGGGGTGCGTGGTTTGATGAAACAAAAACTGGCAGATGGCGATACAGCAACAGCCATGAAACTGGCCGAAAAAGCTTTTGCTTTACGCCCCGCGCATGAAGACACCCAAAACCTGTTATTTGAAATGCAGTCCAATGCAGGTGATTGGTCAGGCGCGCGCGATACACTTGTGACCAAAGTACAAAAAGGCGCACTGCCCAAAGATGTCGGGCGGCGGCGTGAAGCCCTTTTGGCTTTGGCCGATGCAAAAGATAAGCTGGATGCAGATCATATAGAGACAGGTCGCATTGCCGCGCTGAATGCCAACAAGATGGCCCCAACCCTGATCCCCGCCGCGGTATTAGCCGCTGAAATGCAAATCTTGTCAGGGAATAAATCTAACGCGGCCAAAATTCTGAAAAAAGCATGGGCAGGTAATCCGCACCCTGAACTTGCTGCCGCCTTTGCCACGATTGAGGAAAATGAAACCCCTGCCCAACGGTTGAAACGGTTTGGGGCACTTACAAAGGTTAATTCTGACAATCCGGAAACACGACTATTAAAAGCCGAACTTGCACTGGCTGACGAAGATTTCCCCGCTGCACGCCGCGCCATGGGCGACTTGTATGAAACCGACCCAACCGCACGATCCTTATCCATCATGGCTGCTATTCATCGCGGTGAAGGGGCGGGTGACGAAGTTGTGCGCGGCTGGCTAAACAAGGCACTTGTCGCATCGCGGGGGCCACAATGGATTTGTACCTCCTGCAATAAAATCCACGATGTCTGGGCACCGAAATGCGATAACTGCAAAACCTTTGACAGTATGGATTGGAAATCTCCGCCGGCCAGCGATGCGGTCACGCAAACAACGCGGGTGTTGCCGTTTGTGGATAGTGTTCTGACCGTGTCGGATAGCTCAAAAGAAGCGGACGCTTAAGTCTCACGCCATTTTTGCAAAATCAGCTTAGCCGTCATCAAATCCAGATGTGCCCCGCCACCGTTTTTAAACACGGTAATTTCTGCATCATTCGTTCTGGAAAATGTGCCCGTCGCAATATCATAATAATCCGCGATCACATCGCTTTTTGAAATCGCGCCGCTTGCAATCGGCAGCATTAATTCACCGATATGATTGATTGTTGTCTCACGGCTATCCACAAAAATACGCGCCCTTTGCAAAGCCAAATCATTGACTTCGCGCATATCGGGCCGATACGCCCCGATCAGGTTTAAATGCTGGCCCTCTTGCAACCATGCGCCATCAATCACGGGCGTGCTCGACATCGTGGCACAAGTGATAATATCAGCACATTTCACCGCCGCTTCCAGATCATCAACCTGTGAAATCTCAAAACTATCAGACAATTCTGCCGCCATGTTTCGTGCATTTTCCGGGCTGCGATTCCAAACCGTGAAACGCGCATCCGGAAAAACACTGGCATAAGCCGATACCATATTGCGCGAAACCGTGCCCGCACCGACAATCAAAATATCCTTGCTGTCAGGGCGCGCCAACAGTTTTGCGCCCAGCAAACTGTCACCGGCAGTTTTCCATTTCGTCACCAGATGAAAATCAACCAAAGCTTCCAACTGCCCGGTTTCATCATCAAAAAGCATCACCCCGCCATTAACCATCGGTATGTCTTTTGCTGTGTTTGCAGGGACAATCGTGGCGCTTTTCACCAGCACCCCCAACCCGTCAATCCAGGCAGATCTGGATAACAGCGTATCGTCCCCCCGATAAGCAAGCCCATCTGAAAGGCTGGCTTTCGGCAAACGGTGACCGGCAAGCATTGCTTGCGTAACATCACCCCATTTCAGGATCTTGTCCATCTCGTCAAATCCGATGAAAGGTACTGTCATTTACTTATCTCCCTAAATCCGAACGTTCCAACAACCCATGATCAATCAAACAATCGACCCACCCTTCAGGTCCTTCAAACAGATGGGTATTCCACCCCCGATTACTGGCCGCGTCAATGTTTTCAGAGCGGTCATCGGTAAATAGCAAAGCTTCAGGCGCCAACCCACAATCATCTTCCAGCAATTGATAAATCTGTTTTGCGGGCTTGATCACGCCCATATGCCCAGAGATATAACGTTGGTCAAAAGCATCCAGTTCGGGGTATTTCGTTTTTGCATATGCAAAGCTGTCGATGCCAAAATTGGACAGGGCAAAAACGGGAATATCTTTAGCTTGTAACGCCCACAAGCTGGCCCATGACAGATCAATCGCAGGTGCTGCCATTTCAATCCAATGATCATGCCACATACGGATTTCCGTGCGAAATTCCGGGTATTTTTCAGCGCATGCGTAAATGGTTTTTTGAAACGGTCCACCACTGTCTATCACATCATTCATGCCGTGTAAGTCAACGCTTTCAAACATTTTTTTGCGTTTCTCGGTGCCAATTTTAGTATCATAAAACCGTTCCGGCTGCCATTCGATCAAAACATTACCAATATCAAAGATTACTGCTTTTATTTCAGTCACTTGCTAGGCTTTCTTATAGCAACTTGCATCTCTCGCTCCAGTATATCCAAAAATCGCGATTTATCCGCTTTCGAAAATGGTTTTCCGCCACCCTGCCGAAACGGATCAGCCGCGCGCAAGTCCGCCATTAAATCGCGGGTGGCTAACCGATTACCGATGTTAGCTTTGGTAAAAACCTCACCGTTATGCTGGATCACTTGCGCGTCAGCTTCAATACATTTTGCGGCCAACGGAATATCGGCCGTTACGACCACGTCACCCAAACCTGCACGCTCTGCAATCCACATATCAGCCACATCAGGGCCGTCCGGCACAATCACGTTTTCGACCAAAGGATGCGGATTGGGCCGCAAGCCGCCGTTTGACACAATAAACACATTCACACCGTGACGTTCGGCCACACGAACGGTTTCATCCTTAACGGGACAAGCATCAGCATCTACGAATATACGGGTCATTTATTGCTTTTAGCGGCCTTCGGCTTGACCTTGAACTCTTCGGGGATAGGCATCCTGTTAAACGCGTCCAGTCCCGCCACCTTATAAGCTTCAGCTAAAGTCGGGTAGTTGAACGTATTTTCCACAAAGTAATCTACCGTCCCCTTCAGGTTCAAAACCGCCTGCGCAATGTGGATCAGTTCTGTTGCACCTTCACCGACAATTTGCACCCCCAGCAAACGTCGTGTCTTCAGGGATACCAGCATTTTTAGCATACCGCGGTCCAACCCCATGATATGCCCGCGCGAAGTTTCTGAAAACCGCGCAACACCCACTTCATAAGGTATGCCAAGTTCATTCACCTCTTCCTCAGACATGCCGACGGTGGACATTTCCGGTACGGAATAAACCCCATAAGGAAACCACGGGCTTTCGGGTAATGTCGGCGTTTCCAGCGCATGGCACGCCGCAATCCGCCCCTGCTGCAATGACGTGGATGCAAGGCTTGGATGGCCAATCACATCACCCGCCGCATAGATATGCGGAACATCTGTTTGATAGGTTTTACGGTTCACGTCAAATCGGCCGCGACTATCCGTTTTCAACCCGACAGCATCCAAATTCAAACTTTGCGTACTGCCCATACGCCCCGCAGCAAACAGCAGCATTTCAGCACGCACATGACGACCATTCGCCATGGAAATTTCCACAAATCCGCCCTTGTCTTCTACTTTTTCAACTGCAGAGCCCAAACGTATATCAACACCATTGGTGCGTATTTGCTGGGTGAATTCTGCGATCAGTGTTTTGTCGATAAAGTCCAGAAATGTCGGACGCGGCTCCACCAATGTAACCCGCACATCCAGTGCGCTGAACATGGTTGCATATTCAACCCCGATCACGCCCGCGCCGATCACGATCAGACTGCGCGGGATATTTTCCAGTTCCAGTAAATCATCACCGTCAACAATGGTTGTCTTGTTGAAGGGGATGTAATCGGGGCGATATGTGTGGGTGCCTGTTGCAATCAAAAACTTGTCGGCAGTCAGGTGGCAGTTTTCATCGCCGGCAACGTCAACCGCTATTTCGTTCAAGCCAACAAACCGTGCATCCCCTGTCATGCTTTCTACGTGATTACGGACAAATTGATGCTCCATAATATCCACTTCATGATCCAGCGTTTTGTGCAAACGCTCTTTTAAATCACTGGCCTTAATCTCTTGTCTGGCGCGATAAGAGCGGCCATAAAAACTGCGTTCCCGCCAACCGGACAAGTTCAGCACAGTTTCGCGCAACGTTTTTGACGGAATGGTTCCTGTATGCACCGAAACGCCGCCCATACGTGGATTACGTTCAATGACCATAACACGGCGTTGCAACTTGGCAGCTTGTATCGCGGCGGCGCGCCCTGCAGGCCCGCTGCCGATAACGATTAAATCATAATGCTCCATTCATATCCCTTACGTCTTCGTATTTCAGCAACCATACATCGGCGCACAGGCGCACAAAACACTTATCTTTACAACCTTTTGTGCATTACCAAAGCATCCACATAACCATCTTTCGGATGATTGAAAGCGTCAGGTATTTGGCCAATAACCGCAAACCCGTATCTTTCCCAAATCTTCACAGCACGGGTATTTGAGGCTAAAACAAAGTTGAATTGCATGGCCCGAAACCCCATATCAGTTGCAGCACTTAGGCTATGTTCCAGCATGGCACGCGCAATACCTTTGCCCTGCGCGGCATCATGTGTTGCAAACCCGCAATTGCAGATATGCCCACCATTGCCGCCCTGATTGGGGCAAATGTAATAGGTGCCTAAAATGCGGCCCGCCAATTCGGCTACAAAAGCTACGTGGTTACCATCGCACCAGAATACCAACGCATCCACTTTAGAAATATCTGCATCAACCGCATAGGTTTCACCAGTACGGAATATCGGTTTCAGGATCGCCCAGATAGCTGCGCGATCCTTTTTTTCAGATTTTCGGATAATTGTGTCCAAAGGTTATCTTAAAACTCCACAACTGCACGAATGGATTTGCCTTCGTGCATCAGATCAAAGCCTTTGTTGATATCTTCCAGTGGCATTTTATGGGTGATCATCGGATCAATCTCAATCTTGCCGTCCATGTACCAGTCAACGATTTTCGGCACATCTGTGCGCCCACGCGCACCACCGAATGCAGTACCCCGCCAAACCCGACCCGTGACCAGTTGAAATGGTCGCGTACTTATTTCGGCACCCGCAGGGGCCACACCGATGATCACGCTTTCGCCCCAACCTTTGTGGGCCGCCTCAAGTGCTGTACGCATCACACCAACATTACCTGTTGCATCAAACGTGTAATCACCACCGCCACCAGTCAGATCAACCAGGTGGCTAACAAGATCACCATCAACTTTGGACGGGTTCACAAAGTCTGTCATGCCGAACCGTGTTGCCATTTCCACCTTGCCGTCGTTCAGATCAACGCCAACAATTTGATCGGCCCCTGCCAAACGCAGGCCCTGTACCACATTCAACCCGATACCACCCAAACCGAATACAATTGCGGTTGATCCGATTTCAACCTTGGCCGTGTTGATCACAGCACCTATGCCTGTGGTCACGCCGCAACCGATGTAACAGATTTTATCAAATGGCGCGTCTTTGCGTACTTTCGCCAAAGCAATTTCGGGCAGAACCGTGTGATTGGCGAATGTTGAACAGCCCATGTAATGCAGGATCGGCGTTCCATCGAGCATGGAAAAACGACTAGTGCCATCAGGCATCAAACCCTGACCTTGCGTGCTGCGAATGGATTGACATAGGTTGGTTTTCGGGTTCAGACAATAATCGCATTCACGGCATTCCGGCGTGTACAAAGGGATCACATGATCGCCGACTTTCAAGTCTTTCACACCCGGGCCGCATTCAACGACAACGCCCGCACCTTCATGGCCAAGAATCGCGGGAAACAGCCCTTCGGGATCAGCACCCGAACGGGTAAATTCATCCGTGTGGCAAATTCCTGTGGCTTTAATCTCTACCAGAACCTCACCCGCTTTGGGACCTTCAAGGTTCACCTCCATAATTTCAAGTGGTTTTCCAGCCTCTAGGGCAACAGCAGCACGTGTTCGCATAATCTTCCTCCGATCAATTTTGGGTTACAATGTTGGAACATCACGTCAAAATCAAGCGAATAGAAAGAAACAGGGTGACTGTTTCCAAAGGCAGGTTTAGGTTTACGCCGAACAGCGAAAGAAAAGATTACCGTTATGGATCAGTATGATGTTTTGGTAATAGGCGGCGGCGTAAACGGCTGCGGTATTGCACGCGATGCGGTCGGTCGTGGGTTGAAGGTTGCTTTGGTCGAACAGGGCGATTTGGCGGGTGAAACATCATCGTCCTCAACCAAGTTATTCCACGGTGGTTTGCGTTATCTGGAATATTACGAGTTTGGTTTGGTCAAAAAGGCCCTGATTGAACGCGAAGTTCTGCTGCGTAACATGCCGCATATTTCATGGCCGATGCGGTTTATTATTCCACATCTTAAGGGTATGCGCCCCAAATTGATGCTACGTACTGGCCTGTTTATTTATGACTATATCGGCGGTCGTAAATTGCTGCCTCCGACCAAGACCGTACATCTGGATAAAGGCCCGTTAGGTGATCCTTTGGTGGACGACATTAAAATCGGTTTTGAATACTCGGATTGCGCAGTAGACGATGCCCGCCTTGTGGTGCTGAACGCGCGTGATGCAGCGGACCGCGGTGCAAACATTTTGGTCCGTACCCGGTTCGTTTCCGCAAAACCCAAAGACGGGCAATGGATTGCCAATTTGAAAGATTTGAATACAAACAAAACCAAGCGTGTTCAGGCACGGGTTTTAATCAATGCCGGCGGGCCTTGGGTAAAAACCATTATCGAGGATCGTCTGAAAACAGACACGCCTGAAAACATCCGCCTTGTGCGTGGCTCGCACATCGTTGTCTCGAAATTATACGACCATGATCGCGCCTATTTCTTTCAGATCGACGATGGCCGTCTGGTGTTCACCATTCCTTATGAAAATGACTTTACCCTAATCGGCACCACAGATACCGACCACGAAGGCGATCCGACAAACCCACAATGCAGCCCCGAAGAAGCAGCTTACCTGTGTGATGTGATTTCCAAGAATTTCAAACAGAACATCACAACCGACGATATTGTTTGGACTTATGCCGGCGTTCGCCCTTTACATGATACCGAAGGCGGTGACGCAAAATCCGCCTCTCGCGATTATGAGATTAAGGTGCGCCAAATCGATGACAGTCCACTGATCAACATCTTTGGCGGTAAAATTACCACATACCGTAAACTGTCGGAAGAGGTGGTCGCGGAACTTGCACCTTTTACCCGCATGATCAACAAGCCATGGACACATCACGCCCATCTGCCGGGTGGCGATTTTGCATTCCATCAAAAAGACGAACTGATCGCACAGTTCCGTTGGGATTTCCCGTTTCTGGATGAGGCCCAAGTGCGCCGTATGTTCAAAGCATATGGCACAAAAGCCAGTGAAATGTTGAAAGGCATGACATCCGCCAAACAAATGGGCAAGAATTTTGGTGCGGGTTTGACGGAAGTTGAAGTTTACTGGTTAATGGAACATGAATGGGCCAAAATCGCAGAAGATGTCGTTTGGCGCAGATCAAAACTGGGATTGCGAATGACCCAGAAACAGATTGCCGCGTTGGATGCGTGGATGAAAAAGGCAATGCCATGAGTTATATTTTAGCCATAGACCAAGGAACGACATCAAGTCGGGCGATTTTGTTTGATAGCGACCTTAGGCCCATTTCCACCGGCCAAAAAGAATTTCGCCAGATTTTTCCAAAAGCCGGCTGGGTTGAACACGACCCCGAAGAGATTTGGCAAACTACGGTGGAAACCTGCAAGCAGGCACTGACAAAAGACGCACGTGCAATCGGTATCACCAATCAGCGCGAAACATTGGTGATTTGGGATAAGACCACGGGCAAGCCTGTTTACAACGCGATCGTTTGGCAAGACAGGCGCACCTCTGAATATTGCGCGGGCCTGAAAGCAAACGGTCATGAACCCATGGTCACGCAAAAAACCGGCCTGTTGCTGGATCCCTATTTTACCGCGACAAAGATCAATTGGATAATGGATAATGTAGCAGGGGTACGAGACCGCGCCAATGCGGGCGATCTGTTGTGCGGCACAATTGATTGTTTTTTGATATGGCGCCTGACAGGTGGGCAGGTGCATGCGACCGACGCCACAAACGCATCACGTACAATGATTTATAATATTCATGACGGTGTTTGGGACGATGACCTTTTGGCTCTGTTTGACATTCCCGCAAACATGCTGCCAAAGGTTAAGGATAGCGCAGACGATTTTGGCGAAACACAGGCGGATATTTTCGGCAAGCCCATTCCCATCAGGGGTGTTGCGGGCGATCAACAAGCGGCAACTGTTGGACAAGCCTGTTTTGAAGTCGGCATGATGAAATCGACCTATGGCACCGGCTGTTTTGCCCTGCTAAACACCGGCGCACAGGCAGTACAATCGAACAACCGATTGCTGACAACGATCGCCTATCAACTGAATGGCCAGCCGACTTACGCACTGGAAGGTTCGATCTTTATAGCAGGGGCCGTTGTGCAATGGTTGCGTGACGGGCTTGGTATTATCGATGACGCCCAACAAACCCAAGGTTTGGCAGAAACTGCCGACCCTGAACAATCGGTTGTTATCGTGCCTGCTTTTACAGGTCTTGGCGCACCTTATTGGGATGCAGATTGCAGAGGGGCTGTCTATGGGCTGACGCGCAATTCAGGCCCCAAAGAATTTGCCAAAGCCGCATTGCAAAGCGTGGCCTTTCAAACCCGCGATTTACTGGAGGCCATGCGCAAAGACTGGGATCGGGATACCGATACCGTGCTGCGCGTCGACGGCGGCATGGCGTCCAGTGATTGGACAATGCAGTATCTTGCGGATCAGTTAAACGCACCTGTTGATCGACCCGAAGTGACCGAAACAACAGCAAAAGGGGCCGCCTATCTGGCAGGGTTGGCTATTGGCCTTTATCCTAAGCCCGATGAGTTTAAAAACACATGGCAGCTTGAAAAACGCTTTATACCATCCTTGGATGATAAAAGTAGACAACGAGATTATAATCAATGGTTGGACGCGGTTCAAAGAACATTATCACAAAGACACTAGGCTTTCTTTTAATGACCATGACAATCGGATGTCAGATGGAAGCTACTGAAGGGTCAAACAAAAAAGGGCCAAGTTGAACCAATTATTACAGCTTATAAGCCTTCAATCCCCATAATTCATGATATCTGTGCCTGAAACTCCCGAATAACCCGTTCATATGTATTGCGCTTAAAAGGGACAATCAGGTTTAACAGCTTTTCCGGTGGCAACCATGCCCAAGAACCAAATTCCGGCACATCCGTGTTGATATTTATCAGCGTATCATCGCCAGTAAATCGCATCAAAAACCATTTTTGTTTTTGCCCGCGATAGCGACCTTTCCACAGTTTCGGGACAAGAAAATGCGGCAGGTCGTACGGAATCCAGTCTGCGGTTTCAGCCAAAATATTAACTGCATTCGCAGGAATACCGGTTTCTTCTTCCAGTTCACGCAATGCCGCATCCTGCGGGTCTTCGCCTTTTTCAACGCCGCCTTGTGGCATTTGCCAAGCCTCAGCTGCGCTATCCAACCGCTGGCCCGCAAAAACACAACCATCACGATTACAGATCATGATGCCAACGCATGGTCGATACGGCAAAATCAAGATTTCATCTTCGGTCATTTTAGTTGGCTTCCGAAAGAACTGTCAGACCTTTCAGAACATCCAAAGCATAAGACAACTGATAATCCTGATCACGCAGTTTTGCTGTTGCCTCTTGTGCTTTACGTTCTTCTTCCAGTTGCTTTTTCTGGTCTTCGGTCAAGCTGTCGTTTTCCAATGATCCGCGCAAATCAGACTCGAACCTTTGTGCACGATCTTTTGCTTCCTCTTCACTTTCTTCCTTGGGTAAACGTTGTTCAACAAGAATATCCGGGGACACGCCCAGCGCCTGAATAGACCGACCGGACGGTGTATAGTAACGTGCTGTTGTCAGCTTAATGCCGGAGCCACTTTGAAGCGGCATAATGGTTTGAACCGAGCCTTTACCAAAACTTCTGGTACCGATTACCACTGCACGGTGATGATCCTGCAGCGCACCCGCTACAATTTCAGAGGCCGACGCAGAACCGCCATTGATCAATACAACCAACGGCTTGCCTTCTGTCAGATCGCCCGGTTTGGCGTTACGGCGGTCACTGTCTTGTGCATTGCGGCCACGGGTTGAAACAATCTCGCCTTTTTCCAAAAATGCATCGGACACCAACACCGCTTGGGTCAGCAACCCGCCCGGATTATTGCGCAAATCAAGGATAAAGCCGCTAACCTTATTCATGCCACCGGCCTTTTCAACTTGCTTGGCAATACCGTCTTTCATGTTTTCATAGGTCTGTTCGGTAAATCCGGAAACCCGCATAACAATGGCCTCACCTTCAATACGCACACGGGCAGCTTTGACTTTGATTTGGTCGCGTATGATTGTAACGTCAAACGGCTCATCAACTCCGTCACGTACGATTGTCAGGACAATTTCCGATCCTATTGGCCCGCGCATTAGATCAACCGCATCGTTCAGTGACATGCCCAGCATTGCTTCACCGTCAACCTGCGTGATAAAATCACCCGATTGGATACCCGCTTTTTCCGCCGGTGTATCGTCAATAGGGGTCACAACTTTCACAAAGCCGTTTTCCTGCGTTACCTCTATGCCCAGACCACCGAATTCACCACGTGTTTGAACCCGCATATTGTCAAATTCTTCTTCCGCCATAAAGTTGGAATGCGGATCCAAAGACGTCAACATCCCGTTAATTGCACTTTGGATCAGTTTTTCTTCATCCACCTCTTCAACATAGCTGGATCTAATGCGTTCAAAAACATCGCCAAACAAATCCAGATGTTCATAGGTGGATTTTGTCTGTTCGGTTTCCTGCGCAATCAAGGGACCCGTAAAATTTGCGGTCAGCAAAAATCCTGCCATTGTGCCGCTTGCGGCTGCTAAAAGAAGTTTTTTCATTTTGCTTTCCTAAATGTTACTCATGGCGAACCAGTCCGTTGGATCAACAGGCTTACCATTGTTTCTTATTTCTATATAGAGCGATTCTTGGCCGATTGTTCCACCACCTTCTGACGCTTCAATCAAAAAATCTTGAGCTTCAGGCTGTTTTCCGCCCAAAAGCCCTATTGGATCACCTGTATTCACGATTTGGCCAAACTCACAGTAAATTTGATGAAGGCCGGCAATAACCACCAGAAAGCCCGGCTCTGGCTCTAAAATAATAACTTTACCGTAATCCAGAAACGCGCCTGCAAAGCGTATTGTCGCCGGTGTCGGGCTTGTAACCAGTGACAGCGGGCGCGCAGTAATAACAATCCCGGGGCGTTTAATGCCCGCGGCATCGGTCTCATTAAAACCACGCAGTAATGCACCCTCTGTTGGCAATGAAAGTTCGCCCCTAGATGCCATAAAGGATACCTGGTCATTTGGATCACCATCCAACTGAATATCGGTTAATCCGTTTGCAAAGAAATCCAGCGTTTTACTGTTATCCGCAAGTATCTGGGCACGTACCGGGTCTGCTGCATACCGTAAGGGCAATTCGGTGCGATCGCTTATTGCCGTAGACAGGGCAACACGGGCGTTTTGCGCACCTTTCAGACCGCTTTCCAGTTCGATCTCCGCACTTTTTTGTAAATCGCTTAAACTCATCAGCTCTTCAAGTTGCAACCGCAATTTTTCGGCGCGGACCTGTAGCATCGGTGCAACCTCTGACATCACCATACCTGATCGTGCAGTTCCAACCGGCCCTGCAGGGTGGATCATCAGCATTGGTGTGCTTGCGCGTTCCATTGTTTGCAAAACGCCCAACAACCTACTGATCTGGTCACGCTGGTTTGCCAGTTCCAACTGCAAGACCTGTTCGCGAATGGTTGCTGCCCGCAGGCTTTGACGTACAGCCTGCAATCCACCCTCATAGGCCCGCACGGTTTGGCTAAGGGCCGCAATGCGATCCTCTGATTTTTTTGCTTTTTTCAGCGAGGCCGCAGCTGTTTTTAAGTCCACCGCTGCCGTTTTTGCCAACTGCATCGGCGTTTCCGCAGCACGCACACCAAATGCCACAGTGCTGCAAAACACTGCGCTTGCCAAAAATAATGCCGATAATCTTGTTAACAAATCAAAGTTTCGCCTGTCATTTCCGCGGGTTTTTCAAGCTCCATAAGCTGTAGCAAACTTGGGGCCAAATCAGCCAGCCGCCCGTCTGCACGCAGTTTGGCCCCTTTTGGTCCGCCAATCAAGACTA
Organism: Amylibacter sp.; assembly: GCA_021775355.1. Lineage (GTDB taxonomy): Bacteria > Pseudomonadota > Alphaproteobacteria > Rhodobacterales > Rhodobacteraceae > Amylibacter. Next base: position 37,463 of record JAJFHZ010000040.1, on the reverse strand, counting down.
CAGGCACAGGGTTTGTGGTATGTGCCGTATGTGGCTCACCGGTTTCAGGGTTCACCATAGTTTCGCAGTTGCCGTGATCAGCGCAAACAATCATCGCACCGCCTTGGTCATGAAGGGCCTCTATGACCTGCCCCAACCCTGTATCAACCGCATGGCACGCCGCCATTGCCGCCGTTAAATCCCCTGTATGCCCGACCATGTCGGGGTTGGCGTAATTGACAACGATCAAATCGTATTTGTTCGAAACAATAGCGGCAACCAAATGTTCAGTCACTTCGGCGGAAGACATTTCGGGCTGCATGTCATAAGTTGCAACTTTCGGGCTTGGGGCCAGATAGCGGTCTTCATCAGCGACAGGCTCTTCAATGCCGCCGTTTAAAAAGAACGTCACATGCGGATATTTTTCGGTTTCGGCAATGCGCAACTGCTTCAACCCGTGTTTGGATACCCATTCACCCAAAGTGTTTTGGATATCTTGGTCAGGAAATACGCAATCCATATAAGTGTCATGGCGACTGGAATATTGTGCAAACCCGCTGGCAATCGCCAAAGCAGGCCGCGTGCCGGTTTCAAAACAGTCAAAATCTGGGTCGGCAATGGCGGCCAGTATTTCGCGGGCGCGGTCGGCACGAAAGTTTAGAAACAACAAACCGTCATCGTCTTGCATACCTTTGTAATCACCCAAAACCGTTGGCACGAAAAACTCATCCGTGATGCCGTTTTCATATGCAGTGGAAATTACATCTGCGGCACATGTCGCCTGTGATCCTTCGCCCTGAACAATAGCAAGATATGCCAGCTTAACCCGTTCCCAGCGGTTGTCGCGATCCATCGCATAATAACGGCCCGACAAAGTCGCCAATATTACCCCTTTGGGTAATTCCGCTTCCAAATGGTCCAAATATCCAACTGCCGACTTTGGCGCGACATCGCGCCCGTCGCCAAAAAGGTGCAAAGCTACAGGCACACCAGCTGCTGCTATTGCGCGCGCGGCAGCTATCATATGATCGATATGGCTGTGCACGCCACCATCTGACAAAACGCCCGCAAGATGTGCCGTACCACCAGAAGATTTCATTGCTGCGATAAACCGCTTGATAGCAGGCAATGACGCAAATTCATCGTGCTGAATTATGCCTTGAATGTGAAACAAATCGGTTTCGATGATCCGCCCCGATCCGATGTTCATATGGCCCACTTCCGAATTACCCATTTGCCCCACCGGCAGGCCTACATCAGGCCCGAATGTGGTTAATGTGGCCGCAGGGCATGTCGTCATAATGCGATCAAAATGCGGGGTGTCGGCTAAAGCAACCGCATTGTTTGCGGTCTCTTCACGCAGGCCCCAGCCATCAAGAATGCATAGAACAACAGATTTTGGCGGTGCCATATAATGGGATCCTTTTCGCGTCTGTCCTGTCTTAAAGCGGGCAGGCAAAAGGTTCAACCTTGCATCCTGACGTCACGTTCCACTTTGACGCTGCACGATCTTAGATTATTATACAACCATATTAAAAGGGTTCATGATGCGTTTAAAACTGATGTTTAGTCACATAGCTGTTCAGCTGATGGCCGCAGCTATTGTTATCGGTGCTGTCATTGCGTTTAAAACCGGCCCTGCGTGGGTTTGGATGCTTGTGCCCCTAGGTGTGATGACCCAAATGTTGAATGAATATTCCATCCACCGTTATCTGTTTCACCTTAAAGCCCCTAAAAAGCAATGGCTGTTTGATCTGCTGTATCAGGTACATTACGGACATCATGATTTCCCGACCAACAAGGGGTTGTTTTTCGTTCCCGTCTGGTTTGCGCTACCAATGCTGTGCTTTAACTTTACAGCACTTTGGTTTGTTTTATCGTTCATCACCCCCCTTGCCCTGCCCATAGCCGCGATTGTTATTCTGATCGGCGGGGTCGGCACGTTTTTGTTTTATGAATGGTTTCACATGACCGCACATATGAATGTGCCCAAAGTCTGGGTGGAACGGCATGTCACGACATTGCACAACCAACACCATTTCCGCGATTTTTCCAAATGGTTCCATGTGTCACCGGGTGGTCATGTTATTGATCGCGTGATGGGTACCGCAATTAACCGCGAGGCCCTGAAACAGCAACAACGCATGGAATTCATCCGCACCATGGGCCTAAGCCCCGACGACCCGCGCCTTGTGTCTGCGCGTCTGCGCTTTGCGGATAAGTACGGGTTTACAGAGGCAGAGATTGAACGGGCGGCTGTGGTTTAAGAGTTAACCCGCCCAGTCCACAAAATAAATCAAAGCCAGATTTATATATTAAAAACAATTACAGCTTAATATGTGTAATGCAAAGTAACTAAAGATTATCGATTTCATTTTGATCTATGATTTAAAAAGGTTTTCCATATCATATTAATATCCTTAATTTTTGCCTTTGGGCTTCGCAAGTATACAATAGCAATGGTGGCAAGTAAGAATGCGCCTAGCCCGTTACCATGAAACAGCCAAAGACTTATTTCAGCTTCAGCTAGTAATTTTGTAAAATTATCTAAACCCATCGACACACTCCTTGCTATAATGCGAATTGTCATTAGGTTAGATGCCTTATTTTAGGCTATTAAATTTATGAAGATCAAGATGAGTCGCACTTTACGCCCAGATTTCATGATTTATTAACATTAACATCCCTCAAACCCGATGATAAGGGCTGCCCGCCAATATACTGACCGCGCGGTAGAGTTGCTCACACAGCATGGCGCGGGCCAGCATGTGGGGCCAGACCATTTTACCGAAAGAGATCGATGCGTCAGCTTGGGCGCGTAACTCGCGGGTTAGCCCGTCGGCACCGCCGATAACAAAGCAAACACACGGCGCACCGTTGTCGCGCCAATTGCCCAGTTGTGTGGAAAATTCGGGGGATGTCAGCAGTTTACCGCGTTCGTCCAGCGTAACAATCACAGCCCCTTTGGGGATGGATTTCAGCAGCAATGTGGCCTCAGCCTGTTGGCCACCACCTTTTTTATCTTCAACTTCGACAATAGATGCTTCGGTAAAGCCCAAAGCGCGGCCGGTGCGTTCAAAGCGTGTCAGGTAATCGTCGATCAGGTCTTTTTCGGGGCCTGCCCGCAAGCGGCCAACAACGCTTAATTGCACGCGCATGGCGTTTACGCGTCTTCGGCGTCAGCCGTCGAAAGCCACATTTTTTCAAGCTGATAAAACTCGCGCACTTCGGGGCGGAATACATGAACGATAATGTCGCCTGTATCCAGCAGTACCCAATCACCCGCAGCCTTGCCTTCCATACGCGCGATCACGCCCATGTTCTGCTTCAGGCGATCCGACAGTTTTTCGGCGATTGCAGACACCTGACGGGTCGACCGGCCAGAGGCCACGACCATATAGTCCGCGATCTGCGACTTGCCTTGCAATTCGATGGTGACAATATCTTCCGCTTTGTCATCTTGAAGGGAGTTCAGAACCAGATCAAGCATCGACATGCTTGGGATATTTTTACCGGCAGCGTCCGCTGCTTCAACACGTTCAGCCAGAACCGTGTCCTCCGTATAACGCACCGATCCTTGGTGCTAAGGTGGGTTTAGGGTATCACCCGATAAATTATCGGGCAAGGGGGACGTATGGCAGATCAGGTTTCGGACGCAAGTCCAAAAATGTGGGGTTTTTGCGGGAAACGCGCAGTTTTACGAGCATTTTTGCGCAATTAGGGCGAATCGGTCAGTTCCGTGTCGATGTAACTTTGGATAATCGCGGCAAAATCCCTGTCGGCGCGAAAGCCAAGTTTCAGGGCGCGTTCGGGATTAAAGTTGCGCGGCCAACCCATAACGATATTTGCAATATCGGGGTTGGGAACAGATCTGATCAGCTTCGCAACATCATTACCCGCGATTTGGCGCAAGGCTTCGATCTGGTCTGCAACAGTGCAGGATACGCCCGGCAGGTTCAAAGCACGTCGACCGCCCAAACGGTTGAAGTCCAGTTCAGCTGCGTGTTTCAGAAAACCGACAGCACTTTGGGGCGATGCAAACCAGTGGCGCAGGGTGTCGGGGACCGGCAATATAGCTTCCTGACCGTTTAAAGGTTCGCGGATAATACTTGAGTAGAATGAGGATGCCGCAAGGTTCGGTTTGCCCGGACGCACGCAAATGGTTGGCAGACGGATGGACAGCCCGTCAACATAACCCTTGCGCGAATAGTCGGACAACAGCAACTCAACCACTGACTTTTGTGCGCCATAAGATGATTGCGGAATATTGTGAAAATCGTCGCCGATGGCATCGGGGTATGGGCCGCTGAATACGGCAAGCGATGATGTGAATACGATTTTGGGGCGGTAGGTGTTGACGGATGCTTCATGCTGTGCGCGTAAAGCTTCCAACAGGTTCCATGCACCGCGTGTATTAACATCCCAGCCTGTTTTAAAATTTGCTTCGGCATCACTTGAAACGATGGCGGCCAGAAAAAAGATTACATCAGGTTTCAGGGCGGCGAGCGTTTGGGTGGTTTTATCGTCAGCAATGTCACCCGTCAGCAATGTTGGTGTGCCTGCACCTGACCAGCGCGGCTTGGCAATGTCGTGCAAGATCAGTTCGAGGGTTTCGCCATCCAAGCCGTTTACGCTGATGTCATGCGCCAGTTTTTGGCCGATCATGCCACTACCGCCTAAGATAAGAACTTTCATAAAGCCTGCCTTTGAATGTGTTGGCGCAAGCTTACACATATTCAGGTCAAAGGTTAAAGTGCGGACATGGGCGATTGCCCTGTCGCCGTATCAAACGCGGCAGGGTTTTCATATTCTTTAATGTTGGTGATAAAGGCGGGCCCGCCACATGCGGTTGTATATGCCGAACAGGGGGGTGTTGGCCCCTGCACCTAATTTCATCGATTGATTTCGGTGGCTTTCGCATTTGGCGCTGTTACCCGCCCTTTGAAAACCCGTGAACCACTTTTTGACGTCGGGCGTGTTATACACTTGAAAGGGTGAAAGGTTTGTTAAGTGGGCGTTCGGTGGGACAAGTAGGGTAGACTTGCTAATGAACAGAGATATATGTTCACTAATTTAAAACAAAAGAAGATTGTACAAATAATGCCATATGTTCTGTACCAAAATTATGAAGCACCGCAGTTTTTGATCGGGAGCATATTAGAGTTTGAAGAAAACATTAAAGATATAAATAAAGGCGCGGAAATAGAGAGAGTTCATCACTATGGAAACCGCAAATTAGAAGAAAATGAAATCCCTAAGGTATTAGTTCTTGAAAAGAAAAGAAAAACCATACCAGCTGGTTTTTTAACTCGTAGTTCAATGTTTATTGTTAACAAATCGGTGCAAAACTTTCTCACAAAGTTAGACTCGGGCATACACCAGTTCTTTCCAATTGAAGTTAAATACAAAGATGGTTCTCGCCCAGAAGGTGAGTTCTTTGTAATGAATGTAACCTACAAGCAGGACAGTATTGTTGATGAGAATTCAAGTGTTGAGTCCTACTTCCATCCCAAAACAGATAAAATGAAAATCCGCCATTTTCGCAAGAATGTAACAGTACAAAAATCGGTACTATCGAATATGAATATATGGCGCGAAGAAAGATACCCAAAGAGTTTATTGATATCCGATTCATTTTTTGAGTTCCTTAATGAGCAAAAAATGAAGTTTCTAAAATCGTATAAAGCGAAAAACTAAGCGCCAATGGATTAACTGGCTATAGTATTAAAATTACGTAGGGGCGACTGGAAAATGAATAACTTAGGGGGGCATACGGTGGTAATTTCGGTTGAATGCCCAACGCCAAAGAAGGCTTTTCTGAACAATGGACTTCCCATATCAAATCACCGATAGTTCTTACAAAACAACAGGACGCGCATGAAAACCAACCTTGATCATCTGCCATCGGCCAACCAGCACGAGCTGGAGCGGGTTGTGGGTATCTTGCGTGCAGGTTTTGCCGCCAAGATCGCGAATGCGACGCAAGCACATAAAAAGAACGGCAAGATTTTGAAAGTGATCCTGTATGGATCATACGCGCGGGGCGATTGGGTGGATGACCCGAAGGGGCGCTATTTTTCTGACTATGATCTGCTGGTGATTGTCGACCATCCCGATTTTACCGATGTGGTGGATTACTGGTTACCCACTGAGCAGAAATTGCTGGAAATGAAAACACCCGTGCAATTCATCGTGCATACGCTGGACGAGGTGAACGAAAAATTGCGCGACGGGCAGTATTTTTTCTTTGACGTGATCGAAGACGGGGTGATGCTGTATGAATATGCGGACGGCAAGAACGGCAGCCCCAAGTATCAGCTGGCCGATCCGATGCCGCCCGATGCGCAGCGGGCCTATGAGATGGCGAAGGAGTATTTTGAGCTTTGGGGTGGGAATGCGAAGACTGTTCTGAAATATGCGCGCATTGCGATGGGTGAGAAGGATAATAATGAAGCTGCATTCAACTTGCACCGAGCAACCGAAAACGCATATTCCCAATTCCTACTAACCCACACGCTCTACACCCCGAAATCTCACGATATCGAAAAACTGCGCACCCGCTGCGAAGAGATCAACAACGGGCTGCGCGATGCATGGCCTCGCGGCCAAAAGCCCTTTGATCGTTATTTCAAACTCTTGAAACGCGCCTATGTCGAGGCCCGCTATTCCAAGCATTACATGATCACCAAAGAAGAATTGGAATGGCTGGAAGGGCAAGTGACAGAACTGATCGGGCTGGTTGATGAAGCCTGCCAAAACCATTTAGATAAAATGCAACGCAGCGCCCGAGACTAGGGTGGGCGCAATGCGCCCTCCCGTGGGGGAGGGTCGGGCGCGGCCCTTGCGGGCCATGAATGTAAAGCCGTAGAGTGTAAGCAATACTCTCTCTTTCCATACCAAAAGCATCTTAAGTTTCAAAAACTTGATAGAGCAACCATTAGGGGGTACGCTTGCGGCATAAACAACTTAAAGAATTTAAAAATATGCATGATGCCGAAGTATTGAAATACTCACAACCAAAGAACCAGATTCTCTTACATTTTGACGTAGATGGGCATTACTTAAAGCTTGAGACCTTCATAGAAACGGCTAAACGAGCAGATAGAATTATTGATTCCATTAATACATCACTAATTAAAAGCAACTCTACATACGACTTAGTCGTTCTTCCACCTGAATCCGGAAGCTTCTTAGCAAAATATACTATAGTTATGACAAGCGTAGGTTCTTTATTCGCATTTCTTAATTCGGATATAGGTAGTGCCTATGTTGAAGGGTTTACTGGCTATTCCCCAGCATATTGGGCAAAGCAACTTGGTGAAAATCATCTAGAGTACTTTGATCAGTCACAAACATCGAATACGGAGAAAGAAGCCACAGTGCCTCTTGAAGCGTGCGAAATTGGTGCGAAAATAATTACTCAAATGACAAAAATTATTCTCGAAAAAGATAACAATGAATTGGAAAAGATTGGTGCTAATACTGGAGTGATTTCAGATGCAATGGAAGCTCGAAACGAATTCTATCAAATTTGCATATCAAATTCAGATGTAAAAGCACTAGGCTTTACACATGAAGATGACTTTCCAATTCCTCGGAATTCATTTCCAGAACGAGCCGCTATGAGAGTGAGAAAAAACGACGATGATGTTCCCGAAAAAGTGGAATGGATTGTCGCTATTGAGAATATCTTCGTTTCATCTCCAAACTGGGAACAAGAAGACCAAGCATTTCGAAAATGGAAAGGAAAAGATTCCACACGCCGCGAATGTTTCTTTGAAATCGACGATGCAGAGTTTTGGCTTCACGTTAAACAAAAGGAACTTAAAGTCGAAGGTATTGATAGATTAAAAGTACAGTGGGCATATGAGTTATCTGGTGGGCGTGCTAAAAATAGAAAAGTCCTAAGGGTATTGGAATTCAACAACGAACAATTAGCCAAACCTTTAGATTCTGATGCGATTACTGCAATTATAGGGAGCTTTTCAGAGTTTAAGGAAGACAACGGTCAAGGCGTGCTATTCTCTAAATCTTAAAAAAACGCCCCGCAGTTTCCTACAGGGCGCTTCAATTCTTCACGTTATCCCCCGAATAAATCGGGTGATGATATAACCTTTAATAACGATAATGTTCAGGCTTATATGGGCCGGTTGTTTCCACACCAATGTAATCGGCTTGGTCTTTTGACAGCTCTGTCAATTTCACGCCGATTTTAGCCAAGTGTAGACGGGCTACTTTTTCGTCTAGGTGTTTCGGCAAGATATACACTTCGTTGTTGTACTCGTCACCTTTTGTCCAAAGCTCGATTTGTGCTAGAACTTGGTTTGTGAAAGATGCTGACATCACAAACGATGGGTGGCCCGTAGCGTTACCAAGGTTCAACAAACGACCTTGCGATAGCAGGATCATACGGTTGCCTGATGGCATTTCGTACATATCCACTTGGTCTTTGATGTTTGTCATTTTCAGGTTGTCCAACTGAGCGACCTGAATTTCGTTGTCGAAGTGACCGATGTTACCAACAATGGCCATGTCTTTCATTGCACGCATATGTTCAATGCGGATGATGTCTTTGTTGCCAGTTGTTGTTACAAAGATATCAGCCTCTGCCACTGCATCTTCTAGCGTTGTTACTTCAAAGCCATCCATTGCCGCTTGTAATGCGCAAATTGGATCGATTTCAGTTACTTTAACACGCGCGCCTGCACCTTGAAGGGATGCCGCAGAACCTTTGCCAACGTCACCATAACCACAAACAACAGCGGTTTTACCGGCCATCATCGTGTCAGTTGCGCGGCGGATGCCGTCTACCAATGATTCCTTACAACCGTATTTGTTGTCGAATTTCGACTTGGTAACACTGTCGTTCACATTAATCGCCGGGAACGGCAGTTCGCCATTTTTGTGCAATTCGTATAGACGATGCACGCCAGTTGTTGTTTCTTCGGATACACCTTTGATCTGATCGCGCATTTTTGTGAACCAGCCAGGGGATGCGGCCATACGTTTTTTGATTTGTACTTGGATCGCTTCTTCTTCTTCAGATGTTGCAACACCGAATGCTTCGCCACCTTCAATGCGTGCGCCCAATAGGATGTATAGCGTTGCGTCGCCGCCATCGTCGAGGATCAGGTTCGGACCATCGTCAAACATGAAAGATTTGTCTAGGTAATCCCAGTGCTCTGTCAGTGTTTGACCTTTGATCGCAAACACTGGAACGCCAGAAACAGCAATGGCAGCAGCCGCGTGATCTTGGGTGGAAAAAATGTTGCATGATGCCCATCGCACATCTGCGCCAAGGGCTGTCAGGGTTTCGATCAGAACTGCAGTCTGGATCGTCATGTGCAGCGAGCCTACAATGCGTGACCCTTTCAGCGGTTGGCTGTCGCCAAACTCTTCGCGCAGCGCCATCAGGCCCGGCATTTCAGTTTCAGCGATGTCCAGTTCTTTACGGCCAAAAGCAGCCAAAGAGATGTCTTTTACAATATAGTCATTGGCCATTGGTGGCTCCTTTTAAAAAAACGCGATCTTGGGGTGGCATGTAGCATCCAGATTGGGTATCGACAAGGGTTCAGATACTACGGAGATTTTATGCCACGACAATCCAATCCACCCAGAGCTTGGCAACGTATGCTATCGGGGCGAAGGCTGGATTTGCTGGATCCGTCACCACTGGACATAGAAATTGGCGATATTGCCCACGGACTATCGTTTGTCGCGCGTTGGAATGGGCAGACGGTGGGGGATTACCCTTATTCAGTGGCCGAACATTCCGTGTTTGTGGAAGAGCTGTTTACGCGCCTTAACCCACGCATTGACTGCAAATGGCGGCTGGCGGCATTACTGCATGATGCGCCTGAATATGTCATCGGCGATATGATTTCCCCGGTGAAATCAGCAGTTGGGCCCGATTACGGCACTTTGGATGATCGATTAACGGCAGCGATAAATCTGCGCTTTGGCTTGCCTGCAAAAATACCCGACTTGATCAAAAAACAAATTAAACGCGCGGATAAGTTGTCAGCTTGGTTGGAGGCCGTGCAAATTGCAGGGTTTTCGGCGGAAGAGGCTGATAAATTGTTTGGAAAACCAGTTTTATCGGACTTGCCAAAGCGCACCCTTCGACCTCATGCTCCCAAAGAGGTTAGAGGACGATTCTTGGAACTTTTTTCGGATTTGACAAATGGATAAACTAGACCCTGCAAAGTTATATTACATAGACGGCTCACCGTTTGCGCGTTTATGTCGAATACTGATTGATGAGTGGCAGGTGCCCGTTCATTTGGTTGAGGTTCCTTTTCCGCTTCCCGATGATTTTTTTGAGATCAACCCAATGGGCCAAGTACCTGTGCTGGAAACCATCGGCGAAATGATCTTTCCGACATCACAAATTGTGGAACAGCTTTGGGCAATGACGACAGAGGCCAGAGAACCGTATCTGGATCCTTTGGCCGATCGCCAATTGCTGACCGTTATATTGGGAATGGGAAATTTTCTGGTCTTGGGCAATCAACAGGCGCGGGCCGGGTTGGATCAGGTTGGTGAAAATAAACTTGGATTCAACCCTGCGGAACGCCACCAAATGCGTGTACAAAAATGTCTTGATTGGATTGAGGCACGTTCGCAAGCGTGGCTGACAGGTGATGAACCGAATGTCTGTGATTACGCTTTGGCCTGCATATTACTTTATTCCGATGCGCGCCGCCCGATTGAATGGCGCAATCGTACTAAACTGGCCAAAATCGTAGACGGGCTAAAGGAACGGCCAAGTTTTACAGCGACCGCCCCCAAACCATTGCAATAATTAACGCCCTAACCCTGACCTAAGAGTAATCTTTCTTAAGTGCTAGACCGCATTTTCGTTGCGCTTCACGGCGTTGTTCATCCAGATAAAGGTTATGTCGCAGCTCATCCCGATAATCAGCCGTGGAATTACCGCTATCAGTACGTGACGCAGTCATTAGCGCGTTTGCTATAATTGATAACATATCAAAATCCTTTTCTTGTTTTGTTTAATTAAATATGCCTATTTTACGGGTGATTACGACTCTATAAAAATTTCAATATGTAAGCTGAGGTATCATATAATGGATTGGCACAACATTCCGTCACTATCGTCGCTTCGCGCATTCGAAGCCACCGCCAGATTAAGCAGTTTCAGCAAGGCTGCACGCGAGTTGAACGTGACCCATGCCGCAATTGCCCAGCATGTCCGGAGCTTAGAGGATTATTTCGCCGAAACGCTGGCGGTCCGTCGTGGTCGCGGCATGGTGGTAACCGAAAAAGGTGCTGCTCTTGCTGACAGTTTACAGGTCGGTTTTCTGACGATCGCCGAAGGGGTGGACGCTTTGCGGCAGTTCAGTGGTGGCAGGCCTTTGAATATATCGCTAACACCTGCGTTTGCTGCTAACTGGCTGATGCCGCGTATAGGTGCGTTTTGGGCTGAAAATCCCGAGATCACCGTGAACCTGAATCCCAGCGTTCACAACGTGGATTTGGCGCAGGATGGGGTAGATATGGCAATCCGGTTCGGACGCGGCAACTGGCAGGGGTTACATTCCGAAGCTTTGACAAATGGCGACCATGTTGTTGTTGCAAAATCTGATCTGGTGAAAGGGCGGATTATTAATTCCCTAAAAGATGTAGCGGACATCCCGTGGCTTTTTGAAGGTCATATGATGGAGGGTAAGGCCATGATCGAAAACGAAGGTATTGACCTGACAGGCGCCAAAATCAGTATCTTTAGCACGAATGAGCTGGTTCTGTCAGCGGTTCGCGCGGGCTTGGGCATGTCGGCACATCCTTTGGCATTGGTCGAAAAAGAAATAGAGGCGGGCACTCTTGCAAATGTTTGCAGTCTGAAAGACGATGGCTTGGGCTATTATATGGTCACGCGAAAGGGCCGTGTAACACCTGCACTTTTGCAGTTTCAGAAATGGTTGCGCCGCACTGCGAAAGCTTAGCGCGGACTGCGCTTTGCCAAAATACGTTGCAAAGTGCGGCGGTGCATGTTCAGGCGGCGTGCGGTTTCAGACACATTACGGTCGCACAATTCAAACACCCGCTGAATATGTTCCCAGCGCACGCGGTCTGCGGACATCGGGTTTTCGGGGGGTGGCGGTTTTGCCCCCGGGGTTGCCAATAATGCGTTGGTAACATCATTCGCATCTGCCGGCTTGGCCAAATAATCCGTCGCACCTATTTTTACGGCCGCAACCGCTGTGGCAATGGCACCGTACCCTGTCAGCACAATGATTTTAGCTTCCGGGCGGCGGGTGCGTAATACTTCGACCACATCCAAACCATTGCCATCTGTCAGTCGCAGATCAATAACCGCATAGGCCGGTGGGGTGGCTGTGCAAAATGCGCGTCCCGCGGCAACGGAATCAAGTGGGGTGGGTTTAAAACCACGCTTTTCCATTGCGCGCGCAAGGCGTCTGCGAAACGGTTCATCATCGTCTAAAATTAAAAGGCTGTTATCCTGGCCAATTTCGTACAGCGCATCTTCAGACATGTTTACCAACTTTATATAGTCCCAATATAGTCCCATTTATACGCTTTTAGAGTGAAGTTCCAGATAGGTCAATTTCACGAAATTATTTGGCAAAACATGCAACTTTTTGGGCAACTTGTTCCGGTGTAAGATCACGCGGCATGTAATCTAGAAACCCGTTTGGGGACATCAGATAACTGAATGTCGAATGATCCATAAAATAATCTTCGCCCTCACCGTTCTTGCTGTAGAATGTTTTATAAGCCTTTGACGCCACTTTTACCTGTGCCTTAGTCCCTGTCAGACCAATCATCTTTGGGTGCATAACATCAACATAATCGGATAGAACTTGCGGCGTATCACGCGCAGGGTCAATCGAGATAAAAATCGGCGTCAGATCAATATTCGATTCGGCCAGAATATCGACGGCCTCTAGGTTACGTGCCATATCCAACGGACAAATATCAGGGCAGAATGTGTAGCCGAAATAAACCAGCGACAGGTCTTTGATCACATCTTTTTCCGTAACGGAGACACCTTTGTGTGTGACCAGTTCAAACGGACCGCCAATGGTTGCGTTACCTGCAATAACACCGGTTGGTGCGCAATGGGGTGCGGGCTTAAGGAAAGCAAAATAGACCCCAACAGCAATTGCTGTGGATGCAGTGCCTGCAGCTACGATAGCCATAATTTTCGACATGTGTATTCCCAGCCTAGATTAGTTCATGCTGTTCATCTAACGTCAGCATTCAGAATGCAAGTCACAAGAAAGACATTCAGTGTCGCAGCAAAGCACAAATCTGTTCACACGAGAAGCCCGTAGCGACTGGATCAGGCTGCGCACGTTAATTATTCTGCGCTGGTTGGCGATTGCTGGCCAGATTAGTGCTGTAGTCTTTGCAGTGTACTATCTGAAACTGGCAATTCCATTCAGATTATGTCTGATTGTTATTACGGCTGCAATTTTATTCAATTTACTTGCAACTTCTGTACTGCCACCCAGCAAGCGTCTGTCTGAACGTGAAGCGATGCTGTCTTTACTATTTGATCTTGGGCAGCTTGTGTTACTTTTGTATTTAACCGGCGGTTTGCATAATCCTTTTGCCTTGCTCATTCTAGCGCCCGTTACAATTGCCGCAACCGCCCTGACGCTTTATGCCACTTTGGTGATCAGTCTGACGGCTTTAAGTATGATCAGTATTTTGAGCTTTCTTTACATGCCACTTACAAAACTATCAGGAGAGGTTTTGGAATTGCCCAGATTATTCGTCGGAGGAATGTGGGTGGCATTAACAATCGGTATCTTATTTTTAGCCATTTACGCGCGCCGTGTAACCGCTGAAATTTTTTCTATGTCCCAAGCGTTATCAGCCACTCAAACGGCCTTGGCGCGCGAATACCAATTAACAGCATTAGGCGGCGTCGTTGCGGCTGCTGCCCATGAGATGGGCACACCTTTGGCAACGATTAAACTTGTGTCTTCGGAACTGGCATCGGAACTGCAAGACGGGACAGAGCAAAAGGAAGACGTGTTATTGATACAAGAACAGGCTGACCGCTTAAGCCAGATCATGCGCGACATGGGGCGCAGTGGCAAAGATGACCTGTTGCTAAAACACGCACCTATAACAACCATCGTGCGCGAAGCCGCAGAGCCGCATGAGAATAGAGGTAAGGAACTGATCTTTCTGGTCAACGGAAAAGCCGAAGGGCCTGTTGAAAAAGATACGCCGATTATTCCAAGGCACCCCGAAATTATCCACGGATTGCGGAACCTTGTTCAAAACGCGGTGGATTTTTCAGAATCAATCGTTTTGATCGACGTCACATGGGATGAAACAATCGTGCGTATAATGGTGGGTGACGATGGTAGTGGCTACCCCCCTGATTTACTTGATCGTATTGGCGACCCCTTTATCAGCAAGCGCAAAAAACAGTTGAACAGCGGGCAAGCCCGCACCGATTATCAAGGTATGGGTTTAGGGTTGTTCATTGCAAAAACATTATTGGAAAGATCCGGTGCGGAATTAACATTCGCAAATGCCGCTATTGATCTGACACACCTGAACCAGCACTATGACTTTTTTGATCCACGCCTAAGGGGCGCGATTGTGGATGTGCGTTGGAAACGTGCCGATTTTGACGAATCCCAAAAAACCAACCGCGAAGCGCTTGGGCCCAATCAGCAGTTTGAAACAATTTCTTAACCTCTGATTCAGTATTTCACGCTTTGATAAGCATCGGAAGCTGTAAAAAGAATTGGCGGGTTATGATTGGGTTTGGGATACTTACGATAATATTACTAACCAGTATGCTATTGGTTGGTTTATTATTGAAACGCCACCCCATTGAATATGCCACTAGCCCTACCATCACTAATAAACCCACCCCTAAAGACACAAAACAGAAAAAATCATCCGACCAGTTTATGCAAACAATGAGCGCAACATTTGCCCATTTGCAAATCGGTATTGCGGTTTTTGACGCACATAATGAACTTGCCTTGTTTAATCCCGCACTGACCCAACACCTTGCCCTACGCCCGGAATGGCTGTTGAAAAAGCCAAATTTACTTGGCTTTTTAGACAAGCTGCGAAATACCCATATTTTGCCTGAGCCTAAAAACTATACATCGTGGCGCAAGACATTCCTGAAAATAGAACGCAGTGCCATGAAGGATGATTACAACGAAGATTGGGGGCTGCCGGACGGGCGCGCTTTGCGCGTGATTGGGCGACCGCATCCCTCTGGAACAGTTGTTTTCCTATTTGAAGATGTAACAGCAACTTTAGCTATGGAACGCCAGTTTCGATCACAAATCTGCACCTTGGAAAATGCAATGAATGCTGCAACGGCGGGTTTTATCGTTTTTGATCGCAAAGGAAAAATGACATTCCAGAATGCTCTTTTAAAGCAATCACTGGGATTGGAAAATGCATCGGTAACTATTCAGGATTTTTCCCACGCGACCCAACAAGCCTTTCTGCCAACACCAGTCTGGGGAGATCTGCGCCAATATATTGAAGATACCAACGAAAGAAGTGCATGGCAGGCGGATATAGAAACCCATACGGGTGAATGCACTTTGGTTAACTTCACACCCATTCCAACAGGTGAAACCCTATGCGAATTTCATTTCCCCTTTGAAATAAATCAGGGCGAAAATGTCGGTTTAACTTGCACAGCACAGTAACAGTTCTTTAGTTTCTGAATAACAGAACCCAAGGACACAGACCTGTGAATTTCACGCTTACTTCTTACGCACCAAGCGACACTGGCAAGCTGGCCAATTCACTTGCACCTTTGTTATGTGAGGGGGATGTTTTGTTGTTGCACGGCGATGTTGGGGCTGGCAAAACCGATCTGGCACGAAAAATAATCCAAAACCGCATGATAAAATTCGACGCGCTTGAAGATGTGCCCTCACCGACATTTACACTGGTTCAAACCTACGATCTTGGCGGGATTGAATATATTCATGCTGACCTTTATCGTTTGGCCCATCCTGACGAGGTTTATGAACTTGGGTTGGAACGTGGTTTTGAAAAAGCGGTTTGCCTGATTGAATGGCCTGACCGATTGGGATCACTTGCACCGATCGGCGCACTTAACATTCATATTTCAACCAAAGATGAAATGACCCGTGATTTTCGGTTTTCTTGGACGCATCCCAAATGGTCGGATAGACTGGACGTATTACAGGCACTTGATTTGGGCAGCAAGAATACATGACCAATAGGCAACAAAAGCGCGAAGATTTTATTGAAAGTGTTGGGTGGGACGATGCGCAGTCTGTGGTTGTAGCTGGCGACGCCTCTAACCGCAGTTATGACCGTTTAACCAAACGTGACGGGCAAACAGCGATTTTGATGAACGCGCCGCCCGAAAAAGGCGAAGATGTGAAACCTTTTGTAAAAATTCTAAAGCTTCTGCGGGCAGGCGGGTTAGAGGCCCCAAAATTATTGGGTGCCGATGATACGCATGGGTTTTTATTGCTTGAAGACTTGGGCGACGGTTTATTCGCGCGCATTTGCGCCACAAATCCCGCATTGGAAAACCCGCTTTATCGAACTGCGATAGATGTGCTTGTACAGCTTCACCAGATACCCGCACCAGCAGATATAGCACCTTATGATCTTGCAGCTTACCTGCGTGAAACCGATCTGGTCACACAATGGTATTTGCCCAGCACCACAGGCCAAAAGGTAAAACAAACAGTGGTAGAGGCTTATCAGGTAGAGATAACTACGGCTTGTGCTGCCATTCAAAATACAACACCCGTTCTTGTCTTGCGGGATTATCATGCGGAAAATCTGTTGTGGTTGCCGGAAAGGGACGGATTGAAAAAGGTTGGCTTGTTGGATTTTCAAGACGCTTTGGCGGGTCACCCTGCCTATGATCTGGTATCGCTTTTGGAAGACGCGCGACGTGATACATCCCACAAGATGCAAAACAGTATGAAGGATTATTTCATAGACAAATCCGGTGCAGACAAAGAGACGTTTAATTATGCTTACGCAGCCATAGGGGCGCAAAGAAACCTGAAGATTATCGGTATATTTGCCCGTCTTTGTGTGCGCGATGCCAAACCGCATTACATAGATATGATCCCCCGCGTCTGGGCACATTTACAGCACGACCTAAGCCATCCAAAACTGATAGGGTTAAAAAATTGGGTTGGTGAAAATTTGCCCGTGCCAACATCCGAAGCTCTGACCCGTATCAAAGAGATCGCAAATGCAACCTGAATCCGCGATGATATTTGCAGCCGGTTTTGGGACGCGTATGGGCGCGTTAACTAAAACAATGCCTAAACCGTTGGTGCCCGTTTTGGGCAAGCCAATGATTGATCATGCGCTGGACCTTTTAACTGACGCAGGTGTTCAGTCGGTTTTTGTCAACACGCATTATTTTGCCGATCAACTGGAAAACCATCTGTCAACATACCCGTCAGTCAACACAATACACGAAGAACCAAAGGTTCTGGAAACCGGGGGTGGTTTGAAAAATGCTTTACCGCTGATTGGAAACAAACCCGTTTTTACGCTTAATTGCGATGCTTTGTGGTTCGGTGAAAATCCGGCAACACAACTTGCAAGATTGTGGGTGCCTGATGAAATGGACGGATTGCTGTTAGTGCTGAAATGCGCCAATACGTTTGCTTACACGGGGCAAGGTGATTTCTTTTTGACAGATGATGGCAGGCTTCAACGAAATGGCAAACCGGCACCATATGTTTACTCCGGCATCCAGATTATTAAGACAGACATTTTGAAAGATATTTCAAAAGATTGCTTTTCCATCAAGCTTCTTTGGGAAAAGATGATTGCATGTGATCGGTTGTACGGGGCAGTTTATGAAGGCAATTGGGTGGATGTGGGTCACCCGGCAGGCATTGAAATTGCCGAAGAAAAAGCTGCCAATGTTTAAGGAAAGTGACAAAGCACGTGTGTTTACAGTACCGATCGGCACAGATTTCTCACAGGTCTTTGTGGCCGGACTATTCGAACGTGCGAAAACAATTGCACCTGATGAATTTGCCCGCACGGTAATTTATGTGAATACAAAACGCGCGGCACGGCGCATCAGGGATCTTTTTGAGCAACAAGGCGCCACGCTTTTACCAAAACTGAAAGTGTTGTCAGACCTTTCAAAAGATATTGCCGCACCCATTGATCTTCCGCTGCCCACAACAGCATTAAAACGCCGTTTGATGCTAGCTGACCTTGTGGCAGCTTTAATCGACCGCGAACCCGATCTGGCACCACGATCATCAGTATTTGCGCTGGCTGACACGCTTGCAGCTATTTTGGATGAAATGCACGGCGAAGGCGTATCGTTTCACCGTTTGCAAGATGTCGAACTGGGGAATGCATCCGAGCATTGGGACAGAAGTCTGAAATTTCTGAACATTATAACAGATTACTGGGCAACGCAGGAACAGGTAGATGCAGAGGCCCGCCAGCGGGCGGTTATTGAGGCTTATGCACATCACTGGAAAATCGCCCCCCCGGATCATCCAATTATTGTTGCGGGTTCTACAGGCTCGCGTGGGGCAACAGCCCTGTTTATGCAGGCCGTTGCAGGTCTGCCGCAAGGGGCTGTCGTTTTGCCCGGATTTGACAGTGAAGTACCAAAAACGGTCTGGGATATTCTGACAGATAAACACTCTAATGACGATCACCCACAATCGATGTTGGCGCGACTAACCATCAAATCTGGACTTGATCCCAGCGCATTGGACCCTTGGTACACGACACTTGTTTTTTCAGATGCCCGCAATAAAGTCATGTCTTTGGCCCTGCGCCCTGCGCCCGTGACCGATCAATGGTTAAAAGAAGGCCCTGATCTTATACCGCTGATCAAACAGGCCACCGATAATGTCAGCATGATTTCAGCCGCCTCACCCAAAGAAGAGGCCGGTGCAATTGCGGTTTGCTTGCGCGAAACCGCCGAGCGGGGTGAAACGGCAGTTTTAATATCGCCTGATCGCCATTTAACCCGTCGCGTTGCAACCCATCTAGGGCGTTGGGGCATTATTCCCGATGACAGTGCGGGTGAGCCACTTCACCTGTCACCCGTTGGTATTTTTCTGCGCTTGACTGCGGGTTTGATCAGTAAAGATCTGGCACCTGCCGAATTGATCGCTGTGCTTAAGCATCCCCTGACAAGCAAGGCCAACGACAGAAACAACCATTTGCGCATGAGCCGTGAGTTGGAGTTGGCAAAGCTAGACCGCGATACGCCTGTAATTCGTGGCGGCCCGCCGTTTGTTGATTTTGCTTTGTTGCAAAAGTGGGCTGATACGAAAACGGACACAATTAAAGACTGGGCCACATGGATTACGCAAGCCTTTGAGCCGCTTTCAGGGGAAGCAAAACGGCCAATGTCAGAATGGGTGCAATTGCATCAGGCCCTGCTCACCTCTCTTTCATGCGGGCCATCTTGCAAGGCACATAGTTTGTGGGGTGAAAAAGACGGTCAAAAAGCGCAGATGCTTTTTGAAAGCCTGCAATCAGAGACAAGCAGCCAAACCGACTGGACGGCTGCGGATTACACGACGTTATTATATTCCTTGTTAAAAAGCGAAGATGTACGTGATGCGGTCACACCCCACCCGAACATTGCGATTTGGGGAACGTTAGAGGCACGTGTTCAGGGGGCTGATCTGGTTATTCTGGGCGGGTTGAATGAAGGCATTTGGCCACAAAAACCCAGCCCCGATCCGTGGCTGAACCGTTCTATGCGCAAACAGCTTGGGCTGTTGCTACCGGAACGCAATATTGGATTGTCGGCGCACGATTTCCAGCAGGCATTCGCACAAAAACGGGTCGTTGTTTCGCGTGCTGTTCGGGATGGGGAAGCGCCCACTGTGGCATCACGTTGGTTGACGCGGTTGGAAAATCTTTTGAAGGGATTGGGGGAAACCGGTGAAACGGCTTGGGAAGACATGTCCAATAGTGGCGACGCCTGGATTAAACTTGCCCGCAGCCTGGACAGGCCAACAGGCAGATTGACCAAATCCACGCGTCCCGCCCCCGTACCACCAAAGAAAGCACACCCAAAAAAGCTATCAGTCACCCGCATAAAGACATTGGTGCGCAACCCGTATGAGATTTATGCGCAATCAATTTTGAAGCTATATCCATTGAAGCCTTATGGGTTAGAGGCAGATGCGCTGGCACGCGGCATCGTTTTGCATAGCATTATTGAAGCTTACAACGGCTCTGATCTTGTAAAGTCAGGCACATATTCACCCGATCACTTTCTGGAAATTGCCAATGATATTCTAGAAAAAGAGGTGCCGTGGCCGTCAGCCCGCAGACTATGGTATGGGCGTTTGAAACGGATTGCCCATTGGTTTGTTAAAGCAGAGTTTGAGCGTGGCAAGCTAGGTACGATTGTCGGGCAAGAGGTTGTGGGGGCGCGTAAAGCCATCAAGCTGGACTTTACGCTGACCGCAAAGGCGGATCGGCTGGACCGTGATGCAAACGGTGCGCTGATAATCTATGATTACAAATCCGGTGATCCGCCCGGGGCGAAAGAAATTCTTCAATTTGACAAACAACTTCAACTGGAAGCAGCAATAGCCGAGATTGGTGGATTTGAAAATCTCAACCCAATGAATGTTTCCGCGTTACAATATATCGGCCTGAACGGACCTGAAAAAACCCGCGTGGCCCCAATATCAGACGACACGTGGGATGAATTGATTCTACTGCTTCAAAGCCATTTTAATGGTGGCATCGGGTACGGTGCACGGTTGAAGATGAAGATGGACAGATACGGATCTGACTACGACCACCTGTCGCGCTTTGGTGAATGGGAAGAAGTTGATACGCCCGAAGTAAAGGACGTGCCATGACCCTGCTTGATGAAGCGACACTGGCACAGGTAAACGCGGCTAATCCTGCCGCATCCACATGGGTTTCTGCCAATGCGGGTTCCGGTAAAACACGGGTTTTAACCGACCGTGTTGCGCGGCTATTGTTGCACGAAACCGATCCACAAAAAATTCTATGCCTGACTTATACCAATGCGGCAGCAGCCGAAATGCAAAACCGTCTGTTCAAACGCTTGGGCGCATGGGCGATGATGCAGGATGATGAATTGCGAAAGGCTCTAGTCGCGCTGGGTGAAAAAGAAAGCCTGTTGGATGCACAAAAACTGGGGCAGGCTAGAACGCTTTTTGCAACAGCACTGGAAACACCGGGCGGATTGAAAATTCAGACGATCCACGCTTTTTGTGACGCGCTGTTACGGCAATTTCCATTAGAGGCATATGTATCACCACAATTTGAAATTTTGGAAGATCGGCAGGCCAAGCAGGTACGTTCCGACATTCTGGAGCATCTGGCCGAAAGTAATGCACGCACCGCTTTTGAACGTTTGGCGGAGATTTACAGCGGGTTTGAACCGGATAGCCTGTTACAAACGATTGCACAGCAGCATCGTGGATTTGCAAAGCGACCCACAAGGGATGACTTTGGATTGATGCCTGACATGACTACGGACGGTATTGCACGAAATGTTGTAACCGATGACGATTTAAACTTGTTGCAATCAATGGTGCCTATTTTGCTGGCAAGTGGTGCCAATGACCAAAAACTGGGCAAAGCTTTTCAGCTAGCATTGGCAACACATAGTGGCAAAGATCGCCTGAACGTATTGATTGACTGCATGCTTCACAAACAACGGTTTGAAGCGACCCCAACGCTGAAACCGACCAAGGCTGTGCGCGAAGCAAATCCTGATTTGGTTACCGATTTGCATGATCTTATGCAGCGCGTTGAAGTTGCGCGCGAAACCTTTGTTTCAATGATCGCGTATAGACGTGCAGCAACACTGTATGATTTCGCAAAACCGTTTTTGAAGGCTTATAACGCTTACAAGCTTTTACACGGGAAATTGGATTATCAGGACTTGATTGAAAAATCGCAAGAGCTTTTGAAAAACAGCACGATGTCACAGTGGGTTTTGTTCCGGCTGGATGGTGGTATTGATCACGTTCTAGTAGATGAAGCCCAAGATACCAGCCCTGACCAATGGCGACTGATCGAATGCCTGACGGAAGAGTTTACATCGGGGCAAGGGGCCAGTGATGTGGAGCGAACGATTTTTGTGGTTGGCGACGAAAAACAATCGATCTATTCGTTTCAGGGCGCTGATCCAAAGTATTTTGGGGAAATGCGTGACTGGTTTGCGGAACGTTTAGCCGCGATTGAAAGTGCTTTGCACAAACAAGACCTGTTGTTTTCATTCCGTTCTGCCGAACCTATTTTGAAGCTGGTTGATCATACTTTTGTGGGCGATGCCCGCAAAGGAATTATGGGTGAAATTTTGCACCGCACTTCCAAAACCAAAAAGCCCGGCCGCGTGGAACTTTGGCCCTTGATTGAAGCCCCGCCAGAACCGGACGATAGGCCGTGGTATGAACCGCTTGATCGCCCCGCCACAAGTGACCCTCGCCAAATTTTGGCCACTCAAATCGCGGATTGGGTTTCAGATACATTGAAATCAGGCCGCCAGATCAGTGATGAAGACACGTTACGCCCAATACATGCCGGGGATTTCCTGATCCTAGTGCAAAGCCGCTCACCCTTGTTTCGAGCCATTATCAAAGAACTGAAAGCGCGTTCATTGAATGTCGCAGGTGCTGACCGTCTGGAGGTTGGGAAAGAATTAGCGGTCAAAGATATTTTATCGCTTCTGAAGTTTGCAGTAACGCCAGAGGATGATTTGTCATTCGCAGAGGCCATGCGCTCACCCTTGTTGAATATTTCCGAAGGCGAATTATTCACGTTGGCGCATGGGCGCGCAGCCACCTTGTGGCAAAGCTTTCGTGCGCAAAAGGAACAGTTTCCGGTGGCACAGAAGATTGTTGATGACGTGCTTGATAAAGCAGACTGGATGCGCCCATTTGAATTGATCGAACGAATTCTTACCCTGCATAAGGGCCGTGAAAACCTGCTGGATCGATTGGGCGAAGAAGCCGAAGACGGGATTGACGAGTTGTTGTCACAAGCGATGCGCTATGAACAAACGGAAGCACCCACCTTGACTGGCTTCCTGAACTGGTTTGCATCCGGCAAGGTTGAGATCAAGCGCGAAATGGACAGTACAGCGGGGCAAATTCGGGTGATGACGGTGCATGGCGCCAAAGGTCTGGAGGCACCAATTGTGATCCTGCCCGATACCGTCGGCACCACATCCCGTGATCGCAGTGAAGTTGTACAATTACAGCAGGGTGTGGTGGCATGGAAAGCAAACGAAAAAGAACGCAGGAAAGCGGAACAAATAGTACTAGACGCGAAACGTGATCTAACTTTGCAGGAAAAGTTGCGGCTTTTATATGTAGCACTAACGCGGGCTGAAAGCTGGTTAATTGTCTGCGGTGCTGGAAAAAAAGGCAAAGAACCTGCTTTAAACTGGTACAACCTTGTAGAAAAGGGCATGGAAAATGCAGGGGCTGAAAAGACCGATAACGGGTTGGTTTTACAAAATGAATTTTGGTCTGATTACTATGCGATTATCGAAAATACAGCCCCTGTAAAAACGACCAAATTACCGGATTGGCTGACACAGAAGGCACCAACTGCTAAAGCACGAAAAAAAACGCTTTCGCCATCTGACTTGAGTGGGGCAAAGGCACTTCCGTCCGAATCCGGCGGTATGGATGAAGATGCTGCAATGCGGCGCGGTAGTTTGATCCATCTTTTGCTTGAACATCTGCCAAACAAGCCGCAAGCGGAGTGGGACAGGTTTTCACAAAATTTAATAAAGCAATACGATAATAGGACAGGCATTGATGAAGTCAAAGAACTGCTGGATATTGCTACGCGTGTTCTGACTGATGACGCTTTAAAATCGATATTTGCACCTGATACCTTGGCAGAGGTCAATATAACGGCACAGGTTTCCGAGCTGGGTGGCCAGCACATTTACGGGACTATTGACCGTCTGGTGTTTTCAGAGAAAAGAATCGTGGCCGTGGATTTTAAAAGCAACAGGGTGGTTCCGAATGCACCGTCTGACGTTCCAGTCGGTTTATTACGGCAAATGGGGACTTATTTATCTGCGTTAAGGCTGGTCTACCCAAATCATGAAATCGATGTGGCAATTTTATGGACGCAGAACCAACAATTGATGTTTTTACCCCACGATATTGTGATTGATGCTCTGAAAGGCACGACTATATCTTGACCCCGCCACAAGGCGTTCATAAGTTAAGGCCAACAGTTAAACGGTATTGGAGACTAAACATGGCAACCGTTAAAGTAACAGACGGCACATTTGCAGCAGAAGTAACAGCATCGGACATTCCCGTAGTTGTTGATTTCTGGGCAGAATGGTGTGGCCCGTGCAAACAAATCGGCCCTTCTTTGGAAGAATTATCAGAAGAATATGCCGGCAAAATAAAGATCGCAAAAGTGAATGTAGACGAAAATCCAAACTCTCCTGCCCAATTGGGTGTGCGTGGAATTCCGGCTTTATTCATCATCAAAGATGGTCAAATTGTTGCAAACAAAACAGGTGCTGCACCAAAAGCAGCTCTGGCTGACTGGATCAACAGTTCTATCTAAAATAAAATTCTAAAGGGCGCATTAAAAACGCCCTTTAGAAATACCTTATCCTCTGGTTTCAGAAGCGGGTTATTATATAACTAACCGCAAGGTGTGGCATCACAAGCAGATAGCCCAAGTTTTGTTGCCTAGCATGGCGTAATTATACGACAATATATTAATCCACTGACATTCAGCACAAAGATCGCTAAATATAAAACAACACGCGCAATTAAATGTGAGTACGTCTATTGGAAATCATAACAACTAAATTACCGGGTGTTTTAATCCTAATGCCTAAGCGTTTCGGGGATAATCGTGGGTTTTTTTCCGAGGTTTATAACAAAGATACTTTGGCCCACCACGGGATCAACACGGCATTTGTGCAAGACAATCATTCGCTTAGCCGTGATGTTGGTGTTGTGCGCGGACTGCATTTTCAAGCACCACCCCATGCCCAAGATAAGCTTGTGCGCGTTGGAGCGGGTGTTGTCTATGATGTAGCTGTGGACATTCGCAAAGGTTCCCCGACCTTTGGCAATTGGATCGGGGTCGAGCTTTCATCTGAAAACGGCAAACAGTTGTATATCCCAAAGGGCTTTTTGCATGGGTTTGTAACACGAACCCCGAATTCTGAATTGCTGTACAAATGTTCCGATATTTACGCACCTGATTGTGACGGTTCCGTGCTTTATAGTGACCCCGACATCGGTATTGACTGGGGCATCGACACAAGTGACTTTATCTTATCCGATAAGGACAAAACCGCGCAAAGCTTTGCCGATTTTGACAGTCCGTTCATCTGGGAGCCAGAAACACAGTGAAAATCTTAGTTACAGGTGGTGCGGGGTTTATCGGATCTGCAGTCGTGCGTCAGGCCGTGGCAGCAGGGCATCATATTGTGAATGTGGATTGTTTAACCTACGCGGCTTGCCTGGAAAATATTGCAAGCGTTGCACAAAGTCCGCTTTATGCTTTTGAACAGGTTGATATTCGCGACCGCCCTGCATTGGACCGGGTGTTTGATGCGCATAAACCTGATACGGTTATGCACCTTGCGGCTGAAAGCCATGTGGATCGGTCTATTGACGGCCCTGCTGACTTTATCCAGACCAACCTTATCGGAACCTTTCAAATGCTGGAAGCCGCCCGCACCTATTGGGCCGCTTGCGATAAGCCTGACAGCTTCCGGTTTCACCATATCTCAACCGATGAGGTTTACGGCAGCCTTGGTGAGACAGGCATGTTCACCGAAGAAACGCGCTATGATCCGCGTTCGCCCTATTCCGCATCGAAAGCGGGCAGCGATCATTTGGTGCGCGCGTGGGGTGAAACTTATAATCTGCCGATTATTCTAACCAATTGTTCAAATAATTACGGGCCTTACCATTTTCCGGAAAAGCTAATTCCACTGACAATTTTAAACGCTCTGGCAGGCAAACCTTTGCCCGTTTACGGCAAGGGGGAAAATGTGCGTGATTGGCTGTTTGTGGAAGATCATGCGGATGCTTTGTTGACTGTGCTGCAAAACAGCCCTGTTGGGACTACGTTTAATATTGGCGGTGAAAACGAAGTTAAAAACATTGATATCGTAAAAATGATTTGCCGGCTTTTAGACATAAAAAAACCAAAAGCAAAACCCTATGCGGATCAGATTGCTTTTGTCGCTGATCGACCCGGACATGATATGCGTTATGCTATTGACCCAACGCGGATCAGAACCGAACTTGGCTGGCAGCCCTCTGTCACCCTGGAACAAGGCTTGGAGCAAACAGTTAATTGGTATCTGAACAATGAAGCTTGGTGGAAACCTTTGCAAAACCGCGCAGGTGCGGGCCAGCGTTTAGGTATCAAAGCATGAAGGTTTTAGTTTTTGGAAAAACCGGGCAAGTGGCGACGGAGCTATCATACCATAAACAGGTAACCTGTTTGGCGCGGGATCAGGCTGATCTGAGTAACCCCAAAAATTGTGCTAAAATCATCACTGAAACAGACGCGAATATTATCATTAATGCCGCTGCATATACTGCCGTAGACAAGGCAGAGGAAGAAGAAGAGCTGGCAACGTTAATAAACGGGTATGCTGTTACACACATGGCCAATGCCGCTGCTGCACGAAATATTCCCTTTTTGCATATATCAACGGATTATGTTTTTGACGGCTCAGGTACACGGCCCTGGACCCCTAGCGATCCTGTTGCACCTTTAGGGGCTTATGGCCGTAGTAAACTTGTGGGCGAGCGCGGTGTAATGGCTGCAGGTGGGCCACACGCAATTCTGCGCACATCCTGGGTTTTTTCGGCACATGGCAATAATTTTGTTAAAACAATGTTGCGTCTTGGGGCAGACCGTGATGCGTTGAATATTGTGAATGACCAAATAGGTGGCCCGACCTCTGCGACCGATATTGCTTCTGCCTTGATGAAGGTCGCTCAGATGTTTTATAAAGGCCAAGGTCGTTTCGGTATTTATCATTTCGCAGGCAAACCAGCAGTAAGTTGGGCCGATTTCGCAACAGAGGTTTTCAAACAATCTGAATTGGATATAAAAGTAACAGGGATACCCGCATCAGATTATCCAACACCTGCAAAGCGCCCATCAAATTCCAGAATGGATTGTTCCGATATTGAAACAGCTTTTGGAATTTCAACCCCGGATTGGCGCAAAAGCCTGACTAGCATATTAAAAGAATTAGGAGCTGTCTGAGATGAAAAAACGAAAAGGCATTATACTGGCAGGCGGGTCAGGTACGCGGCTTTATCCAATAACAATTTCAATATCAAAACAACTATTGCCGATCTACGATAAGCCCATGATCTATTACCCCTTAAGCATACTTATGCTTGCGGGTATTCAGGAAATTGCAGTTATTACAACACCCCATGATCAAGAGCAGTTCAAAACCCTTTTAGGAGATGGATCACAATGGGGGGTTTCACTTACTTATATTAAACAGCCTAACCCGGATGGACTGGCGCAAGCTTTTATTCTGGCAGAAGACTTCTTAGATGGCGCACCATCTGCAATGGTCTTGGGCGATAATATTTTCTATGGTCACGGGTTACCTAATCTGATGGAAGCGGCAGGGCGCCAGACCACAGGGGCAACAGTATTCGGGTATCATGTTTCAGACCCTGAACGCTATGGTGTTGTCGACTTCGATAACGATGGACAAGTAAAGGCAATTGTTGAAAAGCCGACGATTGCACCTTCCAACTACGCTGTTACAGGGCTTTATTTTGTCGATGAGACTGCGCCGACACGGGCAGGCGCTATCATGCCTTCTAAAAGAGGGGAGCTGGAAATCACGTCACTTTTGGAAAGCTATCTATCTGATGGATTATTGAAAATAGAACGCATGGGTCGCGGTTTTGCGTGGTTGGATACAGGTACGCACGGGTCTTTGCTGGATGCCGGAAATTTTGTACGCACTTTGGAAAAGCGACAAGGCATGCAATCTGGTTGTCCGGAAGAGATTGCCTATACAAACGGCTGGATATCAAAAGAAATGCTGGCGGATGCAGCCCATAGGTTTAGAAAAAACAGCTACGGTCAGTATATTTCAAAATTGCTTGAGTAGTTATTATGCGTTTTCACGCAGAACATTTCCCGCCAGATACAATGATCCGCAGATCAGTATTCTGGCAGCACTGTCTTTTTGAACAATGTTTTTAACCGCCGCCAGCACATCATCTGCTTTTGATGACTGAAACCCCAGACCACTTGCTGCTTTTGCAGTTTCTGCAGCCGTTAGCGTTGCCGCCTCACCCGGAATAGAGACCCCCTGCAGGCTAGTCGTTCCCCTTAAGAAATGCGCCAAATATCCTGATACGTCTTTGGTGTTCAGCATGCCAACAATCAAGTGGGTTGGTCTTTGTGGCAGTGTATTCAACAGCTCTGAAATAGCGCGCCCCGCCGCTTCGTTGTGACCGCCATCCAACCACAGTTCGGCATTGGGGGCAGCATCCACAAGTGGCCCTGAACGCAAGCGTTGCATTCTTGCGGACCATTCAAGATTTGTCATTGCTGCTGCACAATCATCCTCGGTCTTACCCATCAAACGCAGTGCGGCAATTGCCATGCCTGCATTTTGCATTTGATGTTCGCCCAAAAGAACTGGTTTGGGCAAGTCCAGCAGACCATACTCATCCTGAAAAATCAGCCGCCCGTTTTCTTGCCAAACATGCCAGTGTTGCCCGTGTATTTTCAATGTCGCACCAACACGCGCGCCTTGTGCTTCTATCACATTAAGGGCTTCGTCTTGCTGCGGGCCAACAACGCAGAACGTATTGCGTTTTAGAATACCGGCTTTTTCACCTGCGATTTCGGCCAAGGTTTCACCGAGGTATTGTTGGTGATCAACGGAAACCGGTGTGATAATGGTCATTTCCGGCTGGTCGATGACGTTGGTTGCATCCAGACGACCGCCCAAGCCAACCTCCAGTATTGTGTGGTTTGCCTGTACCCGCGAAAACGCCAAAAACGCTGCACAGGTTGTGATTTCAAAATAAGTGATCGGCACACCACCGTTAATGCTTTCACATTCTTCCAAGATGTCCGCCAGCAGCTGTTCATCAATCAACTGGCCAGCCAAACGGATGCGTTCATGGAACCGCGCCAGATGCGGTGAAGTATAAGCGTGAACTTTTTCACCAGAAGCTTCCAGCCCTGCACGGATCATTGCCCCTGTTGATCCTTTACCATTTGTACCTGCAATGTGAATCACGGGTGGAATTGCTTTTTCAGGCGATCCCAGCGCATTCAATAGACGGGTCATCCGATCAAGTGTCAAATCGATGATTTTGGGGTGAAGTGACATCAGGCGTTCAAGAATGATATCACTTGATTTTGACGTCACTTTTCCGCGCCTTTGGCTTTTTCAGCTTTGTTCGGTGCAGGCAGGTCGCCAACAATCTGCGGTGTCAGACCCATCAACATGCGACAGATCGTGATAAGCTCATCGCGCATATCTTTACGGTGGGTCACACGATCCAACATCCCGTGTTCCAGCAGATATTCGGACCGCTGAAAGCCCTCTGGCAGTTTTTCACGGATGGTTTGTTCAATCACGCGGGGCCCAGCGAAACAGATCAGTGCCTTCGGTTCAGCGATATGAATGTCACCCAGCATTGCATAGCTAGCAGTGACACCGCCTGTTGTTGGATGGGTCAGTACAACAATAAACGGCAGCCCCGCTTCTTTTAGCATTTGCAATGCAACGGTCGTGCGCGGCATTTGCATCAGAGATAAAATCCCTTCCTGCATCCGTGCACCCCCTGCAGCGGAAAACAGGATCAGCGGGCATTTGCGCTGAACCGCGCGTTCACATGCGCCGATAATTGCATTGCCAACGGCCATGCCCATAGAACCACCCATGAATGAAAAATCCTGTGCGGCCGCTACAATCGATGTACGACCGATTTCGCCTTCGGCCACCAACATTGCTTCAACTTCACCCGTTTTCTTAACAGCTGCTTTCATACGGTCAGGATATTTTTTCTGATCTTTAAAATGTAATGGGTCTGCAACAGGTGCCTGAGTTTCAAGTTCGATAAACAAGCCCCCGTCAAAAAGTGCCGCAAATCGTTCGCGCGGCGTAATCATCATATGATGATCACAATTCGTGCAAACATTCAGCGCATCTTTCAGTTCACGGTGAAACAGCATTGTCCCGCATTCTGAACATTTGGACCACAGGTTGTCAGGCGTTTCGCGACGCGAAAACAACGAATTGATCCTTGGGCGGACGTAATTGGAAATCCAGTTCATGGGCGCAAGCTGCCTTTGTTGTTATTCGGTAACCACAGATACTTTGCGAAGATACGAATTGCAATCATAACTGCGGCCTGTTTCTACACCACCACAAAAACAAGCCATAAAGCAGCAATACAAAAAGCAACTGCGGCACAACGACGTCCCTGATTGCCACTTCATCCGACACATGAAATGGCGTTTTATATAACCCAAGACCGGACAAAGAGCCGTCTAGGCTAACAATTGCCAAAGCATATAGATTATTTGCAAAATGAAGCCCGATTGCAGCGCCTAGATTACCGGTACGTGCTGTAACATCTGCGGCAATTAACCCGAAAAGCGTTGTATGTGCGACAATAATCCAAACATTTGATCCCAATGTTTCAGGATCATAATGCAGCATTCCAAAAAGCACAGACGGTAAAACATACCAAGCCCAGCGACTATCAAAACGGGCCGCCAGCTGTTGTTGTATATAGCCCCGAAACACCAGCTCTTCTGACGATACCTGCAACAATAACAGCGGTGCACCAAGCAGCATCCAAGAAAGCCATGTGGAAAACGCCATGTTTTGAACCGGCAAGTCAGTGAATACATAAAAAGGAATACTTACCAGAATTAGAAAAACAATAATTACGAACGCGATCATAAAATTACGCATCGCTTCATTTTTGTTTGGGCCCATCAAGCTTTTCAACCCGCGTTTATGTACTAGTTTTACAGCCAAAACAACGCCAACAAACATGGCCCCAAAAGTTGTCAGCAATAATATCACTGCCTTGGGGTCTGTTCCTTGCTTGATGGCGAATAAAACTTCCGAACCCCGCTCTGCCCCGGCAACCAAAACGACAACCACACCAAACAAAACGGAAAACCCAAGATACACCACAATAAGAACAGTCAAACCAACCAAAAGACGCCAAATAGCTTTGGTTTTGACGGCTGGGGCATAGAAATCTTGGAACTTTTGATTTTTTACAGGTAGCAATCTAATATCCTTCTCATCAAACAATCGTTCGCAACACTGGCTGACAAAACCATTCATGTCTAAGAACAGAAGCTTGCGATACGTTAGCGAACTGATTAACCAGTAACAACGCGTTTCGGAGGGAATGATTTGGGCAGGCGGATATTGGCAACAAGACGAAGATGCTTTTTATCAACATCCGGTTTGCTTTTCAGCACACTGTTCATCGCTGCATGCGGCGGCGGGGCAGGCGAACCTTATCCCACACGAAACACAGTACCGAAAACTGAACTTGTCGATGTTGAAAATGGCCGTATCAGCATCACCCCGCCTACCGGATTTTGTAAAGATACCAGAGGAAGCAATACAACAGAAACGTCAGCATTTATAATTTTTGCAAACTGCGGTTACCTGAATTCATATGGCAGACGTGTGGCCAGCAATGCCGGCTTTACCGGCTTGGTAACGACCAGTGTTGCAAAAGCACCTGCATTTACAGACCAAGAGGGCGTTAATGCCCTTTCAGATTTCTTAACTTCAAACGATGGCCTAGAGACACTTAGCACATCAGGTAACCCACAGACCGTATCCATTTTGGATAAGCGTCAAACCTCAGACGGTCTTTATTTTGAATTGTTTGATACTGATGCAACCCTTTCAAAAAATATCTGGAAAAGTTTTCTTAACAGATCCGATCATCTGGTAACGGTAACATTGCTGCAGAGCAAAGATGCACCCATAACATCCGAACAGGGCATGCAATTTTTACAAAGCTATTCAGAGTCTATTCAACTGGACACAACACCAAATGCGCCACAACCGGGTGAGAAAACTCAACCAACTCTACAGTCAAACCAGCCGCCAATCATTGCCCGCCCAAAAAACCAACTTAAAAAAATCGGCCTTTTGCGCCGATTATTACTTTGAAACAGATTTCTTGGTACTATCTATTTCGAACTATCTATAGTGTTGATTAAATAAGGTCAGAATTACAAATAAGGGCATCATTTTGGGTAAAGTCAGGAATTTTTTTGATGAATGGCGTAATCAGCGCAACCTGAAATGGTGGGAACGTCAAAGCCGCGACGCGAGCACTATGGATTTGGCTGAATTGAATGACCTGCGGGCAAAAGCACGGCTTTTTCATAATCGGGTAAATAAATTAAATCATGTTGCTGTTTCCCGTCTGACTTTGCCTGTCATTGGATCAAAAGCGATTAAAAAACCCCAAGGCACCGAATGGGCACATCGACCAGAGGCATGGTCAGGGCCGGTCAGTCCAAGCGGAATGTCTTCAGTTGCTTCAAAGTCAAAAATTGGCCGCGAGTTGGCCCTTTTTCACGACTGCAATGCAAGTGAAATGACGCTTAGACAAGTTCGAAACAGTCGTGAAGAAGATCTGGCCCCCTTTGGTATCCGGCTTGATGTTTTTAAATTTGAAGGCTCGTTTCTTTCACTTGCGGTCCAGATGCCTGAAGCCGCCGTTGAGGGCTTAAAAAAAGAACACATCATTCGCCTTACATTAATCGTTGACAGTGAACGACCACAAGAAATGTTTGCGCGCCTGAATTTACGGCACGGGCCCAACACAGAACAAATTGTGCGTGAGCTGGATCTGTCCACACGCGAAATGTTTGTAGAATTCGATTTGTTCTATACAAAATTCAAAGAGGTACGCGCACAAAGTCTATGGTTCGATTTGATCTTTGAAAGCCCGTCTATGAATCAAATAACTATTCGTGACGTATCAGTCATCCGCCGCCGCCGCGCCAACATATAAAGGTACGCTATGCCCAGTTCATCTACTCTTACAAGAAAGCTTATTACCAGTGGTGTATATGAAGGCATTTACAAAGGTGAAAAAGATGAAATCACTGCGCCCATATTGGAATTGACTTATTTAGGCAAAACGATTGGTGAGGTGTTTGTAGATACACTGGAAGCACAGGAAAATACATGGCTTATCCGCTGCAAAATCCCGGCAGAGACTATTGCGGACGGTATTCAAACCTATCTTATTTGCAAAACAGGTGAAGATATTATGTTGGACAGTTTTTCAATTGTAGCAGGCGAGCCTTTAGATGATGATCTGCGCAATGAGATTAACCTGTTGCGTGAAGAATTGGACATGTTGAAGCGCGCCTTCAGGCGTCATTGCGTGGAAACATTGGGGTGACGCCGCGTTTCGCGTGACAATCAGAAATGACACATTAGGGTTATAAACTTACAGTGATTTGAGGCTTCGATGACCCATCCAACATATCCCAATCTTTTCCAGCCTTTGGACCTTGGTTTTACCACGTTGAAAAACCGCGTTTTAATGGGCTCTATGCACACAGGACTTGAAGAGCTTGGTGATTGGAGCCGTGTTGCGCAATATTACGGCGAACGCGCGCGTGGCGGTGTTGCCTTGGCTGTAACAGGGGGCATGGCACCCAATGTTGAAGGCGCTGTGTTGCCGGGGGCAAGCGGGTTGTTCAGCGATGAAGACATTGAAAACCACCGCATTGTCACCGATCGTGTTCATAGTGAGGGCGGTAAAATCGCCATGCAAATTTTGCACGCCGGGCGTTATGCTTATTCATCCAAAGCTGTTGCGCCATCTGCGGTAAAATCCCCTATTTCACCATTTCCGCCAGCGGAATTGGATGCGGATGGGGTTGAAAAACAAATCAAGGATATGGTTGTGGCTGCAACCCGCGCAAAAGAAGCAGGTTATGATGGTGTAGAAATTATGGGCTCAGAAGGTTACTTTCTGAACCAGTTCCTTGTCACCCATACAAACAAGCGTACCGATGAATGGGGCGGATCATATAAAAACCGTATGCGCCTACCCGTCGAGGTCGTGCGCCGCGTACGCAAGGCGGTTGGAACAGATTTCATCATCATCTATCGCTTATCGATGATTGATCTGATCCCAAACGGGTCTACTTGGGAAGAGGTCGTTATGCTTGCCAAAGCGGTAGAGGTCGCAGGAGCCACAATCATTAACACCGGTATCGGCTGGCACGAAGCCCGTATTCCAACCATTGCAACTTCGGTTCCGCGTCGCGCCTTTACGTGGGTCACACAAAAACTGATGGGTGAAGTGAACATTCCGATCATCGCATCCAATCGTATCAATACACCTGAAGTGGCTGAAAGCGTTCTGGCGGATGGTTGTTCGGATATGGTTTCCATGGCACGTCCGTTTCTGGCTGATCCTGAATTTGTAATCAAAGCGGATCAAGGCCGTGCCGATGAAATCGCACCCTGTATTGCATGCAATCAAGCCTGTTTGGATCATACTTTTGCGATGAAACTGACCTCTTGTCTGGTCAATCCGCGCGCATGCAGCGAAACCGAATTGAATTACACGAAAACAGATACGCCCAAATCCATCGCCGTGGTGGGGGCGGGTCCCGCAGGATTGTCAGCCGCTCTGGTCGCAAATCGGCGCGGGCATAATGTGACTTTGATTGATAAGTCCAATCAGCTTGGCGGTCAGCTTAATTTGGCCAAGCAAGTTCCCGGCAAAGAAGAGTTTTGGGGCCTAGTGGATTATTTCAAGCGACAGGTTGATCTGTCAAGTATGACATTGCAGTTGAATACCGAAGCGACTGCAGAAACCCTTGCAGGGTTTGATGAGGTTATCATAGCCACAGGGGTTCTGCCGCGCGATCCGCAGATTAAGGGTCAGGATGCTGACAATGTACATTCCTATATCGATGTACTGAAAAGCAATGTCACCGTGGGCGATAAGGTTGCTGTAATCGGCGCAGGCGGTATCGGGTTTGATCTGGCAGAGTATTTGGTCAGCGGTGACGATAGTTCAACCGAAAACCTAGAAGAATGGAAACGCGAATGGGGCGTTGGCAGCCCTGACCTGACCCGTGGCGGTTTGGCAGCGGATGGCGTACAGCCTGAGGAACCAAAAAGGCATGTGCATCTGCTGCAACGCAAAGCACAAAAGCTGGGCAAAGGTCTTGGTAAAACAACAGGCTGGATACACCGCGCAACCTTGGCCATGAAACATGTTAACATGCTTGGCGGTGTTAACTATGAAGAAATTTCCGCCAAGGGGCTGCATATTTCATATGGCGAAGCGCGCGAAAACCCGACCATTCTGGAAGTGGACGACATTGTGCTTTGCGCGGGGCAGGTACCTTATCGTGACTTGTTCGATCAACTTGCAGAGCAGGACGCATCCGTGCATATCATTGGCGGTGCCGATGTTGCATCGGAACTGGATGCGAAACGTGCGATCAATCAAGGCAGCCGGTTGGCGGCAAAGCTTTAAGGTGTAGTGTATATATCCATTACCACTGCCTTACAGATATTTAGGCGATGCTATTAAAGCATTTCCTTGCACTTTTTAATTATATCGCCAGGAATGGGGCAAGATTTGCGCGCAGCCCTATCAAGATGGACGGCCGTCAGCTCAGACGTTGCAATTAAAACACCGGTTTCTGAATTTTGCATATGATGCATGAAACGGATTACCTTGTTCTTCACTTCCAGCATTTCAGTTTGGCAGGTCAGCAAATCACCTGCTATGGCTTCGGCCTTGTAGTTGGTCACTTGCAAAACGGCAGCCATCCCACAATTCTCTGTGTTGAAATATTCGCTGGTTAACCCCAGCGCTGAAAACCAATGCCAAGACGCTTCGTCGAATTTAGCTGTATAATATTGCACATTCATATGGTCCATGTGGTCAAGTTGTGCCGGGCGCACAACGCCCCTATACGTTTCAAGCATCGTCTTATCCTTCTGTGTATTGTAGAGCTTATATTGGGCGTCTTTTACATCTATAACCTAAGCCAACTCATCCATCACCGCGACCAGGGTCGAGGTGATTTGCGGCTCCGACAATGAATGCCCTGCCTTTGGTGCCATGATCAACCGCGATGTCGGCCATGCGTTATGCAAGCGGTGTGCGGTATTCGGTGGGCAGATCATATCATAACGCCCCTGAACAATGGTTCCGGGAATATCTTTGAGCATGCCAATATCCCGCATGATCTGATCGTCCACAGCCAGAAAGCCCTTATTGGAAAAATAATGATTTTCAATGCGAGCAAAAGCGCATGCATATGCTGCGGGCACCGCTACGGGGGATGTGTGGCTTTCCAATGAAGCCAGTGCTGTTTCCCAGCCTGTCCATGCACGGGCAAAGCTGGTCTGTATTGACAGATCATTGCCAAACAGTCTTTTGGCGTATCCACCGATTATATCGTGT
The DNA here is from genome assembly GCA_021775355.1 of Amylibacter sp. Classification (GTDB taxonomy): domain Bacteria; phylum Pseudomonadota; class Alphaproteobacteria; order Rhodobacterales; family Rhodobacteraceae; genus Amylibacter. Next base: position 990 of record JAJFHZ010000040.1, on the reverse strand, counting down.
TGCTCATCTGCGGGCAAAAGCTCCATAAACTTTTCCCATTCTTCGGGGAAAAACTGACCGGCACCGCCGCCATAAAACCAGTCCAGCTCCGCTTGTGTCATCAGGAATACGCCGCGCAGAACTAGGTGGCGAACACGCGCTGGATGGGCTTGTGCATAGACCAGCGAAAGCGTCGCCCCCCATGAGCCGCCGAAAACAATCCAGTTTTCAACACCCAGATGCTTGCGGATGCGTTCAATATCATCGACCAGATGCCACGTTGTATTATCTTCAACGCTTGCGTGTGGTGTTGAACGTCCGCATCCGCGTTGGTCAAACAGGATAATACGGAAAACATCGGGGTGAAAAAATCGCCGCATTCCCGGGCTACAACCCCCACCGGGGCCCCCGTGCAGGATAACAACGGGGATGCCGTCGGGATTGCCACATTCCTCAACATAAAGCGTATGGTCATCGCTGACTTCCAGCATTTGATAGAAATATGGTTGGATAATCGGGTACAACTGCCGCCCTGCGCCAATTTGACTATCTGAATTCCGCATCTTCACCCTGTATGGTACGTTATATATAAGAATTACTTTGCAGGTTAAGGGCCTAAGATCAATGGTAACGACGAAAACAGTTGATGCAGATGAAGTGGCCAAGTTTGAAGCAATGGCTGCAAATTGGTGGGACACGGAAGGTATGTTCAAGCCTTTGCATATGATGAACCCGTGTCGTCTGGATTATATTACAAATCAGATCGCCGTGGAATTTGCCCGTGATCTGACAGGAAAACTGCCCCTTAAGGGATTGCGCATTCTGGATATTGGCTGCGGTGGCGGCCTGTTGTCCGAACCTATGGCCCGATTGGGGGCCGAAGTCGTGGGCGCAGATGCTGCACCCGGGAACATTCCGGTGGCACAGATCCATGCGCAGCAATCAGGTTTGGAAATTGATTATCGCCATGTCACTGCCGAAAAAATGGCGGCTGACGGTGAAAAGTTTGAT
>JAJFHZ010000039.1 GCA_021775355.1 Amylibacter sp. | reverse complement strand
CTGGCTCTGGCTCTGGCTCTGGCTCTGGCTCTGGCTCTGGCTCTGGCTCTGGCTCTGGCTCTGGCTCTGGCTCTGGCTCTGGCTCTGGCTCTGGCTCTGGCTCTGGCTCTGGCTCTGGCTCTGGCTCTGGCTCTGGAAGCTGTTCCGCGACGGCTTCAGATGCAAGTGTTTCTTCAACTATTTCTTCTTCAACTCCACCCTCTTCAACAATTGCATCAAGTCCTTCTTCGATCTTCGAAGAAGATTTAAACAACCGATCTTTGAGTTTCTTGAAAAAGGACATATGCCAAAGCTCCAAAAGTCTTAACACCCACCTAATACGCATTCAGGTGGGATGGAAGCCCTATAAAGCTAAGTTTGCACCCCGCGCAGCACCAACCCTGCGGTAATTGAAAACTGTGCCAGCCAATAGAATGCCCATACCAAAAACGGTGCCAATTTACCTGTCCAAGCTTGTTTGGACATTAAAAACATCTCCATCGCCAAAATCAGATCGGACAGAATGAAAAACGCAACTCCCAGCATCACAATGTTGTAATTGGGCATCCACGGCAATGTGGCCGCAGCAATGCCCATACTTGTAATGACCCCGATATAACCCAGAACTGCATAACGTAATTTACCCGCGTAGAACCACAGTATACCCATCATTATGATCGACATGATAAGAAGGGCCGACAGGGTCGCAATGCGTGAATTGGTGATGATCAGGCTGATATCGGAAAGCGGGTCGGTTAGAAACAAAGCGATATAAAACAAATGCCCAACGGCAAAAGCGGCCACACCTTTTACAAAGGTTGTAGCCCCATCACGTGACAGATAATAATCACCGACAGCGCAGGCTGCCAGTGCTAAAGTTAACCAAAACGGTGTATTTGCTGCAATCGAGACAAATACCAACGCCCCGATACTGAGAACTTTGAACCCCGTTTTTGCCCTTGAGGGCCCACGGTAGCAAAAGCCAAGCAGATATATGATGGCAAATAATGCACCAAATTCGAAAAATCTGGGGATTAGGTGTTCCAAAAGCCTTATATCTCTTCCGGGAAGTGTTTCATCATCATGCGAATCGGATTCGGTGCCGCTTGACCCAAACCACAGATTGACGCATCAACCATTGCCGTTGAAAGTTCTTCCAGCAAGCCCTGATCCCATGTATCCACCTGCATCAGCTTCACCGCTTTTTCACAGCCGACACGGCAAGGCGTGCATTGACCACAACTTTCATCCTCAAAAAACCGCAGCATGTTCAGCGCAGCTTGCTTGGCACTGTCCTTGTCAGACAAAACCACCACAGCGGCCGACCCGATAAAGGTGCCATGCGGTTGCAGCGTATCAAAATCCAGCGGAATATCATCCATACTTGCCGGCAACAGTCCCGAAGACGGCCCACCCGGTTGGTACGCTTTAAATGCTTGGCCATCCAGCATCCCGCCGCAATGATCTTCGATCAATTGCTTGATCGTCAGTCCTGCAGGCGCAATTTTCACACCCGGATTTTTCACCCGTCCCGACACGGAATAACTGCGCATACCTTTGCGCCCGTTGGCCCCATGCGCGCCGAAAACATCGCCGCCTTCACGCGCCACTTTGCAAACCCAATATAGCGTTTCCACATTATGCACCAAGGTCGGTTGGTTGAAAATTCCGACAGAAGCCACAAAGGGTGGTCTGTGACGCGGCATCCCGCGTTTGCCTTCGATACTTTCGATCATCGCACTTTCTTCGCCGCAAATATATGCACCTGCACCACGCCGCAGATCTATATAACCCGCCTCCACAATACCCGCCTGTTCCAGCTTGGTGATCTCTGTTGCCAGTAGCGATAAGATTGCAGGATATTCGTCGCGCATATAGATAAAGCATTTATCCGCTTCAACCGCCCAAGCGGCAATCAGCATGCCTTCCAGAAATACATGCGGTTCACGTTCCAAAAAGTAACGATCTTTGAACGTGCCCGGTTCACCTTCATCGCCATTTACGGCCAAATAACGCGGACCTTCATTCATGCGCACGAACGACCATTTCTTGCCCGATGGAAAACCGGCGCCGCCCATGCCCCGCAAACCGCTTTCCAACACTTCATCCTGTAAAGCGTCACGGGTTTTTGCGCCATTACGCAAGGCTTTCAATTCAGCATAACCACCACTTGCCGCATATGTATCAAACTGTTCATAATTCGGAATATGGGCGTGGGTGTCATCCGTTTTTATCACATCTGCAACCTTGCCTAAATCGGCAAAATCTATGTGATTATGGCCTATTTCCAAGGTTGGTGCCGTATCACACCGCCCCATGCAGGGCGCCCGCAACACGCGCACTTCACCTTTGCCGTTATATTTAGCCGCCAGATCACGCAGCAAATCCTCAGACCCCGCCAATTCGCAAGACAGGCTATCACAAACCCGAATGGTCAGCGCAGGGGGGGCATCCATACCTTCTTTGACCACATCGAAATGGGCATAAAACGACGCAACTTCATAAACTTCAGCTTGCGGAATACGCATTTCTTCTGCCAGTGCCGCCAGATTTTCTGCAGACAGATGGCCATAAGTATCCTGTATCAAATGCAAATGCTCGATCAGCAAATCACGGCGACGTGGGCGATCCCCCAGCAAAGCCTGAATACTGGCTAGACTGTCTTCTGTAACTTGCCGTCCCTTGGGCGTATGGCGACCTTTACCTTTACCCGATTTCCAAACACCTTTGCGTTCATCCAATGCCATTGGCCAATTCCCTGTTCATTTAGGCGCACTATATGCAGCACAAAGCAATCAGGCCAGAATAAATGCGACGTCCCAAGCACCATAAACGCGCAGCTTTATTGAAAGATGCGGGATTTGTTTCTACTGTAGGACAAAGTCGCTAAAACAGGACATTATGCACATCAGGCCATTCCTTTTTTTCCTTATCACGCTGACACCTGCCCCGCTGTTGTTCATGGCAGTAGTTCAGGGCGGTTTTTGGGTACCTTGCGCATTGATTTACATGACTGCTTTTGCGGCATTTTGCGATGAAATGTTCGCATTGGATTTTACCCAATCGGGTGACAGTTGGGCCGCACGCATCATTCTACCCATTATCCTTGGCGTCACCCATTTTACACTTTTACCGCTGGCGATTTACGCACTTGGTGCAACAAGCCTTGGATTGTTGACTAAAACCGTGTTATTTTTCGCTTTCGGGTTGTTTTTCGGCATGATCAGCCACGCAAACGCCCATGAAATGATCCATCGCACCAATCGATTACACTTCCGCATGGGTAAATGGGTTTTCATCTCGATGTTGTTCGGTCATCACACCAGCGCGCATTTATTGGTGCATCATCCCTATGTTGCCAGCCCCAAAGACCCGAATTCAGCCCGATTCAATGAAAGTTTTTACACATTCTTGAAACGCGCTGGCGTGGAAGAGTTTCGCGCAGGTCTGCGGGCTGAAAATGCCCGATTACAAAAGCGTGGACTACCCAGCGCAAGCCTGCGAAACCCCTACTGGCAATATTGTTTGGGTGCGCTCGCAACCATTGCGCTAACTTATAGTCTGTTAGGTTTTAAAGGTGTTATCGCCTATCTTGTCTTATCTTTTTATGCACAGTCACAAATGCTGATCATCGATTACGTCCAGCACTACGGGTTGCAGCGCAAAAAAATGGGCAATGGTAAATATGAACCCGTATCCCCACGTCATTCATGGAATGCGCCGCATTGGTTCAGTGCTTTTATGACCCTGAACGCACCGCGCCATTCCGACCACCACGCATCCCCCGCCAAACCCTATACCGACCTTGACGGCTTCACCGCCACAGCCCCACAACTGCCCCATGCAATCCCCTATATGGCCGCAATCGCACTTTGGCCGCGCAAATGGCGCACACTGATGAACCCACGCGCGCAAGCATGGCAAGATCGGTAAAAATACCCTATCATTTATTCAAAACAATTAAGGCACACATGAAATATTTATCTTTGATTATCTTCTTAATCGTCACCCCCGTTATGGCTGAAACCATTGTCAGCCCAAATGAATTTGAATCCTTATCCACCGACAAAACCCTGTATTTCTCAAAAGACGGCAAAGCATATGGGGCCGAGCATTTTTACAAAGGCCGCCGCAGCAAATGGCGTTATTCGAATGGGATATGTGAAGATGGTGAATGGTTCACGCAAGGTGAATTGTTCTGTTTTAATTACGAGAGCAATATTGAAACCCAGTGCTGGACATTTTTCAAAACCGATGAGGGCTATGCGGCACATGCCGAAGGCGCACCATTGGACGAATTCCTAAAACTATACCACATCGACAAAAAACCCCTGTTGTGCAAGGGGGACGGCCTGTCGGTTTAGAACAAGCTACCCTGATCTTCAGGCGGTGTTTTCGGTTTTGCCTTCGGTTTTTTGACCGTTTGTGTCGCATCGGTTCTGAAATGTCCGTCTTTGAATTCAATATCCAAACCTCCCGCATTTTTCGCGGCATTCACAGTTGATAAAATGGCACCGTCCGAATTACGCACAACCGCGAAACCGCGATCAAGCGTCGCCGTATAACCAAGCGTTTCAAGCAAGCGTTTCAGTCCGCCCAAACGATCACGCCAACGTTCCATGTGGCGAATGGGTGCATTTGCAAGGTCGCCTGCAACACGTTGCAATATCTGATCTTTTTGCGAAATCATCTGATGCAAAGCTTGCGGCCGCAAAGCTGCCGTGCGTTCCGCCAATTGCACACGTTTGCCCTGCGCCATGGCTTGCAAGGCGCGCGGCAAACGCGCCGCAATCATATCCAGTTTTTGCCCCTGCATTGCCACCACATCAACAGGGTTCGGCATCGCACGCGACAAATCACGCAAGCGTTGACCGCGCTGGCTAATTCCATTGGCAAGTGCCCGCACACGACGTTCTTCCATGCCTGCCAACCATACCGCCAATTCCGCCCGCACAGGCACTGCCAATTCAGCCGCCGCCGTCGGTGTTGGTGCACGCTGATCGGACACATAATCAATCAACGTAGTATCTGTTTCATGACCCACTGCCGAGATTAGCGGAATATCGCTGGCAGCCGCCGCACGTGCCACGCTTTCTTCGTTAAACCCCCACAGGTCTTCGATCGAGCCGCCACCGCGGGCCACGATGATCAAGTCAGGCCTCGGCATCGCCCCGCCCGCAGTCATCGCATTGAAACCCTCAATGGCCTTTGTGACCTCGGGCGCACAGCGTTCACCCTGCACGGCCACAGGCCAGATCAGTACCTTGCGCGGAAAGCGGTCGCGTAAACGGTGTAAAATATCACGGATCACTGCGCCGGATGGTGAGGTCACGACCCCGATCACTTCGGGCAAATACGGAATCGGTTGCTTACGATCCTGATCAAACAGACCTTCCGCCGCCAGTGCTTTTTTGCGTTTTTCCAGCATCGCCATCAATGCACCAACACCTGCAACCCGCAATTCCATCACGTTCATCTGGTACTTGGATTGTTTCGGAAACGATGTCAGCTTGCCCACTGCAATCACTTCCATACCCTCTTCGGGTTGTACCGACAGTTTCGACGCTTGGCCCTTCCATGTGACCGCATTCAGTACCGCGTTTTCATCCTTAAGGTCATAATAGATATGACCCGAGGCATAGCGGTTCACGCGGCCTATTTCACCCCGGATACGCACAAGGCTGAACTCACCTTCAATCATGCGTTTCACCGCGTTTGAGATTTCAGACACACTGAATTCGGGCGCATTTTGCCCCGGTTCCGGTTGGTCGATCAAATCAGACACTTATGTCTCCTTGCACTTGCGTGAAACCAACCTTAGAACGAGCCGCAACAAAGGCCAAGTCTGGAGCGTATAAAAACATGAATATCCTCATATTAGGCTCTGGCGGCCGCGAACATGCATTGGCTTGGGCAGTAAAACAAAATCCGAAATGTGACCGTTTGGTTTGTGCACCCGGCAATGCGGGCATGGCTGCGATTGCAGATTGCATTGCGGTTGATGTGATGGACAATGACGCGATTGTTGCGCTCTGCAAGGCCCAAAACATTGATTTCGCTATAATCGGTGCCGAAAACCCGTTAGCCAATGGTGTGGCAGACGCATTACGCGCCGCCGATATCCTGACTTTTGGCCCTTCCAAAAAAGCATCCGAACTGGAAAGTTCCAAAGCCTTTACCAAAGAAATTTGCGATGCTTGCAATGCCCCCACAGCAGCCTATGCGCGGTTTAGGGAACTTGATGCAGCCAAGGCATATGTCACTGAGCAAGGTGCCCCCATCGTGATCAAGGCCGACGGTCTGGCCGCAGGCAAAGGCGTAATTGTAGCGATGGATTTACAACAGGCACTGGACGGTCTGGACGATATATTCGATGGCGCATTCGGTGATGCCGGTACCGAAGTGGTCATCGAAGAATTTATGGACGGCGAAGAGGCCAGTTTCTTTGTGTTGTCCGACGGCAAGAACATCCTGCCGATGGGCACAGCCCAAGATCACAAACGCGCCTATGACGGCGACAAAGGTCCAAACACCGGCGGCATGGGGGCCTATTCGCCGGCACCCGTGATGACGAATGCCGTCACCCAAAAAGCACTGGTGGAAATCATCCAGCCCACCATTGATGAGATGGCCCGTCGCGGCACACCATTTCAAGGCGTTTTATTCGCAGGCTTCATGATCAAGAACGGCCAACCGCGCCTTGTGGAATATAACGTGCGTTTCGGCGACCCTGAATGCCAAACCCTGATGATGCGGTTGGGTGCTCAAGCTCTTGACATATTACAAGCCTGCGCCGAAGGGCGGCTGGACAGCACCCGAATTAACTGGGCCAATGACCACGCCATTTCGATAGTTCTGTCGGCAGATGGTTATCCGGGTACATATGAAAAAGGCACTGAAATAAAGGGGCTTGATGCCCTGAATTCAGACAGCAAGAATATGATATTTCATGCAGGTACCAAAGCAGACGGTGACAAGGTTTTAGCTATTGGCGGGCGCGTGTTAAACGTCACTGCACGCGGCACCACACTTGCAGAGGCCCATGAGCGGGCTTATGCAATGGTCGATCAAATAGATTGGCCAGAGGGATTTCATCGCAAAGATATCGGCTGGCGCGCTTTATAACAACAGATCGCAACACTGCCTCTGCCGGATATTTGTGACTGGTTATATCTTTAAATTTGCTTTTCAGGCATCCGCACAATCAACCCGTCCAGATCATCCGTCACTTTAACCTGACAGGTCAAACGTGATTTGATCACATCCGGTTCCCACGCGAAATCCAGCATATCCTCTTCCATCGCGTCTTTTACGGGTAGTTTTTCCACCCATGCGTCATCTATATAAACGTGGCATGTCGAACACGCACATGCCCCGCCGCAATCCGCTTCGATGCCCGGAATATTATTGTCGCGCGCACCTTCCATAACGGTCAGACCGTTTGCAACATCCACAACATGCTCTTTGCCGTTATGTTCAATATAGGTGATTTTGGCCATTGCCGTCTGCCTCCAATTAAAACTGTTAAACGCATGTAAACCGCGTCTTTGAAACATGCCAGCCCCTTTTTTAATCTAGGGCTTTTTTTCATCACCGTTTATAGATAGTCTGCGCCAAACAATGAGGACCAAATGGCCCCTTTCAGAGCAGTAATCACCACAAGTTTGATCGGTCTTGCCGGATTTTCGGCATTTCCCGTCAACGCGCAAGATATCGGCCTGCCACCGAATACCCGCCCCGGGGCCTGCCATATTCGACACACGGCCCCCGCCCTGATTGAGACCGTCACCGAACAAGTCCTGGTAAAGCCTGAAAAACGCAAGGTGGATAAACAGACAGGACAGTCCATCATTATATCACCTGCAATTTATCGCACTGAAACCGTTCAGAAAATTATCCGCGCACGGCACGAAACTTGGGTCGAAATAATCTGTGCAAAAGACCTGACTGTTGTCTTCATCCAAACCTTGCAACGTGCATTAGCCGCACGTGGAAATTACCGGGGCGCAATCACTGGTGTTATGGATGAATCCACCAAACGCGCAGTACGTAAAGTTCAAAAAAGTCAGGGAATTAATTCATCTGAGGTTACACAGACATTGGCTGAAAGCTATGGTTTGGTTATACACCGTGTATTCCGATAATAAAAAAACCCGCACGAACGGCGGATTTTTTAAATTATATCAATTCTTTTAACTGTCCAATGACAAAGCCACAAAGCGTGGATTACCATCACGACGCACCAGAAACAAAACCGATTTACGGCCCGCATCCTTAGCGGCTTGAACCGCTTTGCTAACATCAGTGGGTTTCTCAACAGGCATCTGACCTACTTCGGCAATCAGATCACCTGTGCGCAGACCTTTTTCAAATGCGTCACTGTCTTCATCAACAGTTACAACCGCCACACCTTTGGCATCCTTGGGCAATCGCAATTGCTTACGCACTTCATCGGTTAGTGACGTTAGCTTCATACCCAAAGTTTCTTCTTCTTTTGCCGATTCCGGCTTTGACACAGCTGGTACAACAAGTGATTTTTCAGCATCTTCACGTCGCGAAAGAACAACTTTTATAGTTTGTGTTTTCCCATCGCGCTGCACGACTACACGCACGGATTTACCAACTTCGGAATTACCGACCTGTTTGATTAAACCACGGGTATCGTCAACCTCTTTTCCGTCAAAATTCAAGATCACATCACCTGCCAGAATGCCCGCTTCTTTTGCAGGACCTTCGGGGACATCACTGACCAGTGCGCCTGCGGCTTTTTCAAGCCCTAGCGCCTCTGCCATTTCCATATCCAGATCTTGAATGCTGACACCCAGCCAACCACGGCGGGTTTCGCCAAACTCTTTCAATTGACCAACAACGCCCGACACAACATTCGACGCCATTGCAAAGCCCAGACCGATCGATCCGCCTGTCGGTGAAATAATCGCGGTGTTCACACCTATGACATCACCATCCATATTGAACAACGGACCACCGGAATTGCCACGGTTGATTGCTGCATCGGTTTGAATAAAGTCGTCATACGGGCCAGAGCGCAAAGACCGATTATTGGCCGAAATGATCCCTGCGGAAACCGAAAAACCCTGTCCCAACGGGTTCCCGATAGCCAAGACCCAATCACCGACGCGTGAAATATCACTGTCACCAAAAGCCACAAAAGGCAGCGGTTCATCCGCTTCCACTTTCAATAAGGCAATGTCTGTTTTCGTATCGCGCCCGATCAATTTTGCATCCAGTTCCATACCGCTGAACAATTCGATCACAATTTCATCGGCTTTGTCGATCACATGGTTGTTTGTCACAATATAACCATCGGCAGAAACGATAAACCCCGAACCAAGTGCCGTTGCACGGCGTTGTTTCTGATTTTGCCCATTTGGCCCCTGATCAAGAAAATCCTTGAAGAAATCTTCAAATGGCGAACCTTTTGGGATTTGCGGCAATGCCGGGCGATTGGGTTGTGCAATGGTTTGTGTCGTTGTGATATTCACCACAGCAGGACTTAGGCTTTCGGCCAAATCGGCAAAGCTGTCACCTGCACCGCGTGCAGACACGGTAACGGTTTGAACCAACAGCAAGGCAAGTGCCAGAACGACACCGAACAGATAAGTTTGTGATTTAGACCACGCGTTTGCGCGGGTAATAGCAAGAGACTTCACTTTGATCCTCCAGGACATTGCATCATTCGGCTACCCAAGCAGGGGCTGCCTTGTTGTTTATAAATTGTGTCACCAACGCGATATTGCAAGGCAATTTTTGTTTCGACTTCTCACAACAGCGTTAACGAACTATGTATTTATACGCAAAGTAATCACAGTTCCGTCGCACTTCAATACCGTTAAATGTCACGTCCAGTTTTTAGCCACCCAAACCAGAGCTACGCCAACCGCGACGATAACCACACCTAAAGTGCGGCGTTGGTCACGGTTAAGTTCGGCCATCGCTTTCAGAACATCTTCAAAACGTAAAGGGGCCAGTGCAAGCACCAGCCCCTCTATTACCGCCATCAGGCCTAAGCCCAATAACACATCATGGATCATTGAGCGGTATCCGATTTCAGATAGGTGAAAAAATCACTATCTGGTGAGATTACCATCGTAGAGCTACCACTTAGCAATGAATTTTCATAAGCTCTCAGAGATCTGTAAAATGCAAAGAATTCCGGGTCACGTCCAAAAGCTTCCGCAAAAACCGCGTTCCGCTTGGCATCTGCTTCACCACGGATAATCTCGGAATTCTTGCGCGCTTCAGACACGGTTTCAACCACAGTTCTATCCGCAATCGCACGGGCCCGTTGCGCCGCTTCATTACCACGCGCAATCTCGTCTGCCGCTTCACGTTGACGTTCCGCACGCATCCGTTCAAAGGTTTTTTCCAAGTTTTGTTGTGGTAGGTCAGCACGCTTAATACGCACATCAATTACTTCCACACCAAGGGCCAAAGCTTTAGTTCTTGCCGCATCGCGGATCAGATTCATCAGACCAACACGGTCAGCTGAAAGAAGTGCGCCCGAGCGCACATCACCCAATACCGTGCGCAATTCAGCGTTCAAAATAATCTCCAAACGCGCACGCGCCGAATTGATCCCGCCGGAACCAATGGCCTTGCGGAATTTCACCACATCTGAAATCCGCCAGCGGGCGAAAGCATCGACTTCAAAACGACGATTGTCTTCCATCGTTACCTCTAGCGGCTGTGAGTCGAGTGGCAAAATACGATCATCGTATTTCACAATCTCATGCAGGAAGGGTATTTTGAAATAAAGACCGGGATCATCGTCTACGCTGACCACTTCGCCGAACCATAATTTCAATGCTTTTTCGCGCTCATCCACAATATAGTATGAGGACAGGCCGATAAAAACCAAGATAGCCAATATTGGTAATGCTATTGCTGAAAGTTTCATTAGTTTGACCCTCCCTTAGATTTATTCAACTCGTTCAAGGGCAGATAAGGCACAACACCCTGCCCGCTAGCATTCTCGTCAATAATGATCTTGTCTACCCGGCCCAAAACCCTTTCCATAGTTTCCAGATACAACCGCTTGCGTGTCACGTCAGGTGCTTTGGCATATTCATCGTAGACCGCAATAAAGCGTGATGCTTCCCCTTCGGCTTCATTCACCGTTTGCGAACGGTAGCCTTCTGCCTGTTCAAATAATTGCGCCGCTTCACCACGGGCTGCTGCAACCACTTTATTAGAATAAGCATCCGCTTGTTTCTCCAAAGTATCACGTGATTGTTCTGCTGCTTGTACATCGCGGAATGCATCCGCCACTTCGCGCGGTGGGTCTGCTTTGTCAAAGTTCACCCGGACGATCGTCACACCTGCTTGATAGCTGTCCAGCGTTTCTTGGATCAGGGTTTGCAATTCTGCCTCAATAGCACCCTTACCGGTGGTTAGAATTGGGGTCAGATCGGTACGCGCAACAATTTCGCGCATCACCGACTCGGATACCGCAATGATCGTATTTTGCGGATCCGCCAGATTGAACAGGAACTTCTGTGCGTCATTGATATTCCAGACAACCTGAAAATCAATATCCACGATATTTTCATCCCCGGTAAGCATCAGACCTTGATCACCGCGTGCACCACCACCAACACCGATATTTTCAATGTTTTCACGGGTAACCGGCAAGATTTCTTTGGTCACTACAGGCCAAGGTGCAAAATTCAAGCCTTCGTTGCCGGTTTTGTAATATTCGCCAAGAAACAGTTCAACAGATTGCTCGGATGTATCCACACGGTAAAACGAAGCAAATACCCATAAAAACAAGGCAGCAATAACAAACAACCCAATGCCGCCTGCACCCAGACCGGACGGCATATCACCGCCACCTGATCCACCACCTGATCGACCTTTGCCGCCCATCAGTACGCGCAGTTGTTCCTGGCCTTTGCGGACAATTTCATCAATCTCCGGCATCTCAGGACGATTTCCACCGTCATTCGGGCCACGCCCACCGCCATTATTGCCTTTATTACCACGGTTTCCACCGCCGCCCCACGGGCCTCCGGAATCATTTCCAGCCATTCTATAAGAATCCTTTTTATTGAACTTGCGCATTTAGGGGTACTTGGCCCCGATTGTCAAAATATCAACTAGCGACAGGTGTTTTCATTGTCACAAGTTCTTCGGCCGCAGTTGGATGAATGGCCATGGTCCGGTCAAAATCCTCTTTGGTTGCCCCCATTTTCAGGGCAACGCCAGCCAATTGAATCATCTCACCAGCCGCATGCCCGACAATATGACAGCCCAAAACCTTACGGCTGGTTTTGCTGACGATCAGTTTCATCAGCATCCGTTCGGATTTACCTGCCAGAATATGGGCCATTGGCCGAAATATCGCGCGGTAAACCTCAATCTCTTCACTTTCGCGCGCAGCTTCTTCACCTAAGCCCACAGTACCGATTTCCGGTTGGGTAAATACGGCCGTTGCAATCAGTTCATGATCGGGTTGTGTTGGCTTGCCATGGAATACAGTGTCGACAAAAGCCGCCCCTTCAACAATGGCAACAGGTGTCAGGTTCACCCTGTCAGTGACATCGCCCACCGCATAAATCGACGGGATATTGGTTTGGGAATAACCGTCTACCACAATCTCACCCTTGCGCCCCAGTGTCACGCCCGCGTTTTCCAGCCCCAACCCGGCCGTATTGGCCACGCGACCAGTTGCATAAAGCACCTGATCAACGACCAGCGTCTTGCCGTGCGTATTTGTCACAACCAAGCCCGCATCGGTTTTCACGATGGACTGCACATCTGTGCCCACATGCAGATCAACACCTTTTTCACGCATTTCTTCGGCGACAAAGCCCTGCACTTCGTTGTCAAACCCGCGCAATACCTGTTCACCGCGATAATACTGCGTCACCTCTGATCCAAGACCGTTCATAATGCAGGCAAATTCACAGGCAATATAACCGCCGCCTACGACCAAAAACCGTTTTGGCTGCTCTTCAAGATGAAATATCTCATTCGAGGTGATGACGTATTCATGCCCCTCAATCTTTGGCACAAACGGTGTACCGCCTGTCGCAATCAAAATATGCTTGGTTGTAAACGTTTCACCTGTGGATAATTTGACCGTATGGGCATCCACCACAGTTGCCCGCGCCAGATACATGTCAGCCCCGGCTGCCATCAGGTTCTTGCCGTAAATTGCTTCAAGCCGTGCAATCTCTACATCCTTGGCCGCAATCAACTTGCCCCAGTTGAAACTGGTTTCCCCCACAGACCAGCCATAACCTTTTGCATCTTCGAATGCTTCCGCATAGCTGGACGCGTAAACCATCAGTTTTTTCGGCACACAGCCTCGGATAACACAGGTACCACCCATGCGAAATTCTTCGGCCAAGCCAACTTTGGCACCTGTACCGGCCGCCAAACGGCCTGCACGCACACCGCCGGAACCGCCACCGATTACAAATAAATCGTAGTCAAAAGACATAATACACCTAATTCCCGTATGTTTAGATATCCAAGAACATATTGTCTTGTTCGACAACGTCAATCTGTTCAAATTCTATCGTTCCTGTATTGATGTCGCGCACTTCCACACGGCCATCAATATGTCCAATCACAACTGCGTCGGCAATATCCAAAAACAGACCCGTTTCCACAACACCGGGAATTTGATTTAGGATCAAAGACAATTCACGCGGATTACCAATACGCCCCAGATGCAGATCTAGAATGTAGTGTCCTTCATCAGTGACTAACTTAACGTCCCCATCCATACGAACGGTCAGATTGTAGCTCATCACATCCAGATTGGAAGCTGCCTCTTCAATCAAACCTTTGGTTGTCATCCAGCCAAACTTCACCACTTCAATAGGCAAAGGAAACTTCCCCAATACCTGAACGTCTTTACTCTCGTCCGCAATGATCACCACTTGATCCGAGGCCGTTGCGACAATCTTTTCTTGCAACAACGCCGCACCACCACCTTTGATTAGATTTAACCGTGGATCAAATTCATCCGCCCCATCAATCGTCAGATCAAGCCATTTCACTTCATCCATCGTGCGTACTGTGATACCGCATTCCACCGCCAGTTTCGCGGTCTGATCAGAAGTTGCCACGGCAATAATCTGCAAACCGTTGTTGCGCACCTCTTCACCTATCAATCGTACCAGCCACGCTGCTGTTGATCCGGTTCCCAGACCCAAACGCATCCCTGGTTTAACAAAATCCATCGCGCGCTTTGCGCAAATAAACTTTGCCTTATCGGCGGCCGAGAGTTTATTGGACATACAATTCCCCAAAATATTATTCTTTTTGTATAAATTGTATTGTCTCGCTCGACGAGGGTTAATCTGCCTTAAAACCAAATTTTGGTGAAAATAATAATCACTTTGGGCTAATCTTATTTTGAAACCGTCGCTTTTGATGTTTCAGTTTTGGGAAAACCTGCCAAGTTGCCACCGAAAACAGGGAGTCGCGTGATGTTTCTCAGCATCTTTGAAATATTTAAAATCGGCATTGGTCCATCCAGCTCACACACGATGGGGCCAATGGTGGCGGCAGAGCGTTTTTTGCGTGCATTAAAGAAAAATAATATCAGTGCCACGCATCTGCGCTGTTCACTGCACGGCTCACTTGCTTTTACCGGTAAAGGTCACCGCACAGATCAGGCCGTTGTACTGGGGCTTGATGGCTTCATTCCGTCTGAATTCGATGCAAAAATCGCAAAACAGGCCGAAACCCGCATTGCAATGCAAAAAACAGTTCGCCCCGATGGCCACCCCGTTTATCAATTCGATCCTGCAACAGACGTCGTGTTCGACTATGACCGCATCTTGGAAGACCACGCCAACGGCATGATCCTGCAAGCCCTTAAAGACGGCAATGTCCTGCATGAACAGATCTATTATTCCATCGGTGGCGGTTTTGTCCAAACCCCCGAAGAAATGTCGGCAGACACTGACCCGACCGCACGCAAACAAAAGGTACTATACCCTTTTCGCACCGCGAAAGAGATGCTGGCTATGGCCAACGCCTGCGGCAAAACCATCGCAGAACTGAAATGGGCCAATGAAACCATTCACATGACCCCGAATGAACTGACCACAGGTATAACCAAAATCTGGAATGTCATGAATGCATGTATCGACATAGGGTTTGAGGAAAGTGGCATTCTTCCGGGCGGGCTGAACACACGCAGGCGCGCCAAGGCTATTCATGATGAGCTACAGGAAGAGCGCGGAAACAATATGGCAGCCCCGCACATCATCAATGACTGGATTGCCGCCTATGCCATGTCGGTGAATGAACAAAACGCGGCAGGTGCACGGGTTGTGACAGCACCCACCAATGGTGCTGCTGGCGTTATTCCGGCTACGCTGCGCTATTATCTGGATCATGTACCGGATGCCGATCAAAACAAAATAAAGGATTTTTTACTGACCGCAGCGGCCATTGGGGCGTTGATCAAATCCAACGCTTCGATTTCGGGGGCCGAAGTCGGTTGTCAGGGCGAAGTTGGTTCGGCTTCGGCTATGGCCGCCGCCGGTCTTTGTGCCGTCTTGGGTGGCTCAAATCAGCAAATTGAAAATGCCGCGGAAATAGCGCTGGAGCATCACCTAGGTATGACTTGTGACCCGGTCAAAGGCTTGGTGCAGGCCCCTTGCATTGAACGCAACGGTCTGGGCGCGATCAAAGCCGTATCCGCCGCATCACTTTCCTTGCGCGGCGATGGCACCCATTTAATTTCGTTGGACGCCTGTATCGAAACCATGCGCCAAACCGGCCTGGATATGAATTCCAAGTATAAAGAGACGTCCCTGGGCGGGCTGGCCGTCAACCTACCCGCCTGTTAAGGCCTTCTTGATCGTATCCAGATATTTAAAAGGAAGAATAATAACCGCTTCGCCCTGTTCAAGGGTCAATGACACAGTATTCGCATCTGTCTTATTTGAAGTGCCGGTGCGCTTGGAAGGTGACATTTCTATACCGTCCAGCGGCCATTTCAGTCCGGTTGAACGCATTTTGGTATGGTTCATCGGAAAAATCGAAACCCGCGTTCCTTTCGGCAAATCAATATCCAGCTGCTTGGGACAGCAAAAACAAATATCTTCGGCACCGATCAAAATAACCGCCCTGTTAGGGTAGCGCACCAATACGGAAAGTGCAGTCAATTCGTGATCTACACGCCCGCCAAGAAAGCCAAAACCCAAATATAAAGGTGCTTTAACCGAGTACAGGCATTTTTCAAAATCTGTTGTATCTTGTTCGGATAGGTGGATAATCTGCCCGTCGAACGGTTTTGAAAAGCTATCCATATCGCCAACGATCACATCGGGCGTCAACCCGAACTCCAACGCGGTATTGCCCCCACCATCGGCGCAAATTAGCGGCGCGCGCGAATCGACCAATCCACGCAAGTGGTGCGACGGCACTTCTGCGTGCCCTAATAGCGTCACAGTTTCGTCAAATTCCACAATGTGACTTTGCTTATGATAATTGTTTCCCATATGCTTCCAATAACGAAAAAATTAACACGGATTAATGACAAAAACGACATTTATAATATAAAAGCATTAAAAATAACCTATAATAAAGATCGTCGTGGGGGCGTGTAATGAGTAAGTTGAGTATAGTATGGATTCGCACGCAAAAGTAATGACCGTGTCCTATGGTAC
>JAJFHZ010000038.1 GCA_021775355.1 Amylibacter sp. | reverse complement strand
TATTTATGTGAGAATTTCTCATGTATTAAGGTGTACGACATGGGTCTATATCACTTGGCATGTATCCAGTTTTCTTTTGCAACGGGGGACTGAGCGCGACTGACACTTGTTATTGCGTAACTACTTTTCAGAACTGCCGCTTCGTAAATTTTATGTTGTTTGGTTGTTAAGCTTGCCTAAATCCAGTGAACGACTGCTTCGGGTTAGGCTTGCAGTATACCTCGGAATTGCAGCAAACGTCCGCTTGCCGCCCTTTCTGACCAAGTCTGCTTCCGGCCTATTCTGTTGAAAAACTCCCAAATTGGGATTTCGAGAATTTCCGCCAAAAGCACACCTTTGTTGAAAGTTCGTGAAAATTACCACGAAAGCTTCCATGAAGCCGCAACAGGGCCGGAAGCCCCTTTTAGCCGAACCCCTCGCCAAGATTATTCATTTGCGCTGTGTGGTTAAATATTTTCAGATTTTGTTGGAAATCGGAGTTTTTCAACAGAATAAGCCCAAACCTGCCGTTCGTCCGACTTTGGAGTTCCCGCGCAGCGAAATGAAAAGCTGCAGTTCAGCCCAGTTGCGGCGAAACCATGAGACGGAAGGTCAGCTATGCGGGACAAAGCCGCCGTTCGCTACCATCCTAGCAGCTTTATTAAATACGACTATTTGGACCCATAGGCGCTGATATCAGACACTATGAACCCACAGGCCCATATCATCGCGCCTTTGAAATGGTACTGGCGGGATGTTTCCCGCTGGTTAAGGTCAATCCCCTACAATCGCGCCGCTTTGCTCAAGCACAAGGGGTTAGCGCAAAAAAAACAGGGTCCATGAAACGCTGGAAACTTGCCAGAAACGCTGCAAAGAAACGATTGCGGTGGTTGATCTGAATATAACTGAAAACGTGGACTAGGCTGGCTTGGTCTGCCTTAGCATAAAAAACAATCTGCTCATCAAAAATCGTTTCTGAGTGTAAGACCACATCATAGTTCTTCCCGCCCTTTTCCAGCAAGAAACTCCGCTAGTGGCCGAGGTAGGCCCCCATCATACTCCATGATAGCAGCACGTTCCTCGAAAATGTCTTCTCTCAACGATATAGGGTTATACGCGCGAGGAGATCTTTGCGGCATTTGCGGCAAATCACTTATCGACTTCGCTAGTTTCAGTGTTTCGTTGTTTCTTGGGTCATCAGCTAAGAAGATTTCCTCTGCTTTTTCGAAACATGCCCGTACGCGGGCATAACCGGCCTCACTCATAAGACTTATCCAAAGGTACGACACGCCAAAAAGTTCTGCTGACTGTCCCGTCTATAGCCTGCTTCCCACTCCCACGAACCAGCAAACCATGCGCTTCAAGTCGTTGAATACAGCGTGACAACGTATTGCCGTCGCGTAGATGACCTGGCCCCTTTTTCATCAACGTGCGCTTATCAACAAACTCCTCCGTCCAGTTATTTTGAAGCCAAAGCCGAATGGTTTCAGCGTCACAAAGATCCTGATCCGGCCGCCCAGTGTCTGTGATCCGCAGCATTTCAGACAGATACCATTCCATCATAACAATACCGTTCTCAATCACTTGTGCAGTGACCTCAGTCGCTTCTTCGTTGGAAAAAATGCTCTGAATGCCAGCGATGCGGGCGGCCATCTCCGGTGCTTTCGCCGCAAAGCCAGACATATATTCAAATGCGCCGCCGGTTCCCGAGGCAAACTCAACCCGATTGTAAAATTCCTCCAGCATGTCACGGGCCTCACTTGAAAGCTTAAGGTGCCGTGGATTTAGCTCAGCCCGCGTGCCAGGATGCAACGGAAATTCCAGCCCCAAGAGCTCGGTGACACGTGCATCAAATGTCACCAAAAATAACTTCGCCTGTTCCAGCATTTCCTGGTGAGCAATGCCTTTTGGGATCATCCGTGATCCAATCTTGCTGCTTGGCCACGCTATCAGAACACGCGAGAGGAGCCCTTGATCTTTCATGGTTGGATCACCGACCACGCTTTGTGCAATTCCCGGCTGAATCATCAGATGAAGTGAGACACGTTTGCCGCAGAGCCAGACGGGTTCTGCTGAAGCCCTGCTTTTGCTCAAGGGCGCCCCATCCCAAAGTTTTGAAAAGCCAGCGGCGGTTTTAAGGGCATTCTCTCGTTTCATGCTATGCCCACCGAAAAACTGTCCCCCCTCGTCGGTCATCACTGCAACTGAAGGGTTGCCATTCTCTAACTGGCGAAACAGCCCTTCAATCGTTGGATCGCTAATCCTGATCGCTGGAAACAGTGGCGGTTCCGGTGGGAGATCTGGATCTTCATCATCGAAGTCAGTTTCAATAACTTTGAAGTCTTTCGATGAAGATCGCCTGCGGTTATTTTTATATTCAAGGTTTTCTGCTTCGTACTTTCTCTTCGCTCGTTGGTAGATGCGTACGCGTTTTTGATCGGTACGATCAATTGCAGCTGTAGCCAATGAATCACAGGCGGATTTACGTTCCCCTGATTGAGCAACGGTCAATGCATAACAACTCATCGGTACAAACCCTTGAAGAGTTTCAACATCGGCAAAACCCTGCGTTGCAACACTAGCAACTGTAAGAATACTTTGCATAGCGATTGCTTCAGGAGCTTGAGTGAGAGTAGCGATGGCTTGTATCGGCTCTGCCAATGGCCCGAATGCTTCCCAGGGTACCGGTTCTGATGCTCTCAACTCCCCGAAGAGGGGAGTAGGATTGGCTTCGGGGCTATGAGCATAGCTTTCCCATTTACTTAACTTTGCAGTCAGCATTCTATTTCTCCAACGATGTTTAGAAATGAGCTTTAATCGCTCAGATAGTTTCAGAGTTCGGTCGTGGCGGTTTCTGGAAGCACACTTAATTGACGTCCGCAAACCAGGTTTAATTGCATGGTAAAATTGTCGGCGACACAGTTACCTAGGCAACTTCCCAAAAGCTTTGTTCACAAGATTCAATTGCTGAAAGCTTCCAGCGCGTACACCCAGCGGACAAGGAAACAGCACGTGGAAAGCCGGAGTTCGATCGGTGCCAACGCTATATGGTTTGTCGCGTAACATTGAAACGGCTGGCCAGATTGTTGTCAGATAGATACGTTTCGTTCATGAATACAGGACCCTTCAGCCACCAAAAGACGCATGTCGTCAAGCGTCCATGTATCCTTACGCCATTTCGGGTTATTCTCGACTTTTCTTCCGCGTCGCTTCTTCGCCGGTTCCAGAACTGCGATAAAGTCCGCAATATCCCTTAACCGTTTTGATCCTAGCCCTGCGGAATCATAAAACATTCGAAATCTTTGCTTTTGATCTAGATCCGGGCTTTCCATGCCATCCATCAAATTTTCCCAATCTTTCAAAATTTGATGTTGGTTTCTATACGCTTAAATCCGCCCTTGCCGTAGAAATTATCGATTTTCATTCGTTACGCAGCAGCGCGCGCTCGATTTCATAATTACCATTCGCCTTCAAATTATCAATTCCTCTTAATGCGGCACGCATTGCCGTTGTTTCAGGAGTTTCGCTTTCTACTAATTTATAAGGCGTATCTTATATTTCTGTGGGAAAGTTTCTTAGTAACTCATTGATATCATTTGACCTTATTTGGGCGCTTTGTGGGAAATAGGTGCGTTGTTTTTAAACGATTATTTCTTACTTCGGTGATAACAGGGTCGCCCACCATTTCTTTTAAAATCAGATACTTATTAGGTATGTTTCACTGGTGCGACGCATAAGTGAGACACAAATCATGCGTAATGCTGCCTATTTGAGTAAATCCAGACATGGAATTTATTACCTAAGATTGCCTGTTCTGGAGGCTTTTCACCCTATAAAAGGAATAGCAGTGAAGAAACGGAAAACTAATGTTGTGAAACAACGCGGGTATGTTTCTTGGCGGCATCTTCTGTATACATGTGTTTCTCCTTTCCAATCATTGATGATAGATTAATGGCGTAAGCCAGTGCCCAAAGGGTAATGAATGTTAGAAGGCCACCGAGACAGAGGAAGTGAAAGGGAATCGAACCCAAACCCACAGCACCTATCAGGCAAAGCACTCTGTAGATTAATCTATAGCGCGGATAGGAAAATTTTAACACGCTTTGGTATCGAGTATATCTTGATACCCTACGGGGGGAACTCAGTTTTATAGGTGTATAGATACCCCTCGTGAAAATTTGTCAGAAATTTAGGCAGTCACTGCCCGAGTAGCATCTCTGCTACGCCAAACCACACGGAACAGAACGATTCCGCCGACAAACAGGATAGGGCCCAGAACAGAGATTGGCCGGGCCGTATCGTCGTTAACGATATGGTCGAGGATTGCCGTCAACGCTAAGCCATTGACGCCAATGCTTAAGATCACAGCGGCAATTATATACTGTTCTGCCTTCCTAGCGTAACGCGCCACCGTATTGATCAGCAAGCAGGTCGCTGCGGCCAACATTGCAAGATCATAGTCGTAATTGTAGGGGCTGATCAGCGCCGATACAAAAACTCCGGCCCCCATAAATACCCGCGGCGGAAACTTGACGCGGCTAAGTACGACCAGAGCGCCAAGGGCTGCGCCAACAGTCATCAAATGCAATAGCATTGCGATCCGGTGTTCGATGCCAAGGGACAGGGCGGACGCGTAGATTGAGGTCATGCGGAATAGTGGAAAGCGCCCCTCGCGCAGGATGTCTGCGGTTCCGGCGATAGCCGTAAGCGATGTCGACCAGACGGCCGTTCCGAACGCCACCGTTGCCAGCAATGACACAATGGCCACGACAGTCAGTGACAGCGCAGCCAAATCCCAGCGGCGATCAAGCAGCGACCAGACGCCGACACCTAGCGCAAGGTGCGGCTTGATAGCCATCAGCCCCAGCGGCAGACCGGACCAGCGGGACTGCCGCAGCACAAGCAGGCAGGTGAGCGCGATCAAGCCTCCGGTCATGAAACTGTTCTGCCCTGATCGAATGATCAGCACTACCAGCGGCAGGAACAACACGGCGACGGTATGAAATGCTGGCCCTGCAAAGGCGCGGATCACTAGGACATAAAATGTCAGCGTCACCACCATGAACAGTGCATAGGATACCGACAGGGGAAGCAGTGACAGAGGTGACACGAACAGATTGAAGTGCGGCGGGTAGCTCCATAACATTTCCCCGCCGTTATAACCCGGAACCTGAGCCTGCCGCGGCAGGAATATTTCTGATGTGTAGGCCGCTTTAAGATTGCCCTCACCAATCATTGTGCTGACCAGATAAAATATATCAAAATCAAGGAGGTGTTCCTTGTCGAAGTAAACTGGAAACGCCAACGTCAATGCTACGTAACTGATCAGGGTCAGCGTCATCAAAGCTATCAAGACCAGCGTCGATGTCTTGAGCTGTATCATGAGGGTTCTCCGTTTTTCGAATCCAGTACAGCCGCTCGGCCTGTTACAATGGCAAAGGCCCAAAATCGGGCTACAAGGAACGACACGCCAGGAACGATCAGCGTGACAAAGCTCATGGCCACAATCATGCTTCCGCCCCAGTAGGTACAGGCCGCTGTGATCAGACTGCTGACCGCAAGTGATATCAGAGACAGCACGATAAACCGATAAAGATGCTGTCGTTGCGGTTTCTCCACCTTGAACGTCACCCGCAGGTGCCCCCAGAATGACACAGCGACCGCCACGCTGAACCCGGCTAGGTTGGCGACAAGTGGGGCCAGCGCAATGGTCGATGTGACCAGCAGCGCGACAACGACATGTACCAACGTCGCCATCGCCCCCACGACGGCAAAGCGCGTGATCTGTCCCACCCAGACGCCATGCGCCCGGACTATCAGCCCTGACATTGAAGACATTCTATTCGTCACCACCGTGGGTCGAGTGGACCACATACATCGGCCTTTCGCGGACCTCTGTGAGAATGCGCCCAATATATTCACCCAGAATTCCGATCGCAAAAAGGTTCAGACCGCCAAAGGTCAGGATCAGCAGGATCAACGAGGCGTAGCCCGGCACATCTACGCCGAACCATAGCGTGCTTACGAAGATGTAGGTTGCATAGAGCAGTGACATGATGCCGAGGATGGTGCCCAGATAGGTCCAGATACGCAACGGTTTGATCGTCGAACCTATAATCCCGTCCAACGCTATACCCCATAGCCGCCAGAAGTTCATTTTCGTGTGCCCCTGACTGCGGGCTTTGCGTTCGAAGATCACTTCCTCGGCCTTGAAGCCCACCCAGCTGAAAAGGGCTTTGTTCAGTCGCACACGCTCTCCTAATGTGCGCAATACGTCGACGACCTGACGGTCCAGCAAACGAAAATCACCGACGTCCGATGGCATGGGGTGGTCGGACAGGTAATTGTAAACACGATAAAATGCCTTTGCCATCGTTCGTTTTGCCCAGCTGTCGCTGGATCGGTCGCTGCGGCGCGCGTTGACGATTTCCGCACCTTGTTGCCATTTAGCGACCATCTCGGGGATAATGCCTGGTTCGTCTTGCAGGTCGACGTCAATCGGAATGACGGCATCGCCACGCGCGTGCTCCAGGCCGGCACACAGCGCTGCCTCCTTGCCAAAGT
Source organism: Amylibacter sp. (assembly GCA_021775355.1). Classification (GTDB taxonomy): domain Bacteria; phylum Pseudomonadota; class Alphaproteobacteria; order Rhodobacterales; family Rhodobacteraceae; genus Amylibacter. The sequence continues at coordinate 37,313 of JAJFHZ010000038.1, read as the reverse complement.
TGCGCGACAGATTGACCAAGCGTATGTGATGGTTGGCTGGTATGAATGATCGGATCGCGAATTCCGTGCCATCCCGACTGCCATCGTTGATAAACAAAATTTCAGTCTGCACCGACGGCGGCATTTGCGCGGAAATCGTTGCCATTACATCCAGAAACGGTCCGATCGCGGCTTGCTCGTTATACACGGGAACTATCAGCGTCAGCACGCTATTCTTCGGTGCAGTAACGGAGGTGTCGTTCGTCGGTAGATCAAATTTGATAGTGCTCATCGTGTTATCCAGTTTTGTTGGCAGTAGTGCCTGACGAAATGTCCTGCGGTAATTTCAACAAATGCATGAGGCGCAATTTTGTTCTTAAATTGGCCGATTGCTCACATATTTGTGAATATGAAAATCATCTTGTTCCTTGTACCGGGCCTTCAGCCCTGCTAATTTTTTGAGCAGAAATCACAAAAACGGACCAGATGACCAGATGGACCGAAAACCTCTAACACGAAATTTGACAGTAGCTCTTCGTATAGTGCCCGAAGATTCAATTTTAAGTAACATAATGTATTTTCAAATCAACTATAGCGTGTTTCAATTCACAAAACCATTACTGAGTATACCCCTACTGTCAATAGAAAATCCTCCTCCATTACATGGCAAGTAATCTCTATTTGTTGATGACAATCAGTAGCAAAAAAATACCAACTAGCGTGGTTGAAGAACGTCATTTACTCAATTTAGTGTAGTGATATTACAGGTGAGACACAAAGGTGAGACAATTATTAAACCTTCGCATATGAAGTGTAGCTAAAATAAGTACTTACAAGAATGGTGGCCGTTTCAGGGTCACCCACCAATTTTCCCGAACATATGAATTGAACACCTTGCCAATAGAACGGGTCAAGACTAGCGTTTGTGTTGAACGTTTATGGCAGGGAATATAATGGGGATTAACAGGCGGATCGGCGTTTTTGGCCTTGGCTCGATGGGCTACGGAATGGCGCAATCCTTGTTGCGTGCAGGGCATGATGTGGCGGGTTTTGATCTGAACGAAGCCGCCGTGACTGCGTTTCAGGTTGAAGGCGGGCTTGTGGGGGCGCAGGCCGATATTCTACCCGATTTGGATATTGTTGTGATTGTGGTGCTGAATGCGGGTCAAACACGCGATGTTTTATTCGGTGCAAATGGAATTGCGCAGCATTTGTCAGCGGGAACAGGGATTATTGCCTGTGCAACCGTGGCCCCGTCTTTTGCCAAAGAGATGGAGTGTGCTGTGAATGCTGCCGGTTTGCATTATCTGGATGCGCCGATTTCCGGTGGTGCGCTAAAGGCTGCATCGGGGCAGTTGTCTATCATGGCATCCGGCACTGAAACCGCCTTTTCCAAGGTGCGTCCGGCATTGGATGCGATGGCACAAACGGTGTTTGAACTGGGTGATGTTGCAGGGGCCGGCTCGGCCATGAAAGCAGTAAACCAGCTATTGGCCGGCGTACACATTGCAGCAATGGCTGAAGCTGTGACTTTTGGAATGACCCAAGGTGTGGAACCTGCCAAAACGTTGGAAGTGATCAGTCAGTGCGCTGGCAGTTCGTGGATGTTTGAAAACCGCGCCCCGCATATTGTTGACGCGGATTACACACCGCGCTCTTCAGTGAATATATGGCCCAAGGATTTGGGCATTGTTTTGGGTATTGCGGAGCAAGCAAAGTTTAAGGCACCGCTTACAACGGCGGCTTTGCAACAGTTTCAGGCGGCGGTCAGTGCCGGTTTGGGTGATGAAGACGATGCGGCTGTGGCGAAAATATATGCTGACAATGCAGGGCTTGTATTGCCGGGGAATACATCATGACCACGGTTTTAGGCTGTATTGCGGATGATTTCACCGGGGCCTGTGATTTGGCGGGGCTATTGGCGCGTTCGGGGGTTAAGGTTAATCTGCGCATGGGGGTGCCGGATGGCCCAACTGATGACGTGGCCGCGTTTGAAGTGATTGCCCTGAAATGCCGTACTGCCCCTGTTGATATAGCAGTGGCAGAGTGCCGTGCTGCATTGGAATGGCTGAAAAAGGCAGGCGCAGATCGTTTTTTCTGGAAGTATTGTTCGACCTTTGACAGTACGCCCACGGGCAATATCGGCCCTGTGGCCGAGGCTTTGATGGCAGATTTGGGGGCGAAGCAAACAATTTATTGCCCCGCGTTCCCGGAAAATGACCGTAGTATATTCATGGGAAACTTGTTTGTTGGCGAACAACCCTTGGCGGAAAGCCCGATGAAGGATCACCCGCTGACACCGATGCGCGACAGTAATCTGATGCGTTTGTTGGCCCCGCAAACCACTGCACCGGTAGGGCTGGCCAACCGGCTGTGTGTGGCCAAAGGTGCAGAAGCGTTGCAGGCACGATTAAAGGATTTGCGCAAGGATGGTTTCGTGCATGTGGTGGTAGATGCGGTGGCCGACGATGATCTGAAAACCATCGCAAAAGCTTGTTGTGATATGCCCTTGATGACAGGGGGCAGTGCGGTGGCGATGCCGCTGCCCGCCTTGTATATGGCACAAGGTTTATTGAATGAAACGGAACAAAAGATGTCCGTTCCACAAGTGGGTACCGGTGCGATTGTACTGTCTGGTAGCTGTTCTGCCATGACCCGCGCGCAAGTGGCCAAATATAGTGCAAAAGCGCCAAGTTACCGACTTGATCCGTTGGATCTGTCGAATGATGGTGTGCAAAAGGTGCGTAAATGGCTGGCAGCACTTCCCGTTACGGCGGCCCCGATGATCTATGCCACAGCGGAACCCGACGCAGTACGCCGCGCGCAAGATCAGTTGGGTGTGGCCCGTGCCGGTGAAATCGTTGAACAGGCTTTGGCCGTTTTGGCACTGGATGCAAAGGCGCACGGTGCAGGTCGATTTGTTGTGGCGGGCGGCGAAACATCTGGGGCTGTGGCGAAAGCCCTTGGCGTCACGCAAATGACTATAGGCCCAGAGATAGCACCCGGCGTTCCGTGGGGGTTTAGCCATTCAGACGGTGCAGATATTGCTTTGGCTTTGAAATCAGGTAACTTCGGGAAAGAAACCTTTTTTACCGATGCCTTAGCTGTTTTGGAATCCTGATGTCAGAAGAAGCCCGATTGCGTGAACAAATCTGTGAAATGGCCCGCTCGATTTATGATCGTGGGCTGACGGGCGGGGCGTCTGGCAATATCTCGGCGCGGTTGTCGGACGGGCAGCTTTTGGTGACGCCAACTGGCAGCTGTTTTGGCCGCCTTGATCCCGCGCGTTTGACGTTGTTGAACACAGGAATGGTGCAAATTTCCGGCGATAATCCGACAAAGGAAATACCTTTGCATTCAGCGTTTTATGATACACGCGGGGCGCAATCAGGGGCTGTAGTTCACTTACATTCATGCCATTCTGTCGCCCTGTCTGTTCTGCCCGATACAGACCCTGACAATATGTTACCTGCGATTACGGCTTACGGTGTGATGAAGCTGGGTAAGGTGAAATTACTACCATATTTCATGCCGGGCGACCCTGCGATGGGGGATGCCATTCGCGGGCTTGCGGGCAAACGCAGTGCGGTGGTTTTGGCCAACCACGGTCCTGTGGTGGCTGGCAAAGATCTGGAAGCTGCAGTTTATGCAATTGAAGAGCTGGAGGAAACTGCAAAGCTGGCACTTTTGACACGCGGTTTGAATCCGCGGTTGTTGGATCAAGCCCAGATTAACGGTCTGGTTACCAAGTTTGATGTGGACTGGGATTAGGGTGACAAGGTTTTCGGCCAACCTTGGGTTTTTGTATACGGAATTCAATTTGCCTGACGCAATACGCGCGGCACATCAAGATGGATTTGATGCGGTCGAATGCCATTGGCCTTACGCGGTGCCGGTGAATAAGATAAAGCAGGCGCTTCAGGATACCGGATTAGCCATGTTGGGCCTGAATACGGTACGGGGCAATAATGGCGAAAACGGGCTGTCGGCCCTTGTCGGGCGAGAGGCTGAGGCGCGTACCGCGATAGATCAGGCGGTTGACTATGCGGTAAGAATTGGTGCTTCGAATATTCACGTTATGGCGGGATTTGCCAGTGGCGATGCGGCACAGGCCTGTTTTATGGAAAACCTGCGATACGCCTGCACCAAAGCGGCCCCATTGGGCATAACGATCCTGATCGAACCACTGAATGACAGGGATGCGCCCGATTATTTCTTGCAAGGCTCGGCACAAGCAAAATCGATTATTGATGCGGTCGGGGCGGATAATTTAAAGCTGATGTTTGATTGCTATCATTTGCAAATTATGGAAGGCGATTTGATAAAGACACTGGACACAATGCACCCCATTATCGGCCATATCCAAATCGCATCCGTGCCTGCGCGCGCCGAACCTGACCAAGGTGATCTTGATTACAAACCGATATTTGGAAAGCTTGATGCGCTGGGTTACAGCCGACCGATTGGGGCTGAATACAGGCCTGCGACCACAACCCGTGCCGGGTTGGGTTGGCTGGATGGTTTCAGATAGATGGGTGATGCGCTTTGGCAGCTTGCTGGTTTGTTTATGCTGGCGTTTTCGGCGGCGACCCTGCTTCCGGGGGGGTCAGAGGCTGCTTTGATCGGGATGGCGGCTTTATCAACCCACTCCATTTCGACACTTTTGATCGTTGCAAGTATAGGTAATACGCTGGGATCTGTGCTGAATTATGGGCTGGGCAGGTTTGCGCTGCATTTTCAGGATCGCAAGTGGTTTCCTGTTTCGGCATCTGAACTGACCAAAGCGCAAAACTGGTTCGCGCGTTGGGGGCAGTGGTCTTTGTTGCTTGCATGGGTTCCGATTATAGGCGATCCGCTGACCTTTGCCGCAGGTGTGATGCGGATGCGATTTTGGCGTTTTTTATTTTTGGTCGCAATCTCGAAAACTGTGCGTTACATGGTGATTTTAGGATTGTTCGATTTGTTCTGGTGATCTGCACTGGTCTGCATTGATTTCTGCGCTATAGTTTTCTTATGACCTTATCAAAACGAAAATTTCTATCCCTGTTTTCGGCCATTGCATTGGCAGTGTCCGGCACAAATACATTCGCCCAATCCACTGCAATTTATAGCGGGCTTGACCGCGTTCACCCTGTTGTTGCTGAAAACGGCATGGTGGCAGCGCAGGAAAAAGTTGCAGCACGTGTCGGGTTGGACATTTTGCAGGCAGGCGGCAATGCAGTGGATGCAAGCGTTGCCGTGGGCTTTGCGCTGGCGGTGACTTTACCGCGTGCCGGCAATCTTGGCGGTGGCGGCTTTATGATTGTGCATGATGCAAAAGCGGGCAGCACGAAAGCAATAGATTATCGCGAAATGGCCCCAAAGGCTGCATTTAAGGATATGTATCTGGATGCGAACGGTGAACCCGTTAAAAACCGATCCCGTTTTCACGGGCTTGCCATCGGGGTGCCCGGCACTGTGGCGGGCATGGAAATGGCGATACAGCAATATGGTTCGATGTCATTGGCGCAAGTGATTGCCCCCGCGATCAAACTAGCACGCGACGGAATTGTGGTAACGACAAGCCTGTCGAACAACCTGAAACGGGCCGAGGAACGCCTGAAACGTTGGCCGCAAACGGCTGCCGTGTTTTATAAACCCGATGGCGGGTTTTATGAAGCGGGTGAGATATTCAAGCAGCCTGACTTGGCCCATACGCTTGAATTAATTTCTGAATTTGGTGCGGACGGGTTTTACAAAGGTGAGGTCGCGCAGAAGATTGCGGCGGCAGTGCAATCAGCTGAAGGTATGATTACGGTGGCAGACATGGGCGCATATCACCCTGTGCTGCGTGACACAGTCAGCGGTACATATCGTGGCTTTGACATACACTCGATGCCACCACCCAGTTCCGGTGGGACACACATTGTGCAAATTCTTAATACGCTGGAAGGTTATCCAATGGCTGATCTGGGCCATAATTCAGCGCAAACCATCCACCTGATGGCCGAAGCGATGAAACAGGCCTATGCGGATCGGGCAACCTATCTGGGGGATGCGGATTTTGTTGATGTGCCGGTAAATGAACTGACGGATAAACACTATGCCAGTGATATTCGCTGGCAGATCGATATGGGTAAAGCGCGCCCTGCTGTGCAGGTGAAGGCCAGCACGCTGACACCTTATGAAAGCAATGAAACCACACATTATTCGGTTGTGGATCGCTTTGGTAATGCAGTGTCCAACACCTATACCATCAACTTTTCCTATGGGTCGGGCATTGTGGCCATGGGAACGGGCGTGCTGATGAACAATGAAATGGATGATTTTTCGGCTAAATCAGGCGTGGCCAACGCCTACGGGTTAATCGGGGGCGACGCCAATGCGGTAGAGGCGGGCAAACGACCGCTATCATCGATGAGCCCGACAATCGTGATGAAAGACGGTAAAGTATTTTTGGTCACCGGCAGCCCGGGCGGATCGCGGATTATCACCACAACTTTACAGATCATCATGAACGTGATCGACCATAAAATGAATATCGCCGAGGCTACACTGGCCCCGCGCATCCACCACCAATGGTTGCCCGATGAGCTGCGTGTAGAGGAAGGCATCAGTGCGGATACCAAAGCAATCCTGCGGGCCAAAGGGCATGACGTGGTTGTGAGACGCACTATGGGATCGACGCAGTCCATTATGATTGACTCTGAAACGGGCGTATTGTTGGGGTCGACGGATCTGCGGCGCACGGGCTCTTCGGTGGAGGGGTATTAGGGCGTACCGAATTTCAGATTTGTACAGCAGTGGAAACGGATGCCCCGCGATAAGTATTCTAAGTCAGGATGCTATTCGGCACTAATGCGCAGGATTATACGGCGACCGAGATTGATGCAGTTTGTGTGGCCCATTCAATAGCATGTGTCGTCGAATTTATGAAACGCAGGCATGTTGCTGTTCTAAAGTATCAAGGTCAGATGACTGGGAAGTGGCTATCTGGTAAAATGACTGGATGATTGCTTAGAGCCTAAACTGACCGATGCTGCTTCGTGTGCTTCCGCGCAAAAACATATCCAGCGATATCCAAGTTAAAAGTCCCACAGCAAGAACCCGCCTTCCTGCAAAGTTATTTGATAAGAACATCCTTTGTGCGTAAGCATGAGGGAACTAAAAAGGATACCATGATGACCAAAGTGACGAACCGTCTTACCGAAACCTTGAATATCCGCCATCCGATTGTATCGGCCCCGATGGCCTTTGCCGGGGGCGGTCATCTCGCTGCGGCTGTTAGCCGGGCTGGCGGGCTTGGGTTGATTGGTGGTGGCTATGGCGATCCTGGCTGGCTTGATGCCCAGTTCGAGGCTGCCCGTGATGAACGCGTTGGGGTTGGATTTATCACTTGGTCCTTACGGAAATCGCCCTCTGTCCTGACTGATGTCCTGAAATACCGGCCAGCCGCTGTCATGCTGTCTTTTGGTGACCCGCGCCCCTTTGTCGACGAGATCAAAAGCGCAGGCGCGCACGTTATCTGCCAGTGTCAGAATATGGATCACGTCTGGGATGCCATCGATGTCGGCGCCGATATTGTAGTTGCCCAAGGAGGCGAAGCCGGAGGTCATGGTGCCTTGCGCGGCACGTATACATTTGTTCCCGAAGCCGCCGATCTGCTGGCAAAACAGGCCTCGGACACTTTGCTGTTGGCAGCGGGTGGGATTGCCGACGGCAGAGGGCTTGCCGCCGCGCGGGTCTTGGGGGCAGACGGGGTCCTGGTCGGCACGCGCCTGTGGGCATCTCGCGAGGCTCTGGTTCACAAGCAACACCATCAGGCAATTATCGAATCAAACGGCGATGAAACAATCCGTACGACAGCACCGGATATCGCGCGCCAGATACAGTGGCCAAGAGGGTTCACCGCCCGCATTCGCCAAAATACTTTCACGCGCCGCTGGCATGGCCGTGAGGACCTGCTGAAACAGAATCTTGGCGAGGAGAGTCTGAAATATCAAAAAGCCTTTACAGAGGGCGATAGTGAAAACACAGGCGTTTGGTTTGGTGAAGCTGCAGGGATGATCGATACTATCGAAAGTGCCAAAGACATCATTTCACAGATAGCAAAGGATGCGTCACTGCTTCTAACAAGCTAATTGCCCGCGCCTGCCTGATGACAGACAGCGGATCAAACCACCGTTAAGGGTAAGTTTCCGCAATTACGCTGGTATGACTTGTAGTGAAACGAAGAAATTGATTGCTGAGGCACCCCAGATGAACGTCCGTTTTTTCCGCATTGCAGACGTTTAGCAATCGCAGGGTGGGCTACAGCCCACCTGTGCTTACCGTTTTGAGGTCTAGCCACAGTATTTCTAAATAAAAACAAACACTTCCGAAATGCCCTAACCAGGAGATAAGATGTGGTGCTGCCAAAAGCGTACGGTGCGTGCAAAGCACACACCCTACGTTCTGCTCGGATCAGGACTGGAAACGATTCAATAGCCTGCTTATAAGACAGATGAAACAACCAATGGCGTGGACTTATGCGTAAAGCGAAAATCAGCCGTGACACGGCGGAAACCAAGATAAGTGTCGAGATCAATCTCGATGGCACTGGCATCTATGACAATGAAACTGGCGTGGGATTTTTCGATCATATGCTGGATCAGCTATCGCGCCATGCGCTGATTGACATGAAAATCCGTGCATCGGGCGATCTGCACATTGATGACCACCACACGGTGGAAGATGTGGGAATTGCGCTGGGCAAGGCCTTGACTACGGCCGTTGGCGACAAGAAGGGCATTAACCGTTACGGTTCTTGCCTGTTGCCGATGGATGATGCGTTGGTGCGGTGTGCTTTGGATATTTCAGGGCGGCCCTATCTGGTGTGGAAGGTCGATATGCCAACCGCAAAGATTGGTGCGTTTGACACCGAACTGGTACGCGAGTTTTTCACCGCTTTTGCCATGCAAGGCGGGCTAACCCTGCATGTTGAGGCTTTGGAAGGCTTTAACAGCCACCACATTGCTGAAGCGGCGTTCAAATCCGTGGCGCGCGCGTTGCGTGTGGCGCTGGAAACCGACCCGCGCAAAGCGGATGCTATTCCATCGACCAAAGGTACGCTATCCGAATGACGACTGTTATTGTCGATTACAATTCCGGTAATTTACGTTCTGCTGAAAAAAGCTTTCAACGTATGGCTTTGGAACTGAATGCGGGCGATGTTGTTGTGTCTGCTGACCCTGATGTCGTGCGTAAGGCTGATCGCGTTGTTCTTCCGGGCGTCGGGGCTTTTGCGGATTGTCGTCGTGAATTGGGTGCGATTGACGGTCTGTTCGGGGCTTGCGCTGAACAGGTGAAGTCGGGCAAACCGTTTATGGGGATTTGTGTCGGCATGCAGATGATGGCTACTTGGGGCCGTGAGCATGGTGACCACAAAGGTTTTGACTGGATCAAGGGTGAGGTGGTGAAGCTTGCGCCCAATGATACGACCCTGAAAATCCCGCATATGGGTTGGAATGCGTTGGATAATATTGCACCGCATCCTGTGTTTGAGGGGATTTCAGCAGGCGATCATGTTTATTTCGTGCACAGCTACCATTTGCTGCCGGAAAATTCAGATGATTTGCTGGCAACTGTGGATTATGGCGGGGCGATAACGGCGGCTGTCGGGCGTGACAATATCATCGGCACGCAGTTTCACCCGGAAAAAAGCCAATCAACCGGCCTGCGATTGATTGGCAATTTTTTGCAGTGGAAACCGTAATTTAATTTACACGTGTCCAAGTGCCGCCGTCACGGCAGATAAAGGCAATACAGCCTTTTACGCCCAGTGTATTACCGTTTAGCTGCATTTTTGATTTGTAGGTTTTATCGCGGTCAGGAGACCAGATTTTACCACCGCCGTAAGCGCCGCCACCTTCATTCGCCATATCCCAGATGATGTTTTTGCCAATGTTATCTTGCGTGCCTTGGCTGCCGTCAGAATTGAACGACTTTACCAGTTTACCGCAGATTTTAGGCCCGCATTGATCCACCTGAATATGACCGTAGTTGCCATTGTCATCCTTAGAGGTTTTCCAAGTACCAAACACGGCATCTGCTGCCATGACAGGCGTTGTAATAAGAGCTGCTGCTGCAATCAAAGCTAATTTTTTCATGAATAATTCTCCTTTATTCGGGGGTAACTTGCAAAATTACGCCTTATGACGTCAAGAGAAACGTTAGGTTACATCGCCGCTTTGCAAAAGCTTGCCTATCGGGTATCACGCAGGCGACTCTATTCATACAGGCAAAAACTCATGATCCTATATCCGGCAATTGATTTAAAAGATGGGGCCTGTGTGCGCCTTTACAAAGGTGAGATGGATCAGGCCACAGTATTCAATGACAATCCTGCGGCGCAAGCGGTGGCGTTTGCTGACGCGGGTTGTGAATGGTTGCATCTGGTTGATTTGAACGGGGCCTTTGCGGGGGAACCCGTGAATGCGGCACCTGTAGAGGCTATTTTGAAAGCGGTTGATGTACCGGCTCAGCTGGGCGGTGGTATCCGCGATTTGGCAACGATTGAGGCTTGGCTGGAAAAGGGCCTGCAACGGGTGATTTTGGGTACGGTTGCTGTGGAAGACCCTGATCTGGTGCGTGAAGCGGCGCGTCGGTTTGAGGGCCATGTGGCTGTGGGGATTGATGCGCGTAACGGCATGGTTGCCACACGTGGCTGGGCAGAAGAAACCGACGTGAATGTTACGGATTTGGCGCGTCAGTTCGAGGATGCAGGCGTGGCAGCGATTATTTATACTGATATAAACCGTGACGGAGCGATGCAGGGGCCGAATGTGGAAGCAACAGCGGCTTTGGCCCACGCGGTTTCGATCCCTGTGATTGCATCGGGCGGGGTATCATCAATGGATGATTTGCGCGCGTTGAAAAACTGCTGTGCGCCGCTGGATGGTGCTATTTCGGGGCGGGCGCTTTATGACGGAATGATCAATGTGCCAGAGGCTGTGGCACTGTTAAAGCGGAAGCATCAATCTATTTAATAGTCCAAAGGTATTTCCGTGGCATGCCGTCCTTGAAAGTGCGAAGTTTGTTCTTTTTAACCTGTTCCACATGTCTGCACTCATTACCTTCACCCCAATTTTCACACCATTGGCCATTTTTTATAAACCACTTCCCTGTGTACTTTTCCCCATCATAAATACCACTAAATTTCCCTTTGTTTCTTTTACCTTTGTTATAGGTTTGCACCCACTTCTTGCCATCATTGGTTCTTCCATAGAGAGTTTTTCCTGGAATAGTGACCAACAACTCCTCATTAGTAAGGAAGGTTGCGGCAGATGCTTGACTGCCCAGCAAAGCCAAGATGGTTATAAAAATGCCAATAAGCCCAAGTTTTGATGCTTGATATGAAATATTCATATTACTTCCCCCTTTAATATAACAAAAATTTTAATATAACAAAAATATAGCAAGTTAGGTTTATTTGACTAAATCACTTTTACTTTACATCTGGAAACGTACTTCAAACGATGGAGTTTTAACATTTGTATTAGATTGAACTCCTGTCGGTCGATGTCTATGAAGACCTGAACCTGTAACGGAACCAAAATGCTAAAAACCCGTATCATCCCCTGTTTGGACGTCAAAGACGGCCGTGTGGTCAAGGGTGTCAATTTCGTTGATCTGATCGACGCGGGCGACCCTGTGGAAAGTGCCAAGGCTTATGATACAGCGGGTGCGGATGAGCTGTGTTTTCTGGATATTGCCGCCACCATTGAAAACCGCGGTACGATGTTTGATGTGGCGCGCCGCACGGCAGAGCAATGCTTTATGCCACTGACCATCGGCGGCGGGGTGCGGGTGCCCGAAGATGTGCGTAATTTGTTGTTGGCGGGGGCTGACAAAGTCAGTTTCAACTCGGCGGCGGTCGCCAACCCTGACGTTGTTGCAGACAGTGCCAACCGTTTTGGCAGCCAATGCATTGTAGTGGCGATTGACGCAAAAACAGTCAGTCCCGGTAAGTGGGAGATATTCACCCACGGCGGGCGTGAACCCACGGGGATTGACGCAGTGGAATTTGCCAAATTGATGGAAAGCAAAGGGGCGGGGGAAATCCTGTTGACAAGCATGGACCGTGACGGCACCAAAAGCGGTTATAACCTGCCCCTGACCCGTGCAATTGCCGATGCGGTACATATCCCCGTCATTGCTTCGGGTGGAGTCGGCACGCTTGACCACTTGGTGGATGGTGTGAAAGAAGGTCACGCTTCTGCAGTTTTAGCCGCTTCGATCTTTCATTTCGGTGAATACACCATTAAAGAAGCCAAAGAATATATGGCCGCGAACGGCGTGCCTGTCAGATTGTAAAAGAAGAGAACACATATGGCTAATACCCTGACCCGTCTTGCCCGCAAAATCGAATCCCGCAAAGGTGCGGATGATAAGAAATCTTATGCGGCCAAGCTGTTCAAACGCGGCCCAGAAAAATGCGCTGAAAAATTTGGAGAAGAGGCGGTCGAGGCGATTATCGCGGCTGCCAAAGGTGATATAAAAAACCTGAAAGAAGAAGCCGCCGATGTAATTTTCCATCTACTGGTGATGCTGTCAGCGCGCGGTGTGACACTGGAGGATGTATTGGAAGAACTGGACCGGCGCGAAGGTAAATCCGGTATTGTCGAAAAGCAGGAACGCAGTAAAAAGAAATAAGGTATCAGACGCAGATACCTGCTAAAGCTTGCATCCTTTGCCCAATTCATGCTGAAATCCAGCCGACAGCAACTGCTAAATCGGTGAAAGGGAAGCATGTCCCAAAATGAACCCGCATTCTCTATAGGTATAGAAGAAGAATATCTTCTGGTTGATCAATCCACTTGCGCGCTTACCGGTGCCCCACAGGAACTTATGGATCGCTGTGCGGCTGAACTGGGGGATCAGGTCAGCCCGGAATATCTGAATTGTCAAATCGAAATCGGCTCAAAAGTATGTCGTAACATTGGTGAGGCACGCGAGGATTTAAAACGTCTTCGTTCGACTGTTGCAAAGGTTGCAAATGAGTTCGGATTGGCCCCGATTTCAGCATCCTGCCATCCTTTCGCGGATTGGCGCAGCCAGCATCACACCGACAAGGAACGCTATAACACATTGCGCCGCGATCTGGGCAATGTCGCACGGCGCATGTTGATTTGTGGAATGCACGTGCATGTCGGCATGGATGACCCGGATATGCGCATCGATATTATGAAACAACTAACCTATTTTTTGCCGCACCTGCTGGCATTGTCCGGCTCTTCACCTTTTTGGACAGGCGAAGATACCGGCCTGAACTCTTATCGGTTGACGATTTTCGACAACCTTCCGCGTACGGGCCTGCCGCCACGGTTTGACAGTTGGGGTGCGTTTGAACGTTCCGTGAGTGCTCTGATCGATTTAAAACTGATCGAAGACAGCAGTAAAATATGGTGGGATCTGCGGCCTTCATCCAAGTTCCCAACACTTGAAACACGTATATGCGATGCGTCACCGCGTCTGGAAACAACGTTAAGCCTAGCAGCGCTTATCCAATGTATCACCCGTATGTTGTGGCGGTTGTCGCGGGTTAATCAACGTTGGCGGGTTTATGACCAATTCCTGATTGCCGAAAACCGCTGGCGTGCGCAACGTTACGGCGTGTCCGAAGGGTTGATTGATTTTGGTCAGCGCCAAGTGGTGCCTTTTTCCGAGTTGTTGGACGAATTGATTGGTTTAATAACAGAAGATGCTGAAGTACTGGGTGCACTTGCTGAAGTAGAAGCGACGCGTTCTATTTTGGTTAACGGGAACAGTGCGGACAAACAGCGTATGGTTTATACTACGGCAATAGAATCTGGAAAAAGCAAGGATGATGCTCTTTGTGCTGTGGTGCGCCATCTTGTCGAGGAGTATCAAGTTGATCTTTAAGTGTTTTGGTTGAGCTTCAGCTCACTTACGATTACCGATGTTATCATTCATTTTTTGTAAGACTGGAACGTGCAAAGGAAAATCGGGTAATGTCGAGAAACAAGAACGTAGCAATATAATAACCCTAGGCAACGCATGACCTTGTTTATGTAAAGAACCTAGCCAGAAGTGGATTATGCAAAATGAGTATAACTACAGATGAATAGTTCCAAGAATGAAATGCCTGTTATACGACGGGGATATACGCCCGGTTTATTGGGCCGTATTGTGCAGTTACATGCCTCATATTACAGCAAAAAAGTTTCATTCGGCTTGGAATTCGAAACTTTGGTTGCCAGTGATATGGCTGCGTTCTTAACACGTATAAACAGATCGATGAATGCAACTTGGTTTGTTGAAAACGACGGGATAATCGCCGGGGGAATTTCTATTGACGGTGAGGATCTGGGGGACGGTATCGGGCATATTCGCTGGTTTATTGTCGACGATACAGTTCGCGGATCCGGGTTCGGTAATGGGCTGATGGAAGCCGGGATGGGTTTTGTAAGGGAACAAGGTTTTAAAGAAGTGCATTTGTGGACTTTTGACGGATTGAATGCTGCGCGTGCCTTGTATGAAAAACATGGGTTTGTGTTAGCGGAAGAAAAACCGGGCCAGAGCTGGGGTAAAGAAGTGCTTGAACAAAAGTTTGTTTTCAAAGCCTAAATTTGTTTCCTTACAATATGTGCAGATATCGACGGATATTAACGCAGCCACAGGTTCCGTTTCTTGATCCGTTGGCGGATGGCCTGTTCTTTGCGCGGTAGGTTATCCCGGTCGAACATGTTGCGAATGACTTCTCCCTTATTTTGAAATACCAGTTTGCGAAATGCTTCGGATCGCTTGAGGATTTTTTTGATTTTATTTGGGGCGACCGTACGTTCCAAAATATCGATCACTTTGTCGCTTTCACGGGCGTATAGAAGCGGTATTGTGCGATAATGACATGCAACCTCACTATCCAGTTTCAACTGTGACGGGGTAGGGCGGCCGCCACCTAACTTGCTGATTACAAGGGGTAAAGCGACTTGATCCAACCAGGGATTGAACTCCTGTGTGCAAACTTCGTACGGTGGGTTGCGCATGATTTCTGTGGCGTAGTGCAAGAACAGGTCAGCGAATGTATGCGGACATTTGTAAAAGAACCAACCGGCATTGAAATACATGTAGCGTTGCCAGTATTCGTCAGGTTGGGTCAAATCGAGAGAGTTGTCAAAATCCAATCCGAACTGATCATAAAGCGATTTCCAGGTTCCAGTATAGCCTGGGCCATACAGATCGATTTGCGGCCATGTGTTGGTGCGGCGCATAGAGGCGCTAGGGCGGTTGAAATCAAAATCAACCTCATTTAGGCGGCCGGTAAAAATCGTGTCGGTGTCAAAAAACACAAACGGCTCGTCTTTAGGCAGGGCGGCCAGGCCGACTATTTTATTGCCGTTGGGATAGTTGCTGCCGAATATACGGTTTTCAAACGGGATTATTTCGGCCCCGAGGCTTTCTAGTATTTGGCGCACATCTTCGCGGTCAATCCTTGGATCGCTTTTCCAGTTTTCAGTGAATTGAGGTTCGCCAAAGATCAGACGACCGTTGAAATTCGGGTGTTTATGGCGAAAACTTGCAGCAAAAACGATGGCTTCATACTGAAGGCGTCCGCCTTGGATAATTGCAAAAACGTTAAATTTATTTGCCACTGCCGTGTCCGTTTATTAATTTATTCCTGAATATATAGACATAGATGGTAAAAATTGGAATGCTAGGGATGGAATTTATGGGGAATTTATATGAAACATATTTTTGCAAATCTATTCACGGCCGGCCTTGTGACATGTCCTTTTGCGGCAACGGCGCAGATGGTAGATGCTGCGCAAATTCGCCCGATACTGGACGCAACCAAATACAACTGGGTTGCGGTACGCGAATGGGAGGGGCAGGATTTGGTTTATTTTACCCATCTTCTGACTTGGCGGTGTGGGCTAACAAAAATTCAGTATAGTATCAATTCGGTGGCGGTTGACATGAACTGGGCGTTTGTTCCTTGTGATGAAACCTCGTCCAATCCTATGGCATTATCTGACGAGCAGAAGATTTACGGCAATTTTGCTTTGAATTCAGTCCAGTCGATTACTGTGAAAATCACATATGATGATGGCGGGCAGGATACTGTTACGTTACAGCGGGCTGCGATTCAAATTCAATAGGTCTTAATCAAACCGATCTACAGCATAAGGTGACAGGTCAATATTTGTTGGTTTATCCAATACGATATTGCGTACGATATGCGCCACTTTCGGCCCCATTGTAAGTCCCAGATGCTGCCCACCAAAGGCATAAATTACGTTTGGCGCTGATTTTGCCCGCCCTATCATAGGCAAGCTATCCACGGTCGTCGGGCGGCTGCCCATCCATGTTTCGATACTGTCCCAAGTTAGGTCAGGGTAAATTTGTTTGACGTTTTTTTCCAAATAGTCGGTTGCCGATTTTGACGGGGTCGAATCCAAGCGGGCAAATTCGGTAGTTCCTGCGCACCGTAATCCTTTTAACATCGGTGTTAGGCCACATCTGATGTCTTTTACCAGATAGGGTTGTGCGGGTGCATGGCTGGGGTTTTCCAACAAGATATGATACCCGCGTTCGCCCTGTAACGGAACTTTGTGCCCAAAGGTTTTGGTCAAGGACTTTGACCAAGCGCCTGTGGCTAAAATAATCGTGTCTGCCATAATTTCGGTACCGTCTTTGCATGTCACACGATCTGTGCCGATAGTGGCCACTTCATGGTTCAAAAAATTCCCACCGTTGTCGGTAAAATGACGCGCAAGGGCCGCGACATAGGCCGCAGGGTCGGTTAACCAACCTTGCCCCGCGTATTCAACGCCGAATGTGTAGGCAGGGCCTAGTTTCGGGTCGCGGTCTGTCAATGCATTACGGTCGTATTCAACCCACTCTACGCCGACGGATTTTTTAGCCTCATTCAAAAACTTATCGGCAAGAAAGTCTGATTTTCTACGGTAAAGTGAGGTGACACCATCAACTTTGATATATTGTTCTGCATCGGTGCCCTTGGCTAGGTTCAAGTGTTGATCGACCGTGTCGTAAAGCAGTTCGTTCATTGCCGGAATGATGTGTTTCGCGCGATCTTGCATACCGTTTCGCATCATTGACATGGCCCAAGGCATCATACTTAAAAGATACGACCAACGCAGTTTAATCGGGTTGTTCGGATCCAGCAGTATTCTGGGCAGTTCCAGCAATATCGACGGTTCGGCAATAGGGCCAATACCTGCGCGTGCCAACAGGCCTGCGTTACCGTAAGATGTCTGGGCTGAGTCGCCGGGGGCAACACGGTCAATTATTGTCACGGATTGTCCCGCGCGGCGCAGGCTTTCCGCAATTGAGACGCCGGTTATACCTGCGCCGATAACGAGTATTTCATGTGTCATACGGGCAGGCTCATCCCAAATTCCACGCCTTGTCAATCGGAGTTTATTGTCCTGAGACGGGATATTTCCAATGAAAGCTAATTTTATTGTCCCGAAGCATCTTTGCCTGTGCTATCAATGCTTTGAGTGCGATGCACGAAAAATGGGCGCGGTGAATATTTTTTAACAACAAGGTCTCTTAAATGGTTGATATACCAGGTAAAATTACGCTATGGGCGATCGAGATTTTTGTGGCAGCCGTAGAAGAGGGTACGATTTCACTGGCGGCAAAAAGACTGAATGCCAGTCCGTCTTCGGTTTCGCAGCAATTAACAAATTTGGAAGCAGCACTTGGCGTATTATTGTTGAATAGATCATCGCGCCCGATGGAGCTGACTTCGGCGGGAGCATTGTTTTTGCGCCGCGCGGAAACCATTTTGGCTGAAGTGACACAAGCCAAGGCCGAGCTGGCCGTTTTTAATTACAGCCAGATGATCCGTTTGCGATTGGGGATGATCGACGATTTTGATGCAGATGTAACACCTACGTTGATGGCTGGGCTTTCAAAGAAGTTAACGGGATGTCAGTTTTTATTGGAAAGCGGTTCCAGTTATCATTTAGCTTCTGATCTGGAGTCGCGACATATGGATGTGATTGTGGCAGCTGATTTGGATATTACCTCCGACTGGATGGAAGTACATCCGATCCTGACCGAACCCTTCATCATTGCAGTACCGAAAGGCAGGGTTAACCCGTCAAAAGATGTGATGTCACAGCTTTTGAACTTGCCCTTTATCCGGTATTCATCGCGCCAGATGATGGGCCGCCAAATTGAAGCGCACCTGTCGCGTCAACGTATCAATCTACCCAATAAATTCGAGTTTGACAGTTATCATGCAATTCTGTGCATGGTGGCGGCCGGATCCGGTTGGACCGTGACCACATCTTTGGGTTACATGCGCGCACGCCGTTTTCACGAAGATGTGGATATATTTCCACTGCCGTTTAAAGAGCTGTCACGTAGTATATCCCTGATTGCCCGTAAAGGCGTTTTGGACACGGTACCCTATGATATTGCACAACAAATGCTGCCATTGGTGCGCTCAATGTTGGTTGACCCCTGCATTGAAAGGTTTCCATGGATGGAAGGAAAACTTTTCGTTCTGGAATAGGGTTTAGGCTGCTTTAGAGCGTTTGATTTGTCTGACAGAGGACAAAATAACATCGGCAACAGCATTCACTTGATCTTCGGTCAGGGATGCCGGCAGGCGGACATCGCAGGCGCGCATAAGCATGGCTTTGGTTTGGGGTAAGTCTGGGGTGTCGCCCAAAAACTTCCAGTTCCAAAAGGCCCGCGCATTGCCGTTGTGCAAGCCGAATATACTGACCGCAACACCACGATCTTTGGTTTCGCGCATCAAAGCATGGGCTTCATCATCACTAAAGCCGACCAGATTGAATTGAATACTGTCGGGCGCACGACTTTCCGGTACCAAGGGGGATGGAACAGATAAGTGCGGCGATGCGTTCAGTTGTTCCGCCATCAAGTCATGGTTGCGCAAACCGTCACGTATACGGCGCGTGACATGCTGTAATTGCGGTTGAATAACGGCGGCCGACAAGTTGCTGAGCCGCGTGTTGTAAAGTGGTAATTCGTTTTGGTACTTCGCGAATGTATTGCAATCCAGCCCGTGTTTTTGCCAGTTGCTTTCATAGGCGCCTGACATGATTACGCAACGCGCGATAATATCATCGTCATCCGTGATCAAAATTCCGCCTTCACCACCATTTAGCAGTTTGTAGGATTGAAAGCTGAAACAACCGACTTTGCCGATTGTCCCGATATTTTGGCCATTCCAAGTGGTGCCAAGCGAATGGGCAGCATCTTCGATCAAGGGAATACCCCTTGCATCACAAAGCCCCTTGATCTGGTCCATGTCGGATGTGTGCCCACGCATATGACTGATCAAAACAGCTTCTATATCGGTAGTGAGCTTGGCCTCGAAATCTGTCATGTCTATGCGGTAGTTATCGCCGACTTCCACTAAAACCGGCGTGCAGTTGGCGTGAACGACAGCGGATGGTACGGCGGCAAAAGTAAAGGCAGGGATTAAAACCTTAGCATCTCTTGGTAAATCAAGGGCCTTTAGGCTTAGGAAAAGGGCAGCCGAGCATGATGCAACGGCAAGTGCATATTTTGCACCCAACATGACTGCAAATTCCTGCTCTAAAAGGGTGACAGGGGCGTTTTGGGGTGCATGATAGCGAAACAGATCACCTGATGCGAGTAATGCGTCAATAGTGGCGCGGGCTTCTTCAGGAATAGGTTCAGCTTGGTGTAGGTCGCGTTTTAACATGTTTGCACTTTCGTAATAACCGAAACTTAGTTTCAGTTATTATACAACGATCATGTTCTTGTCACCATAATATTTGCGTTAAAACCCCAACCGATCGCGCAATGAATACCATGTCATTGCCATGACCAATCCGGGCCAACGCAAACGCGCACCACCCGGAAAGCGGGGGGCGGGGACGGATGCCATTGTGTCAAATTGTTCTGCTTGGCCCTGAATGGCGCGCGCTATGATTTTACCGGCCATTGTTGCCATCCCGACACCGTGGCCTGAATACCCCGACAGGGAATAGGACGTGGGCGAAAGGCGCATAAAACTGGGCATACGATTCATAGTTATACCCAAGGTGCCGCCCCATGCGTAATCCAGTTTTACATCGGCCAGTTGTGGATATACTGCCAACATGGGTTTACTGACTAAAGCTTTGATATCTCTAGGGAAACGGTACCCATAAGTTTCGCCGCCACCGAAAAGCATACGGTTGTCGGTACTGCGTCTGAAATAATTCACCACGAATTTGCTATCGGCGATTGCTACATCGCGTGCAATCAGGCTTTCGGCCATATCTTTGCCCAAATGCTCGGTTGCGACGATAAAATTGTTGATCGGCATAACTTTGGCGGCAACCTTGCCTTCCAAATGGCCTAAATATCCATTGCAAGCGTAGATCAGATGTGTGGCGTCCACGGTTCCCGAAGCGGTTGCAATGTGGTGATTTTTACCGCTTTTAATGCCTGTTACTTCGGATTTTTCATAAATACTGACACCTGCATCTGCAGCCGCCTTTGCCAGACCAAGCGCGAAGTTCAACGGGTGCAGATGTCCAGCACCCATATCAAGTGTACCACCGTGATAAGCGTTTGACCCAACCAGTTCGCGTACTTGTGTTTTATCAAGTGTGGATATTTTGTCGTAGCCGTAATCGCGTTGCAGTTTTTCCGCGTAAGCGTGCTGGGCCGGTACGCCGGATGCGTGCCAATCGGTGTGGGCGATGCCGTCGCGCAAATCGCACTGAATGTCATGTGCTGTCACCAGATC
This sequence comes from Amylibacter sp., assembly GCA_021775355.1. Taxonomy (GTDB): domain Bacteria; phylum Pseudomonadota; class Alphaproteobacteria; order Rhodobacterales; family Rhodobacteraceae; genus Amylibacter. Next base: position 16,585 of record JAJFHZ010000038.1, on the reverse strand, counting down.
GCGCACAGTGGCTTTGCTTTCTTCGGCAATATCCCAAAGCAGCTTGGCATGATCGACCCCAAGTATTTTTTCTAATTCATCTTGTTCACGTCGCTGGCCGCTACCCAATTGCCCGCCATTCCGCCCTGACGCACCCCAGCCAACACGGTGGGCGTCCAGCAAGACCACGTTAAAGCCGGCTTGTGCCAAATGCAGGGCGGATGACAGACCGGTGTAACCTGCACCGATGATGCAGATGTCCGCCTTAATCGCACCTTTTAGGGTAGGGAACGCTGACAGTTTGTTAGCGGTTGCAGTATACCAACTGTCGGGATATTGCCCCAACCGGTCATTCTTGTGCAGCATATCCATCAGACATTCATCAACAGATGTTCACGTTCCCAAGGTGAGATAACTTCTTGAAATTCATCATATTCCATCCGTTTGATTGCTTTGTAAATCATTGTGAATTCTTTGCCCATAATCTCGGCTAACTCCGGACATTCATCTAGTAACGAAAGGGCTTCGTACATGGATGGTGGTATATCCCTTTCCGCTTCATAGGCTTCACCGGATGCGGCACTACGTGGCTTCAGTTTGTTTTTCATCCCCAAATAACCACAAGCTAAACTGGCAGCGATCCCGATATAAGGGTTGCAATCCATACCTGCGACACGGTTTTCAACGCGGCGCGCTTCCGGGCCGGAAATGGGTACGCGGATACCCGTGGTGCGGTTGTCTTCGGCCCATTCTAAATTGATAGGCGCAGAAAAATGCGCCACATAACGTCGGTATGAGTTCACATAAGGCGCAATAAACGGGGTCGCTGCGGGCAGGTAGGTTTGTAATCCTGCAATGAACTGGGTAAAGGCTGCCGTTGATTCGCCGTCTTTGCCCGTAAAGATATTCCGGCCGGTTTTTGTATCCAGAATAGAGTGGTGGATATGCATGGCAGAGCCTGGCTGGTCGCCCATCGGTTTGGCCATAAAGGTGGCAAAACAATTGTGGCGCAAGGCGGCTTCTTTGATAAGGCGTTTGAAAAAGAATACTTCATCGGCCAGTTTGATCGGATCGCCATGTTGCAGATTAATCTCAATCTGTCCTGCACCACCTTCTTGAATAATTGTATCTATTTCAAAGCCTTGCGCTTCTGCAAAATCATATATGTCGTCAATGACGGGGCCGTATTCATCCACCGCCGACATTGAATAAGCCTGTTGACTGGCCGCTTTTCGACCTGTGCGCCCCATGGGGGGTTCAATTGGATGGTTGGGGTCAGTGTTGGGCGCGACAAGATAAAACTCCATTTCAGGGGCTACCACGGGCGCCCAACCTTCGGCCTCATACAAAGATAACACGCGCTTTAAAACATTGCGCGGCACCACGGGCATGGGGTTGCCTTTTAAGTCTTCAACATTGTGAATGACCTGTAATGTGATGTCACCTGTCCAAGGTGCAGCTGTAGCTGAAGCAAAATCAGGTGTCAGCACCATATCGCCCTCGGTGTACTGGTTTTCCATCTCGTCTATATCGACATAGCCACCGGTGATTGTTTGATAGAAAATACTGTCAGGCAGGTACATTTGATCCATACGGCCAAATTTACGTGCTGGCATGCATTTGCCGCGACTGATACCGGGGGTGTCTGAGATTATACATTCCACCTCTTCCAGTTTACGTCCTGCGACATAATCCTGTGCGGCCTGCGGCAGTTTTTTGATCCAGTCGTTTTGCGTGCTCATAAGAGCCTCCTTAAGCTTTTGCCTGCTTGAATATATCGGTAAACAGATCGGCAATCATTTCCGCCTGTTTCGGTGTGCCCATACGCGATGTTGCAACCTGTAACAGATCATCTGGTACAACACCAACCGCGCGATACTTAATCAACCCTTCAACGAAGTGGTCACTGAATTCCGGATGCGGTTGCACGGTTAAAACCTTGTCGCCATAAGCCAGCATTGCATATTTGCAAAATGCACTGGCACCGATAACCCGGGCGTTTTCAGGGAGTTCAACAACCTGATCCTGATGCCATGCGTTCAGTAAAATTGGATTTTCGCAATCTTCCATTTCATATTCGGCATGGCCCACTGACCATCCGTCTGTGTATTTTTCAACCTTGCCGCCCAAGGCCTGGGCAATGATCTGATGTCCGAAACAGACGCCCACAAGGGGAATATCGGCGGCGTAGACTTTGCGCACAAACTCTTCCAGCGGTGCGATCCAGTCGTGGTCTTCATAAACACCGTGCCTGGATCCTGTAATCAGCCAACCGTCGGCATCATCAATGGATTTCGGAAATTGGTGTTTTAGTATGTTGAAGTTTTGGAAGTCGAATCCACGTCCTGCCAGAAACTGTTCAAACATTTCGGGGTATTCCCCGTGGCTATCAGCCAGTTCTACAGGGGCCATGCCTGTTTGCAAAATACCGATCTTCATAGGTCACCTGATTTGGGTTGTTAAACCATGGCTAGCAGATGCCCTATGAGGGGCGCAAGAATAATTTGATCAAATTATTTCCAAAGGACAGCTTGCAGACCGTAACGTTCTTGTTTAGTCCATGGAAAAAGCCGCTTTGATGGAGTTTATGATGTCTGCTGAAAAACCTAGCCTTAAACCGAAAGACGCCCCCGATTTGGGATCATTCAACTGGGAAGACCCCTTGATGCTGGAAGATCAGCTGACGGAAGAGGAACGCATGATCCGCGATGCGGCACGTGCCTATGCGCAGGATAAGTTGCAACCGCGTATCATTCAGGCCTATGCCAATGAAGAAACCGACCCTGCAATTTTTCGCGAAATGGGTGAAATGGGTTTGCTTGGTGCGACTTTGCCGGAAGAATATGGTGGCATTGGTGCAGGCTATGTGACTTATGGATTGGTTGCGCGTGAAGTTGAACGTGTGGATAGTGGCTATCGGTCGATGATGTCTGTGCAATCATCCTTGGTGATGTATCCGATTTACGCTTACGGCAGTGAAGAGCAACGCATGAAATACCTGCCAAAACTGGCGTCGGGTGAGTATATCGGTTGTTTCGGGCTGACTGAGCCGGATGCAGGCTCTGATCCGGGTGGGATGAAAACTCGCGCGGTCAAGACTGCAACAGGGTATAAGATCACGGGTTCGAAAATGTGGATTTCCAACGCGCCGATTGCGGATGTGTTTGTGGTTTGGGCCAAGTCCGAAGAACATGGCGGCAGGATTAAAGGTTTTGTGCTGGAAAAAGGTCTGAAAGGTTTGTCTGCGCCGAAAATTGAAGGCAAGTTATCGCTTCGTGCTTCCATTACCGGCGAGATTGTGATGCAGGACGTTGAAGTCGGCGAAGATGCGCTTCTGCCACATGTAGAAGGTCTGAAAGGCCCGTTTGGCTGCTTGAACCGTGCGCGTTACGGCATTGCTTGGGGTGTGATGGGCTCAGCCGAGTTTTGTTGGCACGCATCGCGCCAATACGGGCTGGATCGTATCCAGTTTAAACGCCCGTTGGCGCAAACCCAGTTATTCCAGAAAAAACTGGCCGATATGCAAACCGATATTACACTCGGCTTGCAAGCATCAATACAGGTTGGCCGTTTGATGGATCAGGCCAAAGCGGCACCCGAGATGATTTCCATGATCAAACGCAACAACTGTGGTAAAGCATTGGATATTGCACGAATGTCACGTGATATGCACGGCGGCAACGGGATCAGTCAGGAATTTCAAGTGATGCGCCATATGGTGAACCTTGAAACCGTGAACACCTACGAAGGTGCCCATGACGTACATGCGCTTATTTTGGGGCGTGCACAAACTGGCTTGCAGGCGTTTTTCTAAGGGTTTTCGACTGCCAAATAGTCAGCACTAGGGATTTGGATCAGGCCGCGTATGTTCAGGCATGCGCGGTCTTCGTTTGACAAGGCATCAATGGCATCTGTTACTGCCTGTGCGATAACTGTTTTATCCAATCCCAATGCACAAATATAGGGCAGGGCGGGTGTCGGTTCTGTGTTGCATAAAACCCGTAGTTCTGTGGTAAAATTATCGTATATTTGAATATTACGCCATGTTTCCGCGTCAATGGCAGCAATATCTGCTTGCCCTGACGCGACCATTTTTGCCGAAATGGCGTGCCCACCAGAAAGTGTTATGTCTTTAAATTGAAAACCCGCTTTTTTGGCCGCGTTTTGTGGGGCGGCAAAGCCTGATTGCGAAGTTATTTCATTCACCGCTATATTTGCCGTTTTGAAGTCGCCAAGCTTTGTTCGGGTGTCCTGCGTATTTACGATGAAAATACTGTTGTAATAACCTGCTGGACAATTTGGGGTCTCAAAGCCGGGTGTGCCCACCAATTGTACCTTACCGTGCAAAGATATTCGATAAGGCATACCGCAGGTCTGGCTAAGGACAAGGTCGTTGCGCAGCCAGTGATCATTGCCTTCGCATTCGCTTAACTGTGCCGGTGCATCGATACCGTTTCTGTTTAAGTTTGCCGCAATAGATTGCCAATAACGATTATGCGCTGCCTTATTTTCCGTGCGCTGATACATTGGCAGGCTAGCGATCATGGCGGTTCTCCAAGCTCCAAAGGGGATGTTCAACAGGTTCTTTGGCGTGAAAGAAATATTTGCGAAATACGGTGGCATAGTTGGCGTACCGGTAATCACGGTTTTCCCCCAGAAATTTGGCTTTGCTGGTGCGGTAATAAGCCGGAAGGTTATACCATGAAACTTGCGGATGCGCATGATGAACCGCGTGCAGGCTGTTGTTCAAAAACAAGAAAGACAATGGGCATTGTCCTTCTATAATAACACTGCGGCCATTGGGTTGGGTGTATGCTCGGTGTTCCAGAAATGTGCGGATCTTAAGGATGGAAAGGCCGGCATAGGCTGCAACTGCATAGGCCCAAATTGGCATCGTTCCGGCCGTAAGTAACCAGCTAAGCACAAGAATAACTGCGGGGATATGCACCAGCCAACCGATTAATACCGCGCGATTTCCTGCTTTGATCAATCGCCAGTCAGCACGCATAAACGCGATTTGCCCGATCAGTGGCCCGATCAGCAGGCGGCCCAATAAGGTGTTGTTAAATGTCAAAATGATCTGCAACCATCGGGGTAAGCTTGTCCAAACTTCTTTCACCATATAACCGCTTTCAGGGTCATCATAAGGATCGGTCAGGTTTTCATTGTTGTGATGTTGCAAATGGCTGTCACGAAATCTGATGTATGGGATGGCAAGTCCGATAGCGGGGAAAACCATGAGTTGTCCAAAAAACTTCCAGCGTGGTTCAATCGTATGCAGGGTTTCATGCTGCAATGAAGAGTGCAATGTGATGACGGGTGACAAAAGCAGGATTGATAAAGCAGGCCCCAAGGTCTGTGCGTAAAGGGTGATACTAACCCATAGTGTATAGGTTAGTGCAAGTAGGCAAAGCGTTGGCCACTCATAGGCCCGCGAAGGGCGCAATTGCGACGACATGGGTGTCTCCAGTTTTTAAGGATGTGAATTATATTCACAGTTTTGTGATTACCTTAAAATCCGGAGTTTTCAAAACGAAAATTAACCAATAGCTTTATCTGCACGTTGGCGGGCATATGCACTATCACGGTCACTGACACCTAAAAGACTGGTGATTAGCCGCATAAAGCCGTGTTCTTCATCGTCGCGGTCCCCGTCGGATAAAACCACTGACCAAAGGGCCTCGATAACACTTGCCCGTTCTTCATAAGGAACTGCGTCTTTTATAATGCGGGTAAAGCGTACATTATCAGGAGCGTGTACTTCAATTTCTTCTGCTTGTTCACGAAGTGCTTGCGCGGCACCTGCATTCAGACCAAAACGATTGACCAGAACATGATCAATCATTGATATTTCAACATTTTGATAGTTTCCGTCCGCACGTGCAAGCCGCACCATAAGGGCCGCAAGCGCAATACGGGCATCATCTTTACTCAATGTCCGGGGCATTTTAGCCTGAAAGGCTTTCATTATGTCTTTGATCATATCGATGACATAAACTTTCGATTGAGACAGATCAATGACTTCCGCGTGAAAATGTGTTCAGAATTTTGTGATCAGGTTCTTTATAATTAATGTGTCTTATTTAAAGACCTCAGGCAGGGTTCTTTGCAGTTCTGAGGCGACGAACAATAGAGTTTGCCTAGCGGTGCGTGTCGATACTTTTTGTCGCAACCGCACTGCGCCAAACAGTTGCGCATCATCCTGAAATGGAATGCTGACTACAGAACTGTCAGAGGACCAAGCCATATTCCCGTCCTGACGCGCCCGTATGATCCTTTTGGCTAATCTTCCGGATACGACCTCTTCGTTTTCCTGCGGGCCAATCGTCTGTAAGGCGCGTGAAGTCAGGCGGGTGATTTGTACCGGTTCCATGATGCTGTATATTGCTGTGGCGATATCAGACGACACCAAGGAAAACTCTGCATTTATATCGATTTTACTGTCAGTACTTTCGACCAATTTGATGCGACCTCCGCCAAACATGAATGCAATATCACCATGCAGATAATGTGCGACGCACAGTTCTTTCAGGATTGGATAAATCTGGTCCTGTACAGGCTGGCTGAAGTTTGCGTCAACTGCCAGTTGGTCTAATTGGTAAGTTGCGACACAGGCCCTGTCCCCCAATTGTTGACGCACCCAGCCCTGATCGACAAGCAGGTGAATGGCACGGTGAACAGAACTGCGCCCAAGGCCAGATTTTTGACATATTTCAGCGGGCTTTATTGGCCCGTTTTTTAGAATCATCTCTAAAACAAGGAAAGCGCGTTGGGCAGAGCCGATAGGTAGAGCATCTAATTTTGTTTCCTTCACACGCATAGGCGGAGTAAATCCTGTATTTTAGTGATTAAAGTAGCTCTAGTACGAAACTTAACGGCCATAATGACAGTATTGTTTCTCTCTATATCATTTTTTCAATATACGGAAAAACAAATTTTACTTCCCATCCAAATGTGGCATTTATAAGGCTAATTGTGACGGCAATGTGTGTTCACCATGACCTTTGTTGGGCGAAAAAACAAAATGCGGATATTTAATCTCTGGGGGGAGCCCGAGAGCAACGAGCTTTAAGAGTAAGCCTGTTTAGCGTAAGGAGCGAGAAGATGACTGATAAGACTAAAGATACGCACAATAATGGAAATGATATAGTAGACGGCACATCCGGTGATGATACAATGCTGGTTGGCTTTGTTGACGTGGACAATGACACGATTGATGGTGCTGATGGCGACGACGATATTGTCTTTGGCTACGAAGGTGATGATACCATCGCAGGGGGCGCGGGAACTAATTTCCTTTATGGCGGCGAAGGTGACGACGTCTTTATCGGTGGCGAGGGGGCAGATGCATTTCAAGGAAACGCAGGCCAAGACAATCTTGATTACAGTAATTCCGATGCGGCAGTAACGGTTAACCTAACTACCTCACAATTGTCCGGTGGTGATGCAGATAACGATAAAATTCTGGGCGGCATCGATGGTGTTATTGGTTCTGATTTTGATGATGTTCTTACGGGTTTTGATCACGAAGGAACCGACCCTGCCGATACGTTTACCAACGAATTTTTTGGCGGCTTGGGTGATGATGTTCTTACGGGCCTTGGTGGCGATGATGTTCTTGGCGGTGGCGAAGGCGATGACGAATTATACGGTGGCAAAGGTGACGACGAATTATACGGTGGCGATGACACTGACACACTGGAAGGTGGCAACGGTTCTGATACCATGGAAGGTGGCCGTGATGATGATACCATTATTACAGGCGCAGGTGATGCTGCAAACGGCGGCCATGGTGATGACGTCTTTACAATTGACGCCAGCCTGAACGACTCAGCTGGTACAGGCCCGACGACCCTGGATATTACTGGTGGTGAAACTGGCGAAGCTAATCAGGCTGACAACGCGGACACCACGAATGATGATTACCCGGGTGCGCCAAATGAGTTTGGTGATGTTCTGGATCTGACAAATCTGTTCACTTCGGGGTTGTTGAATTCCGGTGATATTAACTATGACGATCCTTCACGTGAGAATGGTCATTTTGAGTATACCAATGCGGATGGTGATCTGGTCACAGTGAACTTCTCTGAAATAGAGAATATGATTGTCTGCTTTACACGCGGCACAATGATTGTGACCGAAGGCGGCGAGAAAGCGATTGAGGATATTGTCGCTGGTGAGAAAGTTCTGACCAGAGATCACGGCTTGCAGGAGTTACGCTGGATCGGGTCACGGGTTGTGCCTGCAGCGGGTAACTTTGCGCCTATTATGATCAAAGCGGGTGCAATGGCAAACGATCGCGATCTGCTGGTTTCCCCACAACACAGAATGGTTGTTGAGGGCTGGAAATCAGAACTGTTATTTGGTGAACGCGAAGTGTTGGCAGCTGCTAAGCATCTGGTAAATAACGATACTATCTATGTGAAAGAAGGCGGTGAAGTGGAATACTTCCACATGCTGTTCGACACCCACGAGATTGTTTTAGCCAATGGTGCGCCATCAGAAAGCTTCCATCCGGGTGGAGTCGGGATTGCGGCACTGACCAATGAAGCGCGCGATGAGATTTATACGCTGTTCCCTGAATTGCGCGATGATGTCGAGACTTACGGGCCTGCGGCACGCACAAGTCTGAAAGGGCATGAAGCGAAAGTTCTGGCGCAAAACCCTGACTTTTTGAACTAGACTACCCAATCGAATGAAAACCGCGTGGGTGTGCCTGCCTGCGCGGCTTTTTTCATACCTGTTTTTATAAAAGGGGCGTATGATCGGTGTGCACAACTAGTGCACAATGCGTATGAGACATGGTGGGTTTTGGATATTTAAACCAATTGGAAGGTATAGGGGCGGACTTTAAGAAACAAATTTTCCTTGCAACAAGTCATGGTGATCTTCAAATGCCAAAGCGATGTGGTTCATGAAAGTACGCACGCGGGCGTTTGACATCATGTCGCGGTGGGCAAGTACCCATATCCAGTCGTTTGGTTCAGCTTCGGCCATGGGTATACGGCGGATACCGGGAGCCGCGTCGCCGATGAAGCAGGGCAGGGATGCGATGCCCATGTGATCTTGGATCGCGGCCAGTTGCAATACGTCAGAATACATGTTCCCGCGCACGGGAATGGTTGGGAATTTCTTCTTTTGCGGCCATTTCAGGTGATTTTCCGCGTCCCCCCAGCCCAGCCAGTGGCAATCCAATGGTTTGTTCACCGGATCATGGGTTTCAAGGTATTGATTGCTGGCATAGGCCGATCTGTAGATTTGCACAACGCGTTTACCTGCCAGAGAGTAAGGTGGATTGTCGACATGGCGAATGGCGATGTCGGCGTCGCGGGCGGCAAGATCCCTGACTTGATAAGTCATATTTATGTCGATGTGAACATCGGGATAAAGCTGCATGAATTGGTGGATTGCGGGCATCAGCAGATGCGTGGCAAAACCGATGGGCAAGGTTACGCGGATGTCGCCCTCTAGGCGTGCGTCCTTGCCTGTCAGGTCAAGTTCGATGTCGTTGAATTCGTCGTAAATAATATCCGCCGAGTTCGTCAGGCGTTGCCCTGCCTCGGTTAACCGGTAGCCACTTGGCAGCCGGTCGAACAGTTTTGTTCCCAGATCATTTTCCAGCACCTTTAATCGTCTGGCGCAAGAGGTGTGGTGCAAATCGAGTTTATCTGCAGCCTTTTTCAAACCGCCGGTTTTAGCTATTGCGCGGAATATTTTCAAATCATCCCAGTTCATTATATGTCCTTACAAGGGGGCGCGTATTTGCGATTTATAAATGTAATTATGCGAACTATGCAGCATTTTTACATTCACTTACAAGTCCGTATCTAAAAACCAGATACGGAAGTTTCAAAATGAAAACTGTAGATATTAAATTCGATAGCAGCCAAGTGACAGAGCTGTCGTTTGCCACAATCAAGGAAGGTATGGAACAACAACTGTTTCAGGATTATTTCCCAAAAGTCGGCCCAATTGTTGCAGATTTAGGCGGTAAGCCGTTGGGATCATTTGCTGTTCAGGCATCAACGTCAAAAATAGGTCAGCCTAAAATGGGTGCGTTTTTCAATGGCCTAGCATTTATGACTATAAAAAACTGCATGATGATCCACGATTTTTGGCGGTTAAACCAATACGTGATGAAACGCTTGCATTCTTTTCCAACGGGCATTTTTTCAATGTCGAGGCGGATAAAACGATCAGTTTTGCTGAAGGTCAGGACTATGCATTGGTTGCTGAATGGACATCCGGCGATTTGAAGAAGATCATAGATAAAACGCTTTTGGTCACACTGAAGCCAGTCATGGACGGTGCTTATGCGCCAAGCAAACTTCATGTCTGTGTATGGGATGATGCGTTTGCTGCTTCAGGCAAAGATAAAGCTGCCAATGCGCCCGACATTTACAAATTCAAGCTGAATATGCCTGCGTAGGAATGGCCTGCGCAGACGTTAATTATGAACTGAAAACAAACGAAAGAAAAAGAAATGACACGTAAAATATCGACCATTGGCAAAATGATGCCAAAACTACCTTTTGTGCGGCTTGCAGGGGTCGTCAGTGCCGCTGTTCTTGCGCTATCCCTTGTGACAACACCGCTTGTGGCACAATCGCGCGAAGCCACGGTTCTGTTAAAGGCCGACACTTTGATCGAGGTTTCTTATGCTTCTGTCGAGGGTGGCAAAGAAATACAATTGATGGGGGACTACCTGCCGAAGATCATGCCGATTGTTGCGTCTTATGGCGGTAAAATGCTGGGCAATTTTCAGGTAACGGCTGTAACGGGCGGTGAAATAACGCCGCAGATGGTTGTGATCTTTGAATGGCCCAGCTTGGAGGCGCGCGATAAAATGCACGCAGATAAGGATGCCCAAAAACTGTTCCCGCTTCGTGAAGATGCGATGACATTTTTCAAGCAGGCGTTTTATACTGTTGATGAAGACACTCCGCTGACGTTTCATGAAGACAAAACATATGAATTTTTCACGGCATGGTTAACATTTGCTGCAAAAGCGTCTTTGCCGGCTTATTTCAAGCTGTCTGAAGCGCCCAAACAAAAATATGGCCCGCCAAAGTTCATTGCCACGTTGAAGCCGTTGGAAGATGGGCCAAAGGGTGGTTATGTATTGGATCCGAATATGGCCGGAATTGTTGAGTGGAACAATACGGCGAGTTATTACGGCTTGATCAATGATCCTGCTTTTAAACTGGCAGCACCTTTGTTGTCTGCATCCGTATCCCGTCTGGACATGGTTCATACAAAGTTTGCATTTCCACAATAAGAGGCGTTAAACGAAAACAATATGGCGTCATCATCCGAATAAGTCGGGTGATGGCGTTTTTTGTTGCTTAAACCAACCTGCTTTGTTCCACCGCTGCTTTCACGAAATCCCGAAATAGGGGGTGTGGCAGGAACGGTTTTGACTTCAGTTCAGGGTGGTATTGCACGCCTATGTACCATGGGTGATCTGTGGCTTCGACAATTTCGGGCAGTTTGCCGTCAGGTGACATGCCGGAAAAGATCAGGCCGCATTTTTCCAGTTTTTCACGGTATTTTATGTCGACCTCATAGCGGTGACGGTGGCGTTCGGAAATCGCGGTGTTGCCGTAAACTTCGGCGACTTTAGAGCCTTCTTTCAACGTAGCATTATATGCGCCCAAGCGCATGGTGCCACCCTTGTCGTCGGTCACGGCGCGGGCCACTGTGCGGTTGCCTTCAACCCATTCTTTCAGGTGGTAAACAACAGGTGTGAAACGTTTTTTACCTATCTCATGGTCGAACTCTTCTGAGCCTGCATCGGTCATGCCTGCCAGATTGCGCGCCGCTTCGATCACGGCCATTTGCATGCCGAGACAGATGCCGAGATAGGGGATTTTGCGTTCGCGGGCGAATTGTGCGGCCTTGATCTTACCTTCGGTGCCGCGTTCGCCAAAGCCGCCCGGAACCAGGATGGCGTCATAACCTTCCAGACTGTGTGCGGCATCGCCGTTTTCGAAAATTTCGGCGTCAATCCATTCGGTTTTGACTTTGACACGGTTGAACATGCCACCGTGGGTTAATGCCTCGCCAATTGATTTATAGGCGTCTTCCAATTGGGTGTATTTGCCAACCACGGCGATTTTAACCTCGCCGTCCGGGTGGTGGATGCGGTCAGATACATCACGCCAAGTGCGAAGGTCGGGTTTGGGGGCGGGTGAAATGCCGAACGCGTCCAGAACCGCCTGATCCATGCCCGCTTCGTGATAGGCCAATGGGGCATCATAGATGGTTTCAAGGTCATATGCAGGGATTACGCTGTCGGGGCGCACGTTGCAGAAAAGGGCGAGTTTGGCGCGTTCTTTTTCAGGGATTTCCATTTCAGATCGGCAGACCAAAATATCAGGTGCTATACCGATGGAGCGCAATTCTTTGACCGAATGCTGGGTGGGTTTGGTTTTCAATTCACCCGATGCTTTGAGGTAGGGAAGCAGCGTAAGATGCATGAAAATGCACTGGCCGCGCGGTTTGTCCTGACTGAATTGTCGAATGCTTTCAAAAAACGGCAGGCCTTCGATGTCACCCACGGTACCGCCGATTTCGCACAGCATAAAGTCGACCTCATCATCGCCGATGTTTATGAAGTCTTTGATTTCGTTGGTAACATGGGGGATGACCTGAATGGTTTTTCCCAGATAATCGCCACGGCGTTCTTTTTCCAGAACAGTCGTGTAGACGCGGCCTGAGGATATGGAATCGGTTTGGCGGGCCGCGACCCCTGTGAAGCGTTCATAATGGCCAAGGTCCAGATCGGTTTCGGCACCGTCGTCGGTAACGAACACTTCGCCGTGTTCAAAGGGGGACATGGTTCCGGGATCGACATTCAGGTAGGGGTCAAGTTTGCGCAGGCGTACCGAATAGCCGCGTGCCTGCAAAAGTGCGCCTAACGCAGCCGAGGCCAATCCTTTGCCTAAAGATGAAACAACGCCGCCTGTAATAAAAATATATCGTGCCATGGATCTGGCATCTCCCGTGGTTTTTGGTTATTGGGACGTCCCTGAGCAGTCAAAAAAACGCCTGTATCACGGGATTTGACTAATAACTGACCAAGGCGATTCTGACAAGAGTAGAACCGCAAGATCGTGTGGTTTTTTAGGCAACCCCACCTATTTGTTGGGGTTGCGTTGGGTTATTCAGCTGTTGGTGGGGCTGCCGGTGCGGGTGGTAGCAGGCTGCCATCCAAGCCTGCGGGGGCAGGTGTATCTGCCTGACTGGCAGGTGGTGGTGTCAGGTCAGAACCCAAACGGTCGATCACGCTGTTTGAATTGGCGTCCTGTGCCGCAATTATTGTTAACGAGATGCTGGTGATGACAAAACCTATAGCGAAAAACCATGTGACTTTGGCCATTGGTGTGGACGCGGGTCGTCCGGAACGTCCAGCACCGCCGCCACCGCCGCCAATGCCCAAACCGCCACCTTCGGAACGTTGGATCAGCACGATACCAATCAAGCCCAAAGCTAGGATCAGGTGAATGACAAGAACGACGTTTTCCATGGGGTTGCCCTGTGTGTGAATAACTACTCGGCGGTGTCTAATATATGAGGGGCAGCTTGTCGATGGGTTATTTGGTTGGCGGGGCAGGACATTTGGCACCCGCGACACTTTTTAGGTTTGCCTAAGCGCGCAGCACGGTTATACCCGCTAGGGTTCTAATCAAAAGCGAGTCTTTAATTTATGGCAAACGTTGTGGTCGTGGGCGCCCAGTGGGGTGATGAAGGTAAAGGTAAAATCGTAGATTGGCTATCTGAGCGCGCAGATGTCATTGCGCGGTTTCAGGGTGGCCATAATGCGGGCCATACGCTGGTGATTGATGGCGAAGTTTTCAAACTGTCTTTGCTGCCTTCAGGAATTGTGCGCGGTGGCAAGTTGTCGGTTATTGGCAACGGCGTGGTTCTCGATCCGTGGCATCTGAAAGAAGAGATTGCAAAGTTGCGAGGACAAGGTGTTGATATTACACCTAAAAATCTAGTGATTGCGGAAAATACACCACTTATTTTACCAGTGCATGGGGAATTGGATCGTGCCCGTGAGGGTCAAAATACGGTTGCCAAAATTGGCACGACAGGGCGCGGCATTGGGCCGGCTTATGAGGATAAGGTCGGGCGTCGCGCCATTCGTGTGGCGGATCTGGCCGACCGCGAAACTTTGGAAAAACGCATTGACCGCTTGTTGCAGCACCATGATACGTTGCGCCGAGGTATGGGATTGCCTGAAGTGGATCGCAAAGCATTGTTGGCAGCCCTTGAAGAGATTGCGCCAAGCGTATTGCAATTTGCCGCCCCAGTTTGGAAAGTGCTGGCTGAAAAACGCAAAGCGGGGAAGCGGATTTTGTTTGAAGGGGCGCAAGGGGCGTTGCTGGATATCGATTTCGGAACATATCCGTTTGTGACCTCATCCAACGTGATCGCAGGGCAAGCCGCGACAGGGACAGGCGTTGGGCCGGGGGCGATTGATTTTGTGCTGGGTATTGTGAAAGCTTACACAACGCGTGTGGGCGAAGGGCCTTTTACGGCTGAGTTACATGATGCAGACGGCCAACGATTGGGTGAGCGTGGTCATGAGTTTGGTACCGTAACAGGCCGTCAACGGCGTTGTGGCTGGTTTGATGCGGTTTTGGTCAAGCAAACCTGTGCGACATCGGGTGTTTCGGGCATTGCATTTACAAAATTGGATGTTCTGGACGGGTTCGAGACGCTGAAAATCTGTGTGGCTTATGAGCTGGATGGCAAACGACTGGATTACCTGCCAACGGCGGCAGAAGCGCAGGCGCGGTGCAAACCGATTTATGAAGAAATGCCGGGGTGGTCTGACAGTACAGAAGGGGCGCGATCTTGGAATGATTTGCCAGCGGCTGCGATTAAATATGTGCGCCGCGTGGAAGAATTGATCGATTGCCCGGTGGCATTATTGTCAACCAGCCCGGAACGTGAAGATACGATTCTGGTTACTGATCCGTTTGCCGACTGATGGCTTTGTCTTATAAAGCACGCCGTCGTTGGTCTTTGGCCGTTTTACTGATTTGGTTGCCGTTTTATATTGTGGTGGCAGCCACGATCATGACGGCAATTCCGCGTCTGCCGACATTGGTTGAATTGTTGATTTATCTGATCTTGGGTGTGGCTTGGGCTTTGCCGTTCAAGTTTATATTCAAAGGTGTCGGAAAGGATGATCCCGATACCTAAAGTTTAACCTGCCAGATATTTTTTTTGATAGGCCGCTTTACGCACCATGGAAATTTTATAGTTGCCATCGTTGGCTGTTTCCATAAATCCACGTTTATTCAAACGCTCAAGCATACTCGTGCATTCTTCTTGTTTTACGATCTTTTTGATATGCTCTGGCAGATTGGCAGCGATTTGCTCTTCGGAATAGTTTTCTTTGCCAAGGACCAAAGTCATGTAAGCGGCCGATGCTTCCATTAATTCGATTAACGTACTTGCGCCCATAATCTTGGTAAAATCATCAAAGCTGGGAAGTTCCTCTTTTGGTGTACGTTTAACTGTAACCTTTGGATTGCGCTTCTCAGAAGGTTGATCACTAACCAGCGTTAGACTGCTTTTTTTTTTGATTGTGGCGCGGGGCAGGGCCGTTTCGGTTTGTTTGGTACTGTCAATGCGTTGACCCAAATCCAATACAAGAGGTCTTGAGTTGCCATTGTTGGCGGTTACATTGCGTGCTTTGGGTCGCGAAAACACACTTGTTTCCAGCTCGTAAGCTTTGCGTACTTTGGCCAGCTCGCGGCGGAAAGAAATTGTGTTGTCGCGGCGTTCTTCGCCAGTTTCAACAACCGTATCGGGTGTAATATTACCCATACGTGTGGCGCGTTCGGCTTCTGTGGCAGCGACGGCGGCCTTCAGGCGTTCAAGGGCATTTGCTTTGGACACATGTTCCGGCAATGCCATTTTTTCATTGGTGGTTTCCAACCAACGATCTATTGCTTCGCCGCTTTTCAGGGCTTGAACCGCAGCTGACACGGTTTCGGAAGGGATTTCCTCTTCCAGACTGGGTGAAAGTTCATCCGCCGTTGTCGTATCGTTTATATTTTCATCCAAAGAGGAAATCAGAGCATCAGATATCGTATCGGCAACGGTTTTTTCTTCCGGTGAAACAACAGGTGTTACGTCTTCTTCCGCGATGGTTGTATCAAGAGCTGAAGTTTCTTCGATGACTGCTGCGCGGCGAGATGAAAATGATGCTGTATTTTCATTCGCTTCATCAACAGTTTCTTCGGCAGGTGTTGCTTGCGTTTCAGAAACAACGTCATTTTGTGGTACCGCTTCTTCTTGCGGTGCCACGTCTTCCTGGGCGGGTGCGTCCGTGTCGACGGGTTGTACCTTGGAGGGAACATCGACAACATCAGCCTGCCGCAGGATCACGCTATTATCGGATACTTCGGCATCAATTCTGTTTGGATTCGCACTTATAGCAATCTGATGCAATTTCGATGCATCCGGCTGTAGCGGTTCGCCACCGAAATAGCGATCATCAGCAGATAATTTGCGGAAATACTCCGCAACCAGTTGCATTGTGGTGAAAGGGTCATCAAAACCGTCTAAGGTACATGCAAATGTA
>JAJFHZ010000037.1 GCA_021775355.1 Amylibacter sp. | reverse complement strand
TATCGCTCGATTATTAGCGAGACTGATATACAACAACCAATGGTTTAATTGTAGATTTTCCCAATAACTTCCAATAATCCGCGGAAATCCGCACATTGGCACTTACGTACATTGGTTATCACTGCCTAAGGATTTGAATGCGTATCAGATGTGAAGAGCATGTCCGATATGTCCTGCTCGATTGCATGGTCACCTATCCGATACCTGAGTTACACAAGAACGTAATTTGTCTGGTCTTACGGGAATGTTCCTCACCAGTTTAACGGAGGCAACTTTTTAATGTCCGGATTTCTTATTCATCTTCACTCCATATAAGTTACGATGAACCAGAAATCCTCCGTTAGTTAAATACTCAATTCTGTCCCATAGGTGCTGACGTTAGACAGTGTTGCCTTCACCAGTTGAGACCACCGCTCATAGCGGACATTGATAGTCGCAGCGTAATAATAGATTTCGCACAGTAGTCGCATGCCATTTGGCTCCTCGGGATGTTGGGATGCCTGTTGAATTCAAATGGGTCGCCATTTTCCTCAAAGACATCTTTTGCCGTTTCAAGTCCAATATAATAGGTGCAAGCAATGCGGCATGTTCATCTGACTTTTCAGAATTTGCTTTCGCCCCCTTCAGGGACGCTAAGAGCTGCTCTGAGCGGCGTTTGGGGTTTGCCCATCCCAATTAACACCTCGTGCCTTTGCGGCCTTCAGTGCGGCTCTGGTGCGCTCTGAGATAGCCTTAGTTGAACATAAATCCAACGAATGTAGATAACACGAAGTCCTGTGGATTAAGGGCACTCTATATACCCTGATCAATACGGAAAAATGCAACCGGGCGTCGGTACCTTATATGTAGGTTAATATACATATTAATCAATTATTTACATATTACATCGAACAGAATCTAATAACTTATTAAGCATTGCATTAACCCTTGAAACATTAAATTTTGACTTACGCCTTAACAGTCTTTTAATCAATCCGCACTATCAACTCTGGCCCATCATCCATGATCCCAAACGGCTTAACCGGATGTTGCTTAAACCCACTCCTCCAACCGTAGTTCCCATCGTCACATGCCATCCAAGGCTCAATCTGATCCACTGGTAGGACAACAGGCATCCGTGGATAAGCTCTGCTATATCCGGCGTGACGCCCATAAAAACTTGCACTGCAGCGAATGTCTGCTTCCCGCCCATAGTTACCAAGTCTGCTAACGGCCCTAAGCCGACATTGGTTGGGCCAAATTGCATGTAGGTATCTCAATGTCGGCAATGCGGGACAAAGCTGCCGGTCGAATGCAACCGCGCAACTTCTGTTCATGGTCCTTAGTGGACCTTCACTCGGCATTAGAAATGCATATATTAGACCGTTCGCGATCCATCCAATAACGCCTATCTATTCACGCAATTTTCGTAATCCCTATCCATACAATCACGCACCATTGCCTGTGCTTTGTCTATTTCATCGGAGGACATTTGTTTTATTATGTCATCTTTGTTTTTATGGGCAAGCTTATTGCCCTGTGATGCAGCGATACTGAACCACATATATGCCGTGATATGATCATGTGGAACACCCCGACCATTGTCATACATCACACCAAGATTGGACTGTGCGGATGCATCCCCTTGTTCGGCTGCAAGATTGTACCACTTTGCAGCTTCGGCATAATCTTGCGGAACATCGTGGCCTTCGTCGTAAATCACACCCAGATTGTATTGCGCTGACGCATCCCCTTGGTCCGCTGCAAGCCTGTACCATTCCACCGCTTCAACAACATCTTGAGCAACGCCTAGGCCACTTTCGTATAGCAAGCCCAGATTGTATTGGGCGGATACATCACCTTGTTCGGCAAGTGGTGCCCATTCGCTCATGGCTGTTGCAAAATCACCGTTAAGATACGCATCCAAGCCCTTTTGAATGTCAGCTGCAATTGCAGATGTCAGGGACAGATTTAGTAAGGTAAGAATGGTTGCAATCATACGTTTCATAATGGGTAACTCCAATAGCCATTAAACTTTTAAATCTATATTACAGTATAATTGACATATACTATTTACGCGTTCCCTCCATTGGATTTCTGGCCCATTTTACAACTAAATACCTGTAATCAAAGTTATCGTCCATTCGCGTCTTTTCATCTTTTATGGCGGCTTTTGACGCTTTTCTTTTTTCAAGAGTTTTAATGGATTTATACAAAATACGATCAAGATCGTCTGAGCGATTAATCTCTTTTCTTAAGTGTGCTTTACGTGTTTTTTTTGTTTTAAGCTTGGCCATATCTTTTACTAGTCTGCGTGTTGATGCGCGATCGTGGCCAGCCATTTCAAATAGTGTTTTTGTCATTCTAGGCGAAAAACCCTCTATTTTGAGGGTGCTCCTATTATGTGAAGAATTAATACTATGTTCCCGCAGATCAGCAGCACTTAAATTCCGAAATTGTCTTTGTGAAAAGTTCTCTTTATACGGGGCATTGATCTGGGGCACATTTTTCTTCGCTTTAGGCTTTTTTCTCCCTCCACTGGATTGATCCTCAGGGTCAGGTCCACCACCACAAGCGAAACTGGCTGGAGCTGAAAGATACACTGCAAGGAATGCGGCACCTGATAATAAAGTTTTTCTACGATATTGGTTAACGAATGTTTTTTGGTTGCCGCTATCTGACATAATACCCCCCGGAAGTTTACCTATGGTGAGGTTAGTGCAAATGATGGTTCAAGTCTACGAAGCGCAATACACGCGTGATTATGCGCAATCTAGGAATGGCTATGGCAGGTTGGGGAAAACATACTATTTAAGAGTTCCCTCCATTGGGGATTGTGACCATCCCCCCACGCACAAAGTCAATAAGCTAGACGAGCTGATGCCCTTGAATTATAGTTCAGAGATAGAGATGTAGGCGGCAACGCTTACTTTGAAAAGGGGATACCACAATGAAAAATTTAGTCATAAGATTAATTGTTTTAATTTTCGTATTTACCGTACCGGCCCATGCTCAGAACGAGTGGCGTTCTTTGATATTTGGAGACAGTATAATCGGTTATTCGGTAGAGGGTGCAACAAAGATTGATGTCAATACCGCAAAATCACTACATGAACGAGGGGTGAAGTTTTTTGATGCCCGGAGTTATTTCAGTTGGAAACAAAGTCATATCCCCGGAGCTATTAACCTTCAGCTTGATAAGCTTATGGAGCGTCTCGACAAGGATGAGGAGGCGGTTTTCTATTGTGGTGGCATTGATTGCAAGCTTTCGGCTAATGCAAGCGCCAATGCTCTTACGCAGGGTTATGAAAAGGTCTATTATTTTGCGGAAGGATACCCCGGATGGAAATCTGCAGGATACCCAATTGAAATTACAGAGTGAACTGTGAGAGAAAAAGTTCTATTATAGTCTGAATAGGCATGCAGAGCATCGGGCCTTTGTTTGAGCGGCTACAGCTATTTTAGCTAAAATCAGTCACTTTATGCCCAGGATTTCCATCGCAGATTGAAGGATTGCTACGGACTCTGCGTGTTTTTTCGATTTGTGCAGCTTTTCACCTTCGACACGAAATTCCTGAACAGTGGCAAGTTGCTCCCCTGAAATATTTGGTTCCGCCGCAAGTGCTGTATCAATTTTCGCCATATCTGCAGGACAGTGAAACGCAAAAGCAGGATGGGCGAAGAATGCCGCCAAGACTATCAATACGAGACGCTTCATTTTCTCTTCCTTTCTTTCTTAGAATTTTCTTGTCCCTAACTGTATCACATTTGCGTCTGGCTGTCGCTCGCGCCAAACAAGCAGACTTTCTCGATTTGCAGGTGTCACCTAGAATGCTCCATTCATTGTACACTAGGTTCGGTCAAGTGCGGGGAGTGTGTCTGTCCGAATAGATATAGGGATATAAGTGTAATTTGTCCCCCATATGTCCCCCAGAATTGAATTTAACCAATGCCAAGAATACACATTTTCAATATGCACCATAACATTCTAATATATAGAGAATATTGGTAGCGGGAGAGGGACTTGAACCCCCGACACGCGGATTATGATTCCGCTGCTCTAACCACCTGAGCTACCCCGCCAAAGGTGAGGCGTGATTATGCGAGTTGGGGGTAGGCGTCAAGTGGGTATGATGGTATTTGTTGAAGGAATTTTTCTTCGTCAGAATACATCTGTTTGGTCTTGCGTGAATGTTATTCAACAGCTTCTTGGTGGCAGCAATTAATACCCGAAGTAATTATTCATCTTTAACTCCATAATAGTTACGCTGAAACAAAAAACCCCCGCTATTTAAATCCTAAACTTGTCCAGTAGGTGCTGACCTCAGACACAGCGATCAGTTGAACCCACCGGACAAAGTTGCCGTTTACAAAAACGGCTAATATCTGGCGTTTCCGCAACTTATAACTTGTGCCATATAAAATCAGGCATATGCCGCATGAACCATGCAATAAATCGCCAGCGCCGGGTAATATAAACCTTTCGGCATCTGCGGTTGATGGCCATGAATATCTGATTAGTTGCCTTATCAATAGACTGTAACCAGAAGACATCACCCTGAACCATCTCTGTGTCGACAAATCCCGGTTGAATATCTGTGACCGTAATGCTCGGGCTTGACTTGGCAGTGACCTTTCGCAACGCTTGAGCGTAGGTTGATTGATATGCCTTTGTTGCACCATAAGCTGGAGCACCGCTGTCCCCACGGTTGGCTGCGATGGACGAAATCACCACAAGATGCCCATGCCCTTGAGATATAAAATATTTTGCCGCCGCCAAGGCCACATGCGTGAAGCCCACAACGTTGACATCAATTGTGGCTAGTTCAGGGGCTATAACCAGCTCGGAATTGATGTGCCCTACACCTGAGGAAACCACGATCAGGTCGCAGCCTTCCATTTTATCTATTAGGGTGCCGATAATTTTCTCAGGCATGTCTGAATTCGTCACATCAAGTTTTTCAGTAAAGGCTGCGCCAGAATATCTAACACTAATTTCTTCTAAAATCCCGGCACGCCGCCCGGTAAATCCAACCTGCCACCCTTCCGTGAGAAGCTTGCAGCCAAGAGCTAAGCCTATTCCGCTTGTCGAACCGATGATAATGGCCTTTTTCAATTAATAATCCCCAATATGCTTACTGACTTCATTATGATCAGCTCTTGTCAAAAAACTTATTGAAAGCCGGACGCAATTATTGGCAACCTATGATCGGCAGGGGTTCGAAACTTGAAAAATTCAATTAAGAACATAGAATTTACAGTCAGTAGAATTTCAAGATCAACCACGCTGCTGCTCTTGCCGAATGGCACTGTCTCTGTGCGGCCTAACGCATATTCTCTACTCCGCTCAGAAGATGAAGTTGTTGGTTTTGGGCTGCTGCAACCCAATCGGGGTTTTCACTGGCCATTTTCGGGTTTTTCAATAACGGATAGCCCAGACTGCGTTCATAGGCACCCAGATCAGGTGCGCGGGTCATCAGCATGCGCGCCAGAAATGCAAATGCGCCAAGTTTGGTTCCAGTCTCAAGGGAATGGTAGATCAGCTTTGGGTTGGCAAAATAACGTCGTGCCGTATCAATAAAAGGTTCCGCTGGTTTGCCCGTGACTTGCTCTACATGGTCAGTGGGTGCCCCGCTGGAAAATGCGCCGCTTTTCGATGCTGCAGAATAATGCGCAACATGTGCAATCTCAAACAGCGGAAAGCCTTGCGCCAATGCTGCCTTGGTGAACATCTTGACTGATGCATCCTGGTATTTCACTTTACGCCCAAGTGCCTTCCCCATATCCGAAGCCATCTCGTCAGGCGTCATTAGCTTAGGCCCGGTTGGGCGGTAACTTTTGCCCAAATGATCTGCCGGATCGACCAAAACTGCAGCCGCAACATGACCGATATCTTCATTCGAAGGCGGTGCGTTTTGCGCGTTACCAAACGGCCCTACCATCATGCCCAGATGCACGATACTGGGTAACCCCAGCATATAGACAAAGGCGAACCAGCCCGGATTGATGTGAATGACATCGACAGACGGCATCCATCGGTAAATATTATTGGCCAACCAGTGTTCGCGGGTCACAACTGAAGGGTCAGATGCATGAGGAAGCCATTGACTGAGAAGTGCTACCACTTCCAGTTTAGCATCCTCTGCCGCCAAGGCAAAAACCATAGCACCATGCAGTAGGTTCATTGCAAAAGGCGGGCAATGGTATGCCCGTTGGACATCGTTCATGGCTGCGCGGACATCGCGGAAATCGAAAAGATCGCCAACAAAAATTTCTGCGCCTGCCTGTTCAAGAGCAGCTGAACGCGTATCGTGTTGCCGTACAAATGCCCGTACCGGAAAGCCCGCTTTCAGCAGGTCATCCACAACAACAGCACCGGTATGTCCGGCAGCACCAGTTACCAATATGCGAGGTTTAGTTTGCATGCGATAACTCCGCGGCCAACAAAACCTGACCTTTTAGAATTGTGTTAGACATGAGTAGCTTCCTTTATTTGTTATTTGGCAATGATAGGGAATGGTTGATCTCAACAGTATGCATTGATCAACCTGCACAGCACGGCGGCCTTACGGGGTAAGCGAAGCCGGTACGATAACTTCACGAACGCGGCCGTTCTTAACGTCGTAAATATATCCGGAAACAACGACGTACCCCGGGATTTCAGTTGCAATGCGCAGGCGTTCAACATCCTCTCGCAAACTTTCTTCGTGGTCAGTTATTGCTACTGATGACACGTCCACCCCGAGTTTTTCCTTAAGTACACGCTGCACATCGGGGTCGGCAAAACGTTCTGCACCACATTGCGTGTGTTGCATGATGATCAGTTCGAACGGGCCGGGCTGATCTCCGTCCATCTTTGCGACTATGAACGCCATTGCAGCGATCTCTTTCACCACCTCCGGCGTTACCCGCCCGCCATTATTGCGGATGACAGCGGATTCGCCCAGATCAAGACCCAATACATGTGCCGGATCCACCCGCGCGTCGGCACATGTAAGTATCACCGTACGCAGCTTTGGCAGAAGCGGTAGATCCGCTGCGGCAAAGTCACTGGCAAATGC
Organism: Amylibacter sp.; assembly: GCA_021775355.1. Classification (GTDB taxonomy): domain Bacteria; phylum Pseudomonadota; class Alphaproteobacteria; order Rhodobacterales; family Rhodobacteraceae; genus Amylibacter. Next base: position 22,055 of record JAJFHZ010000037.1, on the reverse strand, counting down.
ACGGTTTCGATTGAGAAAAGTTGTTGTGTTGGACATGGATTGTCTCCTTATTGATAATGATTATTTTGATTACGATGAAGTATTTGGAACATCAGGCCGATAACCCGCAGATGGATCATGTGTGGTGCGCCAATCCGGGTCGTCATTGGAAAAAGCAGATGTAGCGAGACGGACGTAATCGCGCTGATCCTTAAGGCGATCAAGATCGGGCGTACGGGTTAGAAGGATTTTCATGAAGCCCAGCATTTCGCGCCGCCAGTTGTCCAAGCTGCGCTTGGTTTCGGGCATTTTTTCAACATAGCGCCTAGTGATGCTGGTAAAATCTTCAGGCTCGCGGCCCCCGACTTGATGCACAGCGTCAGTAGTACCGCCAACCGCAAATGTTCCGCGTCGATATTCATCCGCATAGCGCACCATCTCGGTCAGGAACATATTGGGCATATTTTGGGAACGCATGGCTTTTAGAAACATCCGTTCGGACAAGGGCATATATTTGACTTTACGGCCCAGTACATTTCCGATTGTTGCAGTTATCTGGTTCATCGATAAAAGCTCTGGCCCGGTCGGGCGGTAGATCTTGCCCGCATGGGTGGCAGGATCACAAAGCGCCCCAACGCTGACAGCGGCGATATCCTCATTGGACGGGGGGGCATTATTCAGTGCATCTCCATCACCGAGCGGCATAGGAAGCATGCCAAGCTGTGCTGCACTGCCCAATACCATAAAATAATTATCCGCGAACCAGCCTGGGTTATTCACCGTCAAAGTGGTGTCAGGCATCATGCGGATCAGCTGATCATTCAACCAACTTTCACGTGTGGACTGTGATGGGTGGTGTGGATTGGCTAGCCACTGGCCAATGGTCACGATATGCTCAATCCGTTCTTCAAATGCAGCAATGGCAAGTGCTGCGCCAAAATGTAATCCATTTGGCGCAGTTGGCGCGCAATGAGATACCCGTTGCATCCCCTTCATGGCATTACGCATATCAGCGATTGCATATTGATCGCCGACAAACAATTCCGCCCCGGCAGAAGTTAGCCTGTCAGAACGCGCATCCTTGCGCCGTACAAAAGCCCGTACCGGATAGCCGCGTTCAAGCAATTGTAAAGTAATCGCCTGACCCGTTTTGCCGCTGGCGCTTGTGACCAGGATATTGGGTTTTTTCATGGCTTAACCCTTCAATTCTGAAGAGTTGGTTTCATGATCCCGCGCGCATCGGTGGCGGATGTAAGTCCATTTACGCAAACTGCTCAGAGACCGTTTCGTCAATCTATGGGTGTCATTATTTTGCATATTTGGGGTTTGCATATCAGGGCCTTTGGATCGTTGTTTGAACCGAATATACCCTATTATTTAAATAATCAAGTTATAACTTTAGATAATAAACTTAAAAAATTATTTCCAACTGTTGCCAAATTGGATAAGCATGAAATCATGTCGTTTCGTAGTTACAAATTGCTTTGCCCAATTGCCCGCGCCCTTGATCATGTCGGGGATCGCTGGACACTTCTTATCTTGCGTGACCTTCATGCAGGGCCCGCCAGATATTCAGATTTGTTGTCCGGGTTAAACGGGATCGCATCGAATCTGCTTACCACACGACTTAATCAGCTTATTGAAAGTGGTCTTGTGCTGCGGCAGGAAGCCCGGTTCGGAGTCGCGGTTTATGAATTGACGCCATTTGGAAGACGTAGCAACAAATTGCTTTATGAGTTGATGAAACTGGGTACGGCGTTTCCTCAGCAAGAAGAGTTGAAAACACCGGGCAATTTGCGTTTCATCGCCGTTACGTTGAAATCAATTCTTGAAGATGTTCTGCCGCCGGATGTTATGTTTCGTGCAGGTTTGCATGTCGATGGCGAATTCTTTCTGATCCTATGCGAAAACGGCGTCTGCGATATTCGCCATGGTGAAGGAATGGATGAACTGGTCTGTATTAAAACATCCTATCTGCCATTGATGGAGGTATTTGAAGGCAGGCTGGAATTTGATGCATTTGTCAGCAGCCATCTGGTAATTGAAACACCCGGCGAAGAGCAAAAACAACAGGTCGTTGCAATGCTCAAATCCGCCATCGATTTAAATACACAGGGCTTTGATTCCCTGCCTATTTAAATTTTATCTGTAAACCGAGTGGCGTAGTTAACGGCATATGGCCTTGAATTAAAGTGTTTTGTAAGCTCAAAGTTTACATAGCTGTCGTTTTGAAACGGAAATGTTGTAACCGTCAATCCGGATGGGAAACCAAAGTTTGGCTTTCATGCCCTTCGCCATGCTGCCGCGTCTCTGTTCATCGAACAGGGCTGGCCCGCCAAGAAGATCCAATCCATTCTTGGTCATTCAACAATTTCAATGACGATGGATGTGTACGGACATCTGTTTGAAAGCCTGGAAGATGACGTTGATATGTTCGCTAAAATGGAATCCGATTTATTGGCGGCGTGATGGTAGTTACATTAGTAACACCATTGATCGCTTTGAGCACAGATTGACCATGTGACCCGTATAAACAGAAAGTCGGATTTATCTCTTAACCGAGAATAGCCGATCTATTTCGTTCGACAATAGTTCGACTTGTGAACCCACTAACCTGTAGAACACCCAGTTTTTGATCTTCTTGCTCGTAACCAACTTTGCTTCTTGAAGAATTTGCATGTGGCTGGTCACGGTAGGCTGCTTCAGCCCGATCTTTTCAGTGATGAAACCAACACAGACCCCATCCTTGATCAAATCTCCATCAATCTGTTTTGGAAAATGTTGTTCAGGCTCAGAGAGCCAATGCAAGATTTGCAGACGGTTTTTGTTGGCGAGCGCCTTGAACACACCTGCGCTTGACTCATAGTCCACAAGTGAATAGCTGTTCATCTATATAGATACTCCACAATGTAGGTAATCAATGTCACAAACCACAACGATGTTCAACTTTATTCACTGTGATGTATTCGCAACCAAACCATATTCTGGCAATAGCCTTGCGGTTTTTCCTGAGAGCGCTGGATTAAATGGTGACCAGATGCTGACAATAACACAAGAACTTAGGCATTTTGAAACGATCTTTCTGAATAAAAGAAACGGTCAAGTCTCTGCCCGGGTCTTTGACCTGTTTGAGGAGCTTCCTTTTGCGGGCCACCCAATTATCGGAGCCGCGTGTGCATTGCACAATATCTCTGGTTTGGGTGGGGCGCAGACTTGGCAAATCGAACTGCAAGAGGGGCGATCCGTGTCTGTGACGACTGTTTGTAATGAAGGGCGATACGTCGGCACGTTAGATCAGGGGCGACCCGATATGATCGCCAGCGTCCCAGAAAGTGCGAAACCCTCGATTGCGGCGGCGTTCAATCTGAACATGTCCCAAATCTCCGAACTGCCATTGGAGGTGATCTCGACTGGGCTGAAGTATCTTGTTGTGCCCGTTATTGATGGGTTAAAAGATGCGCGAATTACAATTCCTGATTTAGAGCATAAACTCGCCAATCTTGGTGCCGAATTTGCCTATCTGATTGATGTGAACAAGTTTGAAGGCCGCCACTGGAACAACGATGGAATTATGGAGGATGTTGCAACAGGAAGTGCCGCCGGGGTTATCGGTGCCTATGCGTTAAAACACGGGTTGATCGCACCAGATCAAAGTTTTGCTCTGAAACAAGGACACTTTATCGGGCGCCCTAGTGAGATATTGGTTACGTCACATGGCAGTTCGACTGCGATCAGTCACGTGACAGTTGCAGGTGAGGTCGCTTTTGTTGGTAAGGGCGAGGTTGTTACGCCATGATCCCTATGTTCGGACCTGATGACATACGTCCAGAATTGAGTATTGAAGCACTGATACCGTCGGCAGAACAGGCGTTACGGGCGATTTCTGATGGAACTGCCCAAGCACCTGTCTATGTGCTGCACCCCAACGATCAGGCAGACATCCATGTGAAATCAGCCGTGTTGCCAAATTGCCCCATATTCACGGTCAAAATGGCAGGGTGGTCGCAAATTTTGGTGGACCGTGGGGAACCGGCATCCAGTGGAATGATTGCGGTCTTTGACAGCGAAACCTGCAAACCAATTGCGATCTTACAAGACGACCACCTGATTTCAGACTATCGGACTGCTGCGGCTGGCGCCGTCGTTGCAAGGCTGCTGGTGCCTGAAACTGCCCAATCGGCATTGATCGTCGGAACTGGAAGGCAAGCACTTTTACAGGCCGAGGCATTGCTTCTGGTAAGGGATATCAAGCAGGTTCACATCTGGGGGCGAGATATCGGTAAGGCTGAAGCTCTTCGCGAAAAATTGGCTGAGAAGTTTCCGAAAATTTGCGTTCAAGTGACGCGTGATCTTGCCGTATCTGTTCCATCCGCGGATGTTATTATTACCGCAACAGGGGCGAGGGAGCCAATTATTCATGCAGACTGGATTAGAGCTGGGCAGCATATCACTTCGGTAGGGTCTGATGATACTACCAAATGCGAAATCGCACCAAGTGCACTGTCGTCAGCAGATGTTTACGTAGATGCACAAAGTTCTGGTGAAGCCTACGGGGTGCCACATCGGGCAATATCCAAAGGGCTGATTCAGCTGGGCGATCTGACAGAAATTGGTCTCGTTCTGGAAGGTGGAATTGTTAGAACAGGTTCCCAGACGACTATCGCTTGCTTGTCCGGCTTGGGCATTCAAGACCTAACAGCGGTAAATCAGCTTTTTGGCAAGCTTGCGTTACGATAGCGAACTTTTATGTAGTGTGCAGCGAATGTCGGCAAAGTCCGCATAGCGGACGTTGGACTAACCATTGCGTCGCGTAAACTTGATAATTTCTGTCAGATGACCGCTTTGAGCCCTTCTCGACATTGCTCGAATTGCCAGAATATCAGCTTTTGAGTGTCAAGGCGGCCTTCAACTTTCAAAATGATGTAAAAACCCACGTATAATAGGCAGCCACAGCAATGTCATCCTTGCGCAGTTTCATTCGCATTCTTCATCCGAAGCCACAGACATCATCTGTTCCCAGATAGATTGGGCCACAATCCCAACATCCCTATCTCGTCTACGAATTTGAAACAGAAGCGACTGTCGTGGTTGATAGCCTTCAACATTCAAGGGCACCAACTCCCCAAAGTCGAGTTCCTTTTTAATCATATGACTGGGAATACCGCCCCAACCCATTTTTGCGAGCAAGATTTCTTTCTTTGCGGCAAAATCTGAAACCGTCCAGCGAAGGCCGCCAGGCAAGAGATCCCTGCTTTGCACAAATGCCCCACTACTGCTATCTGCAACAACGATCTGGGTATAGCTTTGCATCTCACTAATAGTTTTCATATGCGTGCTGCGCGCAGGCTCAAAATCCGGATGCGCAACAGGGAGAATGGTTACTTTGTCAAATGGAATTGCTTCAACCTGATCAACTGGAACGCCATCCATTGTGGCAATGATGATGTCTGCATCGTTACGCAACAGTCGCTCTATCGGACCTCCCATGCTTTCTCCGGACAAGCGGATATGAGTTGCTGGATATTCAGCGGTAATGGTACCAACAATCTCGAGAAGCGACTTCAAGGGATATGTGGCAGTCACAGCTAGAAAGACTTGCGCTTCCTGTTTGGCTCTCAAGTTTTTTGCAGTGCTGCCGAGTTGCTGCATCTGTTGCATCACCCGTGTTGCTTGACGGTAGAACACTTCGCCTGCTTGCGTCAGTGTCGGTCTATATTCTTCTCGCGACAGCAGAACTATATCAATTTCGGTTTCAAGCTTCTTGAGCATATGACTGATAGCAGATTGGGATTTGTTTAGTTTGCCAGCAGCACCCCGAAAGGTTCCCTCAGTGACAATAGTATGCAAGACGATCAATTGCTCGTAAGTCATTTGCTTCCCTCAATATCCAATTCATAACAATCTATTTATAAGATCATTATAGTGAATAATCAATATTATAAATGGAGCATGATGACTGTTACATATCTCAAAACACGGGTGATGAACCCTAAAAGAGAAGGAATATCCAAATGAAACTGTTTAACAAACCCGGCGCCTGTTCTTTGGCGAGCCACATCATTCTAAAAGAAGTTGATGCGACTTTTGATCTGGTCGAAGTTGATACCGATGCGGGCCGGACCATGTCAGGTATGGATTACAAGAAAATCAATCCAAAGGGATATGTCCCTGCTTTAGAACTTGATTCCGGTGAGATCCTCACAGAAGGTGCGGCAATTTTACAATACATTGCTGATCAGTACCCACAGAGCGGTTTGGCGCCTAAGGTAGGAACCGTGGCCCGCGCTCGGATGCAGGAATATCTCAATTATACTGGCTCGGAGCTGCACAAAGCATTCGGCCCGTTTTTTTCCGGCACGGCTACAGAAGATCACAAGGCAAAAGCGGGCGTGAATGTGGCCGCGAAGTTCGACTATCTCAATGATCTTCTAGCTGATGGCAGAACTTATCTTCTGGGTGACAATTTCTCAGTTGCAGATTCCTATCTTTTCGTTGTCAGTAACTGGTCTAATTTCGTCGGAATTGACCTGAAAGCATGGCCCAACGTTGCTGCATTTGTTGATCGCGTCGCAAGTCGCCCAGCAGCACAAGCCGCAATGAAGGCGGAAGGATTGATCTGATGACGGATCCCAAGGCATTCGCAGAAGTTAATGTAATCTTGCAGGGCTATTTCGACGGCTTATATCACGCCGACACAAAGCGGCTTGCAAAAGTTTTTCACCCCGATGCGCGTTACGTGAACATGATTGACGGGGACTACATGAACAAGTCACTCATGGAATATTTTGAAATGGTGGATGCGCGAACACCGCCTGCCAGTAAGGGTCAGCCACGCGAAGATCGCATTTTTTCCATAGAATTTGGTGGTACAAAAATGGCATTCGTCAGAGCATCCATGACGATGATGGATCGGGAATATCTAGATTTTCTGACTTTAACGCATGATCATAATGGATGGCGGATCATGACTAAAATATTCACCTATGTTCCAAAAGCACAGGAGGCTTGAATGCCCTACGTTAATATCAAAATTACCAAAGAAGGCGGACCAAATGGTACTGGCCCAACACCCGAAGAGAAGGCTGAGTTAATTAGTGGGACAACCGAACTGCTCGCGCGCGTTCTCAACAAAAAACCGTCCACTACTTTCGTTGTTATTGACGAAGTTGCACTAGAGGATTGGGGAATTGGTGGCTTGCCAGTTCCAGAATTCCGCAAACAACAATCCAAGTAGTCTCTCCGACTGGCTGTATGGGTGAGTTTAGAAGCTCATCCTTACAGGTAAACTAACTAGCCATATCCATACGGAGTGCAAAAATGATCACAACTAGGCTTACAGAAAAATTTGGACTCAAATACCCAATTATTCAAGCGCCAATGGCATTCGCTGCCGGTGGCAAATTGGCTGCCGCGGTGTCTAATGCGGGCGGACTTGGCTTTATTGGTGGCGCCTATGGCGATGCGAACTGGATATCAGAACAGTTCGAAGCTGCAGGCAACCAAAATGTCGGTTGCGGATTTATAACATGGGCGCTGAAAAACCAGCCATATTTACTGGATCAGGTTTTGGAAAGGAAGCCCGAGGCTCTGTTTCTGTCGTTTGGGAATCCTGCTCCTTTCGTGGATGCAATCAAGTTGGCGAACGTTCCTGTTATCTGTCAAATTCAAACTTTACGTGATGCGAAACACGCAATCGATGTGGGGGCAGATATCATTGTTGCGCAAGGGTCAGAAGCAGGTGGGCATGGTGAAAAGCGAGCAACATTTACGCTTGTGCCTGAGGTGGCTGACTACATAGCGCGAAATGCGCCAGACACTTTATTATGCGCTGCCGGGGGCATCGGCGATGGACGCGGCCTTGCCGCAGCCCTGATGCTTGGGGCTGATGGTGTGCTGGTTGGTTCGCGTTTTTGGGCATCAGATGAAGCACTTGTTCATCCCAAAATGTTACAGGCCGCTATACACGCCAACGGCGATGAAACATTGAGGACAACAGTAGTCGATATTGTTCGAAAAATCGATTGGCCTGATCGCTACAACGCACGTATTTTAAAGAACGACTTTGCTGATCGATGGCATGATGATGTGGATGGGTTGAAGACACACATTGACGAAGAATCAGAAAAATGGTGCGCGGCTTTGGATGCTGGCGACAACTCAATTGCAAATGCATTTGTAGGTGAAGTTGCTGGCCTGTTTCACGACATAAAACCGGCAGCGGAGCTTTTGGATGACATTGTCAGTGAAGCTGAAGGATTACTTCACATAGACTGGTTGTAGGATGCGATTAGATCATAATTCAAACTAGCTAACTGTCTATCTGAATGTCCGTTTTAGAATCCAAATGTAGCTAGCCCAATGGCAGCAATGTTCGCTGAGCAGACCTTTTAGCTTATAACATTAATGAAGTTTCCGCTTTGTTTGCGCGCTGAATCTAAGTTGAAAACTGAAGCTTTTGCACAGGTCCACGCGGACTATGATTCCGCTGCTCTAACCACCTGAGCTACCCCGCCAAAGGTGAGGCGTGATTATGCGAGTTGGGGTAGGCGTCAAGTGGGATTCACGGCTTTTGGGAAAGGATTTTGTCTTTGACAGAATACATCTGTTTGGTCTTGCGGGAACGTGTTTCACCAATTCGTCGGACGCAACTTTTTAATGTCTGGATTCCTTATCCACCTTTAACCCATAATGGTTACGATGAACCAGAAATCCCCCGCTAGTTAATACTTAATTCTGTCCCACAAGTGCTGACGTTAGACAGGTCGATCCACAGGCATGGCTCACATGGGTTCTCAGCCGTATCGCGGATTCACAAGATCAACAAGCTAGACGAGTTGATGCCCTGGAATTATAGTCCAGAGGTGTAGGCGGCTGACGCTTACTATAGGAGTCGTACGATGAACACCTCAAATGCTGTTAATAAAGCCAATTTTTGTTACAGCCGGTTCTTCGCCTTAGCATTTCTATTTTTAACAAGTATTGGGGCCGCCAGCTCGGTTATCGCACAACAGACCGACGCAGATTTCAGCGCCTATTGCCGCGCCAATTTCAACAACAGCGCTTATCAGAGATTTGCCCAATCCTGGGGCACGGAACATGCCTGTGTTCAGGGTGGCACACGCCAGGGTATTGATATGGCTGCGGCGTGTTTACTGACCACCGGAAGCCGGAACTATGAAATATCAGGCCAGCGCGTGCTGTGTGAAGGCAACGCGGGTGACGCGCCAGCCGCAAATGCCGATGACACAGGCGAGCCGGATTTCAGCCGGTATTGCAATGAAAGCTTTCCAAACAGTGCCTATGAAACCCGTGCCGAATCCAGTGGCGTCAAACATTATTGTCGTCGCCAGGGGGCCACAGGCGGGTTTACCATGCAGCCGGTTGATCTGGCGGTGGCATGTCAGATATCCCAAGGGGTTTCGCAATACCGTGTTGTCGGCGCCCGGGTGTATTGCACGGCCGGAAATAATGGTGGCGGCGGTAATCCGGAGCCAACGCCAACGCCTGAGCCAGAGCTTTCACCTGTTCCGGCCGAGCAACCAAATGTACCTACGCCTGAGAATCCGGTCATTGCCAACCCTGACCTTCCTGACGACACCCCCAAACCAAACGGCCCCGGAGAAGCTGTTGTTTGTCAGACTCTGGGCGGCAAATGGCACAGCGGCACCCTGTCCCTTATTGATGAGATAATTGAGATAAAGAAATATGAAATTTCGCGCTGTATCGATTCCTCTCTTTGCCAGCAGATCAAAGTGGAACGCTCGATTGAGGCTTACATGAAAACGCTGATGATCTATCAATGCCATCAATTCTATTTCATGGAACCCTCTGAAAATTCCGCTGAGGATATTGCTCTGGCCACACAAGAAGCCTGTGAAATAGAGCCGATTTTAAACGACCTGTTAGAGCAGGCTCAAGATAGTGGTGCCTTCATACCACCGCTGCATTATTTGCGTTTGGATGCAGCCAAAACCGCAAAAATATGTGATTGCAGACCAGAAGGCCCCCCGGATTTTGCCGCCCGTGTCGAGGAGCTGAAACAGCAGGCCGAACAGGAACTCTTGGCGGAATTTTCAGAATGATAGATTTTATCAAACGCCATGTTCCCGCTCTGATAATTGCCTGCTTGCTCACGGCTATGCCTGCCGCTGTGAAAGCTGAGAATCACACAGATGCGACTGGCATCGCCTATAAAACCGAATTTCGCCAAGGCAAATCGGCCTGGAATAAACACACCCGTGAAGGCCGCGTCATTCTCGATGAGATGGTGGCCAATAAAGGGGCTGATAACACCTTGGAAGAGTTCAACTGGACCACACTTGCGGACCGGGCTGCCTTTGCTGAACACTGGATCAAACAACAAGACAAGGCCGAGTTCAATGATGTGCTGCGGCAACTAACCAGCACCCGGGACGAATTGGACTTTCGCGCCGGGCACATTCAGGATTTGCGGTATAAAATATTCACTGAACAAAAAACCCGCAAAGCGCACTGGGATCAGCTTTTAGTGGGGGACAGCATCCAAGATCACCTACTCAAGGCTTTGGGTATCGAAGTTGCCGGGAAAATAGGATCAGAACTTTTTGGCTGGTTGGGAGAAAAAATCAGCAACAAAGTGGGATCTTTGCTGGCAAAAGGAGCGGGAAAAGCCATTGGCCCGATTTCGACCATCGCTTCGCTCTATGAATTCTTCTCAGCTTACGGCGATTATGCCGAAATGAAGCTGATGCTCGACAGGCTTTTGGAAAGGGCCGAGATGATTGCCTATCTGGATGTATTGTTGAAAAAATATGACGGAGTAATTGCAGCGCAGGAAAAGATCATTGCCGAACTTGAAGAGGCATATGCAGCCCGGGCGAACAGTAAATGCCAATAGGGACGGGTTAACGCCGTTTCAGTGTCTGGCCAAAACTGACCGTAGGCTCCAGCACAATCCGCTGCGGGCCGACCTTTTTGTCCAGACGATCAACAATTATCTGCGCCATCTGCCTGTCGATATCCAGCCGACTGTCTGAGGTCAGCTACACATTCTTTTAGGGCCAGAGACTCTGAATGCAGTTCTTTAACCTCCGGTAATGTGGCCTGACGCGCTGTATCGCCAGATAAACGTCGCTTAACCTGCCTCGAGGAATTCCTTGGACCAACTGTAATACAGGCTTTCCGCTATACCTTCACGACGGCATAGTGCAGAAATACTTTCCTCGCCGCGAAGACCCGCTAGAACAATGCGGATTTTCTCCTCAGCTGAATAGGTTTGGCGTGTCTTGCGGCGAATGTTCTTCACCAGCTTGTCGGCGACAGTTTTCGACTGCCCGGATTTAAATCCTCAAATTTGTCCAATAGGTGTGCTGACCTCAGACACTACAGGGGCAGTTCAATCCCTTTTAGGTGCTGTTCTAAACTCGACGCCCACAGCCTCATTTTCGCGAAACCAGAATTGAGGGAAAAAACGGGTTACCATGGACTCTGTTTAACACACCACGGTCCCCACTTTATATCTGGGTATTGACGCGTGTATTCGCGAATGCAGTTTTCATAGGGTGAAAAAAAGTAATAAGCACTTATGACTAGAACGACAATAAATACGATCAAGATAATTTTTTGTTTAAATTCTTTGGTGAAAGTTCCTTCCATTTTTCAATCCTCACATTGGGTCTATTCCAAAGTTGATATCACATTTTTTAGTCGAAAACTATGTTCAAACTTGATTGGTATCTACACTCAGCCGTATCACTGACCACTAGATAACTCAACTTTGGAGGCGAGTAACCAAGCCCGTGAATGGTCGTTTCTCGGTGAAGCTGCCGAAGTCCCTTTCCAAGTCGGACTTCGCCTTGTCCACAATTTCACTAACGGGCAGGTCCAATACCGCATCTGGGGCTTCATCAGTGCCGACGTAGCCGAAACGTGATCTGCGTTCTGTGACAGTTGATATCACCCATCCGTCATCCCATCTTGGAAGGCCAATAATGATCTCCAATAACCTGACTGCATGGGCGACTGGCAGTTGGCAGCCCTGAAGTTCTAGATATCGACCGTATCTTGCAGCGAACTCGTCACGGTGCTCGGGATACACCTCATCGGACCAATACGATAACTGATCAGGCCCACTGAGGATGCGTTCTATCAGACGTTCTTTCTCAGTGTCAGTGAAATCTTGCCAACGATCCACGAGGGCAAACAATAGTTCCCGAACCACGTCGATGTCCCAGAAGGCTTCCTGATCGAATGATATGATTAGACCCGCAACATCGGCGGGATCAAAGACTTCTGTTTTTGACAGTGCGAAGAAAATTCAATCAATTCTTGGTCATTCTACGATCTCAATGACAATGGATGTGTACGGACATTTGTTTGAAAGCCCGGAAGATGACGTTGAGATGTTTACTAAATTGGAGAAGGAATTGTTGGCGGCGTGATGGCGGATGTTTTGACAACCTCAATGATCGCTTTGAGCCCATAGTGACCGTATTCTGCTTTGTAACAAATGTTGGTTCTTGGCGTCGGGGTGTCATTCAAACGTGAATGAAAAAACCTTACAACTGCTGCAGCCAATTAATAAAGGCATCAACTCTATTGGTGCGGTTTGCAGAGCGCGGTCGGGCCAAAAAATAACCGTAGGATGTAAGTTCAACATCCGAAAGGCGAACTAGTTGCCCATCTTCAAGCTCACGGGTAATCAGCGCGTCATTCAACGCAATACCTTGACCATCAATAACAGCTTGCACCCTGACATTCGGATCAGGGATGATCAAAGTGTCCTTGCGAGTTTGAGCAGGTAATCCCGCTGCTTCAAACCAATCAGACCAAGCTGTGCTGTCGTCATTGTCGCGCAACAACGTTAATTCTGAAAAGGCGCGTTCTAAACCGATCTGCCGTACTTTTTTGGCTGCATCTGGGTTGCCAACAGGCCACGCGGGCAATGGCATGAAGGGATCTATGTTTACGTCATTCCAATTACCGTTACCCCAGCGTATCGCAAGGTCCACCCCCTGGCGGTCCAATTCAAACAGCTGCGTCATTGGCTGAATTCGGAGTTGAATATCGGGATGTTCTTGCATGAAGGTCATCAATCGTGGTGATAGCCATCGCGATGCAAAATAACTTGACATTCCTACTGTAAGCGGTTGATTTTCTGATCCTTTAAGGTTGGCGAGTTCAGCTTCGATTGCTCTGTACTGAAGGCGGCAAGTGGTCAAGAGCTGTTGCGCCTCCAAGGTCAACGCAACACCTCTGGATTTCCTTTCAAACAGCTGAAGCCCCAGATCTGCTTCAAGCGTTTTGATCTGATAGCTGATTGCCCCTTTCGTCATGTTCAGCGCGTCAGCAGCATCTGAAAAGCTGCCGTACTGCGCAATTTCAACGAACAGGCGCAAAGAATCGTGATGTCTAAAAGCAATTTGCATAACCTGCGTATAAAGAATTTGAACACATCGTATAGATAAAATCGATTGTCGCATCTTATTTTTTGTTCAAAATAACCCGAAAATTAGAATGTTCGGAGACACTTAGGTTGGAAAATTTAAACGTATCAGTACAACCTGAACTACGTAAAAAGGTACGACGGGGGCGTGCTGCTCGTCAGGCAGTTGATTCAGTCGTCGTTTCTCCGCGCACGCGAAAGGTTCCAGCCTACGCCCTTTTGAGCGAAAGCGCCTTGAGGGCCATAGAAGAACAAGCCGACTGGATATTACAGAACATCGGTATTGAATTTCGCGGGGACAAAACCGCCCTTGATCTTTTCGCAGCGGTTGGTGCCGACGTCGTAGGAGAGCGGGTTACATTTAAACCTGGTCTCGCTCGACAGTTCTGCGCGATAGCCCCGGCAGAATTTAAACTTCATGCTCGTGATCCCGCCAACACAGTTACACTGGGAGGCGACAATGTCGTCCTGATGCCTGGTTACGGTTCGCCGTTCGTGAGTGATCTGGAGAATGGGCGGCGCTACGCGACACTGGCAGACTTCGAAAACTTTGTAAAACTGACCTTTAGCAGCCCATGGCTGCACCATTCTGGCGGCACTGTATGCGAGCCAACTGATGTTCCGGTCAACAAACGGCATCTCGATATGGTGCTGGCCCACCTTACTCTCTCAACCAAACCGTTTATGGGTGGGGTGACTTCCCCCGAACGGGCACAAGACAGCATCGACATGGCCCGTATCGTCTTCGGCGCGGCATTCATGGAAAATAACGCTGTGATGCAGGGCAACATCAACGCAAACTCTCCACTGATCTACGATGACACGATGTCGGGCGCGCTGCGGGTCTATGCCGCCGCCAATCAATGCGTCTGTATTTCGCCTGCGATTTTTGCCGGTGCTATGGGCCCGCTTTCACCTGCCGCCGTCGCCGCGCAAACCTTGGCCGAAGGCATGGTTGGCATCGCGCTGGCACAATTGGTGCGCCCGGGTTGCCCCGTTGTTTTTGGCAGCTTCCATTCGACTATGAATCTCAGGACGGGCGCTCTGACGTTCGGCTCACCCGAAGCCAACTTGGTCACCATGGCGCTGTCCCAACTTGGTCACCGGCTTGGTGTTCCTGTGCGTTCCGGTGGCGGTCAAATTTCAGGATCAAATGCGCCTGACGGACAGGCCATGCAGGACAGTACTGGTGCAATGTGGGCGACACTTTTGTCGGGTGGGCATCAGGTTTGGCACTCTGCCGGGTGGCTCGAAGGCGGTCTTGTCATGTCGTACGAGAAATTCATCATGGACCTTGATCACTGTGGCGCAATGATGACCCTATTGCAGGGGTTTGGAACTGATGAGGAAATCTTTGGCCGTGATGCTTATCACGAAACCGGGCCGGGTCAGAACTTTCTGTCCACCCAGCATACGTTACGCCATTTCGCGACGGCAAATTTCCTACCTGACATTCCCGAAGCAGGTCCGTTTGAGACTTGGGGCGAGAATGGCAGCCCAACCAGCGATCAGCGGGCAACAGCACGTTGGAAACAAATGCTTGCAGATTACGTCAGGCCACCAATGGAAGAAAACATCCATGCGGCGCTCACTGAATTCGTAGCAACACGCAAAGCGTCCATGCCTGACGAATGGTACTGAACATGAAAATCACTTTACTAAACACCTTGGAGAATTCAAATGACTGAAGAACTAAGCCGTACATCCGCACTTGCCTCTCGCCACACAACCCTCGGATCTGGCCTTGAAGATTGGAACGGGATGGGAACCGCGTGGACATACAACAGCGATCCAAATGACGAACATGATGCGGTCCGTGAAGGCGCGGGAATGTTTGATATGTCGCCACTCAAAAAGGTGTTTGTGTGTGGCCCAGACGCAGCGGCAACGCTGGATCATCTGACCACGCGCGACATAACCAAGATCGCGCCGGGATCGGCTGCATATCTTTGCGTACTAACGGAAAAGGGCGGTGTTGCGGATGATGCTATTGTGTCTAACAACGGCGGTGACGAATGGATGATCGTACATGGGTCAGGTGACACAATGGCCTTGCTCCAGGCTTCCGCAGAAGAACGCAACGTGCAAGTTGAGTTTACGGATGATCTACATGATCTGTCGGTGCAGGGTCCAAAGTCATGTGACATTCTGAATGTGAATTGTGACATCGACTTGACTACCCTCGGTTATTTTCAACATGCGCCTGCAAACCTCTTTGGCCATAGCTGTCGCTTGTCCCGGACGGGCTATTCAGGCGAGAGGGGCTATGAGATTTTTGCAGATGCCTCAGTGATTGGCGACATTTGGGACAAGCTTGTGAATGAGGGCGTAATGCCTTGTTCATTCACCGCGCTCGACAAAGTACGTATCGAAGCAGGGTTGCTGTTCTACGGCTACGACATGACCGAGGATAACACCCCTTGGGAAGTCGGCTTAGGCTTTACCATCAGTAAAGATAAAGGCGATTTCCGTGGCAAAAACGACACCTTGGCTGCCAAGGGCAACGAAGTTGTCAAAAATGTTTGCCTCGACATCAGTCACACCGACATGGTTGCTGGAGGCGAGACCCTGTCTCTTGGTGGCGCTGACGTTGGTGTGGTCAACAGCCCGTGCTTCTCTCACCGGTTGAACAAATCGCTTGCCTTGGCCCATGTCAAGTCAGATATCGCAGTAGGAACCGTTCTTCAAATTTCCGGAGAAGGGACCAATACCACAGCGATTGTTGTTAAAAGCCCCATTTACGATCCCCAGAAATCGAGAACACACGCCTAAAGCCGCCATTCACTTCGTTTCAAAGAACGGCAGCAAAGCCGGCTTAGCAGACATTAAAGCTTATTCCATTAATGAAGATTCTGCTTTGTTTTCGCGTTGATTTTAAGTTGAAAACTGAAGCTTTTGCACGGGCCCACGCGGATTGGGTGTCTGCTGGTCAAGGATTTGAGTCGTAGTGATGTC
Source organism: Amylibacter sp. (assembly GCA_021775355.1). GTDB lineage: Bacteria > Pseudomonadota > Alphaproteobacteria > Rhodobacterales > Rhodobacteraceae > Amylibacter. The sequence continues at coordinate 5,698 of JAJFHZ010000037.1, read as the reverse complement.
CGTGATTTCATTGATGACCTTCAAGATGGCGGCATGTCCCGGTCGATGACTAAAAAGGTGCTCGCGAGCTTAAGATCGGCGTTGCACGAAGCACTGGAACGGGAATGGGTCGATAACAATGTCGCTCGGGATGTGAAACTGGTTCGGAACCATCGACATGAAGCGGAGAGGGTGATCCCCACAAAAGCCGAGATCAAAATCCTGATCGATAAAGCCCCTGAGCGTCACCGCTCAATGATCACAACCGCGATCTTTACTGGAATGCGACTATCAGAGCTGAGGGGGCTTACATGGGATAACGTTTGTTTTGACGTGCAGGTCATTCGTATCGAGAAACGGGCTGATAGATATAACGTTATGGGCAAACCTAAAAGCAGAAGCAGTAAACGAAGTATTCCAATGGCCCCGTCTGTTGTTCGTATTCTAACGGCTTGGAAAGATATCTGCCCAAAGGGTGATCTGGGCTTGGTATTTCCAAATGGCATCGGAAATGTGGAAAATCACTCAAACATCAGTAACCGCGTGTTTGCACCCTTATTAATAAATAACGGTATCGTTGACGTAGATGGAAAGCCAAAGTTCAGCTTTCACTCTCTTCGACATGCTGCCGCTTCTTTGTTCATAGAACAAGGTTGGAGTGCGAAGAAAATCCAATCCATTATTGGCCATTCAACAATTTCTATGACGATGGATGTGTACGGACACCTGTTTGAAAGCCCCGAAGATGACGTTGATATGTTCGCTAAAATGGAAAAGGATTTGATGGCGGCCTGAAAAGGTTACTGTAGATTCAAATTAACGAAGCAACCGGTTCATCTCGGCTTGTCGCAATTGGCTGTCACGACGTTCGCGCCACGCAACAAAGCAACCTGCTCCCGCTATCATCAACATGCCTGCAAATGAGAGCATATCAGGCACATCGTTCCACATGACGATGCCCCAGAATGTCGCAAAGATCAGATAAGAATAATCGAACGGTGCAAGCCAGCTTGATTCGGCACTTTGATAGGCTTTAGCCAGTCCAATATTGGCCGTAAGATTGAGGAATGAGCAGGCAACAACAACGCCAGCGACCCATAAACTCAACTGATTCCAGCCAGTGAACAAATAGGGCCATCGAATTGCGGCAGAGCTCGGGGCTGTCAAAGTCATGATCGCCATCCCGATCACACCGACAACAACGAAAGCGACCGATACGCCAAGGGCAAGCGTGGCGGGATTTTCATCGCGGCACAGCTTGCGCGTTGTTAGAATTGTTGCCGCGTAACACAGCCCTGCGGCAACGGGCATTACAGCGACCCATTGAAATGCTTCAGATCCTGGTTTCAAGATCAAAAGCGTCCCAATAAAGCCCGCAACAATGGCAACTAGACGTCGTGGTCCGACCTTCTCGCCCAAAACCAGGGCGGACAAAATCGCTACAAAAAGCGGAAAGACGTAAAGCCCTGCAGCAATTTCTGAAAGGCCAAGAAACGGTATTCCACCGAAAAACAGTACCATCGCAGCGACCAACAGCAGGCTACGCAATGCCACCGAACCCCAGCTTTTTGGAATCGGTCGTGTTTTACCCCATATATATCGTGAAAACACCAACAGCAGACCAAGATTGCCGGCTGAGCGCAAAAACTGAAATTGCCACAGCGAAACTTCGGAACTAACCAACTTAACCAGTGAATCTTGCAGACCTAGCAGACACAATGCACCGACCATTAGCGTTGCCGCCAGCGCCGGTTGATCGTCACGGTTGCGGCCTCCGGATCTGTCTTTTGCTATTGCTGCCGTCAATGTCTGTTCACCCATATCTTCTTCAAGATGGAATACTCAAATATGATAGAGCCATGCCTGTCAACCAAGCACAAGCATGGAAACGACAGAGTATGAAGAGTGTGAAAATGACCGATTCAAAACACACAGACGAAATTGGCAAATTTGGGGTTGCCAGTTCCATTAGTTCAACGGGTTCAGTCGGTATTTTTAATACGCTTTTTGAGTGTAGGATTTTTTGTCTGAAATTGTTGATAAACTGGGTATGCAACCTGTAGCGTTCTGCCCAAAACGCCACTTGCGGTGATTTCAGGTTTGGTCGCTTTGTCCGCTTAACAGACGTTCGCGTTGTGTCTGATGCGCATGTGTAGCCAATGTCTGCTTAGAGCCCAAAGTGACCAACATCATCACCATCACCATAAATGACGGAACCTTCTAAGGGATTACCATATACAAAGCTATAAACGGAATGTAGTTATAAATTCATGAATGAAAGCGGAGCGCAGAACGTAAAGAATATTACGCTACCTTTCTGGAGTAGGGGTCCGATCATTGTCTGGCTACTACTCGGACTTATTCCAGTATCCTGTAAAATATTCTTCGGCATCCAATATATCCCATCTCTTGATTGGGTTACCCAAGTTTATATACCCGCAACAATCTCCGGCACCATAATGGCGGTATTTACAATTTGGGCAGTGGTCAGAGGTATCGCGATCAGATACAACGGAATGGGTAAATTGATGAAATTTGTGGTAATCCTCCTAACACCGTTTATGGGTTTCGGGATCGGAAGTAACGCAGTTACAATGGGTGGACCGATGATTGTCACTGTGTTTAATGGTAATGAAGTTGAGATCCCTTTCACTGTTACCAGAATCATGCAAATTAGTGACCGGAAATGTCCAAACCCGATCAGTCTTAATGATGGTTTGCCATTGATGTTTGACAAGCTCTGCGGTTTTTCTGAACAATTTGGACGTTCGCTTGAAGTAGGTGGGCATATTCTTGTCGTGGGGCAAGGGACAAAAATGGGTGTTTTTGTCAAATCGGCTCATCGGCTCGACTAGCTATTTTGGTAAAAATAGGGGCTTTATTCTCTCATTCATTCCGAATGGCCGCTTTGTCCGCATAGCTGCCATTAACCAACAATTGAGCAGCATAAACTTGATAATTTCTGTCAGATGACCGCTTAGAGCCCTTTGCTACAATGAACTTCAGCGGCTTGAGGCGTCTGCGAGCAGACATACTGCTCACCAATTTTGATAAAACCCGATTTTGTGGTAAGATGACGGCTCCCACCTTGCATTTGTGAGACATTGAGGGAGCTATTTATGGAGGAAATAAAAATGTACGCAATGGTCAGATTTTACTCAGGGCAGGGTGCTACGGAACTCTTTAAGTTGTTGGAAGATCGTAAGGAGGAAGTCGAGGGCCTCATCCAAGGCGTATCCGGCCTCGTCAGCTATGATATTGTAAAAACAGAAGAGGGTGGAATGACGATCACAGTGTGCGAGGACAAGGTCGGCACCGATGAAAGTTTGGCGGTGGCTTTGGGTTGGCTGAAGGAGAATGCGGCACATCTCAAGGTGAATGCACCCGGAGTATCCGAGGGAACAGTGACAGTACATTTACCTTAAATTACTTGGTCGATGCCGTGGGCTTGATGATGTAGCCACCCCCAATGCATCTGATGTGAAATGGTGGGCTTGCGCATCGTCAAAATTACCCAATTAATATGTGGCAGCAAACAGGATTGGCCCTATTGTCATTACCAGAATTGCCACGACAACAATGCTGGCCAGATCAAGAATTATTCCGGTTTTCAACATATCGGACACCTTGATCGCACCGGAGCCAAAAACTATAGCGTTGGGCGGTGTGGCGACCGGCAACATGAAACCGATCGTTGCTGCCAACGCAACCGACATCATCAAAAGGACAGGATCAAGATCCAGCACTGCGGCGCTGGCGCCCGCGACCGGTAAGAATATCGCGGCAACTGCCGTATTGCTGGCAAGCTCCCCCAGTAAAACGATGACCATAAAGATGCCCAACAAAAACAGAAATGTTGGCAGAAACGCAAGTAAAGATGTTGCACCGCCAATCCAAGTGGCAAGACCACTTGCGTTAATAGCATCTGCAAGTGCAAGCGCGCCACCAAACAAAACTAGGATGTCCCAGCGGATTTTTAGTACATCATCCCACTCCAAAAGCCGTTTGCTATCCGATCGGGAGGTCGGCAGAATGAAGAGAAGAAGTGCTGCGGCAATAGCGATACCAGCATCACTTAAATGCAGCCACGGTATAAATCCCGACAGCACACCCCTAAAAATCCAGAAGAACGCAGCAAGGCCGATAATTACTGAAACGAAAAGCTCTGCCCGACTGAAGCCCCCCAGTTTCGCCGCCTCTTTTTCGATATAACCGCCTTTCAAATAATCGCGGGAGGTATCAATGCGAAAGGAATATCGGGTTATCAACAACCATGACAAGGGAAGCAGTAATACAACCGCTGGAACGCCAATCATCATCCAACGCCAGAATTCGACTTCAACGCCATAGGCCCTATACATGAAACCCGCAAAAAGTGCGTTGGGTGGTGTCCCGATCAATGTTCCCATGCCGCCAATGGTTGCCGAATACGCGATTGCCAACATCAATGCCGTTGAAAACTTTGCTACCTCGGCTTTTTCGCCTTGGCTGGTACGCATTTGAATGGCAGACACGATCGATTGCCCGATTGGAAGCATCATCATTGTCGTCGCGGTGTTGCTTACCCACATGCTTAGAAACGCCGTTGCAATCATCATACTGGCGATAATGCCAGAAAGGCTTAGGTGTCCCAGTCTTAAAATTCCATAGGCAAAACGTTGACTTAAATGTTGTTTAACCATTGCTCTGGCCATAAGAAATCCACCAAGAAACAGAAAAATCAATGGATTGGCATAAGATGTAGCGGTGGTATCGATTGTTGCGATCCCAAATACCGGAAAAAGAACGATTGGCAGAAGTGCTGTTGCGGCCAGCGGTATTGCCTCTGTCATCCACCACGTAGCCATAAGCAAACAGACGGCGGCCACGGCCCAACCTTCGGGGCTAAGTCCTGCTGGCGTAGGAAACAATAACATAATACTGGCTATAGTTGGTCCGAAAATTAAAGCTACCCGCCCTATTGCCTTTTCGGACCCGCCTCTGGACTTTCCCCAAAGGTTATCAAACATAACTTCTTTCCTTTATCTCACTCATAGTTAGTCGGCCATCCCGATACAGCACAATTAATTTGAGCAACAGTCTGTAAGGTTGGATTGCCCAAAGAACTGTTCACATCTGATGGGTTGCGTTTATAAATATCCTCGTATTCCACCAATTTCCCCGTATCGTTTGGAAACTTAGTAAAATATCCAAGAATTACGGGGATTTTTGGAGTCGCTACATCGACAGTGCGAGTACCATTCGCAAGACTGTGAACTTTGTCCATCTCAGTATCGAGTATCCAGGCAATAATCTCGTCCCATCGTTGCACCCGAATACAGCCATGCGACAATGCGCGTTTGTCTTGTTCAAATAACTCTCTGTGGTTCGTATCGTGCAAATAGACGAGCAATCCCGGCTGAAGACGCACGGCGGCAAGGCCAAGCGGATTTTTAAGTCCGGGGGGCCAAATACGGTCGCGATACTTACCACTGGCAATCATCGATGGTGTCGGACGCCATCTTGGCCGGAAACGTACGACGGAAGTATAAGTGTTCATTATTGGTGTCCGGTGCCACGGTGCGCCAACAATCACACGGCTGCGAAAAACCGGCTCTCCTTCAGCAAAGGCGATAAGTTCAAACGCAGGGATATTCACAAGGATTGCCTTGCCCTTTTGGGGCACCTCAAAAGGCACGCCTAAACGATCCAGACTGGCTTGAAAGCTGGATACACGTTC
>JAJFHZ010000036.1 GCA_021775355.1 Amylibacter sp. | reverse complement strand
TGGCAGTATCATTGATGCAAATCTGGAAAAAGAAGCTGCACGGCTTCAATCTTTGCAGGTGCAACAACAACTCGCCTCGCAATCACTTTCGATCGCAAACCAGGCTCCGCAAAATATTCTAAGTCTATTCCAGTAATAGGCTTTCCGGGCTCTCTGAATAAATACAGAGGGGTGTTGGAGTCAGGTATTTTTGTAAAAAGTAGCCAGTAATTTTGTGCATGGTATTTATCAGTTTTACCGATGGCTTCAACAACCTCTGTGTCATGGAACTATAATTAATAGGCAAACCAGAATGCAGACGACTACACTTTCTTTTAGCAATATGAGCTCTTACGGCGAACTCTTTCCAGACTTTTTGCGTGCCCGAAGGCAATCTTTTATTGTCGAAAACAATTGGGATTTACCAGAAGCTGATGGAATGGAATATGATCAATATGATACACCTGCCAGCCGTTGGATTGCTGTACATGAATACGGAGAGATTCTTGCTGGAATTCGACTAACACCTACAATTGCACGTTGTGGAATATACACTTACATGATCGCGGATGCGCAAAAAGGCATGCTGGATTCAATCCCATCAAATCTTTTGTATATGCAAGCACCAGTTGATGAACATATATGGGAATCTTCTCGTGTGTTCATTTCAAAAAGTGTCCCGGCAAAGATGCGAATGCGCGTACAGGCGCGGCTTATGGGGCAGCTTGTAGAAACGGCCAAATCTTTAGGTGCAGAACAATTATTGGGTCTTGTTCCAGCCGTTTGGGAACGTTGGATTGGAAGGCTTTCGTTGGAAGCTGGTGCCGCAGGACCCAAAATGAATATTGACGGGGTGGAAAGCCAAGTTGCGTTAATGCGTTTCAAATCTTATCCGTAAAAACAAAGTGCCATGATTAGAGGTTGATCATTACGTTTGATATGCAATTGTCTACTTAATAAAATGTTGTAACAAATATTTACCAAGAATAATTTCACTCTTAGTAGATTAGCGGCCCTATATAGAAGGTAAAGTAACATAATATTAAGTATAAGGCCTGTTCTTTTAAGATTAATCCTTGTATTATTTGATGCTAGATTAACTAAATATAATCTGGCACGATTTTTACTAAGATAGGTGAAATACACACAAAATGACTATTCTTGAGAATCAAATGAAAGATTTTGTCCGAGGCGGTCTTGCTTTGGTTTGGCAACGTCAAGTTATGTTTCTCGGTGCAGGTTTGCTAACGGGTTATTTCATAAATATTCAAGTTGCCGTTGCTTGTTATATATTCGCATTGGCGTCAGAGATATTTGATATTCAAATCTCTAAACGTGTTTTGAAATGGGACGGTCAATGCAATCGAAAAGCGAAACAGTTCTTAAACTTGCTTATCGTAAGTTCCACATTTAGCTCAATTTCTGTTAGTGTATTTGTACTTCTCGTTGCGCATCTTGAGGGCAACACTTTGCACTTCACCCCATTATTTTTTCTTTTTGCAGCGGCTCTTTTTGCAGCAATGAACAATCACCAACTGATAAAAGTTCTGATTGTTCGGTTGGTTATTTATGGTGCCACTTTCATTTATATTCCGGCTAATGATCTTTGGCGAATTTACACTATACCCGACCGAAACGAACTTACCATTCCTGCCCCAATGGAAACAAATTTATGGTTGCAGTTCCTAACAGTATTATTTGTTTTGTATTTTATTGTTGATTGCTCGTTGATATTTCTGCGTCTGTATCAAAAAGGGCAAGACCAAAGGGCAGCTTTGGAATTGGAACGGGACCGCGCTAAACAAGCCTATGAATTGCAGTCACAATTTGTTTCCGTAGTAAGTCATGAACTTCGTACTCCTTTGACTTCGATCAAGGGCGGGTTGAGTTTGATTGACAGCGGTGTATTGGGCGAGATCCCAGCAAAAATAAAAAGCGTTACAGATATTGCTTCCAAAAACAGCATTCGACTGGGGGCATTGATCAATGATCTTCTGGATGTTCAAAAATTTGAATTTGGGAAAATGGAATTGGAATTAGATCGAATTGATTTGGCTCATTTGATAAATGAATCAATCGAAGCTAACGAGACTTTTGACAAGTCGATGAATGTGGCATTTAAAGTTTCCGGCACAAAAATACCCGTTCATGTAAAAGGCGACTACAACCGGCTTATGCAAGTAATGGCGAATATTCTTTCGAATGCAGTTAAATTTTCCAAACAAGATGGGGTCATCGATGTTTCTTTAAAAAATCTAGACGCAAATGTAAGGGTTTCGGTCAGGGACTATGGAATAGGAATTCCCGAAAACTCGGAAGATAAGGTATTTGGCCAATTTTCGCAGGTGGATTCGTCCAATGAACGTAAAGTCGGCGGTACAGGTTTAGGAATGTATATTACCAAGAAAATTATAAGCGGCCACGGAGGTAGTATTGATTATACAAGCAAGGTAGACGAAGGAACAACGTTTTTCATAGATATTCCTTTGAGTGAATAAAAGCATCCACATGAACGATGTTAACTATAGGAGCCCCTTGGTACCAGAGTTATGGATTCTATGTCGATGGTAATTGGTACGAATTGCCCGCCAGAGCTTGCATTTACTGCTGCTGTCATAAGCTGCACAGCTGTATTCCCAGATATGTTATCTATATTCTCAGCGTCTTTAATCGCAATATATCGTAGGGTTAATCGTTCAATCTCTGCGGGGGAACTTAATTTATCAAAATCGACTTTGCTTTCTATGAATGCGGCTTGAATATCAATATCTATTCCAGCAGCCTCTTCAGGAAGTCCAATAGCTGTTCGAATGAACTCAGCAAGCTCAGGATCTTTAAGCAAATCAAACCCCGAAGTAATGCTGGCTGCCTTTTTTCTAAACTCTAGAACCGTGCCGATTGTTTCGTTCTGATCGGCTTGACTGTTGATGAATTGGCGTTCCGTAAACCGTTCCACCATTTCGTCCTGCCAAACTTTTTGTAGGGTGTTATTATTACCGGCATCATCGGGTAAGAACCCCATTCCTTGATTGATATCTTTAAACCTTTGATCAGTTAATCGATTAACCAGTGACGTTTTATCGTCAATATCGCTTGTTAAAACTTTCCCCATCATCGCTTTTCCGAAGATCTGATCCTCAAGATCGTAGGCCTTCATGACAAAAGTGTATAATTCATGATCATCCAATAACTGATCCACTGTCTCAATATCACCGATACGTTCCCGAAATGAACTTATCTCGCGAGCACCTTGAGCCGAGTTTTGAATAGACGCAATTTGCCGATCTCGGGTGGCGTCCACCAAAGCAAGACCCAGTAATGAACTCATGCCTTGCAACGGAATCATAGGGTTTCTGCCTTTGTTGTCACGGGGCTAATGTCAGAAGGAGAATCGTTATTCTGTGCCATTAAATCTAATAGTTGTCGTTCATGTTTGATAACCGGATTCAACGCACGTAAAGCTTTGTAATAATCTCCGAGACTTACAAAGTTAGCGGCCTTGATGATATTTTCAGTATGATCAACTCCAAATACCGTAGCCAATTCTGCAAGTTGCTTTTGGATTTGTGGATTGAATTCCTCACGCAGTTCCGCGGCAACCAACACTGTTTGTATAACCAGATAAACCCGAGTGACGGGCGTTGTCGCCTCTTGCTCCTTTAGCAGGTCATGACCGCGAACAACATCCGCATGATTTTCAATTGTTAAGGTTTGGCGCCGCGATGCATTGCGAATGACACATCCATTTACGATGATCCGTTCATCTGGTTTTAATGTCAGTCTTAGCGGCAAAGCATTTAGTCCTCGATTTCGGGGCGTATTCCAGCCAAGCCCGCGATAATATTCTTGTTTACAGCAATGAGATCTAGCACCCCAGCTGCGCCACCCATCACTGAATTGGTTTCCCGTTCAACCCAGAGCGCAATGGATAACAATGAACCCTTTAAATCCGTTGTAAGGGAATTCCCTTTTGAAGCTAAATCATTTTTTAACATATTCCAGAAAAGTTGATTTTCGATCAAACTTTCCCCTAGGCCACCATATAATATCCCCAGTCGTTCCTCTGCACTGGATGCTTCATCATATATCGTGGCGTTTTGTGCTAATGCACCAGTAATACGCGTTAAAACACGGCGTTCAATCTGACGTGGTGTTTCACTTTCTCGAATAACACTTTTATATGCTGCTAGGCCCATTTTAATTCCATCCTCATTTTCTACATTAGACTGTAGATTATTATAAATTTAAATTTCCAATCACAGCTTGCTAGGCTTGATTAGATGTAGGTAGGGCGAAATTCTGACGTCGCCCTACCTGTTTTCGGTGAGATTAGAGGGCGCCTATTACTGGAATAGACTTAGAATATTTTGCGGAGCCTGGTTTGCGATCGAAAGTGATTGCGAGGCGAGTTGTTGTTGCACCTGCAAAGATTGAAGCCGTGCAGCTTCTTTTTCCAGATTTGCATCAATGATACTGCCA
>JAJFHZ010000035.1 GCA_021775355.1 Amylibacter sp. | reverse complement strand
AACCTCTTCTTTTGAGTTGAGCACGCCCAGGGTGCGATATAGCACTATTAAACACCTGATCGAGACCATTGTGAAGGAATGTCTGCTTTTAAGATGCTACTTGGTTGCATCATACTTGACACGAAAGGCAGGTTTGGGCCGGAAGCAGCCAGTCCGGTCACCATCCGGTCACCGTTATCAAATTCGACAATACTCCACTAAACTAAACCGAATTCAACGAACACTTCACTCGTATCGCCCTACCCTGATACCTTGATTTTCATCCAGTTTGGTTCGTTTAACTTCAATTTCCTACATTAGCCTTACAAACCAATTTCTGCTCTGGCAGCGAAGAGGTCAGGAGTTCGATCCTCCTAGGCTCCACCAAATTCTTCTATATATTCGGCAATGCTTTGAATGGGTTAAGTGGTATACGCTTACCTTTGATGCTTGTTGTCACCAATCGCGAAGAGGCCCGTGGTCACCATCGGGTTGTGGTGTGACAAGAATATATGCAGTACGCGGAAGATGTCAGATAGAATTACGGATCAGACGTGACAAAGTTGCCCATGGCGCCAGAAATTGAATTTGAACAATTTCCGCTGGCTTGGGCCTGTTTAGGTTCACCTAAGCACCTAATCCGCTTTGAACGCAAATCCAAGAAAACACTCCAGCCAGCGTGCCTAAAAACGGGAAGCACCCTAATCAAAACGAAGGACACTGCATGAGTTAGTGGAAATTTCGGGCTGGATTACTGGGAAAAATCCAATCCGAAATGTCCTTATGTCATAACGCGGACAATGGTTTCGCCAATCTCAGAAGGGTGTTCTGCCACTGTCACACCTGCGGCGGAAAGGATTTCAACCTTTTCGCTGGCACTTTCACCAAAGGCCGAAATGATCGCACCCGCATGGCCCATTGTCCGACCTTTGGGGGCGGTCAGACCGGCCACATAAGCCACAACAGGCTTGGTAATGTGATCGCGGATATAATCAGCCGCTTCGGCTTCTTGCGGCCCGCCAATCTCGCCGATCAGGGCGATTACTTCGGTTTCCAGATCATTTTCGAACAACTCCAGAATATCGCGAAAAGATGAACCGTTGATCGGGTCACCGCCGATGCCAACAGAGGTTGAAATCCCGATACCAAGATCCTTAAGCTGAGATGCTGCCTCATAACCAAGCGTGCCGGAACGACCAACGATACCCACAGGGCCTTCTAAATAGATATTTGGTGGCATAATGCCCAGAAAGCTTTTCCCTGGCGAGATCGTGCCAGCGCAATTCGGCCCGGTCAGTACCATGCGCTTTTCAACCTTGTAACGCTTCATGTAGCGTTTCACCCGGATCATATCTTGCGCCGGAATACCGTCAGTGATGCAGACACAATATTTAATGCCCGCATCGGCGGCTTCCATAATACTGTCAGCGGCAAAGGGCGGGGGTACAAAGACCAGGCTGGCTTCAGCACCGGTGGCTGCAACCGCTTCTTTCACGGTGTTGAAAACCGGTACGCCTTCAACAATTTCGCCACCTTTACCCGGGGTGATGCCTGCCACGACATTGGTGCCGTAGTCGATCATTTCCTTGGTGTGAAACTGGGCCATGCGGCCGGTGATGCCTTGCACCAGAACAGGTGTGTCTTTGTGTAATAGAATGCTCATTAGACTGCTTTCAGTGTGTTGTTGCTGGCTTGGTCGCTTTTCCAAGCGGCGACCGCACGATCGGCGGCTTCTTTCAGGGTGGCAGCACGGATGATCGGCAGGCCGCTTTCTGCAAGGATTTTCTGGCCTTCTTCTACGTTTGTGCCTGACAGGCGCACAATGATCGGAATGTCCATCGATTCTTCGCGCAGGGCTTGCACAACACCTTCTGCAACCCAGTCGCAGCGGTTGATACCGGCGAAAATATTCACCAGAATGGCCTCTACCTTGGCGTCTGATTTCACCAAACGAAACGCTTTGGCCACACGGTCAGGGGTGGCCCCGCCGCCAATGTCCAAGAAATTCGCAGGCTCGCCGCCAGCTTGTTTAATGGTGTCCATTGTCGCCATCGCAAGACCGGCGCCGTTGACGATACAGCCGATGTTGCCGTCTAACCCGACATAGCTAAGACCACGATCAGCGGCATGGCTTTCACGTGAATCTTCCTGACTTTTGTCGCGCAACTCGGCCACGTTTGAGCGCCGGAACAATGCGTTGTCATCAAAGGTCATTTTGGCATCTAAAGCAATAATCCGGTTATCCGTTGTCACCACCAGTGGATTGATTTCCACCATTGTCGCATCCATATCGCGAAATGCGCGGTAACAACCTTTCAAAGTACGCACCATATGCTGAATTGCGGCAGGTTCTATGCCCAGTTTAAATGCAATTTCGCGGGCTTGGAATTCAGCCAAACCGCCCGCAGGGTCGATGGTTGCGCGCACGATGCTGTCAGGTTCATTGGCGGAAATATCTTCGATTTCCATACCACCTTCGGCAGAGGCCACAATCATGATGCGCTGCAATGTACGGTCCAGCACAAAGCCTAGATAAATCTCGCGTTTGATTGGAACAGCGGCTTCGACATATAGCCGATATACGCCTTTGCCCTCTGGCCCGGTTTGATGTGTGACCATCTTTTTGCCCAGCATTTCGGATGCTGCATCCAGAATTTCATCGTCGGTGGTGCAGAGTTTCACACCACCGGCTTTGCCGCGGCCACCTGCGTGAATTTGTGCTTTGACGATCCATTTATCGCCACCCATTTCACGGGCACGATAAGCGGCCTGTTCAGGGCTGTAAGCCAGCCCGCCAGCAGGAACCGTAACGCCGAAATTTTTCAGAATTTCCTTGGCTTGATATTCGTGAATATCCATTGTGTTATCTTTCTATTCTGCTGCTATTTGTTGTGAATAATATGCGTCCAGCTGTGTAGTGACCGTAGCCATATCCAGACCTGCCCCCATGTCATTCATGGCTTCTGCGTAGCGTGTGATAATCTCGGTAATCGCTGCGCGTGATAGTTGGTTCAGGATGCCGATACGCACCTGTACAGGCGATGATAGTGTTGGCCAGATGCCAAACCCCTTGGCGCGACACGCCTGAACAAGTTCCATTTCCCGACCCGCAAGGTTTGCAGGCAGGTTTAGAACGACAAGGCTGGTCATATTCGATGTCACTTCACAGCCCATTGCGGTCACGGCGGCACTTAAGGCGTGTTCGTGGAACGCATAATTCTTGGCGCGTTGTGCCAAGCCCTCTTGCAAGGTGATGCGCAGGGCTTCGTGGAATGCGGCGATTGCATAGCCCGAATGGGTGCGGTGATACGTGCCTTTATCCACATCCTTGCCGTCAATGATGCCCCAATGACGCGCCTCTAGGATCGGGTGGTGAACATATGTGTAACAGCCGGTTTCCTTCAGCGACGCAATGTAACGGTCACTGAAACTGACTGGCGCATAGGTCATCGGCAGGCATAAAACACCTTTTTGCGGGCAGGATGCCCAACCGTCGACACCCGCGTAATCGTCGATTGAAAAATTCGCGACACCCAGCGATGAAACTGCATCAACCAGACCCATTGCGCCATGTTCCAGACAAGCGTCGGAAAATCCGCGAATGTCATTGATCCGGCCTGAACCGGTTTCCCAATGTGCCATGAAGGCCCATTTCGGTTTGTGTTCGGCCAAAGCGGCGTCAACCATTTCACCGGTAACGGACTGGCCGTGGGGTATAGTGATCACGGTCACACTGGCGGCTTTAGGGCTGGCCGCGTTAGTTGCTAGTTCTGTTGTCGTGGATGCTTTCATTTGCAAGGTCATCACGTCGATGCCTGAAAATGTACCGTTGGTAAATGCAACAACCGTGTCGCCGGGCATGACTGCACTAAACATGCAGTCAAGGCCACTGAAACCGGAACCACCGACACCGAATGTGTGTGTATTTTGGGTGCCAAATAGCGTGCGCAGCATAAATTTGCTTTCAATCATACCGCGCAGCACATCGCCCTGCATGTGATCGGCCATACCGGCGTTTATAAAACTGTCCAGAACGCGTTGGTCTGTGTTACCCGGGCCTGGGCCCGCTGCAAGCGTGTCAGGGATTTCAAGCTTGGGAAAGATGGTATTTGCACTCATTTGTCGTGGTCTCGTTATGTTGGTTGAATAGGTTCGGGGCACCACTCTTAGGCAAGAAAAGCAAAGTTGCCAGTTTTTCACAACATGCATACCTACCGTATTTGGATGTCCAAAAGGATAGTAAAAATACTATACTTTTGGGTTGATTTTGGTTAGTATGCAATAATATACCGTAAAAATGGGTAGGTAATGTCGCTATCCACAACTGAAGAGTCTGATTTGAATGGCTGAAAAATTACGCAAACCCATTGAGGTAGTTTTGGCGGATCCGAATCCATTGATCCTGTCGGCAATGTCGGAAAAATTCTCTGTCGATCCGCGATTCTCGTTGGTATCGACAGTTGTGAACGCGGAAAGCTTCATATCAACCGTGATGCGTCTGCCGGTTGATTTGGGTATTGTTTGCTGGAACCTGCCGCAACTGGGTGGTGAAAAAGTGATCGAAGTTTTACGCGATCATCCGACAGCCCCGAAAATTCTGATCTATTCGCAAAACATTTCCAACGATGTTCCACGACGCGCTATGATGGCGGGGGCGGCTGGTTATTGCGCTAAAGACCAAACCGTAGAAGAGTTGATGACCACATCTGTATCCGTGGCGCAGGGTAAAATGGTTTTCCCGTTTATGGACGTCCGTGATTTGCAGGCAGACCCATTATTCCTGCTGACAAAACGCGAAAAAATCATGCTGCAATCATTAGCAAATGGCATGACGAATAAAGAGTTGGCCGAACACTTCAAAATATCAGTCAATACGGTCAAATTTCATCTGTCTAATTTGTACGAGAAACTGGAAGTGCGTAACCGCGCCCAAGCCATCGCATTTTACTATTCAAGACGACTTGATCAGGTAGAAGAACCCGAGGGCGGCAGTACGCTGCGAAGACAATGACTGTGCGTAAACGCCGCAGATAAGCCTCATTGACAGAATCCCCAAAACGCCCATTTCAATACGCCCCCTAAGAAGAGCTGATTATCATAGGGATCAAAAACATGAGCTTTTACACCATCGAACCAGCCCAGGCACGCTTGAACAGAAGCGAATTGGCTGTACCTGGCAGCCAACCACAACTGTTTGAAAAGGCTGCAAAATCAGACGTAGATGTCATCTTTCTGGATATGGAAGATGCTGTCGCACCTGACGATAAAGAACAGGCCCGCAAAAACATAATTGAGGCCCTGAATGATATCGACTGGGGAACCAAAACCATGTCGATCCGGATCAACGGATTGGATACACACTACATGTACCGCGATGTTGTGGATGTGGTTGAGCAGGCAGGTAGCCGCCTTGATTTGATCATGATCCCCAAAGTTGGCACCGCTGCAGACGTCTATGCAATCGACATGCTGGTGACCCAAATCGAGGATGCAAAAGGGTTGAAAAAACGCATCGGTTTCGAGCACATTATTGAGACCGCTTTGGGGATGCAAAACGTGCATGAAATTGCCGCTGCATCGAAGCGAAATGAAAGCCTGCATTTCGGTGTTGCCGACTATGCTGCCAGCACCCGTGCGCGCACTACCGTGATCGGCGGCGTAAACCCGGATTATGCGGTTTTGACTGATGCTGCGACAGATGGTTCACGTGATACTCATTGGGGTGATATGTGGCATTATGCATTGGCCAGAATGGTGGTTGCGGCACGGGCAAATGGCCTGCGCCCGGTCGATGGCCCATTTGGTGATTTCAACGATGCAGATGGTTATATAGCGGCGGCAAAACGGGCAGCCGTGTTGGGTTGCGAAGGCAAATGGGCCATTCACCCAAGCCAAATCGCATTGGCAAATCAGGTGATGAGCCCGTCAGACGCGGAAGTAGACAAAGCCAACCGCATTCTGAAAGCGATGGAACAAGCCGCAGCAGAAGGCAAAGGGGCAGTTTCTTTGGATGGCCGATTGATCGATTATGCCTCAATCAGACAGGCCGAGGTTTTGGTAGAAAAGGCCAAGCAAATTGCGAATAACTAGATAAGATTGGGCGGCGGCAGGTGGATATATATGGCCATATAATAAAGGTAAAAAACCTTTTTAATTAGCGTACCCACCGCTTCAACCCGCCACCCGTATCCACCTAGACACCCTGAAACCAATGGTAATACCTTTGTCCGCTTCGCGGTGCTACAGTGCAGCATTCGTCACGGTAGTGTTCGTTGACTTGGGGACGGCAGCGGAAGTTTAGCCCAGTTTCCCAAGCGTCTCCAAAAACCGTTCCGTTGCCACCAAACTCCCCCCTTCAATCCGCCCCATGTCCTTGACATCCAGTGCGGGATTTCTTCCCGACAGGGGCTGTGGGCGAAAATATTAGTCAGAACCGATTGAAGTTGAAAACCGAAGCCGCATCGATGTTGCGTGGACTAACCGATGCCCAGTTACACGTGGCATGGCGCAGATCAGGGCGTTGGGGGAGCTTTAAGTAGCTTTCTGCAATGCCCTCACGGCGGCACAAAGCGGAAATACTTTCCTCGCCACGCAGACCCGCCAAAACAATGCGGATCTTCTCTTCGGCAGAATAGCTTTGTCTTGTTTTACGACGAATGTTCTTAACTAATTTATCTGCAGCAAGCTTGCTGCTTCCGGACTTCTTATTCATCTTTAACTCCTTACGGTTAAGATGAACCAGAAACCCTCCGTTACTCAAACACTCAATTTTGTCCCACAAGTGCTGACGTTAGACTTTCCTTAAAGACGCAGCACTTTCAGCATTGAACGTCTGTTATGCAGGACAAAGCTGACGTTCGTCTGGTACCTTAGCCAGTCCTTTCAGGTTTGCTAAAAACACTTTTCAGCCCTCGATCAAGGTATTTGCTGCAAACGCAATATGATCGAAGGCTAACATGGTTCATTGTGGCCTATTTTTTTGCCTCGAAAGTGATTCTTTTTGACCTGTAGGCGTAAACGTCTTTGGTGGGATCACGTCGAGAAGTTTGTATGCCTGTTGCGATACCTCCAATCAAGGCACCAATCAGGCCTTGGTTCGCGGTAGCCTGTTGGTTTCTTTGTTTGATGGAAGCTATCGTCTGATTGTAGGGTTCTTGCGTGAAAGCTTGTTCTTCTGCGTTGTATTTACATTTAAGTAAAGCAATTGGAGTTTGGGTGCCAAAGTCTGGTGCCATGACGTAAGCGGGGCTGCTAAAATGAGATTGAAAGCCTTTACCGGAAAACTTGCAGGGTACGCCGGTTAGCTCTTTATTCGACCCAGATGATTTCGTGAAAGTTCTTATTTCAAATGACGTGTCGCTTGCGTATGCCTTTGAATTGAATGATCCGGTCTTTACATATTCAATAGTGCCTGAGTTATTTCTGCGCCTGTTGAACACGCACTTACGGCTGCGCTGCTAAGCACGGTTAGGTATTTTTTCATTTTTGGATCCCAATTTAGTAAATTTTTAGAGGCCGAAATGCCTTATATCCGTCCGCTTAATCTATTTCCTTTGATTCGCAAACGATTTCAAGAGAACCTCAACAACGCAACGCCTTCAGATGTCTATTTTGGGCGTGATAAATCGGACATCAGTGAAAGGAAAAAGATCAAACGAAACACCATTAATCACCGCTGTTTGCAACACTTCAGGAAAGTGTTTGCAATCAAAAGACAAACGAACCAGAGCCTCCATTAAATCAAGCACTCATGAGTCCATATTATCTTGACGACGGACAGCGGCGGCATAACAAAGGCCAATGAACGGCAGCTATGCCGACAACGGTAATTGGGATATGATTGCGAATGTCTTAAATTGGCTCCAAGCAGCCATTAGTCTCCACAAGAGCATCAAGTTTTGTGTGAATGCAAGTTATGCGGACAAAGTGAGCTGGACCGTGTGCTTCGTCTTCTGATTGTCACCCCAGATATGCACAGAGTACACCATTGGTCCTATTACAAGGAAACGGACAGCGTTTACGGGGCGACACTGGGAGGGACGTTTCGACCGGCTGTATTCCCTGAACGTCATTCAGTTCATCCCGGACAAGCCTGATTTTCTCAAGGCCGTCTACGGATGTCTGGCACCCGATGGACAGGTTTTCACCACCTAACAGCCCCCGCTGGACAATGATCGGCCAGATAGTGTAAAGCGCACGGCGAAAAAATAGAAACGCTAATGAACAAGACAGGCTTCGTGGAGGTCAGGAGAACATCCATCGCCGCTGGAACAATCCCAGCGGTCTGTGTCACTGAGTATCGGGTCTTCGAAAATAGTCATTTTTAAAAGCTTTTCGTACTGTTAGGAATGTGTATTGCTAACAAGCAGAGAATAATTGGAATGACAGATTATCATACCGGACCACTTAAACGTACGCTCAGCGCGCTGAAAGCGACGCAAGACGGGCTGACAGACTCCGAAGTGCGCTCAAGGTTGGAAATCCTTGGAAAAAATGAACTGAAGGTAGCCAAGGATACTCCCGAGCTATTGAAATTCTTGATGCAGTTCAAAAACTTCTTTGCCCTTCTGCTTATCGTCGGTGGGATGTTGGCACTCACCGCTGAACGTCTCGATCCTGGACAGGGCAATTCCTACATCGCAATCGCGTTGCTGGCCGTTGTTTTTCTGAATGCGGCCTTCACATATTTACAGCAAAACCAGAGTGAAAAAATTATGGAGAGCTTCAAGAAGATGATGCCCTCGATGATAACGGCTGTTCGGGACGGCAAACCACGCGAAGTTGCGGCCGAATACCTTGTCCCCGGTGACATTATTATTCTGAACGAAGGGGACCGTGTTCCAGCAGACGGACGACTAATCGAGGCAAAAGAGCTACGCGTAGACAACTCCAGTCTGACAGGTGAGAGCGAGCCGCAACTTCTGAACGCAAGCAAGTCCAACGAGAACGTCCTTGAAAGCCCGAACATGGTGTTCTCCGGCAGCCTTGTGCAAAACGGCGAGGGCCTTGTTGTTGTCTGTGCTACTGGCATGCAAACCCAAATCGGCTCGATCGTGGAACTGACAAAATCAACCGACGAGACGGAAACCCCAATTCACAAAGAGCTGAAATACTTCATCAAGGTGATCAGCCTTATTGCTATCACCCTTGGCGTGTCCTTCTTTGCCATATCGGTACTGATCGGCAACCCTGTCATCGGGAGTCTGATTTTCGCTATTGGAATTATCGTGGCCAACGTCCCCGAAGGGTTGCTTCCCACGGTGACACTGAGCCTGACTATGGCAAGCCGACGCATGGCGCAGAAGAATGCCCTGATCAAGAATCTTGAAAGCGTCGAAACCCTTGGGTCGACCACTGTAATTTGCACCGATAAAACCGGAACGCTGACCCAGAATAAAATCACTGTGACAACCGTTGCCATAGGACCGAATGTCTATTCCGCTTCGGACAAGCTCGTGCAGGGCGCTCCCGCATTCGATGACTTGCTGAAGGTTATGTGTGTTTGCAACAATGCCTACCTGACTGATGGCGGATTTTCCGGCGACGCTACCGAAGGGGCGTTGTTGCTTTTTGCAAACAAATTCGCTGATGTCGCGGCGTTGCGACAGGTCGAGAGCATTGCAGAGCAGCCATTTAATTCTGTCTCCAAGCGGATGATAACATTGACCGATGCAGGCGAAGGCCCGCAGGCGTATTTAAAGGGTGCGCCCGAAGTCGTACTCGACATGTGCGACAGGATATCGCTGAACGGGGACATTGTCGCGCTATCCGCCGAACGTCGGGCGGATGTGATCAGCGCGTATCGCAAATTTGCCGCAAGCGGAGAACGTGGTCTTGGATTTGCAGCACGACCGGCAGAACGTGGACCGATCCCCGAAACAGGCTATATCTTTCTCGGCCTGACAGGCATGATAGATCCGCCTAGACCTGAAGTGCCAGAGGCACTCGCACGCTGCCGGTCTGCCGGAATTCGGGTTATCATGTTGACTGGTGATTTTGGCCTGACAGCCAAAAGCATTGCCGAACAGATCGGAATGATCTCGTCAACTGGCAGAGTCGTTCAAGGTGACGAGCTTCTGAAGATGACGGATGATGATCTGCGACAGGTACTGCGCGACGAACCCGAAATCGTGTTTGCCAGGATCGCGCCGGCCCAAAAGCTTCAGGTCGTGCAATCACTGCAGACGCTTGACCATATCGTGACTGTGACTGGTGATGGCGTAAACGACGCCCCTGCGCTGAAGAATGCCGATATGGGTGTTGCTATGGGTATTGGTGGTACCGAGGTGGCAAAGGAAGCGTCGAATATGGTTCTCATGGACGATAATTTTGCTACAATTGTCGTCGCGGTTGAAGAAGGGCGAACAATTTTTGACAACATCAAGAAGTTCATCGCCTATATCCTGACATCGAATGTTCCGGAAATCTTACCTTTCATCGGATTTGTCTTGCTCGACATCCCGCTTCCACTGACGGTTATCTTGATCCTTGCGATCGATCTCGGCACCGACATTCTGCCTGCTTTGGGGCTTGGGGCCGAAAAACCGGAAACCGACGTAATGAAACGCAAACCAAGGCCGCGATCCGAGCGGTTACTCAGCCGGAACCTGCTTTTCATGAGCTATGGCGTCATTGGAATGATCCAAGCGGCAGCGGGGTTCTTTACCTATTTTACGATCTTGTATTCCGGGGGGTGGGAATGGGGGCAGGATCTTGCCAATTCCGATCCGCTCTATCGTACTGCCATCACCGGTTTTTTCGCCTCGATCATCATATGCCAAGTCGCGGACGTGATCATCTGCCGGACGCGCACACAAAGCCTGTTTACTGTGGGCTTTCTGAGTAACCCACTTGTTCTCTTTGGCATTGCGGCGGAACTACTCTTGTTGGCGGGAATTTCATATATACCAGCCTTCAATGCATTCTTCGGAACGGCACCACTCCAGTTTTGGCATCTAGCTTTGTCAATGCCATTCGCCCTTGCTATCTTTTTGGGCGACGAACTGCGAAGGGTTTTAGTCAGGCGCAAGAACCCGTTCGTTCTGCGCTGGCTAACTTGGTGATGGAAAGTAAAGACATTTAAATTGAACACCCACGGACCTGCGGCACTTTAGTGCCGCTCCAAACACGGGAAAGATCATGTAAATATCACACTATTCATTGTTCTGGAAATTCTCTCCACCCCAAACAGGGGATTTAAAGGAACTGCCCCAAGTGTCTTAAATACCTATATAAAATTACAAATATAACAATTACCAACCTTACTTTGACAATATTCTTATCGTGTCTTGCAGACGATCATGATCCCCTGCAGCGATAACTGTACCAGTCATATTGAAATCAATATCGTTGCCTTTCCAATCAGTCATGTAACCGCCTGCGCCCTGAATGACGGCTGCGCTTGCGTAGACATCGTAGGGTTCAAGACCGCTATCAATAGCAATGTCCGTGCGCCCGGACGCCAAAGTACCATAGGCAAAACATGAGCCGCCATATTGCACATAAGGCACCTGCTTACGCAGTGTTGTGAAACGGGAAAGTTCACTGTCGGTCATGAAATCAGGGTTGCTACATGTCACAAAGGCCTGATCCAATCTGGCGCAGGATTTAACCTTTACCGGCTGTCCATTGCGTTTGGCAAACAGATGCGCCACACCTGTCCAGCGATCTGCCGTAGCAGGGTGATCCATCACACCGATGAAAGGTTTGCCGTTCCACGCAAGACCAATCAGCGTGCCGTAAACCGGAATGCCCGCAATAAAAGGTGCAGTGCCATCTATCGGGTCAAGCACCCAGACAAATTCGGCATCCACATTGGTGTTTTCAAATTCTTCGCCCAGAATACCGTGAGCAGGAAACGCCTCGGCAATCATTTCTCGCATCTTTGCTTCGACCGCTTTGTCGGTGCTGGTCACAAAGGATGCATCCGCTTTCAATTGCACCTCTGGTATCTGCATTGCCGCGGTTAACAGCATGCCACGGCTGGCATCCGCAAGCTTTTCGGCAAAGGCTAAATAGTCCTGATGCGGAGGAAAGTCGGTCTTCATAATCGTCGTCCTTTAGTGGGTCAATATTTGGCTGAGGAAGGCTTTTGTACGTGCGCTTTTGGGGCTGTTGAAAAATATTTCAGGTTCAGCTTCTTCAACGATTTCGCCTGCATCCATGAATATCACACGGTCTGCCACAGAACGGGCAAAGCCCATCTCATGGGTGACACAGATCATCGTCATGCCCTCTTTTGCCAGATCGGTCATTACCTCCAGCACCTCGTTGATCATTTCGGGATCAAGGGCAGATGTGGGTTCGTCAAACAGGATAATCTCTGGCTTCATACACAAAGCCCGTGCAATGGCGACACGTTGTTGCTGGCCGCCTGAAAGCTGCACAGGATACTTGTTTGCCTGCTCGGGAATTTTTACCCGCTCCAGAAAATGCATCGCGGTTTTGTGTGCTTCGGCTTTTGGGATTTTACGCACCAGTTGTTGCGCCAGCATCAGGTTTTTGACAATGGTCATATGCGGGAACAAGTTGAAACTTTGAAACACCATGCCAACCTCGCGCCGTACCGCATCAATATCCTTGACCTGATCAGTCAATTCCTTGCCGTCAATAATGATCCGGCCCGCACTATGTTCTTCAAGCCGATTGATACAACGGATCAACGTTGATTTACCGGAACCAGAAGGGCCGCAAATTACGATTTTTTCACCGCGTTTCACTTCCAGATTAATATTTGTCAGCGCTTGAAATTCACCAAAGAATTTGTCCACGTTTATCATTTGTATCAAGGCGTCAGATGTAGGGTTTGTCATGTCAGACCTCACGGATTTACATAGCGGCTAAGATATTTTTCAATCCGCCCGAAGCTTTTTTGAATGATCCAGGTCAGGATCATGTAGATAATAGCCAGTGATATGAAAACCTCATAAGGTGCAAAGGTTTGGGCCACGATTGTGCGCGCAATACCTGTCATATCCAACAGGGTTATCGTGCTGGCTAGCGATGTGGCTTTCATCAGACTGATAAAATCGTTGCTATAAGCAGGTAGTGCCAGACGGGTGGCAATCGGGGTGGTCAGGTAGATGAATTTCTGCCTTGCTGACAGGCCAAGTGCTGACCCCGCTTCCAGTACGCCACGATCCACACCCAAGACGCCACCGCGCAGGATTTCGGAAACATAGGCACCCGTATTCAGGGTCAGAGCCAGAACCGCACAACCAAAAGGTTCACGCAGGATTGGCCAGAATACGCTGTCACGGATAAATTCGAACTGTGGCAGTCCGTAATAAATGATAAAGATTTGCACCAATATGGGTGTGCCACGGAAAATGTAGATATGTACCTGTGCAGGCCAAGACAGATACCATTTGCCACTGATCCGCATCAACAGCAGGATTACCGCCAATATCAAGCCCAATACTGCTGACAAGAACATTAGCTGAAAGGTAATACCGATCCCTGCCAGCATTTTGGGAATGCTTTCGGTGATCAGGGACAGATCAAAACTCATCGCGCGCCCTCCCCTGTCCGGGCACCGAATTTTTCCATTCCCATCACACTTAGGGTGATAATGGTGGAAAATGCCAGATAGATGCAGCCGACTACGATATACATGGTAAACGGCTCACCCGTAGTGCCGATCGCCTGTTTGGCGACAAAGAACGTTTCATTCAACCCGATGATAGAGATCAGGGCAGTATCTTTGATCAGTGACAACATATGATTGCCAAAAGGCGGCAGGGCTAGGCGCCACATTTCAGGGATACGGATATAGATGAAGGTTTGTAAATTCGACATGCCCAGCGCGCGCGCAGCCTCTATGCTGCCGGGTTTTACCCCCAAGAACGCACCGCGAAAGGTTTCGGTGGCGTATGAGCCAACGATCAAGGCGATGGCAATGGTGCCGGCCCACATAGGCGGGACGTCGATAAACTTTATGTCCGGATCAAACATTTGCGCGATTGCAGTCAGGGTGATGGCCGAACCGAAATAGAGCAACAAAATCACTAAAATTTCAGGGGTACCACGAAATATTACCGTGTAAGCCCCGGCAATTTTCTGCGCCAGTCGGTTATCTGACAGTTTGGCAGCGGCCCCGATCAAGCCAAACAGAACCATCAATAAAAGCGAGAAGAAAAACACCTGAAGGACAATCATCGACCCCCAGAAATAATCATCCCACCATCCTGTTACTGCGTCCATTGGCTTCCCCAGTTTCTTTAAACTTATGGCGGCACAAATGATCTGCGCCGCCACATTGGATTAGTTCAGGTATTATCCTTTACCCCATTCGTCATTGTGAATTTGGAACGGGAAGATTTTCAAGGCATATTCTTTCAACGAGCCATTATTTATCAATTCGCGGATCGCAGCACTTAAGCGTTCACGCAACTCATCCTGGCCTTGACGCAGGCCAATGCCAACACCGATACCGAAAAATTCAACTTCGCTGATCGCGGGGCTGACAAAGCCGAACTTATTACCCGCTTCTTTACTTAAGAACCGTAATTGCGCTTTCATCGGATTGGTCATGATCATGTCGACACGGCCGTTTTGCAGGTCAAGATATAGTGGCTCTGACCCGTCATATAGCACGATCTCGGCACCCGGCAGTTTCGCATTGAACCAGTTTTCATACGTTGACGCACGTTCCAACCCAACCCGCAGACCGTTGAAGTTTTCAGCAATCGGCGCGCCATTGTCATCAAACAACTTCCAGTCAGCATCGGCTTTGCCGATCAAGCGGCCAACAGAATCACGATACGGTCCGGAAAAGTCGATTTTTTCCTTACGGGTATCCGTGATCGACATAGACGCCACGATCAGATCGAACTTATTAGCCAGAAGTGCCGGGATCATGCCGTCCCATTGCTGGCAGACAAATTCCAGATCGGCCCCGATAATTTCAGCAACCCCTTTGGCGACATCAACATCGTAACCGGCCAGTTCACCATCCGCAGTACGATAGTTGAACGGTGCATAAGTACATTCCATACCCACGCGCAGTGTTTCAGCTGAAACAGATCCCGCTGCAAACAATGCAACGGCCCCCACAGCCAGTGATTTTAATAATGGAAATTTCATAGTATCCTCCTTGGTTGGTTTCGTTTTTTGTTGTCTTCTTAGTTATTATTCGCAGTTGCCATATCGATGGCTTGCACTACATGGGCTACCTCGGCTTCGGTGTTGTAATGCGCCAATCCGATGCGCACGACGCCCTCATCTTCCGGGATGTTCAGAAAGCGTGTCGGCTCGTATGCGTAGTTGTGACCGTGCCAGACATAAATGCCCGCATCCGCCAATGATTTAGCAATATCGGACGGCGCACTATGGGTATGGCGTATTGAAATTGTCGGCACCCGTTGATGCACACGGTTCGGGTTGGTGATCCCGAATATTGATATACCACGGATTTGGCTTAACCCATCGATTAACTTGTTGGTCAGCGGTTCTTCGTAGTCTCGTGACATCTTATAAGCCGCAGAAATCAGATTGCGGCGGTTTTCGGAAGATGCGCCACGGCGCCCCATATTTTCAAAGTAATCAACCGTCGCCGACAAGCCTGCCAATAACTCAAACTGTGGTGTGCCTGTTTCAAAACGATCAGGCAAAGCATCTGATACACAACGACCTTTATAGGGGTGCAGCGCAGCCAGAACCTGTTCCTTGCCCCAAAGCAGGCCCAGATGCGGGCCGAAAAACTTATATGACGAGCACGCCAGGAAATCACAACCAAGAGCCTGCACATCAACCAGATGATGTGGGGCCAGTTGTACGGCATCGACAAAAACCAATGCCCCTGCATCTTGTGCAATGCGGGTCAACTCGGGGATATCATTGATTGACCCCGTCATGTTGCTGGCAAAATTCAGGCACACAAGGCGGGTTTTATCGGTCAGGACAGCTGCCAAAGCATCAGGTTCAATTAGCCAGCTGTCACGGTCGAATTCAACCCAGCGGATGCGCAAACCCTTATCCTTGGCGATTTCCAACCAAGGCCCGACATTACCTTCATGTTCAACCCTAGAGATCACAATCTCATCACCCGGTTGAAAGTCACGGCAAATGCTGCGTGACAGATGAAAGGTCAGTGATGTCATACTTTGGCCGATGATTACTTCAGCGGCAGATTTAGCCCCCAGAAACAGGGCTGCATCTTCATGCGCCTTGAGAACCAGCGCATCCGTGTTGAGACTTGTGGTGAAATGCCCGCCCATGTTGCTGGCATTGGTCAGCATGTAATCGGAAACCGCCTTTGCGACAGATGCAGGCACTTGTGTGCCGGCAGGATTATCAAGATAGATCCGCGCCTGACCATTGTCAGATTGATTGAGAGCGGGAAATAGTGAGCGGATTTCAGTAACGGGGAAGAGCAATTCAGGCACCTTTATTTGTGGACCCCAAGCAATCAGGGTCTGTAGCAGATGCAATGAGTATTCTTCTTTTCCGGATCAGGTCATATCATCCTAAGGGATGAGACGGTATTTTACGTGATTTCCATCAGTTTTTGCACAAAAAGACTGAACAATTCCGCCTGTGATGAGATGTGTAATTTGGCATAAATATTTCTACGGTGCGTCTTAACCGTTGGTAATGAAATGTCCAAATGCAGCGCAATCGCATTACTTGAATGCCCTGTTAGGATCATTCTGGCAACACTTCGTTCACGCTTCGTCAGCACGCCTTCACCGAAGGATTGAAACCAGTGTTCCTGACTTGGGTTGGCTGTTGATGTATCAAAATCTTCGGCGGCAAATTCATAATGTTTCAGAACAGCACTTGATAGCACCGGATAAATCTCTTTCAGGTGCGCATGGCATCGCGCGGTTTGATCCCCCGAACGCGACGTCGAAAAACTGAACTCGATCATTTTATTATCTGGAAGCCGTATAAGGGCCAGTACCTCTGTCATGTTTTTTGGCCAACCCGGTGTGCGATAACCGATTGTCTCATTATCCTCGACGCGGATATCCAGGTCACTTGCCGCGATCTGGTCGGCATACAAAGGTGATAAAAGTTCAGATATCAGATATGCATCAGAGGCAATACCATCCAGATATGAACGGTAAACCGGGTTTATAATATATGTGTAGCGCAAATAATTTTCCAAACCTTTGTGAAAGTTTTGCGCGCCCTTGAAACTGCCCAGTGATGAAGGCGCACTGCCCTCACTATACAAAAATACGAATAGCCCTTCAAAAGTGATGTATTTGCCAATCAGGTTTGCAATTTTTGGAAAAAACAAAACTGTACCGATCGCATCAATAATACCGACAGAAAAGTCTGATATTTGGCCCTTTGTAGTTCTGATAAGCGGTGTGCTCATTAAGTATTGCCTTAATCTGCGGTAGTGTTTTTCCAGCTTACCTATGACACCTCTATTATGCCACAAGTAAAAGGCATGACGAAAGCCATACCACATACTGACCATATATGGATGTATCCCACTTAAGATCCGGCCTTTTCTTGCCCATTTTCTAAAATTGCATCTTCATCACCAGACTGTATCGCGAAGCCAAATCTAGTCATAATGCCCATCGTCAAATAAAATGGAACACGCCGCAAGTAACAATATTACCGTATTTTTCAAAATATGCGCCCCAGTTCTTACTTAAGGGGGAACGCGAAGCGGAATCCTATCGCGACATATCTATCTTATACTAAAAGAGAATAACATCGGTGGCAGTTTTGACATAAATTGTTAAGATTGATGAGAAAAAGCGAATTGGTGTTCTGATATTACCCAAAATTTGAAGCATCAACGTTATCGCGAGGGTTTTGAAGGATAGTAATCTTGAGCGCGTTTACAACCACTCTATTTTTAAGCGCCTTCCTGCTGTTTCAGGTTCAACCAATCCTTGCTCGTTATACTTTACCTTGGTTCGGTGGCACACCTGCGGTGTGGACCACTGCGATGCTTTTCTTCCAAATGATGCTGCTTGCGCGTCGCTCGTTTGATGTCCTTGACGATCTTCTCAGATGCTGAGCGCCTTGTTCCAGTTGTCTGTCTCATGTCCCACTCCTTGGGGGTTACGATGAGCCATTAACACTCTCTTATCAAATGCTGCTATTTGGACCCATAGGCGCTGACGTTAGACAGTTTGCATCGCGGTATTGTGGGTTGCAGAGATGTCTCTATGGTCAGCTTAAAACAACTCTTGGAGGACAAAGCATGCAGGATATCCCAAAAAAACCGGCGCGTGCCGGAGGTCGTTCTGCGCGACGCACGAGCCGTGAAGTAACAGATTTCAGTATGTTGCCCGGGTTGATCCGCAATCTACCGCTTTGCGAAGTTATGGATGACGATCAGGTGTACCTTATTGATGATGCGTCCATGTCAATCCTTGAAAATGTTGGCATTGTTTTCCGCGATCCTATTGCCCTTGAAGACTGGCGAAAAGCGGGTGCGGATGTGCGTGGAGAGGTTGTGTATCTAGATCGTGGTCTGGTTCGTGAATTGATAAAAACCATTCCATCTGACTTCACCTATCACGCCCGCAACCCGGATCGGAAGGTTCGGCTCGGTGGAAAACATTCGATGTTCATTCCAATGACCGGCGCACCGTACCTTCGCGATCTGGATGATGTACGCCGCAATCCGACGCTCGATGATCTGGCGATGTTCCATAAACTTGCGCATATGATGCCCGCACTTCATTCCTCTGCGCATCACATCGTGGAACCCTATGATCACGCAATCAGCCATCGGCATCTGCAGATCACCTATTCATCGATGAAATATTCCGACAAGACCTTCATGGGTATGACAACCAGCCCAAAGAATGCTGAAGACGTGCTGGACATGTGTGCGATCCTGTTCGGTGACACGTTCATCGACAGCCACCCGGTCGTGACGGGGAACTGCAACGCGAATTCGCCACTTGTTTGGGACGAAACCATGTTGGGGGCCATGCGGGCGTTCAATCGCCGGAACCAGCCGGTTCTTTGCTCACCCTTCGTGCTGGGCGGAGCTAACACGCCTGCTTCTGTCGCACCGACGGTGGCGCAGCTCAATGCCGAAGCACTGAGCGCGCTGGCGTATACGCAAGTCATCCGAAAGGGCTGCCCCGCGATATATGGCCACTATCTGGCGACCGTTTCGATGAAGTCTGGTGCCCCAATGGCCGGAACACCTGAAATCAGCCTGATGAACTTCATGATCGGGCAGATGGCGCGTTTCTACGATGTGCCTTGGCGCACATCGAATACTCTGGGCGGGGCCAAGACTTTTGACGCACAAGCAGGATATGAAAGTGCCACAACGCTTTCTGCTGTTATGCATTCCGGCGCCAATTATATCTGGCATTCAGCCGGGTGGAACGAAGCTGGGATGCATTGTTCGGTCGCAAAGTTCATCGTGGATTCAGAGCAATGCGCTATGGCCTATCGCATGGCCGAAGGGCCGCGTTGGGATGATTTTGAAGCCGGATTGGCAGCTATTGCCGATGTCGGTCCAGGTGGGCATTATCTGGGTCACCCGCACACATTGGAAAACTTTGAACGCGCGTTCTTCATGCCGGATATGTTCGACAATAACTCGATCGAACAATGGCAGGCGGAAGGAAGTGTTGAAATCACCGAACGTGCGCTGAACAAGGCCCACAAGCTATTGCGCGAATATCAAGAGCCCGTGCTTGAGGCTGCAAAAAATGAAGAGCTTTTGGACTATATAGCACGGCGCGAGCGAGAGATACCGCAGGCCGATGCACTGAACCAAACCTATTAAAGCAGCATAAGAAAACACCCCCTGCTAACCCTTTCAATTGCCGCACCTGTCGTGTGATACAAAATATCGGATGAAATAATTAAGAACCCACACTTGCCTTAAGAATTATTCTTGATTTTTCGTTCCATAATTCGCGCAAATAGACTTGGGGACACGCGATTGATCAAGCTCGCAAGTTTTGCAATGCGGCCAACATAGATTGCAGATTTCTTCCGTTTCAACCCTGCCAGAACAACAGATGCAGCATCTGTGGCTGTCATGTAATCCACGCCGTCGGTGGCTGATCCGGGGCGGGCTATACCATCCTTTTGATTTTCGGGATTGCCTATGTTTGTCGCCACGAAAGAAGGGGCGGCAATCAGTGTTGTGACCCCATGATCGTTTTCCTCGCTTCGAAGGGATTTGAAAAAACCCTCTAACGCGTGTTTGCTGGCAGCATAGGCCGTGCGTTTATAAAGTGGTGTGAAACCTGCAACCGATGAAATCGCCAAATGTGTACCTTGTGATTTACGCACTTCCTGTAAAAATTCGGCTGCCACCAGAACCGCGCCAAAATAATTGACGTCGAAAACTGTGCGGTGTGTTTCTATCGGCATATCCTGAAACAGGCCAATCTGGGTGATACCCGCATTGTAAATCACCAGATCAATACTCGGGCGATCCTTTATGATCTGGGCGCAGATGCGCTTTACATCCTTCGGTTCGGATAAATCACAGGCATAAGGTGCCTGCTGGTCGTTCGCAATCACCTGATCAAGCGTGGAACCTGCTAGATCAATGATCGCGGTAAACCACCCGTCCGCTTGCAATTGTGCGGCTAATGCGCGACCTAGACCACCTGCCCCACCCGTGATAATTGCGGTTTTTTTCATAATTTGGTGGCCTTGCGCCACAGGTCAAATACTTCTGCGCTATTCAATTCCGGGGTGTATCCAAATACGTTTTTTAAAGCGTTATTGTCCAGCACTGGCCGGTATTGCAAGAACCGTACTTGTTCCGGCCCATAGCGCGATATGCCAAGTGGTTTGGCGACTGCAAGGGCGGCTTTTAGAAGCCATACGGGCAAGCGCATAACGGATTTCCCCATTGCGGCGGCAAAGTCGTCTATGCCCATTGCACCGTCGCCTGCAACGTTGAAAATACCGGCAGGACCATCTGTTGCTGCACGTTGCACAATACGCGCAAGGTCCTTAGTCCAGATAAACACAAACGGGCTTTGGGAATTGCCAACCGCCAACAATCGCTTTGAACGGAACAGTGCGGTAATCTGGTTTTCCAGCCCTGCCCCCAGAACGGTGCCCACACGCAATACAACCTGTTCCAGTTCCGGATTGTTACTACGTGCATCGGCCAGCATTTCCTCGACAAGTCGTTTGTGGTGCGAATAGGCAAACTCTATATTTCCGCGCACCTTATCGGTTTCCATTAATGGAACCGGATTGTCGGCATGATACCCGTATGCCGCGCCCGATGATGTGACAACAATACGGCGCACCCCGTTTGCAATGCAGGCATCCAGCACATTACGTGATCCCGTGACATCAACCGCATATTCAAACTCTCGTGTTGAACCTTTGGGTGGGGTTACGATGGATGCAAGATGCACGACCACCTCGGGGTTTTCATCGGAAATAATGGTTGCAGGGGCATCGCCGCGTACATCCATTTCACGGAAAATTGCGTTATCGGGCAGATCATGCGGTGGGCGAATGTCTGTTGCAATAACTTGATGGTTAGACCCCGTCAGATGTGCAAGCAGCGATTGCCCAATGGCACCCGCAGCCCCCGTAATTAAAATACGTGTCATCGTTTGGCCTCGGTTCGGGCCATTATACGTGCAAGTAAAATGCCTGATATTGCATGCCAGATACCCCAGAAAGCGGCGACAACAGCCATGCCCCCCAAGCCACTGAAAAAGCCGAAAATCAGAACCAGCCCAAGACCGGAATTTTGGATACCGGTTTCTATCGTGATGGATCGACGATCATATTGGGAAAGGCCAACAAGCGTGGCAATTGAAAATCCGCCTGCCAGCGCAATACCATTATGGATGACCACATAAACCGCAACCAGACCGGCAAAATCCAGAAAATATGTCCAGTTCGCAGCCAGTGCCAAAATAATAAACGCAACGAAGATGCCCATAGATAACCATTGCAACGGCTTTCGGATACGTTCAGCAATATCAGGTCGTTTGAAATTCAAAACGATACCTAAGCACAACGGTAATATCAGCATGAAAACAACGGTGATAGCGACCGAAACAGGATCAATGGACGTTTGACGCAAAACAGCCTGCGTTGGCCCATACAAATTACCCCAAAAAGCGATATTGATCGGTGTCAAAAAGATAGCGGCTACCGTTGCAAATGCCGTCATGGATACAGACAATGCAGTATTTCCGCCGGCCCTGTGGGTAATGAAGTTCGATATGTTACCCCCGGGGCAGGCCGCCACAAGGATCAACCCAAGTGCGATAGATGCCTGTGGTTGCAACGCAACGATCATCAGATAGGTCAAGACAGGCAGCAATAAAAATTGTGATACAAGTCCTGTAATCAACGGTTTCGGAGCTTTTACCAGTCTGTGAAAATCGGCAAGTTTCAGATCCAGCGCGATTGAAAACATAATCACCGCAAGTATGGAATTTAAAAGCACCAGTGAACCTGAACTGAAATTCAGGGTGACTGCGTCAATATCGTTCATGCTGCACCTTGTTTTAATGCGCGGGTCTTATCGGTTACAGCTTTCCTGTAAGTCGCTTTATCCACATAATATGCCATTCGGGGCAGTTTGATATAATTCATCCCCCCTGTCACCCGTTCAAACCCTGCGGATTTTTCGTGGTGCAGTTCCGCAGCGACTGCGGTATTGTTATGGACACCATTCAGATACTCGGCAACCATTTCCGCCTGCTCGTAACGCCCCTGCCAGCCCAGGCCGGACGCTTCGACCATACCCAGAACAAAAACGTCATCGCGTTGGGGGTGCATGCAGTTTAAATACAAATGTGGCGCGTCACCTTGCCAGTTCAAAAGTTCTTTCTTGATGAACGGATAGTGTAGTTTATAACCTGTTGCCGCAAGAACCATATCGTAATCCTGCGCGGTTCCATCTTTGAAGTGAACCGTTTTTCCATCGAAATGGTCAATGTCCGGTTGAATCGTTATATCACCGTGCCCTGCGTGAAATAGGATCAGTGAATTTACGACGGGATGGGATTCATACATGGCATAATCGGGTTTCGGAAAGCCGTATTTTTGCGGATTTCCGACGAACCATTTTAAGATCAGTCCATCAATGTGACGCTTTAACCACATCGGCAAGTTGATCGCACCGCCCATTGTATCAGCCGGTTTGCCAAAAACATATTTGGGCACAAAATAATACCCGCGTCGCATGGAAATATCACATTTTTTCCCGTGGTGGATAACATCAACCGCAATGTCGCAACCCGAATTCCCGGCGCCGATAATCAACACGCGCTTATCCATAAATTGGGTGGCGTAACGGTATTGGCTGGAATGGATAAGCTCGCCCGTAAACGTGCCATTGAACTTGGGTAGGTTAGGTTCCGTCAATGTGCCATTGGCGATCAGAATGCCTGCAAATGTGCCGCTTTTCTTTTTTCCATCCTTGCCACGCCATGTGATTTTCCAGCCTTCCCCATCCGCACCCAAAGGTTCCGTATTTATAACCTCTGTTTCAAAGCGGTAATGAGTGCAGATATCATATTTTTCAGCGAATTCATGAAAATAGGACTTCAAATCAGCATGAGACGGGTATTCGGCAATATCTTCACGCATCGGAAAATCCGTGAATTCCGTCATCTTCTTGGATGAGATTAAATGCGCGGTTTCATACATCGTCGATTTCGGCCCATCAATATCCCACAGGCCACCGACGTCGGAATGACATTCAAACCCCTGAAAAGGAATACCGCGCTCAAGCAGGGTTTTGGCCATAGCCAAACCCATAGGTCCGGCACCGATCAGTGCATATTTCAGACCTGATACAGGGGGGGGAACTTTATCGTTCAATGGTAGAATCCTATCTTTGCAAAGCATAAATTTTTTGCTAACTTGTACGAATGATCAACTTAAGGCAAGAAAATTTTCATGCGTCACGTTTCGCCTAGTTCAACAGACCGCCAACGGGCACCGTCAAAACGGGCTGTGCAAACCAAAATCCGTATCTTTGATGCCGCAGAACAATTATTTGCAGAACGTAACTTCGAAGGGGCATCATTGCGCGATATTGCAACAAAAGCAAATGTGCCCGTGGCTTTGGTCAGTTTTCATGGCGGCTCAAAGAATGCGTTGTTTCATGCGGTGGTGGAACGTCGGGCCGATGAATTATCAAGGCTGCGCCTGCAACGCTTGGCCGATTTGAAAGCTGGCGGACAACCCTTAACCGCACGCAGTATTCTGAAATGTACTTTGCTGCCCCATCTGGAAAAAGTCATCGAAGACGGCCCGCAATGGCTGGCCTATGTACGCCTCGTTGCGATGGTGTCGGCTGACCCACGCTGGCATGATATCAGCAAGGCATGTTTTGACCCAACAGCCGCACATTTTATTGATGAGCTATCAGCAATATATCCCGAAGCAGACAAAGCCGCGATTGCAACGTCATATGTGTTTTCAGTGTCTGCCATGTTGTCACTGTGTACATCCATCTGGCGTATCAGTGCTTTGTCAAACGATACTTCAAAGGCTGATCTTGCAGAAATGTCGGCAAACCTGATCGACTTTAGCGCAGCCGGAATGCATAGCGTATTGCGCCCGAAATAAACCGGCAGTCAAATGCTGTTACAAACGCGACCGCCTCACTCGGCAATAACGGGTTTAATCGCGCTCTGCGCAGATGGCACGCGTAATGTTAACCTTAGAAGCGGTGGAACAAGCAGAAGCGTCAAGATAGCACTCAGTGACAGCCCCCCAACCACAACAGACCCTAACCCGCGATACAGTTCAGACCCCGCACCCGGAAACACCACCAACGGCAACATACCAAACACCGATGTGAGCGTTGACATAAATATGGGCCGGATCCTGTTGCGGGTTGCCTCTTTGATCGCATCAGGCACGCTCATGGCATCTTCGCGCAAATGGTGTTGCGACTGGTGAACAAGCAAAATCGCATTGTTGACGACAATACCGATCAATATCACAAACCCCAAAAGGGTCAGCATATCTAACGGCTGCAGATAATAAAGGTTGATCAGATATAGCCCGACCACGCCACCTGCCCCGGCAACGGGCACCGAAATTAGAATAACCAGCGGTAGAATAAAGCTTTCAAACAACACTGCCATCACAAGGAATACGATCACCAGCGCAAGCAACAGGTTCACCTGCAAAGCATTCCACGTCTGTGTCAACTGATCAGCTGCCCCCGATATGGTCATCCGCGTATTATCGGGCATTCCACCGTCCAAAAGCGGTGCCATCACCTTACTCTGCATCATTTCCAAAGCGGTTTCCAAAGGAATGCTTACAGAGGGGCGAACCTCTAGCGTGATGGTTCTAAGACGCTCGAGGTGCCGGATCTCGGTTGGGCCTGCGGTAAGCATGACATTGCTCAGTTCGGAAATGGGAACAATCCGGCCGTTTGGGGCAATCACGGGAAAATCGCCGATATCCTGTGTGCGCTGGCCTTGTGCAAAAGCGCTGTCCCCCTTCAAGGTCAAATCAATCCGTTCTGCCCCAACCGTGATCTCTTCAATACGCACACCGTCATTGTAGGCGTCCAGCGTCAGTGCAAGACTGCTTGCCGTAACCCCCGCATCTGCAAGCCGTAACCTGTCGGGGATCAACCTGACTTCGGGCGAGCCAAGCTCTAGCCCGGGCAAAGGTCTGAACTGATTACCTTCACCCCTTGGAAAATGCACTGCAATCAGTCCTGCGGCACGTTGTGCAACACTTAGAATATCTTCAAGTTTGTCGCCTGAAACATTCAGCCTGATTGCCCGCGCGCCACCTATGCCGCGTCCAAAAAGTGATCTTTGGTTTATAAAACCGAAAGTTCCGGGTTCCGCAAAAATCGGGCCGGATAAAACAGGTATCAGACCCGTCACGCGTTCTGGGTCTTTCGCAGCCCCCCCCAGAAATGTGGCCCCGTTTGTCGCAACAAAAAAGAAATGCCTGATTGCAGGTGGATCATCCGGATTGTCCGTATCATCACGCGACCACAACGGTTTGGCCACCGCTTCAATCCGTTCGGCAATTTTTGTTGTGGTAGCCAAGTTGTAACCCGGTGGCGGCAAGATAATACCGAACACAAGATTACGGTTACCATCCGGCAGATATTCCAGCTTCGGCAGATAGGTCATCGTGCCCCAGATTGCCAAAGCGGTAATCGCGCTGACGCTGGCGATACCCAGCAGACGAAAACGTACTGTCAGCCCCGCATAACCCGACATAAGCCATGAAAAAAACCGCCCGAAATGGTCAATGATCGGCAATGGCAGTATTTTGAGGTGGCTTTTCCCACCCGCCAGTAAACGCGATGACAAGGCGGGAATAACCGTCACCGCAACAACCAGTGAAAGCACCACGCTTACGGAAATCGCAACCGCAATATCGCGAAATAACTGGCCTGCTTCCAAATCCATCACAAGAATTGGGATGAACACCATCACGGTGGTCAGTGCTGAAACCAGAATGGCACCCCAAACCTGACGCGCCCCTTCATAAGCCGCCGCATGCGGCTCCATACCTTGCTGGCGCAAGCGGTAAATATTTTCCAAAACGACAATGGCGGCATCCACCACCATACCGACGGCAAAGGCGATGCCTGCAAGTGAGATCACGTTCAGCGTGCGCCCCATACCCGCCATGGCCACAAAACTTGCAATGATCGACACGGGTATCGCAAGTGAAATCACCAACGTTGCCCGTGGTGAACGCAAAAATAATAACAGCACCACAGCCGCCAACAAACCACCGATCCAGATGTTGGTAATCACCAAGTCAATGGCACCGTCAATATAAACGGTTTCGTCATAAACCTGCTCAATGGTCAACCCTGCTGCAGGAAGTTCTGTTTTGCGCAGGTCATCAAGTGCTGCACGAATACCTTCCATCGTTTCAATAACATTGGCACCGTTTTCACGCACTGCATTGATCGCAATAGAAGCTTCGCCCCTTTGCCTGATACGCGCGGTCGGCTCTTTATAGCCAAAGCTGATTTTCGCAACATCACGCACGAATACCCGCCCCAATGTGCCACCAGAGTCGGCTGCACCTGAACGCAATACCACCTCTCCCACGGCTTCAATGGTATTCAGTTCACCCTCTGCACGCACAACATAACGCCGCTTGCCTTCTTCAACATCCCCTGCGGATACAGAGATACTTTCACTGCGAAGCCGCTGCACGACCTCGGGGATTGTCAAACGGAACTCAGCAAGTTTTGCGGGGTTTATAATAATTTGCAGTTCGCGGGCGACACCGCCGAAAACATTGACCGCAGCCACACCTTCAACCCGCTCCAACCGTTCCGCAATAACGTCGCGTGCAAAATCGCCGAACTGTTCCATAGGCCGCGTTTGGCCTGCTTCGCGCTGTAATATGATCCATGCAATCGGGTTGTCGTCCGCCCCCGATGTATCCAGCGTAGGCTCATTGGCCTCATCGGGGTAACCTGTGACACGGTCCAGCCTGTTTGCCACCAACAGCAAAGCACGATCCATATTCGTGCCGATTGCAAACTCAAGGTTTATACGTGCACGACCCGTTTGCGACCGCGAAATCATCAAGTCCAACCCCTCAAGGCCGCGCAATTCGTCTTCCTGCGGGTTGACAATCTCGCGCTCGATCTCTGCGGGGGCTGCGCCTGCCCAGCGCGTTTCGACTTCAATGACGGGTTTGCGTACATCCGGTGTCAGCTGGATCGGAATACGCGTCAATGCAAGAACACCGAACATCACCGCCATTAAAACAATAGCCAGAACCGCCACGGGCCGGTCTATTGAAGCGCGGATCAGGTTCACAAGATCAATTCCCGAAACATGGTCGCAGCACCAAACTCACCCGCATACACTATTTGTAAAATCCAAAAACCGGACATCATCCCGCACTCTTTGTCTTGGAAGCTGCCATCGGCACCGGCTGGCCATCACTGTCTTGTGGCTTTATCGGTTGATTGGGTCGCAGCCGTTCGTTGCCACGCACAACAACATAATCGCCCGATGTAATACCGGATAGAATTTCCAAGCCCCCTGCACTTGCCTGCCCAATCTCGACAGGGTGCGGAACAGCTTTTCCATCACGCGCGACAAACACCATCCATCCGCCGTCAAGCCCTTGTACCAGCGCATCTTTGGGAACGATCACAACTTCTTTTACCGCACTTACAGGCACCATAATAGTTACCGATTTGCCATTTGCTATCAAATATGGCTCGACACCCTGTAAACTGACCGACAAACGCACCGGACGCGTTCTGGTCGATACGGTTTCGGTTGGCAGTAGCGTACGAACAGTCGCCATCGCACGGGTTCCATCATGCAGAACCGCTTCAAGTTCTCGCCCCGCTTCCAAGCCTTTCAACAGGCTCACAGGAACATCGGCCTCTATCTCCAAACCGTTTAAATCAAGCAACATTGCAACCGCACCACCAAGTGCTATATATTGCCCCGGCTGGGCATTCCGTGTAATTGCAATGCCCGAAAACGGGGCAACAATGACAGAATGCTTGCGGTCGTATTTCGCCCTTGCAAACGCGGCTTGCGCAATTGCAACCTGAGCAGAAGCCCGGGACAATTCACCATTTGCTTGGGCAGCTTCCTGTTGTAGATCGTCAAACCGCGCCTTGGAAAAAGCAACACTTCCTTGCAATCCCGATTGCCGCTCAAAGGCGTTCTTTGTCAGTTTCACACGTGCTTTGGCAACCTCTATCCCGGCCTTTGCAGATAAAAGTGCGGCTTCGGCGTTTTGCAACTGAATAGCAACCAGCTCATCATCCAGCCGCACAAGCGCCTGACCTTTTTCAATCTTGTCACCAATCTGAAACAACACGCTTTCAACAACGCCGTCGCGTCGTGCAGCCACATCGGAATCGACTGTGGCGATCAATCTTGCAATCAACGGCGTGGTATCGCCAATACTTGCCAGCTTGACCTTTTCGACAATCACAGCCACCCCACCATCCTGCGCCATAGCAGAAACGGCAATCAGTATGGCCCCAAGACAAACTGTCATGACTTTACGCACAAACTTCATTGAACACCTTTCAGGATCATGGTTCTCCATTGAATGACATTAGCCCGTTCAATTAGAAAGGCAACGGGTACGCCCGATAAAGTGAACATCTACACGGTATGGAAAGCCAGACCAGTTTAACCGATAACGGAAAAGCTAGA
Source organism: Amylibacter sp. (assembly GCA_021775355.1). Taxonomy (GTDB): domain Bacteria; phylum Pseudomonadota; class Alphaproteobacteria; order Rhodobacterales; family Rhodobacteraceae; genus Amylibacter. Next base: position 82,092 of record JAJFHZ010000035.1, on the reverse strand, counting down.
ATCCTGATTGATTTCCCGATTGCGCGAAAACGCCCCCAGCGAAATATCAGTTCCGATATGGCTTAGACGGAACTGAACGGGATCGCTATCATGGTCATGTCCCGCTTCGCAGGCTTCAATGATCTTTGCCATGATCTTGCCCGCAACGGGCGCGTTCTTGAACTGGTTTCCGCTGGTGCCCACCGCCATATAAAACCCGTCCAGATCACTTCTGTCATAAATCGGCATCCAGTCATCGGACACATCGTAAAGTGCCACCACACCGCGCGCCTGTTCGGGAATACCCAGTTCCGGCAAACGTTGTGCCAGACGCATTACCATGATTTTCCACTGATCCGAAAAATCCGCGTTGAACGTATCGGGGTCTTCCACCCATTCTCTGGGATCACAAGCCGGGTCTTCGGAACCAATCAGAATATTGTTACCGACATCAGGCCGTGCATACGTGTGAATATCACTGTCGGAATACACCATTCCGTCACGTTCAAAATTCATCCCACTTGGGGCAGGCACATGGGCCACCTCATGGCGCAATGCACGGGTTTTGATGTTCATACCATCCCTCACACCCGCCATATCGTTGATCACGAATGAATGCGGGCCAGCCACATTCACCACAACACGGGCATCTATTTCAGTACCATCCGACAGGGTAACCCCCTGAACTTTCCCGTCTTTTTGGCGGATTTCCGTAACTTCGGTGTTGAACATAAACGCAGCCCCCGCCGCTTCGGCCGCCTGCTGTGCGTTGCGTGCACTTAACTTCGGGTCACTAACATAACCACCACGCGGAAAGAACACCGCACCGTTCACCGCGTCCCCGGTCGGCAATCCGAAACCATCGTCCTCAGGGCGTTTAGCAGGCTCGAACGTGCGCGTATCGGCCCCTTGCAAATGTGATGGAATATCCGCAACCGCAACATCGTTGTAAGGGCAGCCGATCTGATCCATCACGGCACATACATTCTTTAAATCATTGTTATGCGGCGTCTTTATCACCAAACAACCCGTATCATTGTACTTGATCAAATCATCGGCCACACCTGTTCCGATATAACCTTCCCAGTCTTTCCAGTAATGCCAACCTTCAAAGGCAAGCGCGCAGGTTTCAAAAGCCGAGTAATATGTTCGAATGATCGCACACGACCCCGAGGTAGAGCCATAACCCGCTTCCGGTAATTTATCGATCGACAGGGTTTTCCAACCTTTTTTGGCCATCTCAAAAGCAGTACACGCCCCGATGACACCTGCCCCGATAATGATCGCATCATATGTTTTCGTCATATGCTTATACTTTCCTGTCTCTCGCCAGTGTATTTATCCGCCCAACATATAGGGCATCAAAACCACTTCGCTGTCTTCGTTAATTTTGGTAAACCACGCATCCCGGTATATCTTGCCGTCAAGTGCCAGCGATACGCCGCGTTTGATCTGCGGCTCAAGGCCCGGATATTCAATTACCAACTGATCCAACAATTGTTTGAAATTACCGGCCTCAACCTCAACCTCGGCCTTGCCGTCTGTGGCACTTCTTAATGAACCCCAGATCGCAACCTTGACCATGATTAGCCTTTGGCAGTCAGTGCTTTAAGCACTCGTGGCGGCGACATCGGCAATGCGCTCATCCGCAAACCGATTGAACGCGATACCGCATTTGATACCGCCGCAAGCGGTGGCACGATACCTGTTTCCCCAACACCGCGCACACCATAAGGGTGACCGGGGTTCGGAATTTCCAGAATAACCGTGTCGATATCTGGCAAGTCCGACGCTACGGGAATACGGTAATCCAGCAGGCTGGGGTTTTGCAGCCGCCCATCATCACCGTAAATATATTCCTCGTTCAACGCCCAGCCAATGCCCTGTACCGCGCCACCCTGCATTTGTCCTTCAACATAATCGGGATGAACAGCCTTGCCCGCATCCTGAAACACAGTATAGCGCAGGATTGTGGTCGCACCGGTTTCGGGATCAACTTCAACATCCACCAGATGCACGCCGAAACTGACACCGGCGCCGTCGGCATTGACCTCATGGTGGCCGGATATAGGCCCGCCTGTCTCTGCCGAAATGGCCGCGATTTCTTCAATCGACATCGGATCGAACGATCCCGCATTCGGGCCGGACGGTTTGGCAAAACCGTCTTCCCAATAGACTGCATCCGCATCGATGTCCCAGATTTTAGCAACGCGCGCACACATGATCTTGATCGCTTCACGCGCGGCTTTGATCGTCGCCAAGCCAACCGCAAAGGTTACACGGCTGCCGTCCGTCACATCGTTATGGCCCAGTGAATTGGTGTCCGCCACAATTGTGCGCACTTTTTCATAAGGAATGCCCAGCTCTTCCGCCGCCATCAGGCTGATGGATGCCCGCGAGCCGCCAATATCGGGGTTGCCTTCGGTAATGCCCACAGTCCCGTCAAAGTTCAGGTTCATCGAAACACTGGTGTTGCCACCGAAGTTAAACCAGAACCCGCAAGATAGCCCGCGCCCCTGATTGGGGCCAAGGGGAGCTGCATAATGCGGATGCGCTTTGGCCGCTTCCAGCGTTGCTTCCAATCCAATATCGTCAAAGGTTGGCCCGTAGGATGATTTCGTGCCTTTGTGTGCGGAATTCTTCAGCCGCACATCCAACGGATCAAGATCCAATTCCTGACACAACTCATCAACCACGCTTTCAACCGCATAAATCGCCATCGGTGCACCGGGTGCGCGATATGCCGCTTCTTTCGGGCGATTGGTCATGGCAGACCAGCCTATAGTTTGCACTGCATCCAGGTCATATGCGGCAAAAGCACTTTGCGCACCAAACTGAACCGTGCCACTTGGATAGGCCCCGCCCTGATACCGAAACGTCGCATGTGCCGCCGTGATACGGCCATCCTTGGTCATACCGATTTTAACATCCGTAGAAGATGAAGCCGTCGGGCCGGATGCACGAAACACATCTTCGCGCGGCATCACCAGTTTTACCGGACGCCCGGCTTTGCGCGACAATCCCAACGCAACCGGTTCGATAAATACTGTGGTCTTACCGCCAAATCCGCCACCGATTTCAGAAGCCGTCACCCGCAACTGACTGGTCTCCATACCCATGATACCCGCACATAGCTCACGCACATAGTAATGTCCTTGGGTACAACACCAAAGCTCGCCCTTGCCATCAATCCCCATTGACGCAAGACAGGCGTGTGGTTCGATATAGCCCTGATGGGTTGCCGCCGTTTTGAAACTGCGCTCAATGATTTTGTCCGCCTTGGCAAAACCTGCGTCCATATCGCCATGACCGAACTCGAAATGATAGGTGACATTTTCAGACATACCCGCAGGCAGATCGTCAAGACCGCGGCCTTCCTGCACCAATGGTGCCCCCGCCTGCATCGCGGCATCTACGTCCGTCACATGTGGCAGTATCTCATAGTCAACCTTGATCAGCTTCACCGCTTTTTTGGCAATCGCCAAACTGTTTGCCGCAACGGCTGCCACCGCATGCCCGTCATAAAGCACTTTGTCGCCTGCCATGCAGTTGTCTTGCACATCGCGTACAGACTCATCTTCAGGCGTGCCAAAATCTTTGGACGTTATGACCGCTTTGACACCACTTAGTGCTTCGGCAGCGGACGTATCAATGGATTTAATCCGCGCATGTGCGTGTGGACTGCGCAGGATATGGCCAAACAGCATGCCCGGCGCCGTTGCATCCGCCCCGTACATCGCACGCCCCGTTACCTTGTCGATCCCGTCAGGGCGCGCGGGGCGCGTACCGACTTGTTTGAAAATTCGTTTACCGTTTTCGTCCAAGGCCATGTTATTCACCCCTCATTTCAGCAGCGGCGGATTGAACCGCCTTGATAATTTTGTCGTAACCCGTGCAACGGCACAGGTTTCCGGCCAGCCAGTAGCGTACTTCTGTATCGGTCGGGTTCGGGTTTTTTTCCAGCAAAGCTTTGGCCGCAACCAGAATACCGGGCGTACAAACCCCGCATTGCAAGGCCGCCTTGTCAATGAAATGCTGCTGTAGCGGGTGCAATTTGTCACCGTCCGCCATGCCTTCGATGGTTTCAACTTCGACCCCGTCGGCTTCGGCCCCCAACACAAGGCACGAACACACCAAACGCCCGTCAACGGTTACACTACAAGCCCCGCAATCGCCGGTGCCACAGCCCTCTTTGGCCCCTGTCAGTGCAAGACGATTGCGCAAGACATCCAAAAGCGATTCATCAGGTGCGCAGATAAATTCGGTTGGGTCACCGTTTATAGTTGTGGATACGTGGATATTCTTCATGTTCGGCCTCCGGCCCGTTCATAGGCAATCAGTGCTGCGCGTTTTGCCAAAACACCAGCAGTTTGGGTGCGAAATTCAATGGTTCCGCGTCTATCGTCAATCGGGTTGCAAACGTCCGAACAGGCAGATGCCATTGCTTTCAGCGATGCATCATCAAGCTTGGTGCCGATAATACAATCCGCAGCCGCATCAACCAACAGAACCGTCGGTGCAACCGCACCAAGTGCCACGCATGCCGCAACACAAGTGCCGTCCGCATCCAGTTCCAGACTGACACCGGCAGCAGCAACCGCAATATCCATTTCAGTGCGCGGAATGAACCGCAAATAAGCGTCAGACGCACGTTCAGGGCGTTTGGGCAGAAAAACGGATGTGATAAATTCACCCTTGGCCAGCGATATTTTCCCCGGTGACACCGGAATATCAATCACCGCACAATCACGCGTCCCGTCTGGCCCGGCAATACGCGCAACCGCATTGGCCGCAATCAGTCCCGGAACGCTGTCCGCAGCAGGTGATCCGTTGCACAGATTTCCCACCATAGTGGCGCGTCCCTGCACTTGCGTGGAACCAATCAGCTCGAACCCTTCGACAACACCCGGCCAAAGGGCGGTAACACCTGCATGTTCACCAAGTCGGGCACCTGAAACAGCCGCACCGATACGGTAGCCACCATCTTCGGGCGTTATATCCTTGATCCCGTCAAGATCTTTGATGTCAACAATCAGATCCGGCTCAACCATTCCTGCCTTCAGTTGAACAAGAACGTCCGTGCCACCGGCAAGAATACGGGCAACACCCGTTTCCGCGTGTAGTAATTTTACGGCGTCAGCCACATTTTCAGGTTTCTCATATCGCATTTTTCTGCATTCCATTCCAAATCAGATATCAGGGGTAGTTTAGCGCAGCTTAGTCAGGTCAGCGCAATAAATGCAATACATCGATGCAACGAAATCAAACAAAAATGATGTGCGCGTACCTTTAGCGCCCCCGGCCACGCCCACCTTTGCGCTTCCCCTTCAACAACGGTTTGCGTGCAGGCAGTTCCGCCATGATCGCCAACCGTTCTTCGCGGTTCATACGCGCCCATGCGGCAATCTCTGCGTTCGTGCGGTAACACCCGATGCACAATTTCGCTTCAGGGTGGATCACACATACCTTTACGCAAGGACTTTCACCTTTTTCACGTTTCCAAACCTCGTCCATCATCCACGCCTTATATGTGACAATCGATCCAACACGCCCTGCAAAATATAGGACGCTGCCACGTTATCTATCACAACCGCACGTTTTTTACGTGACATATCCGCCTCTAAAAGTGCCCTTTCCGCCGCCACGGTCGACAGGCGTTCATCCCAGAAAAAAATCGGCACAGCGATGCGTGCCGCCAGGTTCCGCGCAAAAGCCCGCGTCGATTGCGCCCGCGGCCCTTCGGAACCATCCATATTCATCGGCAATCCCAAAACAATTCCCGCAACTTCATTGTCCGCGATCAACCGTTCAATCGCATCTGCATCCAGCCCGAATTTGCGGCGCTTTATGGTTTCGCGCGGGGTTGCCACGGTTTGCAAGCGGTCCGAGATTGCCACACCGATTGTCTTGGTACCAAAATCCAGCCCCATCAACGATGACGTCGCCCCAATCGCGTCCGCGAATCCATCAATATCATCACAAATCCCACTCAATTGGCCACTTCGGCCGCCTGTGCCGCCTCCAACAAAACCGCCAAAGCATCTGCATTGCCGTCAAATACCTTACGCGCTTCTGTCCAGCTTTTCGCAGCTTTCCCGGTTTCGCCCAATGTTCCATACGCACGGATCAAGCGCGCCCATTCGGCAGGCGTGCCGCCCTCTGCTGTCAGACGTTCGGCCAATCCCGCAACCATCCCGCGGATCATTTCCTGACGTTCTTCCGGCGTCATATTTCCGGCCGCTTCAACCTGTTCAGACGATGGCCCGGGCGCATCCGGGTTAACCGTATTGATCCCGGCCGCGCGTGCCACAGCCCCGATTTGACCACGGATCAACCCGATCCAAGGCGCATCCTCTGGCCCCTCTTCCAACAAGCCCACCCACATCCGGTATGCCACATCTGGCCGCCCGTTCTGGGCCAAAGCCAGTCCTGAATAATACCGCGCGCGCGGTGATTTCGCGTCTCGTTTCAATGCCTTGGCCAAAGCCGCTTCTGCATCTGTCGACACATAACCGTTCGTTGCAACAATCATATATTCCGCCAATTCCGCATAATCATTCCCCGATGCCGCATCCCCCAAAAGCGTGATTACTTTGTCCTTTGCCCGCCATGCTGCACGCAAATCGCCCACACGCGCCTCATGCAACGCCAGCAACTTCCAACCTTCTATATCGTTCGGATGCTGTTTCATTGTTTCGCGCAGCGTCACGATCAATTCCAGATAATCGGCCGGAATATCCAAAGGCGCAGCGGCAGCTTCAATCTGTGTTTCCGCCTGTGCCTGATTTGGCCGATTATCCCGCGCAATCTTGGCCGTCTCAAGCCGCTTAACCAACGGTTGATCCGGCAACTTCGGATTGCCCAACATAGCATATAACCCCAAAGAACCGCCAAACAGAACCAATGCAATCACCGCCAATAACGGTTTTGAGACCCCCGTCCCAACCGCAACATCCTCTGCTTGCGCACGTTTGTCCGCCGCCAAAAGCCGCCGTGATATTTCCAGCTTTGCCGCATCCGCTTCTTCACCGGATAAAACCCCGCGTTCCAACTCACTATCCAACGATTGCAACTGGTCTTTGTATACCTGCACATCCAACTCAGCCGCTTTTGCCGCTTTCGGCACGGCAAAAAACGCCCGCATAATGGTAAAAACCACGACCAATGCCATCAAGGCTGAAACTGCCCAAACCATACCGTATTCCTACAAAATTCGCCCCTTGCTATCCGAGCTAAACGATCAGGGAAAGCCCATTTCCCCAAACGCGACAACCCGCACCTGCAAAATGTCGTGAAAAAACATGGAAATGCCGCTCGGCGTATTGGCACAGAATCCCTTTCGTCGCATGTAGGATCATGTATTGGCAGCCAATGCCAGACTACGCTATAGTCTTGTTCCGACACCCCTTGCCATAGGCCTAACATATGAAACGTTACTCAGCATTTGCCATCGCACGTGAAGCTTTCCGTCATCACACGGGTTGGGAACGGGCATGGCGTTCACCCGAACCGAAATCCGAATATGATGTGATCATCGTCGGCGCAGGTGGGCATGGGCTGGCAACGGCATACTACTTGGGTAAAAATTTCGGCATCACCAACGTGGCCGTAATTGAAAAAGGTTGGTTGGGTGGCGGTAACACGGGCCGTAACACCACCATTATCCGGTCAAACTATCTACAAGACCCATCCGCGGCAATATTCGAAAAAGCTCGTTCACTATACGAAACCATGTCTCAGGATTTGAACTACAACGTCATGTTCAGCCCACGCGGCGTGATGATGCTGGCGCAAACCGAAGCCGAAATTCGCGGCTACCAACGCACCGCACACGCCAATAACCTGCAAGGCGTGACAACCGAATTCATCAACCCGCAACGCGTCAAGGAGCTTTGCCCGATTATCGAACTTTCCGGCCCGCGCTACCCCGTATTGGGTGCCTTGTGGCAACCGCGTGGCGGCACGGCACGGCATGACGCGGTCGCATGGGGTTATGCGCGTGCCTGTTCCGACATGGGTATGGACATCATCCAGCAATGCGAAGTCACCGCCATTACCCAGTCACGTGGCAAAGTTACGGGTGTTCAGACCAGCAAAGGTGCGATTAAAACCAAAAAACTCGGCATCGTTGTTGCGGGCAATTCAGGCCATCTGGCCGATATGGGCGGCTTCCGCCTGCCTGTCGAAAGTATTTCCCTACAAGCGCTTGTGTCAGAGCCGATCAAACCCTGCATGGATGTGGTCATCATGGCCAACACCGTACACGGCTACATGTCGCAATCCGACAAGGGCGAAATGGTTATCGGCGGCGGCACCGACGGCTATAACAATTTCACCCAGCGCGGCAGCTTCCATCATCTGGAAGAAACCGTGCGCGCATTGATCGAAACCTTCCCGATGGTGTCACGCCTGAAAATGCTGCGCCACTGGGGCGGTATTGTCGATATGACCGGTGATCGCTCACCCATCATCTCGAAAACCCCATTAGGTAACTGCTTTATCAACTGCGGATGGGGCACAGGCGGGTTCAAGGCCATTCCGGGGTCAGGTTGGGCCATGGCCGAACTGATGGCTGACGGCGAACCACGTGAACTGGCGTCAGCATTCGGATTAGAGCGCTTCCAGGAAGGCCGCTTTATTGATGAGAGTGTTGCGGCTGGGGTGGCACACTGATGGGATATTTTTCTAAAATTGCATCAGTAATTGCAATGACATTTTCAACGACCCCTGCCCTTGCCCAATCGGTAGACGTCGTTGAAACACTCGACAACTACAAAATCATGCGCGTTGTATCCTCCAAGGTCTGCTTTGCTGTCTATAATGGCAAATCCGAGGACGGGTCAGACGTGACCTTTGCCACCTACAAAACCAAAGACGGTGATCGTTGGCAGGTCGTCGGCTATGTTGATGATAATCATGTGACAGTCAAAGGTGATCTGTTGACCATCCGGTTTGACGACAAACCCGTCCTGTCCCGCGCAGTAGATTTCAGCCGTGGCGATTTCGCCTTACCATTCACGGAAGACAAAGACCTTCAAGGGTTTGATACAGGCGTGGCGAATGCTGTCAAACTGTCGTTTCATCTGAAAAACCTGAACGATGCAATCACACTTGATCTGGCCGGACTTCGCACCGCCAAAACCGGCGTTGATAGCTGTTTGGAAGGCATCCAATGATCCAAATCGTTAACGCATCACAGTCATACGCGCAGTGCACGCCCTGTGCATGCCGATCACACACCAAAAAAGGGGCCTATCCATGCTTCTGTTAACCTGTCCATATTGCGGCGTTGAAGCCGACGAAACCGAACTGACACCGGGTGGCGAAGCCCATTTGACCCGCCATGGCGCTGGATCATCCGATGATGATTTCGAGACCTATCTGTTCATGCGCAAAAACCCCAAAGGCGTGCATTTCGAACGCTGGCGGCACGCATATGGTTGCGGAAAATGGTTCCATGCAGCCCGCTGCACCATGACCTTGGAAGTGTTCGGTACTTATAAGGCGCAAACGTTTGAGCCGCCTAAAGCTTTGATAAACAATATTAAAAAGAAACGCCCTGACTGGGAAGGGTTCGTGAAATGAGCACACGTCTGCAAACCGGCGGCCGCCTGATCGACCGCACCAAACAAATCGAATTCACTTTCAACGGCAAGCGCCTGAACGGGTTCAAAGGCGACACGCTTGCCTCTGCCCTTCTGGCAAACGACCAGATGATGGTTGGCCGCTCGTTCAAATACCACCGCCCGCGGGGCATTATTGCCGCAGGCCCGGAAGAGCCAAACGCGCTGATGGGAACCGGTGTTGATGGCCATTTTGAACCCAATCAACGCGCTACAACGACCGAATTATTTCAAGGACTTACCAGCCAATCTCAAAACCATTGGCCATCGCTGGAATTTGATGTGGGCGCGATCAATTCCAAACTCTCTCGCTTCTTCCCCGCAGGGTTTTACTACAAAACTTTCATGGCGCCGCGCGCCGCATGGAAGCACGTCTTTGAACCCATTGTGCGCATGTCCGCAGGTCTGGGCAAAGCACCTACCCATAAGGACGAAGACACATACGAATACTTCTACGCCCACGTTGACATTATGGTCGTCGGCGGTGGTATTGCAGGCCTTGCCGCAGCCCTGACAGCAGGTCAGTCAGGCGCGTCGGTTCTGCTTATGGAACAAGGAGTTACATTTGGCGGCCGTGCGCTTACGGACGGCGTCGAGATTGACGGAAAACCCGCTGCCGCATGGGTAAAAAAGACCCTTGCCGCACTGAAAAAACTACCCAACGTGCAAATCCGCAACCGTATGATGGGTGCCGGCGTTTACGACCACGGCTATGCCCTTGGCTATGAACGCATCACCGATCACATGGGGCCGTCAACAGGGCCACGCCACCGTTTGTGGCGCATCCGCACCAAGCGGATTGTCACTGCAACAGGTGCGATTGAACGCCCCTTGAGCTTTGCAGGCAACGACGTCCCGGGCGTCATGCTGGCGGGTGCTTTGCGCGATTACATCGCCGATTACGGTGTCAGCGTCGGCGACCGTACCGTGGTTGTCACTAACAATGACGACGGCTATCGCACCGCAATTGCACTGCACGAAGCGGGCCTAAATGTACCTTGTATTATTGACCCGCGCGGTGATCTGGACGGTGAATTACCGGCCCGCGCTATTGCCCTTGGCATTCGCATTGAAAACAAATCCGCAATCGGTAAAGTCAAAGGCGGCAAACGTGTCGAGGCCGTCACACTATGCGCCCAAGCTGGTGAAGGCGGCACATTGGAAGAGATCAAATGCGACGCGGTTGCCATGTCAGGCGGCTGGTCGCCCGTGGTGCATCTGTGGTCACACTGCGGCGGTAAGCTGAACTGGGACTTCGACCAAGCCATGTTCCGCCCTGACCCATCACGCCCGCCACTTGGCGCGGACGGTACAGGTTTCGTAATCGCAACCGGCACCGCCAACGGTCACTTGGATTCAGCAAGCGTGATGAAAGGCGCCGTTACAGCAGGCAAACTTGCAGCAAAAGAAACCGGTCACAAAGCAACAGGCATAACCCCGAAAGCAAGCGACGAGAAAGCCAGCCCAATCGCTGCCGTCTGGTCAATGCCGCAGGGTGCAATCTATGCGCTGAAATCAAAAACCTTCCTTGATTACCAAAACGATGTGAAGGTTTCTGATGTGCGTTTGGCCGCACAAGAAGGTTTTGAAAGTGTCGAACACACTAAACGTTACACCACGCTTGGCATGGCAACAGATCAGGGTAAATTGTCTAATATCAATGGATTGGCCGTTCTGGCAGATAGTCTGAACAAAGAAATCCCACAAGTCGGCACTACCACGTTCCGCCCACCCTATCACCCGATTTCATTCGGCGCTATCGTAGGTGACGCGCGTGGCGAGCTGTTCAAACCGATCCGCAAATCCCCGATACATCAATGGATCGATGACAATGGTGGCGACTGGGAACCTGTGGCAGATTGGCGTCGCCCCTATTGTTATAAACAGCAGGGTGAAACCACTGAACAGGCCGTCACCCGCGAAATTCTGAACACACGGGTGAACTGCGGATTGTTGGACGCATCCACCCTTGGCAAGATCATCGTCAAAGGGCCCGATGCGGCCAAGTTTCTGGATATGATGTACACCAATATGATGAGCACGCTGAAAGTGGGCCACTGCCGCTATGGCCTGATGTGTACCGAAAACGGCTTTCTGTCCGACGACGGCGTGGTTGCACGCCTGTCGGATGATACGTTTCTTTGCCACACCACATCGGGCGGTTCCGACCGCATTCACGCGTGGATGGAAGAATGGTTGCAAACCGAATGGTGGGATTGGAAAGTCTACACAGCCAACCTGACCGAACAATACGCCCAAATCGCCGTGGTCGGCCCCAATGCCCGCAAGGTACTGGAAAAACTTGGTGGCATGGATGTGTCTGCTGAAGCGTTGCCGTTTATGCGGTTCAAAGACGGCATGTTGGGCGGTATCAAAGCACGGCCCTTCCGTATTTCCTTTTCAGGTGAATTGTCCTACGAAATTGCAGTTCCTGCCAGCCAAGGTCAGGCGTTTTGGGACATGTGCATGGAAGCGGGCAAAGAGTTTGGTATACAGCCTTATGGCACCGAATGCCTGCACGTAATGCGCGCCGAAAAAGGTTTTATCATGATTGGCGATGAAACCGACGGTACGGTAATCCCGCAGGATCTGGGGCTGAACTGGGCTATTTCCAAGAAAAAAGAGGACTTTCTGGGCAAACGCGCGCAATTGCGCCCACATATGGTTGACCCGAAACGTTGGAAACTTGTCGGCCTGAAATCGGTTGTCCCGACAGAAGTTATCCCCGACGGGGCTTATGCCACCGATGGCACAACCCGCCAAAACGGTGTGAAGCATATGATTGGTCGAGTGACATCAACCTATTTCTCACCCACACTGAACCACGCAATCGCCATGGGGTTGGTGGAATTTGGCCCTGATCGCATGGGCGAAATAATCGATTTCCCAACCATCGACGGCGACATTATCAAAGCCGAAATTTGTGATCCGGTATTTTTGGATAAAGAAGGGGCCCGTCAAAATGTCTAATGCTGTAAGCGCCGTTCAAGGCGCATCTTTCAAGGGGTCTATCAGCGTCAAAGACGCGGGCCTGCAAGGTATGATCACCCTGCGTGGTGATCTGGGATCAGACACGTTGGCCAAAGCGGTGAAAGCCGCCGTTGGTGTTACTGTACCCGGGGTCGGTAAAATCAACACCGGCAAAAAGGGTTCTGCCGCTTGGATGTCCCCTGATGAATTATTCCTGTTGGTGGATTACGCAACCGCAGATACTGTGGTTGCAAAGCTGGAAAAAGCCATAACTGGCGCGCATGTGCTGGCCGTGAACGTGTCGGACGCACGCGCGGTATTCAACCTTGAAGGGGTTGGTATTCGTGATGTTCTGGCCAAAGGTTCGCCTGCAGATATGTCTACATCCGCTTTTGCCATCGGCGATTTGCGCCGTACACGGCTGGGCCAGTTGCCTGTCGCATTCTGGTTGGATTCGGACACCACAGCCACGGTGGTTTGTTTCAGGTCCGTGGGCGAACATGTGTTTAACTGGTTAAAGGCCGCCGCGCAAAAAGGCACATTGCCAAAATACTACATATAACGCATAGCTAAATTGCTAAGCTATGCGCTATGCGCGCATCGCTACAGCGTAATTATCTGATGTACTTGGCTTTGTTACACCCTAAGTAAGGGTCAACATGCATAGGAGCATCCCTTATGATTATTCCAACACAGATCATTATTGAAAACGAAACTATCGACATTGCGGTTATCGAAGCGCGCGCACGTCGGTTACGGGCAGAGACTATGGCTGAGTTTAGCCGTAACTTCCGCAACTGGGTCAAAACATTCAATGTCGGCTTTGCAGCACGCCCTTCTCATTAACACCCCGTATTCAATAAAAATAAAGCCGTTGTCGACACAGCGGTTTTATTTTGAAAAATGTCAATTTCGCCACATTCATCACAAGACGCCTTAGTTTCGACAGGTTTCGACAAGTTTTCTCCATAAAATCACCTTTTAATCCACGCGGTTCACGCCAAAATCCAACACAATCACAGACCATATTCGCATTACAAAAAGAATCTCCATTGTGGGCAAGGAGTAAAAAATGAACATTATGGTCTTGAAAACAAAACTCGTAAAATACATCGCCGGACTGGCTTTGGTATTATCCATGACAGCATGCGCAAATACACAAAATGTATCGCGCAGCAAAGTCATTGAAACAGCGCCGCAAGCTACGGTACTTGAAAAAACTGCGTATAAAGTACAGCAGGTCAGCGTAACCGTTCCGGATGAATTAACCGTCTCAGAGGCCAATGTATTCCTGCCTATGTCAGACATTGTCTGGCGTGAAGATCCAATGGGAAACCGTAAGGAACAAATTCAAACAATCCTGCTGAATGCCATCGCAACTGGCGCGTCCAGAGTTGAAGAAGGTCGCCCTGTAACGATGGAAGTTCGGGTCAACAAGTTCCATGCACTGACAGAAAAAACCCGCTATACGGTCGGCGGGCGTCACAATATCAGCTTTGATTATGTCTTGCGCGATGCAAAAACAGGCGTTCCCGTTTCAGATGTCCAAAACATCCATGAAAAATTCAAAGCCTATGGCGGAGCGCAAGCAGCTGCAGCAATGGCCCACGGTGAAACGCAAAAAGTACGCATTACACAGCATATACAAAACAGAGTATACCTGGAAATGTCTGGAAATACAGGAAGTTAATATCACCCAAGACCAAACTATAGGCGGCTTTCGGGCCGTCTTTTTTTGTGGCTTTCCGTCAGCCTTGAAACCCGTTACTAGCATGATATGACATATGAACCTTACCCCACAATCCGCCTTCTTCCCAAAATTTCCCCGCAAAAACTGCGTTTCGGTTTCCCGTGGGTTTATTCAAATGAACTAGTATTAGACAGACGCACAAGGAAAATCCCACCGGGAAGCTTTGTAAATTTAACCGATGCGGCAGGTTTTTTTATCGGTATATGCGCTTTTAATGCAGAATCGAAAATCACCGCCCGTTTTGTGGACAGAACTGAAGGGACGCACATTGACCGTGACTGGCTGCGCACAAAATTAACAACAGCTTTGTCGCTGCGCTCACGCTTGTTCGATCAACCTTACTACCGCTTAATTCACGCCGAGTCTGATGGATTGCCCGGTGTAATTATTGACCGCTTCGGTGACACGGTTGTAATCCAGCCCAATGCAAGTTGGGCAGAAACTATGATAGATGATTTCACCGCAATTCTGACTGAAGATTTCGGCATCAACACCGTATTCAAAAACGCCGCAGGACGTTCGCGTAAACTAGAAGGCCTGGATGACCAGAATAAAGTTCTGACAGGTAGCATTTCCGGTCCAATCCCGGTTCCGATGAACGGGGCCACATTTATGGCTGATATTCAAGGCGGCCAAAAAACCGGACTTTTCTTTGACCAACGCCCCAATCACGCTTTCGCGGCCACGCTTGCCAAAGATTTGCGTGTCTTGGATGTATTTTCCCATGTTGGTGGGTTTTCTTTAACCAGCCTTGCACATGGTGCCACCGAGGCAACGGCCTTGGACGGATCAGAACCTGCTCTGGAACTGGCCAAACAGGGTGCGGCTGTCATGGGTGTATCCGATACATTCAAAACCCTGCACGGGGACGCGTTTGATATGATGAAAACGTTGATTGATGCAGGCGAAAAATATGATCTGGTAATCTGCGACCCGCCAGCCTTTGCCCCAAATAAACCCGCCCTTTCAGCAGGCCTGCGGGCCTATGAACGGGTCGCACGACTGGGCAGCCAACTGGTCGCGAAGGGCGGTTATTTAGGTTTGTGTTCATGTTCGCATGCGGTCGATCTGCAAGCATTCCGTACATCCTGTCTGACCGGCATTGGCAAATCGGCCCGAATTGCGCAAATTTTACACACCGGTTTCGCCGGGGCCGATCATCCGACCCATTCCAATCTCAGAGAAAGCGCATATCTTAAGGCCATGTTCTTTAGGTTGGATTAATGCGTATTCTGCTGGACGCCTGTATTCTATACCCAACGATCATGCGTGAGGTTATACTGGGGGCTGCCAAAGAAGACGCGTTTAAGCCGCTTTGGTCAGCACGTATTTTAGAGGAATGGCGCCGTGCAGCTGCACGCCATAGTGCAGAACAGGCAGAAGTGGCAGGTGTGGAAATTGCACTGCTCCGTGCCAATTGGCCAAATTCCGAAGTCCCCCCCGCGAAAGAAGATAATTTATGGTTGCCAGATGAAAATGACATTCATGTTTTGGCAACAGCGGTAGACACCGATGCAGATGCTATAATGACATTGAACTTAAAAGATTTTCCAACACGTATTCTATCAAAACATAACATCATCCGTCGTGACCCCGATGGTTTCCTGATAGAATTTGCCTACGAAAACCGTACCGCTATGAAACGAGTTGTAGCTAACATTCATCAAGCCGCCGAACAGCATTCAGGTGAGCCCAAAGACGTTCGCAAGCTTCTTAAAAGAACAGGTCTGCCCCGACTTGGAAAGCTACTAACGGCGTAGAATACCTTTCGATAACATGTAAGAATTACCAATCATCGCAATACTAAAACCGACTAGTTTGTTGGCCAAATCACTTAGGATTGCTTTGGGTGTAATTTCCTTATGATGATCAGTGTGGAACCGTCCATTTACTTTCAAGTTTCTCGATCGCCGCAATTCGCATCTGCGTCTTTGGATGGCTCATCAGCCATGCCAATGGTTGCCCCGAAGCACCGGTCAGGGCTTCCAGTTTAACAAAAAGACTTTTTTGGCCCTGTGTCCCGATACCGGATTTGGTCAAAAGGGCCGCCGCATAGGCATCTGCCTCATACTCATCACCCCGCGACAAGCGTGCACCAATCATCGTCGTCAGAAAATTAGCCAAATAGACACCAATTCCCGGAAGTATACGGCCCAGAAACATGCTCAGTGCCACACGAATGGCATTCTGTCCTGAAAAATCGATCATGCGGCGGCGTGAATGGCCCAACGCCACGTGTCCCAATTCATGGGCGATTACACTGGCTATTTCATCTGCCGTTACATCACCCGCCTTGAGTTTATCCATAAACCCACGCGTAATGAATATCCGCCCGTCAGGTGCTGCCAGACCATTTACCGGTGCTATTTCATAAATGAAAACCTTGATCCGGTCCAAATCAAGGGCTGCTGCCATTTGATCCAGTACATGTTGTAATTTCGGATCGTCCAACCGTGTTGATTTTGCATCCAGTTCTGCGCGTGTGCGCCATGCCGAAAAACGGTACATAACCAGACCGTAAATCACTGCAAGTAAAATGGGCGTTAGTTTAAGCATAACCAGAATATGGGTGCCCAACACCAGAATGGCAACCTTTGCGCAGAAATTGCTTTTGATAGGAAATCAAGTATAATTCTGCTTTATATAAATCAATTAAACCAACTTTGGACTGTGCAATGCCTACCCCCGCTCATAAAATACAACCTGATATTCTGTACAAAACAACCGCTGACGGATGCCCTTTGAAGATCAACTTTTTTCGCCCCAAAGGAAAGGTGAAAGCCACATTGCTTTATGCACATGGCGGTGGCTTCATCAAAGGCACTCGAAAGGATAAGACTGCACTGCATTTTGCGAAAAAGCTATGCGGGGAAGGCGTTGCCGTGGCCTCTATTGATTATCGGTTAAAGACCGATATTTCGGCGTTTTCCCCTGAAAAACAAAAAGCTATTATTGCCGCACAGGCACGCACAGCCAGCAGGCCTATGCCCATAAACCCGCATTTTTGCGGACCCCGGTTTTATGCGGCACTTGAAGACATGTCTGACGCAATCATATTCTTGCGCCAAAAAGACGGGCCACTTGCCGGTAAAACAGGCCGCCTGCTGGCCCTTGGTGCTTCAGCGGGTGGTATTGTCGCATTGTCCCTTGCCTTTCTCCCGCGCTATTGGGGGGATTTGGCACAACCCGATGCTGCCATTGGTCTTTGTGCCGCGATGGTGCAGCCTTGGCGCCTGTCAAAAGACGGTCTGCCATCTTTGTTGTTTAACGGATACCAAGACAGGGTCATTTCCCCCTTGAATACCCGATTCATTGCACGGCGCGCAACTGGCACATCCGCACCACTTGAAGTGATTATCACTGATACCAATGGCCATAACCCGCAAATCGACCTTTTTATCAATGGTAATGATCCCGAAGGAAAACCGTGGCTGGATCGGGCGCGGCATTTCATGCAAATTCCCGTCAGGACATCATCGTCCTAGTTCCTTCATCGCCGCTTCTATGCCCTTCAATGTCATTCCATACATGCGCCCGTTAAACACCTGCCGGATCATCTCGATAGACTGGGTATAGCCCCAGGCTTCTTCGCGTACAGGGTTGATCCAAATATTATCCGGCCACTGTTCACGGGCACGCACCAGCCATGTTTGCCCGCTTTCGGCGTTATAATGTTCATTGGCCCCACCCGCATAGGCCACCTCATAGGGTGACATGCTGGCATCGCCCACAAAAATACATTTGTAGTCTTTGCCGTAAGTGCGCAAAACATCCCATGTGGGCATTTGTTCATTCCAGCGACGTGTATTGTCTTTCCACACACCTTCATAAAGGCAGTTATGAAAGTAGTAATATTCAAGATGCTTAAACTCGGTGCGGGCCGCAGAGAACAACTCTTCAACCAAGCGAATATAGGGGTCCATTGACCCACCGACATCCAGAAACAGCAACACTTTAACCGCATTACGCCGCTCCGGGCGGGTTTTCACATCAATATAGCCGGTTTCAGCGGCCGCCCTTATCGTGCCGGGCAAATCCAGTTCTTCATCGGCCCCGTCACGCGCCCAGCGGCGCAAGCGTTTCAAGGCAACTTTAATATTGCGCGTACCCAGCTCAACACTGTCGTCAAGGTTACGAAAGTCGCGCTTATCCCAGACCTTTACCGCCCGCTGGTGGCGACTTTTGTCCTGACCTATGCGCACCCCTTCAGGATTATAGCCATAGGCACCAAAGGGTGATGTGCCGGCAGTGCCAATCCACTTGCTGCCGCCCTGATGACGCTTTTCCTGCTCTTCAAGACGTTTCTTCAGTGTTTCCATCAGTTTATCAAAACCACCGAGCGACTTTATATCACGCATTTCTTCTGGGCTAAGGTGTTTTGCAGCCAGTTTTTCCAGCCAGTCCTGCGGTACATCTGCTGCTTTCATCACATCTTCAAATGAAATATTTTCCAACCCCTGAAAGGTTTTTGAAAACGCCAGATCAAACTTGTCCAGATGACGTTCGTCTTTGACCAGGCAGGTTCGGGCCAGATAGTAGAAATGATCAACATCATAGATCGCAAGGCCCAACTGCATCGCTTCCAGCAGTGTCAGGTATTCGCGCAAACTCACAGGAACCTTCGCATCTTTGAGATTGTCAAAGAGCGGCAGAAACATGTCCTAGACCCACCCCAACCAATCAAAGGCGATCGTTGCAAATAATCCAAGTATGAAAAATGCAATGCCGTGCGCGGCCCCATATTGCAACATATCCAATTTGGTTCCCTGTTGGTTATAGGCGCGAAAGGCACCTATAAGAACGCCAAGCAAAAATACCGGAACCATAATCATCCTAGAAGCCTTTCGTGGATACCTTTGGCCGCAAATCCGCGACCTGTGAAAGACGTTTAGATATTTCCGCACGAGAGGCAAGACCATAGTGCCCCCAGCTAATAGCTTCTTTTCTTAGTGATTTTGCGTCCGAAAAACGCCCCAGCCCTTCATAAATTTCAGATTTCATCGCCAGCAGGCTGAACAGAAGCGAGCCATTTTGCGATTTACGGGCAGCAGGTATGGAATCGTTGATAAACCCCAGTGCAGCATCATATTTTCCTGCAGACAATGAAAGCGAGGCCATTTGAACCGCAGCTTGTGCTGTGTGAATATCTGACACACCGAACAAGGTTTTGAAAATCGCATAAGCCTGCGCAAAATCCGTTGCCGCAAGACGTGGATCATCATGCAGCGAAATTTGAGCACGTGCAAAATACGAAAATCCCAAACGATGATCCTGATAACCTTTGCTTTTGGCTATCTGAATTGCGCGATACGCAGCACTGCGCCGTTTGCTGTTGCTTGCTTTCGGGCCAAGTGCGGTTTCTATAGACCGCGCCCAATCTCTGGATGTTGGTTGCAATCTTACAGGCGGAAGTGTCTGACCGATTGGGTTTAACCGCGCCAAAATCTGCGGCAATACAGATGCCACCTGTACTTTAGACATACCATTGCGAATTTCAGGCGCATAATAAGCTTCCAGTATAAGCATATCATAAGCCGTTAGCGAGATATTGAAGTTATCGTCATTATAAACACTGTCGGGCAAGCGGTACAAATCGTTTACCGGACCAAGAGCTTGTGCAATTTCCTCATGCAGGCAATCACGCGTTTCTTGTGGCGACACATCACTGGGCATAAAGACAGTGATATGTTTACGCTCTTCAAGGCGTGTCCAATCCACCACATTTTTAAAGCGGTTACGCCGATAATCAGACCATCCGGAAACATTCGGAACAACAAAACAGGCCGCCGTTGGTATCGCTTTTTGCAATTGCTTTTTAGGTAATGTTTCCACGTAAATATTTGCAGTCTTCCCCGTTGAACGGCGTATATTCAAACCTGCTTCTGACCGTAATCGTGCGATCAAACGGTCAAGTTCCTGCACGACACGTTTGGGTGCCGTAGGGGTGATTGCGACAAATATGGGACCATCGAACCGTGTCAGATGCGTTATGTCCTGACCACTTTCCAACGCAAAACCAAGCTCAAGAAATTCTTGCGCAATGTCGGCATTCGACCTGCTAACTGACCGTGCCACAGATGCATTGGGAAACGTCTGCATCCCTACCGTAGATACCAGATCAACAGAATTACGGCTTACATCCGATGGGGCCTGAGAATCACACCCAAACAAAACCATACAACAAAACAGGGAAGATATACGTTTCATACTCATAACACTCATTACACTTGGTACTTTACAAAAGACGTGCGCGTCGCAATTTTATCATACAGAATCTGCGCTTGCACGTTATCCGTAGAGGTTAACCAGTAGACTAAGGCAACATTGTGTTCTTTTGCATGGTTTTCCACAGCTTTGACAAGCATTTGCCCAATTCCAGCCCCCCGGCAAGAACTGTCCACATAAAGATCATTCAAATAAACTCGGTCTTCTATATCCCAAAACGACTTGTGGTATAGAAAATCAACCAAGCCCACAGGCTTGCCTGCGTCAAACGCCATAATCGCGTACATATCTTCATCGGGGTCAATTATCCGGTCCCAAGTTGTCTGATAAACCTCTGGCGGGCGCGATGTTTCATAGAACTCTAAATAAAGTTTCCATAAATCAGTCCAGCTTTGCTGATCATCTTTTGTCACCAACCGGATATCCAAAATTATCGCCCTCCCCGCGCCAGAAATGCAAGCCGTTCAAATAAGTGTACATCCTGTTCGTTCTTCAGCAAAGCCCCATGTAATTTGGGCAGCGCATCTTTGCCGTCCCGTCGCAAATCGGATGCGGACAAATCCTCCACAAGCAACAATTTCAACCAGTCTAGCACTTCCGATGTAGACGGTTTTTTCTTTAGTCCCGGGGTTTCGCGAATCTCAAAGAACTGGGTTAAAGCCTCGGCCACCAGATCGGATTTTATTTTCGGGAAATGCACATCTACGATTTGTTTCAATGTTTGTGTGTCGGGGAACCGGATATAGTGAAAGAAACAGCGGCGCAAAAACGCATCCGGCAATTCTTTTTCATTATTCGATGTAATAATCACGATGGGCCGATGCTTGGCTTGTACCGTCTCACCCGTTTCATAAACATGAAACTGCATCTGATCCAGTTCTTGCAACAGATCATTGGGGAATTCGATATCCGCCTTATCAATCTCATCAATAAGCAACACAAGCCGCTGATCCGCGCTAAAAGCCTGCCATAGCTTGCCCTTTTTGATATAATTTGAAACATCCTGAACCCGCGCATCCCCCAACTGGCTATCACGCAAACGCGACACCGCATCATATTCATACAACCCCTGCTGCGCCTTAGTAGTGGACTTGATATTCCATTCAATTATCGGCAAATCCAATGCGATGGCAACTTGGCGCGCCAGCTCTGTTTTGCCCGTCCCCGGCTCACCTTTTACAATCAAAGGCCGCTCTAATGCGATTGCCGCATTCACCGCCACCGCCAGATCTTCCGTGGAAACATAGTCCTTTGTACCCTTAAACTTCATAATCGCCCCTAAGCCATTGGTTTCGCAAAGACTATACGTGAATTCACAAAGCCGCAATATGGTGCAACTTGGGGGTGACAATCCTGCAGATTTTCTATATCGAAGCCTCAAATCAGCATGAATTGCTGAATGGGAGTCGTTTAGAAATGAGTGTAACTATGAAGTCTGAAGTAATCCTGGATACCGATTATCGCCCCGCAGAGAATGAGCCGTTCATGAACGAACGTCAGGTCGAATATTTCCGTCGCAAGCTTATGAATTGGAAAAGTGATTTGATGGAAGATACCAAGGACACCATCGAAGGAATGCAAGAAGGGGCCCGCAATATACCGGATGTGGCGGATCGCGCATCCGAAGAAACTGATCGTGCATTGGAATTGCGCACGCGTGATCGCCAGCGCAAACTGGTATCCAAAATCGATCAGGCCCTGCGCCGCATCGACGAAGGCGAATTCGGCTATTGTTCCGAAACAGGTGACCCAATTTCACTGAAACGGTTAGACGCACGCCCGATTGCGACTATGTCTTTGGAAGCGCAGGAGCGCCACGAACGCAAAGAAAAGGTCCACCGCGACACTTGATCTGTTGTAAGGTGCGTTAAAAGTTATACACCGAAGACTGTGAAGTCTTCGGTGTTTTTCGTTAAAGGGTATAGTTTCATGGCACTTGATATTGCAATAGTTGGTGGCGGTATTGGCGGATTAACCGCAGCCATTGCTTTACGCCAAAAAGATTTTTCTGTGACCCTGTTTGAACAAGCTCCCGAAATCGGTGAGGTCGGGGCCGGTTTGCAAATCAGTGTCAACGCCGTGCGGGTACTGAATGCACTGGGGTTAAAGCCACAAGAATGGCCTTGCAGTAAGCCCAAATCAATCACGCTACATGATTATAAACGCGGTGACCCGGTAGCAAACGTTGCGATGAACAGCACACCTGATACACCATACCTGCAATTTCACCGTGCTGACTTGATCGCTGAACTTATGCAGGCAGCAATAAAAGCAGGCGTTAATATCAAGCTTGGCAGGCAAGTAGCAGTATCCGACAATGGCCCGCACAGTGTGAAAATCGGCAATCAACCTTTTGATCTGGCCATCGGGGCAGACGGTGTACGATCAAGCATTCGCGATCAGTTCTACGACAGTCAAAAGGTTATCTTTACCAAACAAATCGCATGGCGCGCATTGGTTTCCGCCACTGATTTACCCGGTGATTTCATCAAAGATACCCATGTCTACATGGGGCCACGCAAACACGTCGTAACCTATCCTTTACGGGACGGGCAACTAATCAATATTGTAGCTGTGGAAGAGCGCGATACATGGGCCGACGAAGGTTGGAACCACGCGGGCAACCCTGACGATTTGCGCCGCCTTTTCGACGATTGGTGCGCACCTGTCACAACCCTTCTGGCGCAAGTGAAATCCCCCATCGTATGGGGTCTGTTCGCCCACCCCAGCTTGCATTCCTGGGTCAAGAACCGCATTGTTTTACTGGGTGATAGCGCACACCCTATGGTACCTTTTGTGGCCCAAGGGGCCTGTATGGCGATTGAAGACGCTTGGGTATTGGCCGATCAGCTAGCTAAAAATACCGATATTGGGGCAGCGTTGCAAAACTATCAGAATATCCGCAAACCGCGCGCCACAAAAGTGCAGGAAACAGCCCTGAAATCAGGCCGAATTTACCATACGGCAAACCCGCTGGCCCGTGGCATGTTACAAACCGGCATGCGCCTATCGTCAAAAATTGCTCCTGCAATTATGGCAGGACATTACGACTGGATTTATGACCATGATGTGACGGTCTATTAGAGTCTGCATCGCCTAGCCGGGTTTCTAGGGTCAGGATCCTAGTACTTAGCAACTGTATCTTATCCTGCTCTGTTTTGCTACCATGGGGTATTTCGTTCCACCAGAAAACACCCACATTTATGTTTTTAAGTGATGAAATTGTGCCTACTTTTCATTGAATTACATTACAATTATCATATTTTAGCACGTTGCGAAAGCGCTACTCACTGGGAATTCTTAAGGGCTTAAGTTTTGGGACAACCTATAATCAAAGACACCAAATCCAAACATTTTGCGGATCTGGATAACACGAATTGGCCTGACGCTAATGCAAATATTTTGTTGCCAGGTTGGTGGATATTACCAAGTACTGTTCTGGGCTTGGTAATTTGGGTTGTAATTATAAAATTTTGATGGAAATTATATTTCTACTAGGGCCTGTTGGCGGTCATCACATCGCGTTTAAGCGTCCAGTTCAACCCAAATCGGCACGTGGTCGGATGGGCGTTCCAGTGCACGGATTTCTTTATCGATCTGACAATCTTGCAACAAATCGGCACATTCAGGCGACAACAGGAAATGGTCAATACGAATACCGTGATTGCGGTTCCATGCACCCGCCTGATAATCCCAGAACGTGTAATTGTCGGGGGCCATATTACGTACCCGAAATGCCTCGGTCAGGCCAAGATTTTTCAACCGTTGAAACGCTTCACGCGATTGCGGCAGATATAACGCATCTTCCAGCCACGGCTTCACATCCCAGCAATCTTCCGCCTGCGGAATAACGTTGTAATCGCCCGCCATCAGGAACGGTTCTTCCAACGTCAGCAATTCCTGCGCGCGGGCATATTGGCGTTCCATCCATACCAGTTTGTAATCATATTTCGGCCCCGGTGTCGGGTTGCCGTTCGGCAGGTACAATCCGCAAACCCGCACGGGCCGCTTATCACCGATAACCGTCGCCTCAATCCAACGGGCCTGTTCGTCCGCATCATCACCCGGCAAACCACGTGTCACATCCTCTATTGGAAGTTTCGACAAGATCGCCACTCCGTTAAAACTTTTTTGCCCGTGGGTTTCAACGGCATACCCAAGGTCTTCTATCGGCTCACGTGGGAAATTTTCATCAACCGACTTGATCTCTTGCAACAGAGCCACATCGGGGGCCGCCTGTTGCAGCCAGGCCAAAAGAGCCGGTAAGCGGGCTTTGATCCCATTGATATTGAATGATGCTATTTTCATTGGAAACTCAGTATCTACATCGAAAAACTGGTGCCACACCCGCAGCTAGACGTAGCATTGGGGTTTTCGATCACAAAGCGCGCGCCGATCAGTTCTTGCGTAAAATCGATCACGGCGTTGGACAAAAACGGTAGTGATATGCTGTCGATCAGCACCTTTTGACCGTCTTTTTCCAGCACAAGGTCATCACCCGCTGCAATCTCATCCAGTTTGATTTCGTATTGAAACCCTGAACAACCGCCACCTTCAACCGCGATGCGCAGGGCTTTGGTGCCATTGTCGGCGTTTATCTCGGCCAGACGCGCGAATGCGCGGTCTGTGACTTTGGGCGGTAGGTTAAGCTGCATCTCTTTAAGGTTCCGAGTTTGGTTGTGTAAATATAGGCAGGGATGGCGCACACTGCAAGGCAATGGTAATCACGAATGCTTGCAACCTGTGCTAACGGCCTGACTATCTACTGCGGACCAGGTTCACATAAATTTCCATCAGAAAGTACTGTGCTTAAAATTCGTGTGGCACCATTCTGAAGAACATTTTTTAGCACAAAAACATCCTTTCAAGAAAACATTACCAGACTCACCTTAAGGTAGTATTTTCATTTTCACATAAAACGAAAGGAAATTTAAATGTTTATGTTAATTACACCAAAAAGATACCACCAGTTTGAAACACAAATGGATGAAATGTACGCGCTGCGATACCGCGTATTCAGTGAACGCTTAAACTGGGTCAAAGGGCAATCGGGTTATGAAATGGACAGTTACGATGATCTATCCCCTAATTACCTTATATATAAAGGCAAAGACGGTCATGTGGCAGCCTGTGTCCGGTTATTGCCGACCACAGGGAAAAATATGTTGAAGGACACATTCCCGGAATTGCTAGATGGAAATCCGGCACCTGTTTCCGATCATATGTGGGAAAGCAGCCGTTTTGCGGTCGATACTTTTGCGCTCAAGGAAAAAGGGGAACTAGGCCGTGTCAGCAACCAGTTGTTTCTAGCTATGATTGAATTTGGCCTTAGCCGCAAACTAAGCGAAATTGTCACTGTAACCGATTTGCGGGTTGAACGGATTGTACGCCAAAGTGGATGGCCTGCACGGCGCTTGGGCAATCCCAGAAAGATCGGAAACACACGCGCCGTGGCAATTGCGGTAGAAATCTCGCAGGATGCCTGGCAGATAGTCAAAAATCGTGTTCAGGTAAATAATCCAGTATTGTATGAACCGGTAATTTCGTAACACAATCTTAGATAGCAAGTATTGACAATATTCAACCTACCCTAGTTAAATGGGGTAGGTTATTTAACATAAAAGTTGGAATTATGGATCATCAAACATTAACACAATATGTCGCCCGACTGAAAAATACACAAAACACACCCCAACTTCAGAAAGAATTCAGCGAAATTATTCAGGAAATCGGTTTCCAGCAATTTGCCTATATGCGATTTCATATGGAAAATATAAACGCGGAACAATCAATTTACACCTACTCTGAAGCTTGGAAAATACTGTATTTCAAACGCGACTATCACTTGATTGATCCTATTTTTTCCAGGGCATTTGCAGAAAATGTACCATTTTTCTGGTCTGCAGAACAATACGGGCATGATCCTGAGCTTATAAATTTTTTCAGCGAGGCAAATAAATACGGGTTGTATCAAGGAATTACTATTCCCTTGAAATCTATAGAAAAAAAGAAGGCCATATTAACTTGCGCCAGTGCAAATGCCAAACAGGGTATTACACCTGTGTTTGATGACGAAGTTATGCTGATCAGTATTCAGGTTCTTGCCGAAACATTCCACCAGATGGCCATCGTATTCAGTGATGTCTATGATCATCACTTGAAACCGCGCGAACAACAGATATTGCAACTCTCGGCCTTGGGTTTGCCCACAGACAAAACTGCGATTTTTCTGGGATTGAACAAGGACTATGTGCATGAAGTAATTTCCAATGCTCTGAAACGTCTGGGTGCCAACAACAGGGTTGCAGCTGTTTATCGATCACAAGAGCTGGGTTTTCTCAAAAATCTTAATAAAACACGCGAAAACCCCTAATTGCTGGGGTATATATTCCAATCCATATAATCTATTTTTTAAGAATAAAATGCTTAGGCGTATAAAACCCACCTTCAATCATGGGGATATTCTAATATAATTATTTAAATTGAAAGCCAGATAAAAATGCCCAATAAATTCAAAAAAGAACAGAATCTGACACCAAACTCCATTGACGCCCATGTCGGTGATCGTGTTCGTAATTTACGAATACTTCAGAATATGACACAATCCGATCTTGCAAAGCATCTTGGTCTATCGTTCCAACAACTGCAAAAATATGAAACCGGCGACAACAGGATTTCCGCAAGCAAGCTTTATATCATTGCAAGAACACTTGATGTTCAAACTGGCTACTTTTTTGAAGGGTTGGACACATCAGACGACACTGAAGTTTTTGAACTGGATGTTGAAACAGCCCGCATTGCGAATATGATTTCCAATATACCTGACCCGGATCTAAAGGCTCGCTTGCAGGAGATTATCAAATTAATGATACCCGGAAAACCCAATAATCTTTCATGCGGCTCTGAGTTGGGTTAGAATACATATTGGGCAGGGACTGTACCCGCTTCAGTAAAAAGGCAGCCACAAATGCTTGCAGCCTATGCATGTGACCCAAAATCCAGCCGCGGGCGACTTCACCTGGAAGCGGAATCCGAGCATCGATCAGCCTTCCAGCGCGACCGTGATCGAATCATTCATTCCACCGCATTCCGCCGCTTGATGCACAAGACCCAAGTGTTCGTCGCACACGAAGGCGACTTGTTTCGCACCCGTCTGACCCATACGATAGAAGTCGGCCAAGTCGCCCGCACAATCGCCTCTGTTTTGGGGCTGAATATTGAATTGACCGAAGCCGTGGCACTGGCCCATGATCTGGGTCACACACCATTTGGTCATAACGGCGAAGATGTCTTAAGTTCCTGCATGGCCCCTTATGGCGGCTTTGATCATAATGCACAGGCGTTAAAAATTGTGACCAGTTTGGAACGCCATTATGCCGCGTTCGATGGGCTTAATCTGACATGGGAAACGTTGGAAGCCATCGCCAAACACAATGGTCCAGTTACAGGTAAGCTACCGTTTTTATTTGATAATTATAACAAAAACCACGATCTTGAACTTGGTACCTATGCCAGTGCCGAAGCACAATCTGCCGCGATCGCCGATGATATTGCCTACAACAATCACGATCTGGACGACGGGTTGCGCGCGGGCCTGTTCACGGTTGACGACATCATCCAATTGCCACTTGTCGGCACCTGTTTTCAAGAGGTTGATACCAAATATCCGGAACTTGACCCTGCACGCCGCCGACATGAGGCATTACGCCGGGTGTTCGGCATCATGGTGCAGGATGTGGTGGCGCAAAGTCAGGCCCGCATTGCCGCCCTTGCCCCCAAATCAGCGCAGGACATTCGCAACCATTCCGCCCCTGTGATACAATTTTCCGATGACTTGTTTGAACAGCTCAAGGAAATCCGTAACTTCCTTTTCACCCGCATGTATCGGCACAAGGATGTAAATGAAATGCGGCAACGCACAGGCATTGTGGTACGCGATTTGTTCAAACTTTATATGGAAACACCAAAGTTGCTACCTGAACACAGGCGCCCGTCTATGGCGGATAAAACGGCACAAGCACGCGCTGTCGCGGATTATATCGCCGGTATGACGGATAATTTTGCATTTCAGGAACATCAAAAACACTGTGCATAACCACTGGAGTGCGCGCACAGATTATGCTAACCCCGCGCGAAACCTAGCTGGAACCAAATTCATGAACCTGTTCGCCGACATCAGAACCCTTGTTTTAGACGCATTGTCACAAATGCAGTCAGAAAGCACCCTGCCTGCTGATCTGGATTTTGCAAATGTTACGGTCGAGCCACCACGTGATGCGCTGCACGGTGACATGGCCACTAATGCCGCAATGGTTCTGGGCAAAGCGGCAAAAATGAAACCGCGCGATATTGCCGATGCCTTGGCGATTAAACTGGCCGCAGATGATCGGATTACATCGGCTGATGTGGCAGGCCCCGGTTTTTTGAACATGCGGCTTGATCCTGCGGTTTGGCTATCCATTGTCCCGAATGCCATCAAAGAAGCTGGCAACTTTGGCCGCTCCACAATGGGTGACGGCAAACGGGTAAACGTCGAATTTGTTTCCGCCAATCCAACAGGCCCTTTGCATGTTGGTCATACACGCGGCGCGGTTTTCGGTGATGCCCTGGCAAGCCTGCTGGATTTCGCGGGCTTTGACGTCACCCGCGAATATTATATCAATGACGGCGGCGCTCAGGTCGATGTTCTGGCACGTTCCGTTTACTTGCGGTATCTGGAAGCCAATGGGCAAGAAGTGCAATTTGTCGATGGCACTTATCCCGGCGATTACCTGATCAAGGTAGGCCAAGACCTGAAAGAAAAATACGGCGACACACTTGTGGGTAAACCGGAAGCTGATTGGTTGGCAGACCTGCGTGAATTTTCGACAGAAGCCATGATGGATTTGATCCGCAAAGATCTGGCCTCAATCGGCGTCAAAATGGATCACTTCTTTTCCGAAAAATCACTTTACGGCACGGGCCTGATTGAAGCAGCACTGGACAATCTGGATGCCAAAGGCTTGATCTACGAAGGTACGTTGGAGCCACCAAAAGGCAAATTGCCCGATGATTGGGAGCCGCGCGAACAAACCCTGTTCAAATCCACGGCGCATGGCGATGATGTGGATCGCCCCGTCAAAAAATCTGACGGTGCATGGACATACTTCGCCCCTGACATTGCTTATCATTATGACAAAATAGAACGTGGATTCGATAAGCTCATCGACATTCTTGGCGCCGATCACGGTGGCTACGTCAAACGGATGAAAGCGGCTGTATCGGCCCTGTCGGACGGCAAAGTACCCTTGGATATCAAGCTGACCCAACTGGTCAAACTTTATAAAAACGGCGAACCGTTTAAAATGTCGAAACGCGCCGGCACATTTATCACCCTGCATGATTTAGTTGAGTTGGTTGGCCCTGATGTTACCCGGTTCGTTATGTTGACCCGTAAAAACGATGCTTCATTGGACTTTGACTTTGACAAGGTTCTGGACCAATCAAAAGACAATCCAGTGTTCTATGTACAATATGCTTATGCACGGATCAATTCGGTTCTGCGAAAAGCATCCGAAGCAGGTATTGATGTCAGTGAAACGTCTCTTATGTCTGCAGATGCCAAACGCTTGGGCCATGATGCCGAACTGGTAGTAGCACGTAAAATCGCCGAATGGCCGCGCATGTTGGAACTGGCCGCCAAACATAATGAACCGCACAGGATCGCGTTTTACCTCTATGAGCTGGCTTCAGAATTCCATTCTTTGTGGAATCGCGGCAAGGACGAGCCTGACCTTCGCTTCTTGCAAGACGGTAAAACTGACGTTTCCCGCGCAAAAATCAGCCTTATTCGGGCCGTAAGCGTTGTTATTTCCGCAGGACTTGGTATTTTAGGCGTAACGCCGATGGAAGAAATGCGATAATTTAAGTAAAAACAGCATATTTCGGGGTTGGAGCAGGCAAATACACAATATAGTGTATCAAAAAGAGGCAGAACCCGTATGTCCGAATATGAAGAACAGTATAACCAAGCCGATTATGTCGCCCCGCTGGGGCTGTTGCGATTGGGTTTGAACTGGATTGGTGCCATTGCCTCGGTCGCTTTGGTTGTGGGATTGGCCTACTGGGTGTTCCAACTGGGAACCCGGAATCCCAATGAAATTCCGATTATTCGCGCAATGGAAGGTCCGGCACGCACACAACCTGACAATCCGGGTGGCACACAGGCAAACCATCAGGGTCTGGCCGTTAATACGGTGCAATCCGAAGGAACCGCGGAAAAACCCGCTGAAACCGTTGTTCTGGCCCCGCAACAACAACCCCTGACAACAGAGGATGTAGCCCAAAACACATTGGCGAAAATCCAGCCCGTACTACGCCCAACCTCTGTAAAAACAATCGCGGAACCAGTCGCACAACCCACCGTTGAAGAAGCGATCATCACTGCTGTTGAAGCAGCACCGGCACCGACAATTCAAGACCCGTCACTGATCACCGAAACAATTGTGACAACCCCGCAGGCCACTGTCATTTCATCCAGTAAATACGCGCCTTTGAAATCTCTTATTCCCCGCGAACGCCCGGGTGATTTAAACAAGCGCATTCAGGCGACAACAGCCGTAGCCACGCAACCCGAAGCAAGCGCGGTAAAAGTACCGGTTGGAACACGCCTTGTACAACTTGGGGCTTACGACAGCGAAGAAATTGCGACAAAAGAATGGGACAAACTGATCGGAAAACACGGCGACCTTTTGACTGGCAAAAAACGTCTTGTTCAATCCGCAACATCCGGTGGGCGTAAATTTTACCGCCTACGCGCGATTGGGTTTGAAACGGCAGAAGATAGCCGCAACCTGTGTTCGGCATTACTGGCCCGTGGCACCCCCTGCATCCCCGTTAGTGCAAGATGACGGCACCTGCGGCTTGCATTTTCGGGTGTGAAGGCCTGCATCTGACCGCAACCGAAAAGCGGTTTTTCAAGACATCAAACCCATGGGGGTTTATTCTGTTTGCACGTAATATTAAGAATGCAAACCAAGTGCGCAGACTTACATCTGAAATTCGCGATTGTGTTGGAGGCAATGTACCCATCCTGATTGATCAGGAAGGTGGTCGCGTGCAACGGTTGCGCAGCCCTGAATGGTCTGAATGGTTACCGCCGTTGGAACATGTAGCCCAAACACCTGATCGTAAATCTATTGAACTACGCTACCGTATTATTGCGGCTGAACTTTATGCCCTTGGTATCGATGTGAACTGTGCACCGATGCTGGATATCGCCACTGATGACAGTCATGAAATTATCGAAAACCGTTGTTTCGGGCGCAATGCTGAAACTGTGGCTAAAATGGGCCGCGCCGCAGCCAACGGCCTGCTGGCAGGTGGGGTTTTGCCGATTATCAAACATATCCCGGGGCATGGTCGCGCCAATATGGACAGCCATTTTGAACTGCCCCATTTGGACACGCCTTTGCCCGCGCTACAAACCAGTGACTTTATCCCATTCAAACAGCTATCAGACCTGCCGATGGCAATGACCGCGCATATCATCTACACAAGTATTGACCCCGACAATTGCGCCACGCAATCGCCAGCAGTGATCGACACCATTCGCACCGATATGGATTTTAATGGGCTGATTATGACAGATGATCTGTCGATGAAAGCACTCCAGGGAAGCTTTGCAGACCGTTGCAAAGCCTCGTTCAATGCAGGGTGCGATGTGGTTTTACATTGCAATGGAATAATGGATGAAATGGTGCAAATCGCGGATGCTACCCCTGCCCTGACAGGCAAAGCGCTGGCCCGCGCCGATACGGCCCTTAGGCTGCGCATCACCCCGGAAGCCTTCGATATCGATGCCGCCAAAGAACAGTTTCACAATCTTATGGAAAAGGCCGCCTGATGACTGAGCCGACACCACAAGAGATTGCAGAGTTTGAGCAAACTACAGAAGAACGCATCGCATCTGAAGCATTGCTGGTGGATGTCGACGGATTTGAAGGCCCGTTGGACATCCTGCTGACTTTGGCGCGCACACAAAAAGTCGATCTGCGCAAAATTTCGGTGTTGGAACTGGCCGAACAGTATTTGAAATTCGTCGAACATGCCAAAAAACTGCGCATCGAACTGGCCGCCGATTATCTGGTAATGGCGGCATGGCTGGCTTTTCTGAAATCGCGCCTGTTACTACCACCCGACCCCACGGATGAAGGTCCAAGCGCCGAAGAACTTGCCGCCCACCTTGCGTTTCAACTGGAACGACTGGAAGCGATGCGCCGCGCCGCCGCAAAACTGATGGCGCGCGATCAAATGGGGCGTGATTTCTTCGTGCGCGGCATCCCCGAGGCAGTCAGCCAGAACCGCAAAGTGACCTATACCGCAACTATTCTGGATCTGATGCAGGCCTATGCATACATCAAAACCAAGGACAGTTTTGAACCGTTGCATATGCGCGAACGCGATCATCTGTTCACGATGGAACAGGCATTGGATCGAATGCGCGGCTTGATCGGTCATGCCATTGACTGGGGTGATCTGAACCAGTTTTTACCGGATGGTTGGCGCGATGACCCGAAATTTCGCCGCTCGGCCACAGCATCCACTTTTGCCGCCGCTTTAGAGTTGGTAAAAGAAGGTAAACTGGACATCCGGCAATCCGAAACATTTGCCCCTATTCAATTGAAAACAAAGAGTTCAGAATGACCGAAGAACCAAATGAAACCCTGTTTGAAGCCCCACCTATGGGCGAACAGGAACGTATGATCGAAGCAATCCTGTTTGCGTCCGCCGAGCCCGTTTCGAAGAAAGCCATTGCAGACCGCCTGCCACACGGCTGTGATGTATCCGAAGCGATCGTACATTTGCGTAAACGCTACGAAGGGCGCGGCGTGGAGCTAGTCAAAGTCGGTGACGCTTGGGCATTTCGCACCGCCCCCCATCTAGGGTTCCTCATGCAAAAAGAACGGTTTGAGACCCGTAAACTGTCACGTGCCGCCATCGAAACCCTTGCAATCATTGCCTATCATCAACCCACCACGCGCGCCGAAATCGAAGAAATACGTGGTGTATCAGTATCACGCGGCACCATTGATTTACTGCTGGAACTGGAATGGATCAAACTGGGCCGTAGGCGGATGACACCCGGCCGGCCCGTGACATTCATCGTCACACAAGCCTTTCTGGATCATTTCGGGCTGGAAAGCGAACGTGATTTACCGGGTGTAAAAGAATTGCGCGACAGTGGTCTTCTGGACAATCGCCCTGCCCCCGGTGGGTTGATGGGTGAGACATCACAAGAAGATGAAGACGAAGATTTGGAAAATACCGACCAAGATGATATGTTTGAGTAAGCAGAGCAAAAACAGGTGTTAAAATGAACCAGATCGTCAACATGATTATCCGAATGGTAATGCGCAAAGGCATCAATTTGGGCATCAACAAAGGTATCGACCACGTTTACCGCAAAAAAGATGTCGATCCCAATTCGCCCGAGGCAAAACAGGCCCAAAAGAATGCCGGTGCGGCATCGAAGAATGCAAAACAAACCATGCGTATGATCCGCCGTATCGGGCGGTTTTAAAGCATCACGTAGGGCGGGCGCCCAAGCGGTGCGATGGATAGTTAAACCATTGGATATTTCCGTTTTTATCATTAAAGCGCAGGCTGGCTTGTATGGCCGAAAACGTGGACTAAAACCCGCCGCGCAACGCCTTGCCAAACGCTGTAAACAACTGATTTGACACAGGGTCTTGATCGGCCTGCCATTCAGGATGCCATTGCACAGCCAAAGCAAAGTTTTTGGCATCCTTCACACTCAACGCCTCAGGCGTGCCGTCAGGCGCATGACCTTCAACAATGATCCGTGCGCCGGCAGCCTTGATCCCCTGCCCGTGCAGCGAATTGGTCAAGACAACATTACTGTCGAATACGCGTTCGAAAATACTGCCCGCCTCGATAATTACATCATGGCGATGCGCAAACTTTTCATCCTGCGTACCATCGGGGGGCATACGATGGTTCATACGGCCCGGCAGGTCGCGAATTTCAGGATAAAGCGAGCCACCGTAAGCCACATTGAATTCTTGAAATCCACGACAAATTCCCAGAACGGGGACAGCCAGTTCAACACATTCACGGATCAAAGGCAGAACCAACGCATCGCGGCTGCGGTCAAACGTTCCGTGCGCTTCGGTTTCCTCTTCGCCGTATTCTTCAGGGTGAACATTCGGCCGCCCACCCGTGAAAACGAACCCGTCCAGTCGGTCAACCAGTTCATGGATTTCACTGACTTTATGCAAAGAAGGAATAACCACGGGGATCGCATTTGAAACCGCTGAAATTGCTTCAATATTACTGACACCGCTCGCCTGAACAGGGTAATCCCCGTCAATATAATACGCGTTGCCAATAATGCCTACGATTGGTCTTTTCATCACCCTAAACTCTGATTGAATTGCATTTCAATCCATATCGCATGAATTTCGGGCAATGAAAATCCGTAATTTCGTTTTATGCCTCGGCAAACAATCCGGCCGCTTCAATACCCGCAACAGCTGCCAACACATCATTTTCAGACGTGTCGCCCGTTACACCGACCGCCCCGATAATATTACCCTTTTTGTCCCGTACAATAACACCGCCCGGTACAGGGATAATACGCCCATTATATACACCATTCAAAGCGTCGACAAAATAGGCCTGT
The DNA here is from genome assembly GCA_021775355.1 of Amylibacter sp. Lineage (GTDB taxonomy): Bacteria > Pseudomonadota > Alphaproteobacteria > Rhodobacterales > Rhodobacteraceae > Amylibacter. Next base: position 46,862 of record JAJFHZ010000035.1, on the reverse strand, counting down.
TTTTCGGCGCGTTCCATCAGTTTGGATGACGGCATGCCCATTTGAATGGCAGCATTGGCTTTACCGTCGGCAATAGAAAACCGGCCGGGGGCTGCCCCGTCTTGGCGTTCAAACGCCTTACAATGGCCACCTGCATCCAAAACGATTACCGACAAAGGCTTCAAACCCAGCTCTTTACCTTTGGCAAAGGCCTGATTGATGATACGTTTTGCTTTGTTCGAGGTTATTTCCACCACGTTATTTTCCTTTTAGTTCCAACCTGCGAGCATGCAGGATTGGTTCAGTATAACCCGATGGTTGCACCGTACCTAAAAAGACTAAGTCACATGCGGCTTGAAATGCGACACCCGCGAAATCAGGTGCCATAGGTGTATAACTTGCGTCCCCCGCATTTTGCCCATCCACAACGACTGCCATACGGCGCATAATTTCCATGACCTGTTCTTTGCCGACAACACCGTGGTGCAGCCAGTTGGCAATGTGTTGGCTGGAAATACGGCAGGTTGCGCGGTCTTCCATCAATCCCACATTGTTAATGTCAGGCACTTTGGAACAACCTACACCAGCGTCAACCCAACGCACGACATAGCCCAGAATGCCCTGCGCGTTGTTTTCCACTTCGCGTGTCACTTCTTCTTCCGACCAATTTTGGCCTTTGGCAACGGGGAATTGCAAAACCGTATCCACATCCGCCCGCTTGCCACCCTTGGCAATCTCTGTCTGGCAGACCTTTACATCGACCTTGTGGTAATGCGTTGCGTGCAAAGTCGCGGCCGTCGGGCTGGGAACCCATGCACAATTGGCACCGGACATTGGGTGGCCGATCTTTTGGTCCAGCATATCGGCCATCAGGTCGGGCATTGCCCACATACCTTTGCCGATCTGCGCTTTTCCCTGCAAACCGCAAGCCAGCCCCACATCAACGTTTTGATCTTCATAGGCCCCGATCCAAGGTTCATTTTTAATGTCGCCCTTGCGTAAAAACGGCCCTGCTTCCATCGAGGTGTGAATCTCATCGCCCGTGCGATCCAAAAATCCAGTATTGATGAATGCAACACGGTGTTTTGCCGCCCGAATACATTCTTTCAGATTCACCGTTGTGCGCCGCTCTTCATCCATAATCCCTACTTTAACCGTATATTGCGGCAGGCCAAGGGCGGCTTCAACATGGCTAAAAATCTCATCGGTAAAGGCCACTTCTTCTGGCCCGTGCATCTTTGGTTTTACAATATAAACCGACCCATGCACCGAATTGCCGGTAACCCGTTCCAAATCATGGATCGCAATCATAATGGTACACATCGCATCCATCAGGCCCTCGCCCACTTCCAAACCGTCGCGATCCAAAATCGCAGGGTTGGTCATCAAATGCCCGACATTGCGGATCAGCATAAGCGCGCGGCCTTTCAGGCTGAACGCTTCACCCAACGGCGATACATACTTGCGGTCAGGCAATAAGCGGCGGCGCAGAGTTTTGCCGTCTTTCTCTAACTTGATATTCAGATCACGTTTCATCAGACCCAGCCAGTTGGAATAGGCCAGAACCTTGTCCTCGGCATCCACCGCCGCAACCGAATCTTCGCAATCCATGATGGTTGACATCGCAGACTCCAGAATAATATCGGAAAGCCCCGCTTTATCTTGCTTGCTAATGTCACTGGTCGAGATGAAATACAGTTCCACATGCAGCCCGTTATTGCGCAGTAGCACGCCTTCGGGCTTGGCCGGATCATTGCGATATCCTACAAATGCATCTGCATTGCGCAATTCTTTGCCATCAATCAACAGCTTGCCGTCTTCAACCCAATAACGGGTTGCGTCAGCATGTGACAGGCCCTCGATTGGGAAAGTCTCGTCCAGAAACGCTTTGCCCCAGGCAATCACTTTGGCACCACGTTCCACGCTATAACCGCCTGTGGGTGGTAAACTACCCATCGCATCCGTGCCATATAACGCATCGTAAAGTGACCCAAATCGCGCGTTCGCCGCATTCAGGGCAAAGCGGGCATTCATGATCGGCACCACTAATTGCGCCCCCGGAACATCGGCAATTTCAGGGTCAACATTCATGGTTTCAATCGCAAAATCAGGCCCCTCAGGAACAAGATAATCAATCTCGCTTAGAAATGATTTATATTCCGCGAAATTAAATGCCTCAGCTTTATGGGCGATATGCCACGCATCAATCTTGGCCTGTATATCACTTCGTTTTTCCAACAAAGCACGGTTCTTTGGGCCTTTTTCATGTACCAGATCAGACAGGCCTTTCCAGAACTGCCCTTGGCTGATGTCAGTTCCGGGTAACGCCCTACCTTCAATGAAATCAACAAGAGCTTCATCCACTTGCAAACCAAATTTCTCGATACGTTTCATTATATTCTCCAATGCAGGTCGCACTTGGATATTGGTAATATAAATTTACCAATACTAAAGCAAGCGCGAAATTATTCCTTATCGCATCGGGGCTATCATGGCTAAATTTGAATAGCAAGAATTCAGTATACAGTTGTATGCAGATTATTTGCCCTTGAATATACCACCCAATAGGTCACATCTATCCCATAAACAAAATGGAACCCAAAATGCGCCCCTTAGAAGCCCCCACCATCCGCCTTGTCGATTACACCCAACCCGCCTTTTGGGTCGATCATGTCGATCTGACCTTTAAGTTAGACCCAAAGGCCACGCGGGTTTCGTCTAAAATCAAATTTCGGGGAAATCCGGATCTGGTAGACGGCCCACATGATTTACGTCTGGATGGCCGCAACTTGAAACTGATCAGTGCCGCAATAGACGGGCAAGACCTAACAAAAGACGCAATTCTGCAAGATGCAGAAGGCCTGACTATACCAAGTGATCTCGTGCCTCAAAGTGGTTTCGTTTGGGAAGCAGAGGTTGAAATAAATCCCGAAGGCAACACCGCACTTGAAGGGCTTTACATGTCAAACGGCATGTATTGCACCCAATGCGAGGCACAGGGCTTTCGTAAAATAACCTACTATCCCGATCGCCCCGATGTGATGGCAACCTACAGCGTGACAATCACAGGCGACGCGCCCATATTGCTGTCCAACGGCAACAAACTGGAACACGGGTGTTGGCACGACCCATGGCCAAAACCTGCATATCTTTTTGCCTTGGTAGCAGGCGATCTGGTTTCCTATGATGACACATTCACCACCCGTTCAGGGCGACGTGTTGATTTACAAATCTTTGTCCGCGACGGTGATCAGGATAAATGCGCCTATGCGATGGACGCCTTGAAACGTTCAATGAAATGGGATGAAGACGTCTATGGTCGTGAATACGATCTGGATTTATTCATGATCGTCGCCGTTGACGATTTCAACATGGGTGCGATGGAAAACAAGGGGCTGAACGTGTTCAATTCCAAATACGTTCTGGCCAGCCCCGAAACCGCAACCGATCGCGATTTTGAACTGATCGAGGGTATCATCGCACATGAATATTTCCACAACTGGACAGGAAACCGCATCACCTGCCGCGACTGGTTCCAACTGTGCCTGAAAGAGGGTTTAACGGTATTCCGCGACCAGCAGTTTTCGGGCGACATGCGGTCACACGCCGTCACGCGAATCAACGACGTATTACAATTGCGCACCCGCCAGTTCCGCGAAGATGCCGGCCCTTTAGCCCATCCGGTACGCCCCGAAGAATACATTGAAATCAATAATTTCTATACTGCTACTGTCTATGAAAAAGGCGCCGAAGTGATCGGTATGTTGAAACTTTTGGTCGGTGATGATGGCTATGACAGGGCCCTTGACCTCTACTTCAACCGCCATGACGGACAAGCCTGCACGATCGAGGATTGGATTAAGGTCTTTGAAGACGCCTGCAAACGCGACCTGAACCAGTTCAAACTATGGTATTCTCAGGCTGGAACCCCGCGTATAAAAGTATCTGAAACCTATGACAACGGTGCCTATACTCTGACATTTGAACAGTCGAACCCACCGACACCTAATCAGGACAGAAAACAGCCCCAGATCATCCCCATTCGGGTTGGTCTTCTGGACGCTGATGGCCGTGAACCCGTGGCCGAACAGGTGTTCGAACTGGCCAAAGCAAAGCAAAGCTTCACTGTTTCGGGTTTTGACGCCAAACCGACACCGTCCATCCTGCGCGGTTTTTCCGCCCCCGTTATTCTAGAACAGAATCAAGGCTTGGACGACCTGACTTTCCTTCTGGCCCATGACAGCGACCCATTCAACAAATGGGAAGCGGGGCGCACGCTTGCCACTGATCTACTGACCCGCATGATTTTAACCGATGCCACCCCTGATCAGGCATTTCTGGCAGCCATGCGCAAAGTTGCAACGGATGACACACTGGCACCAGCCTACCGCGCCCTGGCATTGGCACTGCCCGGCGAAGACGCATTGGCCCAAAGCATATTCGACAAAGGTCAAGCCCCGGACCCAGATAAAATCTATCAAGCCCGCCAAAGCCTGTCATTGGCAATTGCGCAAAATATAGGTGATGATCTAATCAATCTATACCATAGCATGGCGGTCAGTGGTGCCTACACACCTAACGCAACAGATGCAGGAAAACGCAGCCTACGCAGTGCCGCATTAGGTCTTTTGACACGTTTAGAAACAGACGCAAAAACCGCCAAAGCGCAATTCGGTGCAGCCAACAACATGACCGAGCAATTGTCCGCACTGGCGACTTTGATCCATCAAGGTCATGGCGATGCTGCAACAACCGCCTTTTACGATCAATGGAAAGATGACAGGTTGGTCATCGACAAATGGTTTGCGATACAAGCCAACAGTACTGCACCCGATGCGGCACTGGCCAAGGTCACAGCGCTGTCCGGCCATGCCGATTTCGACTGGAAAAATCCCAACCGTTTCCGTAGCCTGATCGGACCCTTTGCGATGAATCCCGCCGCCTTCCACCACAAAAACGGCAAAGGCTACACCTTTATCGCCGACTGGCTGATCAAACTTGATCCTGTCAACCCGCAAACCACCGCGCGCATGTGCGGGCTGTTTGAAACATGGCGCCGGTATGATTCAACCCGCCAAGCCATGCAAAAAGCACAACTGGAACGAATTGCAGCTACCCCGAGCCTGTCAAAAGACAGCACGGAAATTATTGGTAAAATTTTAGGGTAAGTATTTTTAAAACACCCCATTAACAAAAAAAATTACGCCACACCAAAAAAAGTGCAGCGTAATCATTTGTTTCTGTGTTACACTTTTTTTGCATAAAGTGGAGAAAGAACATGACCCTCTACAAAGTCTTTTATGATGTATTGGCTGATTTGGCCGATTTGTTCGACGCGGAAAATCGCATTGGCGGGCATGAAACGGCGCAGGAATTACGCGCAATTTGCAGCAAGGTTCACACACCGCTTTTGCCTGCGCATCAAATTTTGACCGAGACAATCAAAACTGCCCTTTCTATAAATCCCCTGCCTGTGGCTGCGAAAATCACTAAGGTTATGCCGCTGATTGACTGGCACAGTTCGGGTATGGTTGACGGGCGGATAAAACCGGAAATTTCCAACCATATGGCCACGGCAGAGCTGGTTGGACCAGATGGCATGATTTATTCAGAACATCTACGCGTTGGTCTGTTCGTACAATCCGCAAATCTGAACTATGTAACTCGCAAACATGCCGCCGAAGAAACCTTTATCATGCTGGGCGGTTCCGCCTATTGGCAGGTTGAAGATGAACCACCCGCGTTGTGCAAAACAGGCGATATGATTTATCACCCTTCAAACGTCGCCCATGTCAGTGTTACAAAGGACGAACCCTTTATCGCGGCCTGGCGCTGGACAGGTGACATCCGCTTTGATCAGTATACGCTGACAGGTTAGCAACAACACCATTATTTACGCTTGCCCCGCGCGGTCATGCGGCCTAAAACCCCTCGATAAATATGACAGAGATTGCGTTATGGCCGAACTTAGCTACACAGAACCGAAACCCAAAACCTTTGCAGGTGCCAAAGGTGACTGGGAGCTTGTGATCGGGCTGGAAGTTCATGCGCAAGTCGCTTCAAAAGCCAAACTGTTTTCAGGGGCCTCTACCAAATTCGGTGCTGAACCCAATTCAAACGTTTCCTTCGTTGATGCTGCAATGCCGGGCATGTTGCCCGTTATCAACGAATTTTGTGTCGAGCAAGCCGTGCGCTCAGGTCTGGGCCTAAAGGCGGATATCAACCTTTATTCCGCATTTGACCGTAAAAATTATTTTTATCCCGACCTACCGCAAGGTTACCAAATCAGCCAACTCTACCACCCTATCGTGGGCGAAGGCGAGGTTCTGGTCGATATGGAACCCGGCATTGCGCGCAAAGTGCGTGTGGAACGCATCCATCTGGAACAGGATGCAGGTAAATCCGTGCATGACATGGATCCGAACATGTCATTCGTTGATCTGAACCGCACCGGTGTCGCCCTGATGGAAATCGTCAGTCGCCCCGATATTCGCGGTCCGGAAGAAGCTGCCGCTTATGTCGCCAAAATTCGTCAAATCCTGCGTTATCTGGGCACCTGTGACGGCAACATGCAAAACGGTAACTTGCGCGCCGATGTAAACGTTTCTGTCTGCAAACCCGGCGATTATGAAAAGTTCCGCGAAACCGATGATTTCAGTGTTCTGGGTACGCGTTGCGAGATCAAGAACATGAACTCTATGCGTTTCATTCAGGCCGCGATTGACATTGAGGCCCGTCGCCAAATCGCGATATTGGAAGATGGTGGCAGCATTGATCAAGAAACCCGTCTTTACGACCCTGACAAAGGTGAAACCCGCACTATGCGTTCAAAAGAAGAAGCGCATGATTACCGTTACTTTCCTTGTCCCGACCTGCTGCCATTGCGCATAGAACAATCTTGGGTCGACGCCATCGGTGATACCCTACCTGAACTGCCCGACGCCAAAAAAGCTCGTTTTGTAACCGATTACGGCATGACAGAGTATGACGCCGGCGTTTTGACCGCAGATATATCCGATGCAACTTTCTTTGAAAAAGTTGCAAAAGGGCGCGATGGCAAACAGGCTGCAAACTGGGTGATCAATGAACTTTTTGGCCGCTTGAACAAAGAAGATTTGAAGGTCACTGACAGCCCGATATCCGCCGCACAACTGGGCGGTATTCTGGATCTGATCGCCAAGGGCGACATCAGCGGTAAAATCGCTAAGGATTTGTTTGAGATCATCTGGAATGAAGGCGGCGAGCCCGCCGAAATCGTTGAAGCACGCGGCATGAAACAGGTCACGGACACAGGCGCTATCGAAGCGGCGGTTGACGATATTATTGCAGCCAACCCCGATCAGGTTGAAAAAGCCAAACTGAACCCTAAATTAGCAGGATGGTTCGTAGGTCAGGTTATGAAAGCTACGGGTGGCAAAGCCAACCCAAAAGCGGTAAACCAGATCATTGCTGAAAAACTGGGTCTGTAAAGAGTAGGGCTGATTTAATGGAATATTTTGAATATAAAGTCATGCCTGCGCCACGCCGAGGTACCCGCGTTAAAGGTGCCAAAGGTCCCACCGGCAGGTTTGCAAGTGCCATGGAAACGACCCTTAATGAACTGGCGACCGATGGATGGGAATATATCCGCGCAGAATCCCTGCCTGCGGATGAACGCCACGGCATCACTATGCGTAAAGTGGAAACTTATCAGAATGTTCTGGTCTTTCGCAGACTTGCGGATGCAGCCAATACAGAGCCCGATGTGACGGCCCTATTGGAAGATCAAAGCGAGACCGAAATGGATCTGTTTGACGAAATCAACGACGACTTCCCCGAAGATGAGTATGAAACCACAGATATCGGCACTCCGGTGGACGATGATGATGAAGACGTCGAAGACGCAAAAAACTAACCGTCCGTTGTTTGCACCACTAACGCCAACGCATGAAGCCCGTCTTCAAATTCTTGTGCCAGTTCCTTATTGATCAACCGTTGTTGGGCTACACGGCTTAACCCATTGAAAGAACTGGCTTTAATCGTAACGTTAAAATGCGTATTGCCGCCTTCACGGTAACCACCATGTCCACGATGCGCTTCACTGTCATCGACAACATCCAGAAAGACGGGGTCGAATGCCGTTTGAAGTTTTGATGAAATTCGTTCATACATGTTCAATTTTTTCAACCTTTATTCAATTCACCCCTTGGCGGCGCCCAAGAATACGTTAAACTCCCTGATCCGAAGCACAAGGTAAATAGGTAATTGAATGTCTGATCGTCCCCTTTTTGAATTCGATATATCAGTATCGGCGGATAAGAAGCGTCGTAAAAAGGGCCGTCGTGGCATGTCCGGTGCATCTGAAACCTCAACACAGATGTGCCAGCACCCCGAATGTGATGAAGCGGGCAAATATCGCGCGCCCCTGAACCCCGACAATCTGGAAGAATTCCGCTGGTTTTGTCTCGCGCACATTCGCGAATTTAACCAAAAGTGGAATTTCTTTGAAAACCACACCCAGGAAGAGCTGGAAGAGCAATTTGCAGCCGATCGCGTCTGGGAACGCCCGACATCGCCCTTTGGCGACAACAATGAGGCCGAGCGCAAACAAACCCCCGAAGAAAAAGCATGGGCGCGTTTGGGCATCAAGGACGCTCACGAAGTGTTGGGCGACAATGCCACACGAAACCACGGGCGCGGATCGGACGTGGGCAGCGCCAAACGCCTACCCCCTGCTGAACGCAAGGCCATCGATATTCTGGATGCAAAAGATCATTGGACTAAAACAGAACTGCGTAAACAATATAAAGCCTTGGTCAAAGTGTTGCACCCCGACATGAACGGCGGCGACCGATCTGACGAAGATCGCTTGCAGGAAGTCGTCTGGGCATGGGATCAAATCAGGATCAGCAAGTCGTTCAAGGATTAATGTGTGGCGATAAGGGGTGTACACTACCCCTTCGCATCCGCCTTCATCATGTCCGCCGCCTTTTCCGCGATCATGATCGTCGGTGAGTTGGTATTGCCTGACGTGATTGTCGGCATCACAGACGCATCCACCACCCGCAAACCCTGCAACCCATGCACCCGCAAGCGATCATCGACCACAGCCATGGTATCATCCCCCATTTTTGCGGTACAGGTCGGATGGAATATCGTCGTACCGATATTACCGGCCGCCGTCGCCAGTTCAGCATCCGACTGATAAGCCTCGCCCGGCAGATATTCAGATGGCGTATATTTCGTCAACGCCTGTTGACCCACAATCTTACGCGCCAACCGAATGGCACGCGCGGCCACCAAACGGTCGCCTTCAGTGGATAGGTAGTTCGGCGCAATCTTTGGTGCATCTTTGGTGTTGTTTGACGACAAACGCACCGTGCCACGGCTTTCCGGTCGCAAATTGCAGACACTTGCGGTAATCGCAGGGAAATCATGCAAAGGATCACCGAATTTCTCCAGCGACAAGGGTTGCACATGAAATTCCAGATCCGCCGTATCCTTTGACGGGTCAGACTTCGCGAATGCCCCCAACTGCGACGGTGCCATCGACATCGGTCCTGTACGCTTCAGCGCATATTCCAATGCAATTCCCGCACGCCCCAACAGGCTGCCAGCCCGCTGGTTCAGTGTTTTCGCGCCCTGAACCTTGAAAATACAGCGCAGTTGTAGATGGTCTTGCAGATTTTCGCCCACACCCGGGCTTTCGTGTAAAACCTCAACCCCGTGTTCCGCCAGCACTTTCGTAGGCCCAACGCCCGACACTTGCAGTAAATGCGGACTGCCGATTGCGCCTGCGGATAATACAACCTCTACATCAGCGCGTGCAATCTGCGAGGTGCCGTTCTTTTCAAACTGGATCCCCACAGCACGCTTACCTTCAAAGACAATTCGTTCCGCATGGGCCTCGGTCACAATCGTCAGATTCGCCCGGCGCTGCACGGGTTTCAAAAACGCCTTGCGCGTATTCCAGCGAAACCCCGACTTCTGGTTCACTTGAAAATAATTAACGCCCTCATTGTCGCCCGAATTGAAGTCACGCACTTTCGGAATGCCCGCTTCCACACAAGCATCTGCAAAATCATCCAAGACTTCCCAAGACAAGCGTTGCTCTTCCACCCGCCATTCGCCACCTGCCCCGTGCAGATCGTCGGCACCTTCAAAATGATCCTCTGATTTGGTAAAATAGGGTAAAATATCATCCCACCCCCAGCCCGCATTGCCCATCTGCCGCCAGCCATCATAATCGCGTGCTTGACCGCGTAAATAAAGCATCCCGTTGATCGATGAACACCCGCCCAGCAGTTTACCGCGCGGATACATCAGCGACCGCCCGTTCAACCCCGCCTCGGCCACAGTGTTGAACATCCAGTCCGTGCGCGGATTACCGATGCAATACAAATACCCCACAGGGATATGAACCCAGATATAATTATCGCTTTTGCCCGCTTCCAGCAGCAAAACCTTATGTTTCGGGTTTTCCGAAAGCCGCGCCGCCAAAACCGAACCGGCAGAGCCTGCACCGACTACAATATAATCAAATGTACCGAATTCCTGTGTCATCGTGTATTCCTTGTTAGGCTGCACTATTTGTCGGACACGTCCCAAGATCAAGGCGAAACAGTAATTTACCACCAAGGTCTTGCAGAACCCTGCAAATTATATCACTAAGCATATGAACAAGCAGACTTGCTAAAAGAACTATAGGAAACCCGAACATGGCAGACGGTAATTTGGACATCAACGCAACCCCCACACGCGATATATCGGTGCGGGAAGTGTTTGGCATCGACAGCGATATGATTGTGAAAGGCTTTGCAGACAGCTCTGATCGCGTCCCAGCATTTGATAGCACCTATCAGTTTGATCACGACACCACACTGGCCATCCTTGCAGGCTTCACTCATAACCGCCGTGTGATGATCCAGGGCTATCACGGCACGGGTAAATCCACCCATATCGAACAGGTCGCAGCCCGTCTGAACTGGCCCTGTGTGCGGGTGAACCTTGACAGCCACATCAGCCGGATCGACCTGATAGGAAAAGATGCCATCAAACTGCGCGACGGCAAGCAGGTCACTGAATTTCAGGAAGGCATCCTGCCATGGGCCCTGCGCAACCCAACTGCCATTGTGTTTGACGAATATGACGCAGGCCGCGCCGATGTGATGTTCGTCATTCAACGTGTGCTGGAAGTGGACGGTAAACTGACCCTTCTGGATCAGAACAAAGTCATCACCCCGCATCCCTATTTCCGCCTGTTCGCCACCGCCAACACTGTTGGCTTGGGCGATACCACAGGTCTTTACCACGGCACACAACAGATCAATCAGGGCCAGATGGATCGCTGGTCGATCGTTTCCACGCTGAACTACCTCAGTCATGACGCCGAAGTGAATATCGTTGCGGCCAAAAACCCCGGCACTGATCGTCAGGTGATCGAACACATGGTGACGGTCGCAAATCTGTCTCGCAATGCGTTCATGAACGGCGACATTTCCACCGTGATTTCACCGCGTACTGTCATCACATGGGCGCAGAATGCGGATGTATTCAACGACATTGGTTTTGCCTTCCGCCTGACATTCCTAAACAAATGCGACGAGCTGGAACGTGAGGTCATCGCCGAGTTCTATCAGCGCTGTTTCAACGAAGAACTGCCCGAAAGTGCGGCGAGTGTGAGTTTGGGGTGATGCAAACCACAAGACGGGGACAGTAAAATGCACCTTGGACTGATCGGCGGTATTGGCCCTGCGGCAACGGTTGTTTACTATCAGCGGCTGACTGATTTGATGCGCCAAAGGGACAGCCGATTGGAATTGACGATTGTTCAGGCAGACGCTCACGACCTTGTTAAAAACAACCGTGCTGACCTGCGTGATGAACAGGCTACTATATATGCTGGCCTGATCGAACGGTTGAAAGCGGCAGGGGCGGAATGTGCTGCAATCACCTCGCTTGGCGGTCATTTCTGTTTTGCAGAAACCGCAAAGATTTCAACGCTTCCTCTGGTCAGTGCAGTTACACCGCTGGACGCCTATTTTGCGGGGCAGGGCCTGAAGCGCGTCGGCTTACTGGGAACCGAAGTGGTCATGCGCACACACCTTTACGGGCAACTTGAAAAAACCGAAGCCGTTGCCCCTGATGCAGACTTAACCACCATTGGCAATCTCTATATAGACATGGCGGTCAACGGTATATGCACGGACACACAAAGAGATATTTTCTTTGAAGCAGGCCGCAAAATGGTCAAAGATCAGGGTACCGAAGCCATAATTCTGGCAGGCACTGACCTGAACCTTGCCTTTGACGGGCAGCATGACCCCGGCTATCCGGTTATTGACGCGCTTGATGTTCATGTTGCAGTCTTGGCCGATCTCGCATCTGATGTTAAAACCATCGACACTCTTAACACGGGGCACTCCTGATTATGAGCAAACCAAACGACAACCCTGCTGATCCTTTCAAAAAGGCATTGACCGAGGCCACACGCGCTATGGCCAATGATGCAGAACTGAACGTGGCGTTTTCCGTTGACCCACCCGGTGTCAACAACGAGATCATGCGCCTGCCGCAAGTCAGTCGACGAATGTCCTTGGATGAGGTGCTGTTGGCACGCGGCACGGCAGATGCCTATGCCCTGCGTAAACGCTTCAACAATGAAACCACCCATAACCGCTATATGCCCGAAGGCGCTGACGCGCGTGAGATTTATGAAGTAATGGCCACTGCGCGCTGCGAAGCCGTAGGTGCCAAGGCCATGCCCGGAACCGCAGGCAACATCGACGCCAAAATGGAAGCGGAAGCATTGAAACTGGGTTACGATCAGGTCAGCTCTTTCAAAGAAGTGCCGATGCCCACGGCCCTTGGCTATTATCTGCGCCATATGGCGACAGGCCGTGAAATGCCACCCGCGGTGGATAATGCAATGAAGCAATGGCAGACCCAGATCGAAGAACGTTCAGGTGACACGTTCAAAGGTCTGGAAGATGCAATGGCCGATCAGGTCGAATTCGCCAAATTCGCCCGCCAATTGATTGATGATCTGGGTTTTGGCGACCAATTGGGCGATGATCCGGATGATACCGGTGACGACAATGACGACAGCGCCGAACAAGAAGATCAGGATTATGAAGAAGATACGCCTGACACCGACGCGGGCGATCAGGACGAAGAGTCAGACGAGTTTGACGATCAGCAAGATCAACAGCAATCCGCTGATCAGCAACAATCGCAGGTCTCGATGGACGAGCGCGATGACATGGACGGTGCCGAAGAGGTTGACGCCCCCGATGGTGAAGCCCCGTTAGAGCCGCCAACCCCGCCCGCCATATCGGACGCAGACCCGAATTACCGGGTTTTCACCACCGAATATGACGAAGAAGAATTGGCAGAAGAACTGGCAGAACCCGCTGAACTGGAACGCCTGCGGGCCTATCTGGATCAACAATTGGAACCGTTGAAAGGCGCTGTTTCACGGCTTGCCAACAAATTGCAACGCCGCTTGCAGGCTCAACAAAATCGCAGTTGGCAGTTTGATATGGAAGAAGGCATGCTGGACGCGGGCCGTCTGGCGCGTGTCATTGCCAATCCGACAACGCCGCTGTCGTTCAAGGTCGAAAACGATACTGAATTCCGCGACACCGTCGTAACCATCCTGATCGACAATTCGGGATCAATGCGCGGACGCCCTATTTCCATCGCCGCGATTTGCGCCGATGTCATGGCCCGCACGTTGGAACGCTGTCAGGTCAAGTGCGAGATTTTGGGCTTTACCACCCGTGCGTGGAAAGGCGGCAAATCCCGCGAAGAATGGCTGAATGCGGGCCGCCCTGCGGAACCGGGCCGCCTGAATGACCTGCGTCACATCATCTATAAAGCGGCCGATGCCCCGTGGCGGCGTGCCAGACCCAATCTGGGATTGATGATGAAAGAAGGGTTGCTGAAAGAAAACATCGACGGTGAGGCCCTGGAATGGGCGCATCGGCGCATGGTTTCCCGCCCTGAACAACGGCGCATACTGCTGGTGATTTCGGATGGCGCCCCTGTGGACGACAGCACGCTTTCGGTAAATTCAGCCAGCTATCTGGAAAAACACCTGCGCGACGTGATCGCCATGGTGGAAAAACGCAAAATGGTTGAACTGATCGCCATAGGTATCGGACATGATGTGACACGATACTATGAACGCGCGGTCACGATCACCGATGCGGAACAATTGGCGGGCGCGATTACCGAGCAACTTGCCAACTTGTTCGACAATGACCCGCGCGCAGGCAAACGTATGAACCTGAAACGGACAGGCTGATGTTTCAGTCGTTCGACAGTGCGACATCCCCCGATACGGGTGCAGCCCGCCTGAAATCGTTACGCAATGAGATGTTGAAAGACGGTCTGGACGGATATCTCATTCCGCGTGCAGACGCCCATCAGGGCGAATATGTCACCGCCCGCGATATGCGTCTGGCGTGGTTGACAGGTTTTACGGGCTCCGCCGGGTTTTGCGCAGTCTTAAAAGACAAAGCAGGTGTTTTCATTGACGGGCGTTACACATTACAAGTCCGCGATCAGATCGATCTGGATTGCTACACACCTGTTTCTTGGCCTGACACCAGCCTGATTAATTGGCTAACCGAAACCCTGCCAAAGGGCGGAAAAATCGGTTTTGACCCATGGCTGCATACCCGCGCAGAGCTTGAAAAACTTGGGAAAACCAATATTGAGCTGGTGGCTGCGGACAATCTGATCGATCACATATGGCACGATCAGCCCACCGCGCCCATGGACAAGATGGTACCGCATCTTTTGGATTATACAGGTCAGTCCCACATTGAAAAAATCAATACTGCGGCCAAGGAATTAACAAAAGCAAAGCACAGTGCCTTTGTCCTGACCCAACCCGACAGTATCGCATGGCTTTTGAATACGCGCGGCACGGATTTGGGTCAAACCCCCGTCGCCCTTGCCTTTGCCATCCTCTATGGCTCGGGGCATGTGTCGCTGTTTATGGATAGCCGAAAATCCGATGCGGCCCTGATCACACATTTGGGGCCAAAGGTCAGCCTGCATGCGCCCGACGGGTTTGAAACCACACTCGCATCCCTAAGCGGAACCGTGCGTCTGGACAAAACCTGCGCACCAGAGGCCATCGTGCGTTTACTTGAAACCCAAGGCATCGACATCGCCTTTGACACAGACCCGACCACCCTGCCCAAAGCCTGCAAAAACCAGACTGAACTTGACGGCGCAATCCAAGCCCACATCCGCGACGGGGCCGCCATCTGCGAATTTCTGGCCTGGGTGGATGGCATCAACCCCGAAGCGGGTATCACTGAAATTGACATCGTCAAAATGCTGGAAACCAAACGCGCAGCCACCGGCAAGCTGAAAAACATCGCGTTCGATACCATTTGCGGTTCCGGCCCGAATGGTGCCATTGTGCATTACCGTGTGACCGATCAGACCAACCGCAATTTGCAGTTCAACGAAGTTCTGCTGGTCGATTCAGGTGCGCAATATCTGGACGGCACGACCGACATCACCCGTACGCTGGCCATTGGTGCCCCGCCCCCCAAAGCCGTACATCACGCCACTTTGGTGCTAAAAGGCATGATTGCCATATCACGCCTGCGCTTCCCCGAAGGCCTGACGGGCAAAGACATTGACGCCATCGCCCGCACAGCACTTTGGGCCGAAGGGCTGGATTATGATCATGGCACTGGCCACGGCGTTGGATCATATCTGTCGGTTCACGAAGGCCCGCAACGTATTTCACGCCTTGCCACGACCCCCTTGAAATCCGGTATGATCCTGTCCAATGAGCCGGGTTATTACAAAGAAGGCTCATATGGCATTCGCATCGAAAACCTGATCTTCGTAAAGCCCGCCGCGCCGATTGACGGCAGCGATGACCGCGATATGCTGTGCTTTGAAACCCTGACACTGGCCCCGATCAGCAAAACCATGATCGACAAAAGCCTGCTGACGGCGGATGAGTTGGACTGGCTGAACGCCTATCACGCACAAGTTTGGGACAATCTTAAAGGTAGGGTTTCTGCAGCCACGAGAACATGGTTGGAACAGGCCTGCGCTGAATTATAATTATCACTTGCCCTCTTTGGGAAACACCCTAGGTTTCTGATAAGAGGTTCAAAATGACAGCACCGAAAATCACCATAAAAATAGACCCGTCCAGTTGGCGCATCAGTGCAAACGGCACAAAGCTTGGGGTCAGTCGCAATGTTTTACGTATGACCGAGGGCGCTTACTCGCCAGTTCTATATGTTCCGCAAACGGATTTGGATATGGCACTTTTCGCAGCAACCGATAAATCCACCCATTGCCCCCATAAAGGCGACGCATCTTATTTTACCGTTTCGGGTCTGGAAAATGTCGGGTGGTGCTACGAAACCCCGTTGGAGGGTGTTTCAGAAATCAAAGATCACATCGCGTTTTATACGGATCGTGTTTCGGTTGAAAAGCAGCCCTAAGCAAGCGTAGCAATGGCGTTGCAAGCGGTAATAACTCGGCATATAAATATTGAAATGTGGCAAATACTACTTTTGGCACATTTGCTGAATTTAATAATTCGCCGTTTACTCCAATAATATATCAACAATTATTTCCACGAGCCATGAGGGCAGAAAATAAATGAAAAATGATCCGGAAATTTTAAGAGATATAATACTGATATTTAATGATATAGCTGGTGTTCATTATTTGACCTCAGAACAGATTGAGGAAAGTAATCGTTATTTATGCGAGGGAGCAGAAGAGGCAAAAACAAGTCGTAAGGCTCTACAAGGCATGAAAATGGCTTTTAATGATATATTCCAAGAAATGGAGGAATTAACATCTGAAGAGAAGCTACTTTTCGCTGAACGCGTAAAGCAAAAGTGTGGTGTTAGTCTTTTGGCGCTTGAAGGAAAAATTGCGAACCAAATCAAGCGTATCGTGAAAAAAGGGAGAATTTCTGACGAGTACGAATACTATTTAATCCGTGAAGCCGCCGAGAGTGCCTTCGCTGATGATCGGAAAGATAACAGAGAAAAATTTGATCAGCTGATTACTGTGTTTGAAGAAGGTATATCACAACATTAGAATATATTCTGCTCGTTTGACGACAGATGGTAGAGTAAGTTGTGATTACTGAATATGCTGAAAGAATATCTATTGTCATCTATAATCCCCACCCATTAGTTCACAAGATTATATATAAAACAAACAATATCAACTAGTTGATTAGCTGTCCCAACTGGGACATCAGGCGTTTTCACCAACCCTAAGAATGCTCTTCACGCGCAGTTTCCACCAACGCCTGATTGAAAGCCCGCAAAGCATCCACCTCATACAAAAACCCCAACAAGGTCATATCATCTGCCGCCACAACAGGGATAAACCCGGTATCGCTTTTGGTAAACAACGGCATCGCCTCTTCCAATGTCGCGTTCACGTCTACCGACAGATCTTGCGCGATCATAATCTCGGCAGTTCCCGTCTCGGCCTCAACATCACGCATTAGCCCCTTGATACTGAAAGTCGCCAATAAATACGCTTGCGGGCCTGCCGCCATATGCACGCCGAACCGTTCCAGTTGGGTTAAGAAGAACGATTTATGCACCAAACGGCTGGCCAACGCGGATGAAGTCGAAACCGCCACCAGTATCGCCAACCCCGTTTGCCAGTCGCCCGTCATTTCAAAGGTCAGTAATGATGTGGAAATCGGTGCTCCCAGTACGGCAGCGGCCACAGCAGCCATACCGGCCAGTGCGTAAAGTGTAGCATAGCTTTCAAAGGACGGGAAAATACCCAAAGCCACCCAACCGAATGCTATTCCCGTCAGCGCACCGACCATCAAAGAAGGTGAAAATATCCCCCCGCCCATGCGACCCGCAAAAGTTACCGCCACAGCCAGTACTTTGGTTGCAACGAAAATCACCGCTGCCCAGAATGTGATATTCCCGTTCAACGCATTCCAAGTGGTCTCATAACCCACCCCGATGATATGGGGGAAAGCGATTGCAATCATACCAAGCCCGGCACCTGCAATCGCCGGACGCAGCCATGCCGGAATACGTAGGCGATCCTGAATACTATCGCCAATATCTTCGGCCAGAAACACCGCTTTCATCATCGCTACAGCCACCAAGCCGCAAATCAGACCCAGTATCAAAAAGGCGGGTAGCTCGCTATAAAATTGCAATGACATTTGCGGCAATGTAAATTCGACCAGATCCCCAAACATCAAACGGCTGACGATAGAGCCTGCAACGGACGCGATTACAATCGGGGCAAAGGCCTGTACCGCGTAATGTCGCAACACCACTTCCAGTGCAAATAACGTGCCGGCAATCGGTGCATTGAACGATGCCGACACCGCCGCAGCAGCCGCACAACCCATCAAATTACGCCCGGTGATGGCATCCGCATTGATCCAATTCGACACTTTACTGGAAATCACGGCCCCCAGATGCACGACAGGGCCCTCGCGGCCGGCTGATCCACCCATCGACAACGTTATCATCGAGGCAAAGGCCGAGGCCAAACCTGCCCTACCCTCAACACGTCCACCCGACAATGCTGCCCCTTTAATCACTTGCGCGACCGAACGCGCACGACCATCAGGGGTAAAGCGTTGTAAAATAATTCCGACGATCAACCCGCCGATAATCGGCACCATAAGTATCCAGTACCACGGCAGGAATACGGCATAACTGACCAAACCCATATCATCCGTGCCGTAAACCAGTGTCTCCACCAGATTGATACCCATACGAAACAGCCCGGTCGCAGCCCCGGCCACAATCCCGATCAACAAAGCGACCAGCCAAAACTGAATTTGCCCCAACCCCTTGTGGCGCATCACATGTACGGTCTCGCGTGCTTGCCCCAAAATATGGTCGCGCAGGGATCTTAATATGTTGGCAGGTCGGTCAGTCACATCCGTTCCAATTTAGCTCTTTTCCAAGTGTTAGTAATTTTCTAGGTTATGCGCAATTGATCGGAGAAAATAATGTCAGATATTGCAGGGGCTATTGCAGCACTTAAAACGCTTCTTGGTGAACGCCTGAACACGAATCCTGCAGTTTTGGATCAGCACGGACAAAGTGAAACATATTTCGCCCCTAGCCCGCCCGATGCAGTGGCCTTTGCCCGCAATACGCAAGACGTGTCCGACATTGTTAAAACCTGCGCCAAACACAACTGCCCGATTGTCCCTTGGGGTGTTGGCACGTCGTTAGAAGGCCATGCGCTGGCAATCAAGGGCGGTGTCACAATCAACATGGGTGAGATGAACCAAATTATTAAGGTTTATCAAGAGGATCTGCTGGCCGTGGTTCAACCCGGTATCACCCGCGAAGCCCTGAACGAAGACTTGCGTGCTACCGGCCTGTTTTTCCCGGTTGATCCCGGTGCCAACGCCACTATTGGCGGCATGACCGCGACACGTGCATCGGGTACAACTGCCGTGCGTTACGGCACGATGAAAGAAAACGTGCTGGCACTGGAAGTGGTTTTGGCAGATGGGCGCATCATACGCACAGGTACACGCGCCAAGAAATCATCGTCGGGCTATGATCTGACAAACTTGATGGTCGGTTCCGAAGGAACACTTGGGATTATCACCGAAATAACCCTGCGCTTGCAAGGCCAACCCGAAGCCATTGCCGCAGCCGTCTGTGATTTTCCGGATGTAGAAGCTGCGGTAAACACCGTGATCACTGCCGTTCAAATGGGTATCCCCATGGCGCGTATGGAGTTGATAGATACGCTATCCATGCAGGCCCTTAATCAATACAGTCAGTTGGGTTTGCCGGAAAAACCGCATCTTTTTATGGAATTTCATGGCTCAGACGCCAGTGTAGCTGAACAATCAGAGGTACTTAAAGAACTTGCCGCCGATCAAGGCGGTGGCGATTTTCAGTGGTCAACCAAGACCGAAGATCGCAACAAGTTATGGCATGCCCGTCACAATGCATTCTTTGCAACCAAAGCGTTGAAACCGGGCTTTGACGGTATGTCTACCGATGTCTGTGTACCGATTTCAAAACTGGCCGAAGCGATTACCGATACTGCCAAAGATGCTGCAGATAACGGTATGTTCGCCCCAATATTAGGTCATGTGGGTGACGGTAATTACCACACTTTATTTTTGACTGACCCAAACAAGCCCACAGAATTGGCAATGGCACAAAAACTGTCCCATCGGATGAACACGCGCGCTTTAGAAATGGGTGGCACCGTGACCGGTGAACATGGTATCGGCATGGGGAAAATGAAATATATGGCCGAAGAACACGGGGGCGGCTGGTCAGTGATGGCAGATATAAAACGCACACTTGACCCACAAAATATCATGAACCCCGGGAAAGTTGTGCAGATTAACTAGGGTTTAATAAAGCCCGCGCCGCCGCACGTGCCTGATCTGTTATGACATCCCCCGCCAACATGCGGGCAATTTCGTCAGTACGTTCCCTGTCATCCAGTTTCGCAACAGAACTCAGTGTCTCCTGCCCGTCCGAAGATTTCGACACCAACCAGTGATGATCCCCCAATGCAGCAACTTGCGGCGAATGGGTTACAACCAGAACCTGCCCGTCGCCCGCAAGTGCAGACAGGCGGCGCCCCACTGCATCCGCCGTGGCCCCGCCGACACCGCGATCTATTTCATCAAAGATCAAGGTCAACCCGTCGGCGCGCGATGTCAAACACACTTTCAGTGCCAGCAAAAACCGCGACAATTCCCCACCGGACGCAATTTTATCAATCGGACCAAATGCTGCACCAAGGTTTGTAGACACGGTAAAAACCACCTGATCCCCACCATCGACGCCCGCTTCCGTCTGCGTTATTTCTGTTTTAAAAACAGCCGCTTCCATCTTTAACGGGGCCAGCTCCCGTTGCATCTTTGTATCCAGTTCGCCCCCAGCTTTATGGCGGCTTTTATGCAATGCCAATGCCAGTTTATCGTATACCGCCCTTGCCTGAAGTAATTGCTGTTCCAACGCGGTTATCTGTCCGGCACCGGTATCTATTGCCTTTAACCGTTGGGCTAAATCCACTGCTAATGCAGGTAGTTCATCCGGTTGCACCTTATGCTTTCGGGCCAGTGCACGAATGGCAAACAGGCGTTCTTCGACCTGCTCCAGATCCAGCGGATCAAAATCAAGTTGCGATAGACAATCGTCCACGCCGCGTTGCGCATCAGCCAGTTCGTTCAGTGCGCGTGACAGGTTCGCTAGTGGTGCATCCAATCGCCCCTCGGCCTGATCTGCCGCCTCTTGCAGCCAACGGCTGGCGTCCAACATCATGGCTTCGGCCCCATCCGATCCCAATGCCCCTGCCGCTTTGACAATATCCGCGCGAATACGTTCGCCTGCTTGCATCAAACGACGACGCCCATCCAACAAAGCATCTTCACCTGTTTCAGGGGCCAAATCACTCAATTCCGCAACAGAATGGCGCAGGTAATCCGCATCGCGTTCTGCTATTTCCAAAGCAGCTCGATCCGCTGTTATTTGTTTCTCAATTTCTGAAACATGTCGCCACGCCATCCTGATTTTTGTCAAATCATGCCCTGCAAACATATCCAGCAACGCCCGGTGGCCTTTAATATTTAGCAATCCGCGGTCATCATGTTGACCGTGTAATTCAACCAAACAATCGGAAAGTTTACGTAAAACCTCACCCGTACATCGACGATCATTGACATATGCGGTTTTGCGACCATCGGGCGTATTCGTGCGCCGTAACAACAATTCGTCTTCAATCGTCAATCCCGCCTCTTGCAAAACGACCCGTGCGGGATGATCTGCCGTCAGTTCAAACCAAGCGGATACTTCCCCCAAATCCGCACCTTGGCGCACCATGTCAGCGCGACCGCGCCAACCCAGAACAAAGCCAAGACTGTCCAATAGAATAGACTTACCCGCGCCGGTTTCACCCGTCAGCACATTCAGACCGGAACGAAAATCCAGATCCAGATAATCAATAAGCAACATATTACGGATGTTCAGGCCACGCAGCATGGCACCCCCTTGATGCGTGGGATCAGAGCCATTCGCCTTTGATCGCCTGACGCCAAATGCGACGTAACCAACGGGAACTTTTCTTGTTTTCCGCGTCTGTCGAAATACCTTGACCCGTTAACAGAACATGACTGTCTTTATACCAGTCACTGCCTTGAAAGTTATACCCAAGGATGGCACCGGCTGTTTGTGCATCTGCTTCAATCCCCAATGAAAGGTACGATTCAACCAACCTGTGCAGTGCTTCCGGCGTATGGGTCGTTGTCTGGAAATCTTCCACTACAATACGGAACCGGTTGATTGCCGCCGTATAATGGCCGCGTTTCAAGTAGTAGCGACCAATTTCCATCTCTTTACCTGCCAGATGATCAAGTGCCAGATCAAATTTCAACAAGGCAGAACTTGCATATTCACTGTCGGGATAGCGTTCAACCGTTGTACGCAGGGCTTGCAAGGCTTGGAATGTCACACCCTGATCACGGCTGACATCATCAATCTGGTCATAAAAACTAAGTGCTATCAGATATTGAGCATAAGGGGCATCATCATCGGCGGGGTAAAAATCCAGATAACGTTGTGCTGCCGCACGGCTTTCTTCATATTCCTCTGCCTCATGGTGGGCAAAGGCCGACATGATGACCGACCGTTTTGCCCAATCAGAATAAGGATATAAACGTTCCACTTCAGAGAACCGTGTTGCAGCTTTGCTGGCTTTGCGTTTGCTTAAAAGTGCTTCGCCGGAATTGAAGATCGCTTCGGGGGATTTTCCTTCAAGCGAAACATCACTTTTTTCTTTCCCTTTACCGGAACATCCGGCTACAGCCAAAGCCACAGCAACAATCAGTAACAGTGACGGTTTTTTAAGCAACAAGATCATTCAATTTCACCCAAAGATATTGGAGCGAACATATAACACAGTTTCCATGCCTGCCAGTACATTCTCGAATTAATTTTGCTTGATGGAAAGAAGTTTGGAAATCAACAATTTTGTGAATAGCTTCAAAGGCTTGTTAAGCACTTAGTCGTATATCTTCGGCTTGGATATGCGCGCCCGGCAACATTTCTGTTTGCGCAGTATCGCAAACGACCATTTCCCACGCACCGGGTGTTGAAAATAATTCACGAAGTAACATATTTGTTGCCCGGTGACCGGCACGAATGCCAACATATTTACCCAATATAGGCGCGCCTGCCAAAGCGAGGTCGCCCAAAGCATCCAACATTTTGTGACGAACACACTCGTCGGCATGCCGAAATCCTTCCGGATTCAGAACAAAACCATCATCCACAACGATAGCATTGTCTAAACCACCGCCCTGCGCCAGTCCTATGGACTGTAGCGCATCAACGTCTTTGCGCTGGCAAAATGTACGGCAATCACTAAGCTCGCGCACAAATGCGCCATTTGCCATTTCCAGTGTTTTTTGTTGGCGGCCAATGGCTTGATCAACAAAATCAATGGAAAAATCAATTTCCAACGTTTCCGAAGGTTTTAGTGTCGCGATGGTTTTATCGAACTGTATAGATATTTCTTTCAAAACACGGATTGCACGCACCGGAGCATCCTGATTTCGAACGCCTGCTTCCAAAATTACCTGAACAAATGTACGCGAACTGCCATCCATTATCGGCACTTCCGGTCCGTCAATTTCAATTAATGCGTTTTGAATGCCTGTACCGGCCAATGCCGCCATAAGATGTTCAACGGTCGAAACCTCTACGCCGTCTTCGTTGGCCAGCCTTGTACACATCCGTGTGTCATTAACCGAATCGTAAAGTGCAGGGATCAGATTGTTACGGTCGGTTACATCCACACGGCGAAACCAGATACCGTATTCGGCAGAAGCCGGATGTATAACCAAACGTGCAGGTTTCCCTGAATGGACACCTTTGCCCATCATCGTAACTGTGTTTGCAATTGTCTTTTGCACAGGCCAATCCATATTTGTCTCGTTGCACTTTATTAACAACTTAGGGCCAAATACCCAATTCACTCTTTATGTCCGATTGCAACAAAAAAGCGCGGAACTGTGTCCGCGCTTTTTACTGTTATTTTAGAACGCCTTAGTTGGCTTGTCTGCGCAAGAAGGCCGGAATTTCAATCCGTTCTTGATCTTCTGACATTTCAGGTTCTTCGTAAACCGGATCATCTTCGACAGCTACAAGATTAGGTTGCTGCGCGTATGCTCGATTCGATGCACCATGATTATCACTGTGACCTGTCATTTTTGAAATTAGGCTATTCAGACCAAACCCGCGCGGTTTTTCCGCACGTTCATCTGCTGTACCCGGCGTCGGACTGGTCGTCGCTTTTGATGCCGCGGCATGCAAACGCGCCATTGTTTCTGCACTGGGTTGGCCGGCGGGCGTAGACTGCGGAGCAACAAAAGTCGGGAGTTCTTCTTCCATTTGAAAGAAATCTTCTGTCGGTTTATCTGCCTGTGCTGCCGGTTGATATGCAGGCGGCGGCAAATCATCTACGGGAGCCTGTTCAAATGCGGCTTCATTAAATTGAGGTTCGGTATCGAACATTTCCAGATTGCCCGTGGGTAAATCCGCAACCGCCTGATCTTCAATTACAGGTTCAGCCTCTTTCGCCACTTCGGCAGTTTTGCTAACCGACTCTTCCACTGGGTTTTCCAAAACGACTGTTTGTGCCAATGGCTCTTTCATAGAACGGCGCGGAACAGGAATGTCGCCGACATTCACAGCCGCATCAATACCGGTGGCCACAACAGACACGCGCATTAAGCCTTCCAGCCCGGTATCAAGTGTTGAGCCGACGATAATATTTGCGTCTTCATCGACTTCTTCACGGATACGGTTGGCCGCTTCATCCATCTCAAACAATGTCAGATCATGGCCGCCTGTGATATTAATTAGAACACCATGCGCACCTTTCAAAGAAATCTCGTCCAACAGTGGGTTCGCAATGGCTTTTTCCGCAGCTTGAATGGCACGATCTTCGCCTGTGGATTCGCCTGTACCCATCATCGCTTTGCCCATCTCATCCATAATGGCGCGAATATCTGCGAAATCCAGATTGATAATTCCGGGGCGTACCATCAGATCAGTGACACCTTTAACGCCTTGGTACAAAACGTCATCGGCCATCTGAAACGCTTCAGTAAAGGTGGTTTTTTCGTTTGCAATACGAAACAGGTTCTGATTCGGGATCACGATCAATGTGTCCACAACCTGTTGCAGTGCTTCTACGCCTTCTTCAGCTTGACGCATCCGCTTGTTGCCCTCAAACTGGAACGGTTTGGTCACAACACCTACGGTCAACACACCCAATTCACGCGCAGCTTGTGCAATAATCGGTGCGGCTCCAGTTCCTGTACCACCGCCCATACCGGCCGTGATAAAGCACATGTGGCTGCCAACCAGTTGATCAACAATCGCTTCGATGCTTTCTTCGGCGGAAGCAGCCCCAACGGCTGGTCGTGCACCTGCACCCAATCCTTCGGTAACTTTCTCACCCATTTGGATTTTACTGGTCGCCTTGGCGGCTAGCAATGCCTGGGCATCCGTATTAGCCACAACGAAATCGACCCCTTCCAGGCTTTTCTCGATCATATTGTTTACGGCGTTTCCGCCCGCACCACCGACGCCAAAGACTGTAATATGTGGTTTTAGGTCATCCATTTCTGGCATGCGTAAATTTAAAGTCATGATAATAGTCCGCCTGTACTGTCTGCTCGGCCGGGTTTCCGGTCCATTTTACTGATTCGTATCGTAACCTAGTGATTCAATCACGTCACGAAAAATCGTTAACACACACACAAAACTTGGTGATTTATGCACTATCTGGCCCAATTTATGGTATCAAACAGCATTTACCAGTTATCTTTGAACCAACGCATCGCTTTTTTCAACGGGCGCCCTCCCATCCGTTCAATCGGCAAATCAAAGTCCCAACATTCATCTTGCGGGTGTGCCGCGTGCATTGCCAAGCCTATTGTCGAGGCAAAAGCAGGCCCTGTTGCAGCCTGCGGCAACCCTTGAACACGCATCGGACGGCCAAGGCGCACATTCTGCCCCAGTATTTTACTGGCGAGCCCTTCCAGCCCCGGCACTTGGCTGGAACCGCCGGTCAATACAATGCGTTGACTTGGCAAATGGTCAAAACCGGATGCGTCCAGCCGTAAACGGGCTTCTTCCAGTATCTCTTCCAGCCTTGGGCGCATCACCCCGATCAGTTCAGCGCGGCTGATACGGCGGTGATCATGTTCAAAATCGCCGGTATCTCCACCCACTTCGATCATTTCGCGATCATCTATTGATGTCGCAATAACCCCGCCATGCAGCGTCTTGATCCGTTCAGCGGCAGGATGGGACATTTGCAGCCCCTTGGAGATATCCGACGTCACCAAATCGCCGCCCATACGCACGCTATCACCATAAATCATATGTTTTTTCATAAACACCGAAATGCTTGTGGCACCACCACCGATATCAATGCACGCCGCCCCCAGTTCCTGTTCATCTTCGACAAGGGCCGACACCGCACTTGTGTAAGCAGCCGAGGCGACACCGGCCAGTTCCATATCGCAGCGTTTCACACATTTCAAAAGATTTTCGATGGCCTGCGTATCGACCGTTAACAGATGCATATCCACAGCCAGACGACTGCCGATCTGCCCCCGCGGATCTGTTAACCCACTGCGATGGTCCAACGTAAAATTGACAGGCATCGCATGCACTGTTTCGCGACCAGCACCATAATCGGGCATATCACAACCGGCCAGCACGCGACCAATATCCTGATCGGTAACCGTACCGCTATCCAAGTCAATATCACCCGCCACCCCGTATGACCTTGGCTCTGCCCCGGCAAGACAGGCAATCACATGATCTACGCGCACATTGGCCATTTTTTGTGCACCTTGCACTACGGTGCGAATAGCCCGTTCGGTTTCTTCCATCGCCGCAATTTCACCAAACCGCACACCGCGTGATCGCGTTGTTGCCACGCCAATAACCCGAAAAGACCCGTGGTTGGCTGTTGTCCCCATGCCCAGGCGCGGCGCGGCATCGGTTCGGGCGTCAAATTGCAAGACCATACAGGCCATTTTTGTTGTACCAACGTCCAGAACCGCCACCAAACCGCGCTGTAAGGCATTCTGACGTTTTTGGCGCATGGCGCGCTGTGTATCATACAAATATGACATCTATTAATTACCCTCTTCTGTTGCGATCAAACGCAACTGCTTCAATCCATCCAATGCAGGTGCCGTAAGCCTTAGTATCGGCTTTCGACCATCCCTTATATCCACAGCGACAATGTCGCGATTCAAAATATCCTGCGCCCTGTGCAATGCCAGAACACGTCCCAATGCGGCTATGGGTTGATCTTCGGGCAGCCGTATAACCTGATTACGATCCAAGACCACATCCCAACGCCGTTCGCCGACACGCATCAGGCCGCGCACACGCCCGGCAATGGGCGACAGTTTTCTGAATATCTCTAAGGCTTGCAGTATATTACCCTCAACACCAAGGCCTGCCGTCAACGGTAAATCAGCGCGATCCAAACGGGACATAAGCTGTCCTGACTTTTGCCCGTTCACATCCAACAATATCAGACCCTCTTCACCGCGCCAAACCAGTACGGGCACTCTTTCAACGATCCCGATTTCCAATACACCCTTGGCACCGACCAGAATTGATGCCGTTTCAACCGACTCGATACTTTCCACTGCCGATTTCAAAGCTTCCAGGTCCAAACGAAAAGAGCTTACGGGAAAATTGATTTCCATAGCGCCACGCACCAGCTTATCGACAGAATCCGACGTCCCTTGGATACGCATCTGTTTCACCATAAACTCGGGGCGTTGTTCCACAGCAGCGCGTGCTTCATCAAAATAGGTCATGATTTTCTGTTGCACTTCAGGGTCACGCAACCACGCCAAAAGCGCAACCAGAACAAACAACACCGGCAGGCCTGTACGGATCAAGGCGCGGTAAACCGGCGTCAGCCACAAACGTTGCAACTTATACTTGACCCGGCTGGGTGCCGGATCAAACGGTGTCGGCGTATTCACCTGTTGCATGATGCATCCTCCACCATCCAACGCACCAATTTGCCGAAAGGCACGCCACCCGCTGCGGCCTGCTCTGGCGCCAGCGAGGTTGGCGTCATGCCGGGTTGCGTGTTGGTTTCCAACAAGATCAACCCTGCCAGCCCCTTGGTTTCATCCCAGCGATAATCTGTGCGCGAGACCCCGTGACAACCTAAAACCTGATGCGCGCGTTCGGCATAATCCAGACAGGCGTCAAAAATCTCGGTGGGAATATCTGCGGGAATCACATGACGCGAACCACCTGTTTCGTATTTCGCCGCATAATCGTACCAGCCATCGGTTTGAATATCGGTGACGGATATGGCTTTGTCGCCCATCACTGTTGTGGTCAATTCGCGCCCTGGGATGAATTTTTCAACCATCACAGTGTCTGGCATTTCCATATTCAATCGTGCGGGCCCTTCGCCTGCATTCACAATATAAACACCTACAGACGACCCTTCATTGTAGGGCTTTACCACATAGGGCGCTTCCATCGGATGCCCTGCCTGCACATCCTCTTTGGACACCAGAATACTTTGCGCTACCGGCAATCCAACGGATTTATACAACCGTTTTGTCTGTTCTTTATCCATCGCCATTGCGGACGCCATGACGCCTGAATGGGTATAGGGGATTTGCAGCCATTCAAGCATGCCCTGCACGCAACCGTCTTCACCCCAACGGCCGTGCAAAGCGTTGAACACAACATCCGGCTTGGCCGCAATTATGTCAGCCGCCAAGCTTAGCCCTGCGTCCAGTTCAACAACCTGAAAACCTTCATCACGCAATGCAGTCGCTACTTCGCGACCCGACACAAGCGAAACTTCCCGTTCCACCGATGGGCCGCCCTTAAGGACACACACGCGCGATATTGCCCTGCTCGACATAACCGCCTCTTTCACCCATGGCCATTTACTGGCTCTTAGGGTTTTTTACTTCAGGATCGTTCACCGACCCGCATTATTTCCCACTCTAACGTGATCTTACTGTTTTCGAAAACCCTTTTTCGAACTTTTTCACCTAAATCTTCCAAATCTGCGGCAGTTGCGCCACCTTTGTTGATCATGAAGTTGGAATGCATGGGTGACATCTGTGCACCACCAACACTGGCCCCGCGCATTCCCGCGTCATCTATAACTTTCCAAGCTTTTAAATCATGTACATCATCGGCGCGTCCGGTGGAACTGAACCCCGCAGGATTACGAAATGTCGACCCACAAGAACGTTCGTTCACGGGCTGTGTTGCGGCGCGTTTTTCCAAAGCATCTGTCATTTTGGCTTCAATCATCTGCGGATCGTCCGCTGACCCTTGCAGCACAACAGATGTTATCACTAAACCATCAGGCAATTCCGTTGACCGGTAAGCAAATCCCATATCGTCCTTGGTCAACGTCACCAGTTCACCTGATCGTGTCACCGCCTGCGCCTCAATAAAAACATCTGCCGTATAGACCCCGTAACATCCCGCATTCATCTTGGCCGCCCCGCCAATGGCTCCCGGAATTGTGCGCAAAAACGCCAGATCAATCCCCGCTTGGGCCGCCTTGCGCGCCACATGCGCATCCAGTGTCGCCACCCCTGCACGCACGCGGTTACCTTCCAATATCTCAATCCCGTTGAACCCGCGCCCCATACGGATCACCACACCCCGAATGCCGCCATCACGGATAATCAAATTGGAACAAACACCGATAGGAAACACCGAAACACTTGTCGGCAACTCGCGCAGGAAAAGCTGAAGGTCAGCAACATCCGCAGGCTGAAACAGCAGCTCTGCCGCACCCCCCACCCGTAGCCACGACAAATCCGCCAAGGACCTATCCAAAGTGTAAGTCCCCGCTACCTTTGGCAGCTTTTCAGGAAGTGTTTTTTTCATACCCATACCAATGCCGCAAAAAATGCCGCCCCCGACAATATAAGCCCTGCCCATGGAACGATTGCGGGTACTTTATAAGGGGCCTCGGGTTCTTGCCGTTTAATGACGATAAGTGCAAGGTTCATCGACGCGAAAATCGCCAGCAACAACACAGATGTTATTTCCGCAAGCGAAACCAAAGGCAGATAAAGCGCGGCCAGTATCACTGCCACACCACTTAAAACCGTAGCCAGAATAGGCGTACCAAAGCGCGGGTGCGCATGGGTGAACACCGACAGCCAGGGCGCATTTTCACCCAACCCAAACAATACCCGCGCTGCCAGAATAATCTGCGCCAACACCCCGTTTGTGGCCGCCGCCACCGCGATCACGGCCAAAAATGCGGCAGATTTCTGGGTCGCCACCTCATAAACCAGCGCAAGCGGTTGGCGACTTTCCCCAAGTGCGACGATCCCCACAGTACGTACGGCGGCAAAAGTGACTAACATATATAAAACCGTCGTAATCCCCAAAGACCAGAAAATCGCACGCGGCAATGTACGCTCCGGCGCGCGGGTTTCTTCGGCCATATTGACCAGATCCTCAAAGCCGATGAAGGCGAAAAACGCTAAAATCCCTGCAAAAGCCAAGCCCTGCAACCCGCCTTGTGCTTCCATTGCAGGCATGGCCATCCATTCGACCGAGGTTGGCCCCGTTAGCCCGACATAGGACACAATCAACAGGCCAATCACCTCTACGATAGTAAAAAATGCAGCCAATGCCAGCGACTCCACAACACCCGCAATCGCAACCAGCATCAAAAATCCGCCCATCAAAACAATCAACACCTCTGTGTCCCATGGGATCAGTTTTTGCAAATACCCCACGCCGCCCTGCAATACGACAGCTGCTGCAATTGTTCCTGTAACAACCGTGGTCAAACCCACCGCCTGCGCAATAACGGGCTTGTGAAAAGCGCGCATCAGATAAGCCGCTTCACCGGCACTTTTAGGTATGCGCGAGGACAGTTCCGCATAACTTGCCGCCGTGGGCAACGCGACCAACCCCGCCAATAAAAATGCAAGTGGCGCATAAATACCCGCAGCCCCAGCAGCAGCACCGACCAGAACATAGATACCGGCGCCGACCATAATGCCGACCCCGTAGAACACCAATAAAGGGACACCTAATTTGCGTTTAAGCTGATCTGTCATGACGCCCGCCTTTCCCCTTAAATCTAGGGTACAAAGGGCTAATCTTCAACAAGTCTATTAGCCCATGCGCTGATCGTACCCGCGCCCAAACAAAATCAACAAAGAACAGTTTGGCGAATAAGTACCGCGCACATTTGATAACTTGTCCATCTACCTAAGTTTCTTCTCTTGGATCAAACCATAATAGCATCCAATTATAGCCCCTATTATTAATAGTATGCCAACAATAAAATCTCCCCCGCTTAAGTTAAGTATCCCTGTAAAATAATCAGCAAGCAGTATTATAATTGGGCATAGCGAAACGGTTACACAATAGACAAATGACATTCTGTATGTCGGCAACCACCACGTAATTAAAAAGCAAATAGTTGCAGTAACAGCAATAATCACGAAAGGCAGCAGCAAAAAAACATAGATGTAGTTCATTCAGATCACTGGTTTTAAATTGTGCGCTATTGCGATAACACAACCATATGCATCAGTCATTTTCAACAAGTCCGTTGGCCCATGCGCTGATTGTGCCTGCGCCCAAACAAATCAACAAATCACCGGGCTTCGTTTCACTTTCCACGAATTCGCGAAACGATGTCTCATCCGATATTGCCAGTGCCTGTTTATGCCCGTGTGATACCAATCCGGCCACCAGACTATCCCGGTTAGCCCCTTCAATCGGGCTTTCACCTGCTGCGTAAACATCACTGATCCCAACGATATCCGCGTCATTGAAACAGCCGCAAAACTCTTCAAACAAATCGTGCAACCGTGAATAACGGTGCGGTTGATGCACGGCAACAACACGCCCATCCGTGGCCTGTTTCGCGGCACTCAATACCGCTTTGATCTCTACCGGGTGATGTGCATAATCGTCGATCACAGTCACACCGTTCACCTCACCCACACGGGTAAAGCGGCGGTTCACGCCTTTGAAATCTCTTAGCGCATCTTTAATTTCATCGCGTTTCAACCCCAGATATCGCGACACTGCAACCGAAGCCAGCGCGTTTGAAACATTGTGATCCCCCGGCATAGGCAACATTACCCCGTCAATCCGCTGATCTTCGGTTTGCAATACAATGTCGAAGTACGCCGCACCTTTTTTATAAGTCAGGTTTTCCGCCCGTACATCGGCCTGCTTGTTAAAACCATATGTGATAATCCGCCGATCATTCACGCGCCCCACAAGGGCCTGCACTTCCGCGTGATCCGTGTTGCAAATCGCGACGCCGTAAAACGGGATGTTGGACACGAATGTGTAAAACGCATCCCGCAAATTATCGAAAGTGCCGTAATGTTCCATATGTTCGGGGTCGATATTGGTCACAACCGCCACAGTCGCAGGCAGGCGGTTGAAAGTTCCATCACTTTCATCCGCTTCCACAACCATCCACTCGCCAGTTCCCATTCGCGCATTTGATCCATACGCGTGAATAATCCCGCCGTTGATCACAGTGGGGTCAAGCCCACCTGCGTCCAGCAAGGTTGCCACCATCGTCGTAGTGGTGGTTTTACCGTGCGTTCCTGCGATTGCCACATTGGATTTCAGCCGCATCAGTTCAGCCAGCATTTCTGCGCGGCGGACAACCGGCAATCCGCGTGCGCGGGCGCTATCCAGTTCAGGGTTACCGGGCTTGATCGCGGATGAAATCACCACCACTTCGGCATCTTCCAGATTTTCTGCCATTTGCGGGAATGAAATTCTGGCGCCCATTTGCGCCAAACGATCCGTGATCTTGCTTGGCCGCAGATCAGAGCCTTGAACCGAGTAACCATGATTGATCAGCACCTCGGCAATACCTGACATGCCAATACCACCGATCCCCACAAAATGAATTGCCCCAAGTTTTGTCGGTAATTTTGTTGCCGCACTCATCTAACCACGCCCCTTTGCCGCTAATTCTTCTACCAGATTTGCCAGCTGTTCTGTTGCATTGGGACGGCTTTGCGTCAATGCCGCCTGCGCCATTTTCGCAGCACCTTCCGCGTCCTGCAATACCGTTGCAATACACTTCGCCAGACTGTTGGCCGTCAGGTCTTTTTCTGGGATCACGATTGCCCCGCCCGCACCTGCCAGCCCGCGCGCATTGGCATTTTGATGGTCATCCATCGCTATTGCCAAAGGTACCAGAATGGACGGCCGCCCGATAATCGAGATATCCGCCACGGATGATGCCCCCGCACGCGATACAACCAACTGTGCTTCCGACATCAGGCGTGGAATATCGCGGAAAAACGGTGATATATCAGCCCGCACACCTGCCTGCGCATAGGCCGCTTCACAAACGGCTACATCCTCTTCGCGGGCTTGTTGCACCACGCGTAACTGCGCCTTTATAGCCTCAGGCAACAAAGCCACTGCTTGCGGCATGGTTTCCGATAGTATCCGCGCCCCTTGTGAACCACCGATCGCCAGAATGCTCATCGGCCAATCACCGGGCGTTATGTAGTTTGAACCATGCTTTTCCAAAACCGCACGGCGCACGGGATTGCCCACATGCACCCCCTCTACCCCTTCGGGTAGGGTTGTCGGCCATGTACCGCAAGCCACAAGATCAACTTTGGGTGCGAACATCTTGTTCACACGCCCCAAGACACCGTTTTGTTCATGTATCATACGCGGCAGTTTCAAACTGCCAGCCGCCAGCATCGCGGGAATGGCAGGATAACCGCCAAAGCCTGCCACTACGGCAGGCCGGTCACGCTTCATCGAACGCCGTGCCGAAATCGCTCCCAGCAAAATCCGAAACGGCACCCGCAACTTGGCCATCAGACCACCGCGCGCAAATGTACCGGAATTCACCACCTCAACCTGAACCGTATGGGGAAAGCCGCGCGTATAGCGCGCACCGCGCGGGTCAGTCGACAGTTTCACCCGCCAACCACGGCGCAACATTTCTTCGGCCAAAGCCTGTGCCGGAAACATATGTCCGCCAGTGCCCCCTGCAGCAATCACCAAAAGCGGGTTGTCAACCATTGCGGATAATCCTTGGATTACGTGTTCCACGCCCCAAAAGATCGCTCATCTCGCCTTGGGCGCGGGTGCGGGTAAACGCCAACAACAGACCTAACGCAATGCCTGCCGCCACAAGTGATGAACCACCATAACTGACAAATGGCAACGTCATGCCCTTTGCGGGCAACAGACGCGCCGCCACGCCCATATTGATCATTGCCTGCATTCCGAACAGCACCGCAATACCCGTGCCCGCAAGGCGAATAAATGGGTCACGTTCACGTACCAGACGGAACAAAGACCGCACCGTGATTACCAGAAACAAACCAATAATGACAAAAACCAATATTAACCCGTATTCTTCTGCAGCCACTGCAATAATAAAATCCGTATGCGCATCTGGCAACGACCATTTCACTTGACCTTCGCCCACACCAACACCGAAAAAACCACCTTCCTGAATTGCGTTTGTCGCATAGCCAAGCTGAGTTCGCGGATCAAGATCAGGGTTCAGAAACCCATCAATCCGCCGCGCAAAATGTTCCGAGTTATTGTAGGAAAACAACCCCACTGAAACCACACCAACTGCCATAACCACCAGCAATAATATTGGCGCGCCTGCAATGAAATACATCACACCCCATGATGTGATAATCAACATGGCCTGACCAAAATCGGGTTGCATGGCCAGCAAGAATGCTACACTCAACATAACAAGAAAAGAGATGCGCTTGCCGGGTGGCCCACCCACTTTGAACGCCGCCGCCAACATCCAGGCCGTAAATACGATAAAGAACGGCTTTAGAAATTCGGATGGCTGTACCGATGCAAATCCAAGCGAAAACCAACGCGTCGCCCCCTTGCCATAATCCGTTCCGAAAATCGGCAACATCAGAAGGGCTATAAAACATAGCGCAAAGCTAAAAACACCCAAGCGGCGCAACAACACCGGCGACATCATTGAGGTCACGATCATCGCGCCCAAGGCGACCGAACCAAAGAAAACTTGTTTGTAAACATAGTAAAACTGCGGCAATCCGTTGCGCGTCGCCAAAGGAACCGAGGCCGCCAGCCCCAGTAAAATCCCCACCAGAAACAACCCCAGAACACAAGATATAGACACCCGATCAACAGCTCGCCACCATCTGGGTAAAATTGGATCACTGGGTTGCTGAACAACCTTGCCAAAGGCCATTTCTGTCATTGTCGCCTGCTCGCCGTTTACTGCCATTTACATGCGGCCTCATTGAACGGGCCGTCATTGCTATTCGGAATGCCATAAATTTCGGCTTTTGGCTAGTACTTTAGGTATCCTACGGCAAAAATCAGCTGCCTGTTACAGCCCGGACCGCCTCCACAAAAGCGTCACCACGCGCTTCAAAGCTTTCGAACTGATCAAAACTGGCACACGCGGGCGCCAGCAATACAACATCACCTGATTTTGCATTTTTCGCGGCCGCTTTTACTGCCGCTTCTACCGTTCCGGATTTCTCATACGCGACATCACCCAATTGATCGGCAAACTGATCCGCCGCGGTCCCAACAAGATAGGCTTTGGTCACGCGGCTATATAGCGGCGCAAGTGAAGCGATGCCGCCTTCTTTCGCCTGGCCACCGACAATCCAGTGAATATTCTTAAACGCCAGCAATGCTTTTTCCGCCGCATCCGCATTAGTCGCCTTACTGTCGTTCACGTAAATCACCCCATCATGCTGCGCCACAATCTGGCAACGATGCGCAAGACCGCCATAAGACTGTAATCCTGTTTCAACCACTTTGGGGGCGATTGCCAATGCCCTGCAAACCGCGTAGGCCGCACAAGCGTTTTGATGGTTATGTGCGCCGGGTAAACCTTGCATATTGCGCAAATCTATCGATGCTACCTGCCGCTCTTTGCGCCATTCCGCCAGAAAACCCTTGCGGGCAAATACCGACCAACCGCGCCCTTGCAACTTGCGCCCGGATGAGATCGCAATCACCGGATCACCCGTTTCACTGTCTTGGCGCATTTGATTGGCCAGATACCGTCCTTCAGGTTCATCCACACCGATTATCGCCTTATCCGGTCCACCTTCTGCGAACAAACGTCGTTTGGCGGCGAAATATCCACCAATGCCACCATGCCGATCCAGATGATCAGGCGTAAGGTTCATGAACACCGCCATGTCGGGGGCTAATGCGCGGGCCAGTTCGCATTGATACGACGACAGTTCCAGCACAACAATTTCACCGTCTTGGGCTGGATCCAGATCCAACACCCCGCGCCCGATATTGCCACCCATCTGCACAGGCTTGCCCGCCTCTTGCAGTATATGCGCAATCAGGGCCGTTGTTGTCGATTTCCCATTTGATCCCGTGATGCTGATCACTTTCGGCATAACATCGAACTTGTCCCATTCGGCCGTCGCGTAAGAGCGGAAAAACAGCCCGATATCATTGTCCACGACAACGCCCAAACCCCATGCCTTTTGCACTATGGCGTGCGCCTCCGGGTAAAGATGCGGAATGCCGGGCGATACGATCAGACTGACCACATCTTCCCAAGGCTTATCCTTGTTCAGATCAGCGACCGGCAAACCTGCCGTTTCTGCCTGCTGCCGCGCAGCTTCATTATCATCCCAACAAACAGGCACAGCCCCGCCTGCCTGCAAAGCCAAAGCCGCAGACAGACCTGATCGGCTTAGCCCGAAAACAGCCACCTTGTGACCGCCATATCCACGAACAGGAATCATTTAGCGCAACTTCAACGTGGCCAGACCGACCAGTGCCAATATCAGCGCGATGATCCAGAAACGGATCACGATTTGCGATTCCGACCAACCCTTTTTCTCAAAATGGTGGTGGATTGGTGCCATCAAAAACACCCGCTTGCCGGTCTTTTTGAAGTACAGCACCTGAATGATCACAGACAAAGCCTCAACCACAAACAAACCGCCCACAATCGCCAAAACGATCTCGTGTTTAGTGCAGACCGCGATTGCGCCCAGCGCACCACCCAAAGCCAATGATCCCGTGTCGCCCATAAAGACCGCCGCAGGTGGCGCATTATACCATAGAAAACCCAAGCCCCCCCCGATCAGTGCAGATGTAAAGATCAACAACTCACCCGTTCCGGGGACATAATGCACATCCAGATATTCGGTAAAGTCGACGCGCCCCACCGCATAGGCAATAATCCCCAGCGTAGCACCCGCAATCATCACGGGCATAATCGCCAAGCCATCCAACCCATCAGTCAGGTTCACTGCATTCGCAGACCCTACAATGACGATGATAACAAACGGGATATAAAGATAACCAAGATTGAAAAGTGTATCTTTCAGAATAGGCATTGCCAATTGACCCGACAAGACATCGGGATGCACTTTTGCCGCTGCAACAGCCGCAATGACTGCGATTACCAAACCAATAAGCAACCGCGCTTTGGACGAAAATCCCGCGACCGTTTGCTTGCTGACTTTCAAATAATCATCGGCAAACCCGATCAATCCGAACCCAGCCGTCACCAGCAAAACAATCCAGACATAAGCGTTGTCACTACGCGCCCATAATAACGTTGAGATCAGCAAAGTTCCAAGGATCAAAACCCCGCCCATCGTCGGTGTCCCAGCTTTAGCAATAATATGGTTTTCAGGCCCATCATCCCGAATGGGTTGGCCTTTTTTTTGCTTGTGTTTCAGCCAGTTGATTAACGGTTGCCCGAAGATAAAGCTCAGGATCAATGCGGTGAAAAATGCGCCGCCCGCACGAAACGTAATGTAA
This sequence comes from Amylibacter sp., assembly GCA_021775355.1. Lineage (GTDB taxonomy): Bacteria > Pseudomonadota > Alphaproteobacteria > Rhodobacterales > Rhodobacteraceae > Amylibacter. The sequence continues at coordinate 9,027 of JAJFHZ010000035.1, read as the reverse complement.
CGAAACAGATTGAACACATCACCGCCATCCGACCATTCACTTAAAAAATACAACATACGCGTTCCCCTGCTCTTTGCACCTTATGCACTTGTTTTTCTGATGGCGTCTACGATTTTTGAAACTTTAGACCCTTTGGACCCTTTAACCATCACAATATCGCGCGGCTTTAGCAAATCTACAATCCGGGTTGCTGCAACATCCGCAGTTTCAATCCAAAGACCCCGATTTTCATCGGGTAAGGCTGCATATAGCCCCTTCATTAAAGGGCCGACTAAATGGATAACATCCATGGTTTTCAGAGCCGGTAAATCCGCCAAGCCAGCATGTAATGCCTTTTCAGTTTCACCCAGTTCCAGCATATCGCCCAAAACAGCAACCTTTCGGCCTTTTGCGTGCATTTGAGCCAAAACATCCAAAGCTGCCGCCATGGATGTTGGATTTGCATTGAACCCCTCGTCGATCAGTTCAATCGAAACACCATTGGCCAACACAACGTCTTCGCGTTTTCCGCGCCCTTTCGGTGTTGTCCATGTCGCAAGATTTTTCAGGCACTGGCTTAGATCAGCACCTACGGCATCACACGCAGCGATAACCGCTAATGAGTTCATCGCCAGATGCACCCCGGGTGCACCAAGTATAAACTCGACTTTCTGACCAACCAGATCGAAAACAACTTTGGTCGATTGATCGGATACGTAGGCGGCAGTTAGCTGAACATCCGCACCTTTTGCCCCGCCAAACGTTACAATTCGCGCATCCGCACCCCCAGCCGCATCACACAATATTTGAAACGTGCCTATATCCGCATTCAACACCGCCGTGCCACCCGCTTTTAGACCGTCAAAAATCTCGGCCTTGGCATGTGCGATTTCATCGACCCCCGAAAACGCGGCCAAATGCACGGGTGCCACTGTGGTGATCACGGCCACATCCAGATCAGCCATAATGGCCAAGGGGCTGATCTCGCCCGCATGGTTCATACCGATTTCAATCACGGCTATTTCCGTATCGCGCGGCATACGTGCCAGTGTCAGCGGCACGCCCCAGTGATTGTTGTAACTCATTTCCGCCGCATGCATGCGGTACTGACCGCTTAAAGCAGTGCGCAACATTTCCTTGGTACCTGTTTTGCCCACCGACCCCGTTACACCGATCACCTGACCAGATATATGCTTGCGGGCCGCAACCCCCAACGCCCCTAGCGCTTGCAAAACATCATCCACAATCAACAAAGGCGCATCCATAGAAACCCCGTCAGGTACATGAGCGACCAATGCCGCCGCCGCACCTTTGTCTAGGGCTTGTGCAACAAAGTCATGCCCGTCGCGCACATCGGTCAAAGCCACGAACAGATCGCCCTTTTGCAATGTACGTGTATCGATTGAAACCCCGCTTGCCTGCCAATCAACGGTGGATTTTCCACCTGTAGCTGCAACAGCATCGGCGCTTGTCCAAAGCACGTTCATACCCCAAATCCATCAAGGGCAGCCACCGACATACTGGCCTGTTCCGCATCATTAAACGGCAGGACCTGATCCTTGATAATCTGCCCAGTTTCATGCCCTTTGCCTGCAATCAGCAACGCATCACCTGCCTGTAATGTGTCCACTGCCGCCAGAATTGCCGCGGCACGATCACCAAACTCATTGGCATTCGGACAGGCCACCATAATCTCGGCACGAATATCGCCGGGTGTTTCAGAACGCGGGTTATCATCCGTCACAAACACGACATCTGCATTATCCGCAGCCGCTTTACCCATCAATGGCCGCTTGCCCCTGTCACGATCACCGCCCGCCCCGAAAACCACAATCAAACGCCCCAAAACATGCGGGCGCAACGCTTTTATCGCAGTTTTCAGCGCATCAGGCGTGTGGGCAAAGTCGACAAAAACATTTCCGCCGTTCGCCCGCGTCGCTGCCAATTGCATCCGCCCCGGAACCGTTTCCAAACCCGACAACACACTAAACACTTCCGCCGGTTGCGCCCCCGCCGCAATGACCATGCCTGCCGCAATCAAAACGTTTTCCGCCTGAAATCCACCGATTAAAGACAAACGCACCGTGTGCACCTCACCGCGCCACGAAAACCGCATATCCTGCCCGGTGCTATCACACCGCGTATTCAGGATTTGCAAATCGGCATCATCGCCACCCAGTGTAATAACATCCTGACCGCGTGCTTTGGCAATTGCCACCAATACCACCCCCTTGGGATCCAGAATATTGATCACGACCGAGCCCTCGGGGGGTAAAACCCGCGAAAACAATCCTGCCTTTGCGGCAAAATAATCGTCAAAACTTTTGTGATAATCCAGATGATCCTGACTGAAGTTGGTAAATCCACCCACCGTCAGATAAACCCCGTCCAAACGCCGCTGTTCCAGCCCGTGACTGGATGCTTCCATCGCTGCATGCGTAATGCCTTCTTCTTTTAAGCGACGCAATAAACGGTGCAGTGTGATCGGTTCCGGTGTGGTATGTTTCAAACCTTCGGTATAGGCCCCTTCAACACCTGTCGTGCCGAAATTCACCGCTTTTAGCCCAAGAGCTTCCCATATCTGGCGAATAAAATTCGCAACCGAAGTTTTGCCGTTTGTTCCCGTTACCGCCGTCATCGTTGCAGGTTGCGCCCCGAAATACCGCGCCGCTGCCTGCGCCAAAGCCAGACGCGGGTCATCAACGATAATAAAGGGTATATTCAGATCAGCCACATCGCGTTTCGCAATCTCCAGCCCTGCCGCATCGGTCAGCACGGCACTTGCCTGCATCCGCAACGCATATTGGATAAATTCACCGCCATGAAATTCCGAACCAGGCATTGCGGCAAATAAATCACCTGTCCGCACATCACGGCTATCCACACATACCCCGGAAACAACCTGATCCGCATTACCGACCCCGTGCGTCGGGGTCAAACCCAATTCTTGCAAAGTTTTATGGGTCATGGATAATTCCCCGTATCAGTTTTTTACCTGCGTGTATTGAACTTTCCCACTGCCTGCAACCTCTGGCCGCATATTCAAAACAGGTGCCAAACGGGTGATCAATTCAGCAGTGACTGGCACCGCCGTCCACCCCGCAGTGCGTCGCTTTTCACCTGCCGCCTGAATCGATGGCTCGTCCAGTGTCAGTACCAAAACATACTTGGGGTCATCCGTGGGAAACACTGAAGCAAAAGTCGCGATCACCTTGTCGTCATAATACCCGCCATTTGGTTTTGGCTTGTCCGCAGAGCCGGTTTTACCACCTACCGAATATCCCTTAACCTCACCAAAACTGGCAGTACCGCGTGTCACGACATTACGCAGCATACGCATCAAGGTCTTGGACGTGTCATCCTTCAGGATACGTGCACCGTATGCGGTCTGCGCATCAACTTTCAACAAAGTCGGCTGCACTTTAAGCCCACCATTGGCCAAAGTTGCATAGGCCGATGCCAAGTGCAGCGGCGTTGCCGCAATTCCGTGGCCATACGAAATGGTCATTGTCGACAGTTCCGACCAGTTCTTTGGCACCAAAGGTTTGATATGCGTGGCTTCCACCAATTCCAACGCAGTTGGCTGCAATAGGCCAAGCCCGCCCAAAAGTTCTTTTTGTGTCTGCGTTCCCGCAGCTTGTGCCATCCGTGCCGTGCCGATATTGGATGATTTCACAATCACGTCCATCACACTTAACTGTTTGCCGTAATTATGAAAATCACGGATCTTGAATTTACCCCACTTTATCGGCCCACGGATGTCGATCATGGCGTTTTCATTCACCAAGCCTTTTTCCAAAGATGCCGCAGCCGCAAACAATTTAAAGGTCGAGCCCAGCTCATACACCCCTTGGGCTGCACGGTTGAACAAGGGGCTATCGGACGGATCACCCTTCAGCAGTGGCCTTGGGCGTTCATTTGGATCAAAATCGGGCAATGACACCATCGAAATCACTTCGCCCGTATGCACATCCATCAGCACCGCCGCCGCCCCTTTGGCGTCCATGATCTTCATGCCACCTGCAACCACACGGCGCATAGTTGCCTGCGCAGTCAGGTCAATTGACAATTGCAGCGGTTTGTCCACCTGTGCCGGATCACGCATCCGCGCGTCAAAATATTTCTCGACACCCGCCACGCCAACCAACTCGGCCGCGCGAACATCTTCCTTGCCAAACCCCGTACCGCCCAGAATATGGGCCGCAAGTGAACCGTTGGGATAAAGCCGCATTTCACGTGGCCCGAACAGCAAGCCCGGCTCGCCTATATCATGTACAAGCTGTTGTTGTTCTGGGCTTATTTTCTTGCGCACCCAAATAAATTTGCGCGTGCCCGTAAAATCCTTCAGTAGTTTTTCAGGGTTGATATCAGGGAAAACCTTTGCCAGTTTTTCAGCGGCACGCACCGGATTGATCATTCTTTGCGGTTGCGCGTAAAGCGACGTCGTTACCAGATTTGTCGCCAGAACAGCACCGTTCCTGTCGGTAATATCGGCACGTTGTGAATATATCTTTGAACCGGAGTATGCCAATTTCGGTTCCATCGGTTCGCTGACCGCCAGCATAGCCATTTTCCCACCAATTGCAGCGAAACCCATGAAAAAAGCCAAACCCAGCAAGGTCAATCGCCCCTCTGCGCGTTTGCGTAGTTTTTGATGCACAGCCTGATTGCGTTTTGCACGTTCCGCCGCTTCGATCTGATCAGGATTTTGCCCATGTTTGCGTGCATCGATAACGCGCGCCAAGGGGCGTAAAGGTGTACGGATCATTGTTGCGCTCCCCCGATTACGGTCACAGGCTCAACAATACTGTCAAATACCGTTGTGGGGTAAGCCACCATTTCACTGTCACCAAAATGCGATGGCAACAACGGGATCAATTGCAGATCTTCAAAATTCAGATCAACCAGCTCACGCAAGCGGTCAGGACGGTTCAAATAGGCCCATTCCGCATTCAAAACTGCAATGGTTTCCTTTTCATGTGCAATCTGCTGCTGCAATTCTTTCACTTCTTTCAACGACGCTTGGGTTTTGTAATTTTCCTTATAGGCCCAGTAGGCCAACCCAATGACAAAAGCGGAACACACCAGATAAAACAAACTACGCATTATTGTAACCTCATACGATCAAAATTCGGCAGGCCAAGGGCCTTGGCATCCACAACTCCCGAAGGGCCGGCCGTGCGCCGTGCAAGGCGCAACTTGGCCGAACGCGCCCGCGGATTATCTGCCATCTCGCGTTCACTTGGCCCGATGGCCTTCTTCGAAATCTTTTCAAATTGCGGCACGGTTGCAGCCAGTTCCGGTGCATACCGATTGGCCCGCGCCTGTTCACTGCGGGCCTGAATAAACCGTTTCACAATGCGATCTTCCAGCGAATGAAACGTCACAACGGCCAGAATACCGCCCACAACCAACGCCGCTTCTGCAGCCACTAATCCACGCACCAGTTCACCCAGTTCATCATTCACCACAATACGCAAAGCCTGAAACGATCGTGTTGCAGGGTGCACCTGTCCGGGTTTCGCCCGCGGCAAAGCCGCCTCGACCACTTCGGCCAATTGCTTTGTTGTCTCAAACGGTGCCACCTTACGCGCATCAACAATCCGTCGCGCAATGCGCCGCGATGCCCGCTCTTCACCGTAAAGATATAGAATATCCGCCAACACCGCCTCATCCGCCGTGTTCACCACATCCGCCGCCGTCATTCCCGTCTGTGACATGCGCATATCCAGCGGGCCGTCTTGCATGAACGAAAAACCGCGTTCCGCCTGATCTATCTGCATAGAAGACACGCCAATATCCAGCACCACACCGTCTAATGGTGTACCACCATGTTCTGCGGCCAATTGATCAAGCTGCCCGAATGTGCCCGGGATCAAAACCAACCGGTCACCATAATCACCCGACCAGACCTTTGCCCGCACGAAAACCTCGGGATCGCGATCTATCGCATAAACGCATTCAGCCCCTGCATCCAAAAGTGCGCGGGTATAACCGCCCGCACCAAAAGTGCCGTCCAACCAACGGCCCTGCACAGGGCCAACCGCATCCAAAATAGGTGCCAATAAAACAGGAATGTGCGGAGAAGACGGAGAAGTGTCCAACGTCTGCGCCATCGTTAATCCCCCACAGATACCGAATTCAGCAAGATCAGCGGATCAGCATCGTCTTCTTGCGCATCGAACCATTCATCCATGCGTGCAGCATGGGTATCGTGGGCTGACGGTGCCCAGATTTGGAATGTGGTTCCGGATGCTGCGAAAACAGCTTCATTGGTGATCCCGAACTTGTCGCGTATCTTTTGCGACAAAACCAAACGTCCTGTCGGGTCTACCTGAACCTGCAAAGATTGGGTTGAAAACGTGTGCTCCATAATACGGCGTTCTTTTGAACCAAGCGGCAATTTTTCAATGCGCTCATCCACATCGTCCATTGCATTAACCGTGTAACCTTCGATAAATTTACGCCCTTTACCGCCGTAAACCAGAATTAGATTAGGCAGTAAACCTTCTGTCCAATCAGGATCACCTTCTTCCAGAACACGCCGAAAGGCGGCGGGGATGGATACCCGACCCTTAGCATCCACCTTGTGGGTGCTTTCGCCTCTAAAACGTCGTGCCACTGAAACGGGCCTCCTTAACTACGTCACCCGAAATTCGGGCTTAAAATGGAAACGGCGGATTGAACTGCTGCCACTGTTCAATCCGCCGTTCTGTCCCAGAAGGGATGTCCAACTATGGTGCCACCTTGGGGGGTGTCTGCTCGCAACCCACGTCGGATCTTTCTTGGATGTGGCGGGTGCCTGTATGAAACCTGTTTGGGTTTTCTAGGGTCTTGATGCCCTTTTATGTATCCCTACCTCATCAATGTATTCTGTATTACATGGGAATTCATGGGACGCAACTGTTTTTTATGGATATTTTATGGGAAATAGCCAAATCGAATTTTATTGAACTGTCTTAGACATTCTAAAATAGGCAATTTTTCGCCTAACTTGTAGAGCGCGTGAAGCAAACCACTACATATAGTAGGCAAAGACCTTTGAAACTATTTTCCCATAAAGTACCATATTTTTTTCGAATACGTAAGAACATATTGAGAACATTGATATTTTCACTATTTCAAGGCCGAATCTGCTATAAGAATTCGGTAACTACAAACAAATACGGGCATCATGAAAAACCTCTTATATCCGGCTCTGATCTTCATCATGTTAAGCGCAACAAATCATTCCCTTGCAGAAACAGTTGACAGAAATGTGGATCACACAATCCCAGCCACTGGCTACCACTGGCAACTTTCCAGCGGTTACGATACTGCCTTATCCGTTATGGAAACCGGCACGGGAACAGTGCGCGGGCGTTACGATTTGTCGGGATGCATGTTTTGCGAAGGCGAAGACGATGGTTGCGAACGTGACGGAATATTCGATATTACCCTGAAATCATCACCAAAATCACCTGCATTGGCAGCGATTTGTCATGTCGGAGCCCACAGTCAGAAAATCCAGATATTTAAGCCGCTGAAAAACGCGGACAGCCCCGTTCACACCACTGTCGGGGCATTTTATGTGGAATATGAAACCACGGATAACGGGATACTTATCCGTTATGACCGCAGCAGTGCGGATGGCGAATTTTCAGAAAAAACCCTTACGTGGCCCTAATTCACGCTAAGGTGTACGGTTTGATCTGAATCAACGCACACCCTGCCGCATTATGCTCTTTTAAATGCCATAACCTGAACAGGAGATTATTATGGACAAGAAATTACAAGACCAGATCACCGCAATTCTGAACGATGTCGACGACATGACGATCGCAACCCAACGCGCGGATGGTTTTCCGCAAGCCACAACAGTGACTTTCGTCAATGACGGCATGACGCTTTACTTCATGACGCCCGAAAGTGCGCAAAAAACTACTAACATCGACAAAAACAATAAAGTCTCGCTGACGATCAACCGCGCCTATAAGACATGGGATGAAATCGAAGGGCTGTCCATGGGGGCAACCGCACGGTTTGTGGACGATCCGGAAGAAAAAGAAAAAATCGGCGGGTTGTTGTTTAAAAAATTCCCGCAACTGGCATCCTTTATCCCCGCCCACGACGAAACCGATCTTGCTTATATCCGCGTTGACCCAAAAGTTATTTCGGTGCTGGATTATACGAAGGGCTTTGGCCATAACGAGGTGGTTGAGGTTTAAAGGTCACGCAATAGCATCAGATCAGCTTTTGGGGCTTCGGGATCAATCTTGGGGTCGGATATTTCACCATTCGGAAAAAACTCTGAAACGGGCGTGTCCCATGCGCATGACAGTGTCAGAAGTGACGCCGCTGAAATCCGGTTGGTGCCGTTTTCATATTTCTGGAACTGCTGGAATGAAATACCCAGCAACGCACCTGCTTGGGCCTGACTGTAACTCTGCACTATCCTATGAGAGCGCAGCAACCTGCCGATGATCCGGTTGTTTTGGTGTAATGTGGCTTTGGTCATGTCTGTCCTCCATGGTTCATGAAGGGGATTCCGGGCTGGTAAAGCCGGATGTCCACGACGACCCCTCTACCGAGGCAGGGGAGCATGGCTTTTAGGCCGAAGCCCTGTACAGCACCACGCCATCCGGCCATCGGTCCGCCGGACATAAGTACCCTGAGAGCGAACTCGTTAAAGCCGCTCGGTAGATGTTAAAGGGGGTCGTGGATTTCCCCACGCAGGTGCGCCTGCGATAAGGTCAGTTAACTGAAAGGATGGGCGGAATGCAAGATGGGATCATCCTAAACACCAACATCAGGGCCGCGCCCGACCTCGGGTGGGCGTAAAGCACCCCGCTATATAATGCTAAAAGATTTTGTCTTTTTTGTTAAAACACAAAAGTCATCCGCCCAAATCCATCAGATGTCTGCTTGGAGCCCAAACTAGCCCTTCGTTCGACAGCAACCGAGGTCACAATTCTCTGACGTTATCGGTCCTGAACAAAAGACCGAGTGGCCATATCTTGGATCAAGGTAATATAACGTTCCTGCGACCAGCCGCATTCGATTCTAAGT